>JAUNKY010000025.1 GCA_030532515.1 Actinomycetaceae bacterium
GGCATCTACACCCAAACCAACAAGCTCAAGCGCAACACACTTAACTCTACCCGCATCCACCCACAGAAAACAAATTCATCAGACGTGAACCACCCCACAAAACTGCAAATTTCTACCCGATAAAGTTAAATATCCGCACCAGCACCCCAAACGACACTAAAAATAATCCCCTGGTCAAAGCAGCCACTGCTTTTCCAGGGGATTATTCATTATTTAGCTTCTGGAGCTTTAAAAACTACGATGCCCGCCACGCAATCTTCAGGCGCAACTCCAATAGTTTTCGCTAAGGGACAAACATTCACCTTCTCATCCTTGTCGGAATAGAAGTTCACCGAAAGCGTCTTATACCCCGTCTTCGCCTCAGCTTTAACAGTGTCCAGGACTTGCTTTAGTTCCTCGGCGCTCAACTGCTGTCCTTTGAGCTTCACAATCATGAGCAGATTTTCACTGTCGTTAGCGTGTTCAGTTACCTCAACGCCTGCGATTTCAGGACTACTCTCAGCAACCGCATTTTGCAGTCCCTTATGAGCAGAGTTTCCAAAACACCCCGTCAAAGCGGTAGTGGCTACCCCCAGAATCACCGTTAGGCTGGCAAGTCGCTTCAGCTTCATTATCAGTCCGTTCCGTTAGCTAACTTTCAGTGCAGTCAATAACCTGCGTTCTTAGGCGTTTTCTACCGCAATGACAGCCAGGTTACGACGGCCCTTACGGATCAAAATAGTGCCGTCTGCCAACTGGTCTGCTGCACTAAGCGGCGCATCCGGATCAGCCACCTTGACGTTATTAACGTAAGCCCCACCAGATTCAACCGTGCGACGCGCCGCCCCACGGCCCTTTTCCAAACCGGCAGCAACTAAAGCGTCCACAATAGTTGCCTCACCCAAAGTTACCGATCCAGCTGGCAGATGTGAAGTGGCCGATGCCAGTGTTGCGGCATCAACCGAGCGCAGATCGCCACTGCCCCAGAGCGCTTCAGTAGCAGCCAACACACGCGCCAGCTCATCAGCGCCGTGTACCAGTTCAGTTACAGAGGCTGCCAGAGCTTTCTGGGCTTCGCGATGGAATGGTTCAGCTGCTACCGCGGCTTCCAAACGCTCAATTTCAGCTCGGTCTAAGAAGGTAAAGACCTTTAGGAAACGCACTACGTCAGCGTCGTCTACATTCAACCAGAACTGGTAGAAAGCGTATGGAGACAGCAAATCTGCAGACAGCCAAATCGCTCCACCTTCAGACTTACCGAACTTAGTCCCGTCTGCCTTAGTGATCAACGGGGTGGTCATTACGTGTACGTCCGCACCTTCAGTGCGGTGGATAAGATCCAGGCCACCAATCAGGTTGCCCCACTGATCGTCACCACCGGTTTCCAAAGTACATCCGTAGCGACGGTAGAGCTGCAAGAAGTCATTTGCCTGCAGAATTTGGTAGGAAAACTCAGTGTAGGAAATACCTTCATCTGAAGCCAGACGGCGAGCTACCGCATCCTTCTTCAACATGGTGCCTAAACGGAAGTATTTGCCCAGGTCACGCAGTAAATCAATTGCCGATAGTTCGGATGTCCAATCCAGGTTGTTAACCATGACGGCTGCATTGTCGCCCTCGAAAGAGAGGAAGCGTTCAATCTGGGAACGTAACTTATCAACCCAACCTGCCACTACTTCACGTGGTTGCAAAGTGCGTTCGCCGGACATGCGGGGATCACCAATCAAACCGGTGGCCCCACCAACAAGTGCCAGCGGACGGTGCCCCGCGTTCTGCAGGTGGCGCATCAAAATTAGCTGCACTAAGTGTCCGTGATGTAGTGACGGCGCAGTTGGATCATAGCCGCAATAGAAGGTCACGGGACCGTTGTTCAGGGCCTCGCGAAGTTTCTCGAGGTCGGTGTGTTGACGGATTAATCCACGCCACTGCAGTTCTTCAATAATGTCAGTCACTGCTTTGCCTTCCTTATTGCGTTCTAATACTAAAAAAGAGGTGCTCTATGTAGCACCTCTAATAGTTTCTCTCATACGGCGCAAAATAGCTAACCGGACTTTGAGAAGTTTGCTTATTTCCCGAAAGAAAGTAACTTGTCAGCAATATGCGCAGCCGCGCTTTGAGAAACGCAGACCACCATAATCGTGTCATCGCCAGCGACCGAACCCACTACATCTTCATAGCGGGCGGCATCTAACGCGGCAGCTAACAGATTCGCTGCTCCTGCAGGAGTGCGCAGAACCAGAAGGTTCTCAGCCTGCGCTACCCCAACCAGCAGTTCTTCTGCCCAGCGACGCAGTTTCTGTTCCCCGGCTTCTTCACTAAGCGAAGCATGCCCAGCTTGGGATGCCAAAACATAGACCTGCCGGCCGCTGATGTCGCGAACTTTCGTAGCGCGCACCTCAATTAGGTCACGGGAAAGCGTTGCTTGGGCTACGAAGATACCGCGGGCTTCTAAGGCTTCTTGCAGTTCCGGCTGTGAAGCGATGATTTCCGTGGAAAGGATCTCTTCGATAATCGCGTGCCGGCGATTCTTGCTTACCGGAGTTGGCTTGCTGCTGCCGGTTTTTTCAGTTTCGGGGTTAGCCACAGTCATCCTAGAGGGTTTTGGATTCCTCAACGATACCGCGGGCCCAGGCGCGAATTTCCTCCCAATTGCGGAAGTCCCCTTCAATCGCCCCACCTAAACGGGCTTGGGAGCGTTCGCGCCAAGAGAGTTCTTTCGGCTTTAGAGCCCCCGCGAAAGTCCGGTGATCACGCGACTTGAGACGCAGCAAAACGGGGCCAACACGTACTGGGTCATTCGCGCTTGAGCGAGGCACCCCGGATAGACCTACTGAGAAAGCCCACACTGGTTTTTGCACCAAAGAAGCTTCAAACTGCTTGATAAAGTTACGCATTTCCCCAACCCACTGGGTGGTGTAAACAGCTGAGCCCATAACCAAGGCGTCGTACTTCTCAACTGAACTTACCGTAGAAACTTCGCGTAACTCTACGTCGAGTCCGCCAGCAGTTAGCTCATCAGCAATTGTCTTCGCAATCTCGGCGGTGGAGCCATGCCGAGAAGCGTATGTAACTAGAAACTTCATAAAACTATAGTGCCTTATAAAGTGGGGTTCCCTCACCTCAAAAAGTCCCAAAAGTGACATTTTATGAGGGAGGGAACCCTGCTAAATTATCTAAAATCCCCGGTTTTTAGGGCTTTTAGCCACGCAGTTTTGCGTCGAATTTCTTTTCCAAAAGTTCCATGATTTTCGCACGCAAAGAGGCAGTTTCGTCAGCTGCCAAAGTTCGGTCAGCTGCGCGCATACGCAGTGCGAATGCCAAGGAACGCTTCCCAGCTTCAACTTGTGAACCCACGTATTCGTCAAAGAGGGCTACCTGTTCCAACAGTTCCCCGCCGGCAGAGAGGATTTCGTTCAGTAGATCCGAAATTGGAATCTGCTGATCGACAACTACCGCGATATCTTCCTTCACTACGGGGAAGGTCGAAACTGGCTTTACTTGAATGGGGTTCTTTGGAGAGAGCTTGAACAACGCTTCCAAATCCAGTTCCATTGCCACTGAGCGAGCTGGCAAACCGTAGTTCTTCACGACTCGTGGATGTAGTTCACCGGCGCGCCCTACTTCAACCAAACGTTTTCCTTCGCGGACGAAGAGGTTAGCGCAGCGGCCTGGGTGCCACGGAGCGGTGTCAGCTGGGGAGGCAACTGGCTTAGGCTGTTCTTTACTTACTTCTGCCCGGTACAGCTGGGTAACTTCCAGTTTGACCCCCACGGTGGAAGCAACCAGTTTAGCGACTTCTAAAATGTCTGCCCAGTCGAAGTTACGTTTGCCAACTAGCACGTTGTTCGCGGTGGCAGCCCCGCCCAGTACCATCCCCAGGTGCCACGGCTGCTTCGGGGTGCCGCGGTGCAGCTCACCGATTTCCTTTGGATGGGGGCGCTGCGCAGCGGAAGGAATGCCAGCTGGTTTGACGCCCTGTGGCAAGGTAACCATGCCCAGTTCGAAAACGCGGATAGACTCAGCTCCGCGGGAGGCGTTGCGCTGAGCAATATCCAGCAGGGAGTCAAGCACGGAAGTACGCAGGTAGGGTTGGCTTTCCACCAGTGGGTTGCGTAGTTTCACTGCTTGGCGGCGCGCGTCATTTGCAGGAATCTGGCAGCGGTCCCAGGCATCGCCTACGAATGGGTATGACAGTACTTGAACGAAGCCGCGGTCTGCTAGCGTTTGGGCAATCTGGCGACGTGACTTGACACGTTCGGGCAGGCCGGCTCCGGCGGGTGCTACGGGAAGTACGGGTGCGATGTTATCGTATCCGTCCAGGCGCGCTACTTCTTCTACCAGGTGGCAGGCTTCGGTAATATCCGGACGCCAGGTTGGTACCGTTACCAGCAGGTTTTCGCCCTGGGTTTCCACCTTTGCGCCGATAGTTTCAAGAATTTCTACGACGCGTTGTGCCGGGTAGTCTACGCCGGTGAGTCGTGCCGGTTCAGATACGGGCATGAGAATCTGGGTGGCGGCTTTAACTTGGTTGTAGTCAGAAACGGCTGCGTCGGCAGTGCCTCCACCGTATTCGACCAGCAGGTCAACTACGCGTTGGGCTGCAACGGCTGGAAGTAGTGGGTCTACCCCACGTTCGAACCGCTTGGCTGCTTCGGAAGGGATGCGGTGGCGGCGGGCAGCGCGGGCGATAGAAACCGAGTCAAAGTGGGCGGCTTCAATCAGCACGTCCACGGTTTTTTCAGTTACTTCCGTTTCCTGTCCGCCCATTACCCCGGCCAGTCCCAGCACGCGACTTCCCTTTTGTCCGTTGGGTGAGTCGGTGATGAGCAGGTCCTCGGGGTGCAGTTCGCGTGTCACGTCATCCAGGGTGGTGAGTTTTTCATTTTCGAGGGCGCGGCGCACCACGATAGGGGCGGATACCAGGTCCAGATCATAGGCGTGTAGCGGCTGACCCAAGTCCAACATGACGTAGTTGGTGGCGTCTACGGCTAGGGAAATTGAGCGCATTCCCATGGCTTCCAGGCGCTCTACCAGCCACTTTGGTGTTGTTGCTGCCGGGTTTAGACCACGCACGATGCGGGTGACGAAGCGGTCGCAACCCACGTTTCCGCGGATTGGACTTTGGTCGTCGACTTCAACTGGGAAACCCGTTGCAGAAGCGGCGGGGATTTCTTTCCCGTAGTTTTCAGCCAGACCCGGGTCAGTGTACTTGGCGCCGGTGGAGTGGCTGTATTCGCGGGCAATACCGCGCATTGAGAAACAGTAGCCGCGGTCTGGGGTGACATTGATTTCCAATAGTTCTTGCCCCAGGCCCAGGAATTCGATGAGGTCTTCGCCAATGCCGGGTAGCTCGTTGACATCGTATTCTTCATTCAGAACGATGATGCCGTGGCCTTCTCCGGGAAGTCCCAGTTCTTTGGTAGAACAGATCATGCCGTCAGAGATGTGGCCGTAGGTTTTCCGGGTTGCGATCTCGAAGTTTCCGGGTAAAACGCCACCGGGAAGGATCACGGCTACCAGATCGCCTTCTTTGAAGTTGTGTGCGCCGCAAATGATGGAACGCGAGGGCAGGTCGGAAGGTTCTTTACCGGTTCCTGGAGCGTCGTTGTGGACGCCTACGTCAACGCGACAGTAGTTAATCGTTTTGCCGTTTGATTGTTCTTCAGGGGTTTTGGTAAGTACGCGTCCCACTACCAGCGGGCCTTTTACCTGTGCTGGGTGGATGGTTTCTTCTTCCAAACCTACTTTGACCAGGTCGGCTGCTAGTTTTTCTGGGTTGGTGCCGGGAAGGACCTCAACGTGGTCTTTCAACCATTGAATTGGAACGTTAGGCATTTCAGTTTCCCTTTCCGTTAGTGCCGAACTGGAGGGAGAAGCGTTGGTCGCCCTCAACGATGTCATGCATGTCTGCGATGGAGTGTCGTAGCATCAGGGTGCGTTCGATCCCCATGCCGAATGCGAAGCCAGAGTATACTTCTGGGTCAATGCCACAGGCGCGGAGCACATTGGGGTTCACCATGCCACAGCCACCCCATTCAATCCAGCCAGCGCCACCCTTTTTCTGGGGGAACCACAGGTCCATTTCCGCTGATGGTTCCGTAAAGGGGAAGAAAGAAGGTCGCAAGCGGGTTTTCGCTTCGGGGCCGAACATGGCTTTGGCGAAGTGGTCTAAGACGCCCTTTAGGTGCGCCATGGTGAGTCCCTTATCTACTGCCAGACCCTCAACTTGGTGGAATACCGGAGTGTGGGTGGCATCCAATTCATCAGAGCGGAATACTTTTCCAGGACAGGCTACGTAAATTGGCACGTCGCGTTGGAGCATTGTGCGGGCCTGCACTGGTGAAGTGTGGGTACGCATTACCAGGTGTCCGTCTGCTGGGTCTTCCCCGCCCACGGTGGTGCCGTCGATGTAGAAGGTGTCTTGCATTTGGCGGGCTGGGTGATCAATGTCGAAGTTCAGCGCATCAAAGTTGAACCATTCGTGTTCAAGTTCTGGCCCTTCTGCAATATCCCATCCCATAGAGACGAAGAAGTCTGAAATATCGTCCATGAGGGTTTCCAGTGGGTGACGGGCACCCTCTAATGCCCGGCTGACGGGGGCGGTGATGTCCACGGTTTCTTCAGCCAGAACACGTGCTTCGTCAGCTGCTTCAAGAACTTCTTGGCGTTCGTTTAGGGCCGCTTGGATGGCGGCGCGGACTTTACCCAAGGCTTTACCGGCTGCCGCACGGTCGGTACCGGGCAAGCGTCCGATAGCTTTAGAAGCTAATGCGACTGCTGAGGTGTCGCCGAAGTGGAGTTTTTTAACCTCTTGGAATTCTTTGAGGCTTTCAGCGTTAATAATTGCTTTTAAAGCGCGGGAGATAATGGATTCCATCTGGTTTTCGTCCAGTGGGTTAACTTCCAACTCTTCGTTTTCTAAGGCCATGCTTCTCATCCTTAACAGTGACATTTCCACCTACTAAGATAGCGCGATTCGGCTTATTAAGGGAATCTAGTGGCGCGGTTAATACTGGCTTAGCAAATGGTTTTTTATAGCGATTGTGCAAATCAGATAGTTTTCGGTGAAAGAAAGTAGGCAAAGTTTGCGAAAAGAACCATAATTGAGGTTATGAATACTGAAAAAGGAAATGTAGAGTTTAAAGAACCTAAAATTTGGCGTACCCATCATTTGCGGCAGGCGAAGTTGGCGGGGCGTAAGCTCACGATGCTAACGGCCTACGATGCGCTAACTGCCCGAATTTTAGAAGCTGGTGGCGTGGATATCCTGCTGGTAGGCGATTCTTACGGCAATGTTATGCTGGGCTACCAGGGTACTTTGGAAGTGTCTTTAGAGAATATGGAAACTGCTACCCGCGCGGTTGCGCATGCGGTGACAAAACCGTTTGTGGTAGCTGATCTGCCTTTTGGTTCCTATGAAGCCAGCCCCGAGCAAGCCTTCCTATCAGCAGCGAAGCTGATGAAGCAGGGAGCTAATTCTGTGAAGTTAGAGGGCGGGGCCGCCCGGGTTGAAGCGGTGCGTTTGTTGGCGTCCTCGGGAATTCCTGTGGTGGGGCACTTAGGGTTCACTCCCCAATCTGAAAATACTCTAGGGGGGCCGAGGATGCAGGGCCGCGGCGATGCTCGCCAGCAGGTAATCGATGACGCGCTGGCTTTACAAGCTGCCGGGATTTGTATGCTGGTGCTTGAACTGGTGCCGGCTCCCCTAGCTGCAGAGATCACCAAGCTGCTGGATATTCCAGTTATCGGGATTGGGGCTGGTCCGGATACTGACGGGCAGGTGCTAGTCTGGTCTGATATGGCTGGGATGACCCCGTGGGTTCCTAGTTTCGTCCGCCGTTTCGCCGAGCTTGGGGAAGCTTTGCAACAGGCCACGGCAGAGTATTGCCAGGCTGTGAAAGACGGTTCTTTCCCTGCTGAATCTAACTACCGATCGGAGTAATCATGTCTGCTTCTAAACTTGCTTTGCGTGCTCCTTTGGGCAATACCCAGCCTGGTGTGGTTTCTGCCAAGCGGGCAGTGCCAGCACAGATTGAACGCCCCGAGTATCTTTTCCACGATGGCCCGGAAGTTGTAACTGCTTCTGATGTTAAGAGCCCTGAGACGATTGAAAAAATTCGTCGAGCCGGGCAGATTGCGGCCCGGGCCATGCAAGCGGCAGGTGCCGCGGTTAAGCCGGGGGTGACTACAGATGAGTTAGATGCGATTGTGCACGACTACATTATTTCCCATGGCGCGTACCCTTCCTGCTTGGATTACATGGGATTTCCAAAGTCTTGCTGTACTTCGGTAAATGAAGTGATTTGCCACGGGATTCCTGATGCGCGTCCTTTAGAAGAAGGCGACATTGTCAATATTGACGTGACGGCTTATATCGATGGGGTGCACGGTGATACTTGCGCAATGTTCTACGTCGGTGAGGTAGATGAAGAATCTCGCCTGCTATGTGAGCGTACAGAACAGGCGATGTTGCGCGGTTTGAAGGCCATTGGTCCGGGGCGTGAGATTAACGTGATTGGGCGCGTGATTGAAAAGTATGCGAAGCGTTTTGATTACGGGGTGGTTCGCGATTACACCGGGCATGGTGTGGGTGAAGCTTTCCACTCGGGTTTGATTGTGCCTCATTACGATGCGGCTCCAGCACATAATACGTTGATGGAAGTTGGCATGGTTTTCACTGTTGAGCCGATGTTGACGCTGGGTGAATACACTTGGCAGCAGTGGGATGATAACTGGACGGTGGTTACTTCCGACCGGTCTCGAACCGCGCAGTTTGAGCATACGGTAGTAGTTACCGAGGACGGTTACGAAATCCTCACGTTGCCATAAATCCCCCGTAGTAATCTAAAAAGTGAAAAAGTTGCCCCCTAACTCGGTATAGAGGGCAACTTTTTTACGCTAGAATTTTGCCAGATTCAACTTCTAGCAAAGGAGCGGTAAATGTCCGACGTTAAAGTAGCTTTCGGGATCGATATTGGTGGTTCTGGTGTTAAGGGCGCTTTAGTTAACTTGGAAACTGGTGAATATGTAGGCGAATCTGCCTACCGCCCTACCCCACAACCAGCTACGCCGCAGGCGGTGGCGCAGGCTTGTAAGGAGCTTTTGGAAGAGCTAGAGATTTCCGCTGAGGTTCCGGTGGGGATTACCTTCCCTGGTCCGGTGATTCACAATGTGATTCCGTTTATCGCTAACCTGGATCAGTCTTGGGCAGGTCAGAACGTTTCTGATCTGATGGAACAGACTCTGGGGCGTCCGATTACCGCGGTGAACGATGCTGACGCAGCTGGTTTGGCTGAAGCTGTTTACGGTGCTGCTAAGGGAGTTCCCGGTGCAGTTATCGTGACGACTTTGGGAACCGGGGTTGGTTCGGCTTTCATTTTGGATGGGAAGCTGTGGCCAAATGCGGAATTGGGACACTTGGAGTTGGATGGTTTCGATGCGGAAACCCAGGTTTCTGCCGGTCAGAAGACTAAGCACGGTTGGACTTACGAAGAGTGGATTCCGCGTTTGCAACGCTACTACTCTCACGTAGAAATGCTCTTTAGCCCAGATGTCTTCATTGTGGGTGGTGGCGTGAGCGAGAACCACCACTTGTTCTTGCCTCATTTGAAGTTGCGTGCTCCGATTTATCCGGCAGCTTTGCGAAATACGGCGGGGATTGTTGGGGCGGCTCTATTTGCTTCTCAGCATGTGTGAGAAGCAAGTTTAGACTGAGTTTGAGAGTAATTTGATGCGTTCTATTTTTCGTAACGCCAAGTTTTTAATGCTCGCCAGTGCGCTGACCATGTTGGCTGGTTTAATCGCTTTTGCTACTACCAGTTACAGTGCGCAGTCTGCGGCTACTTCGCCGGCGTATTTTGTGATCATCGCTTTTCCCAGTGCGGTGCTGTTTTTCCTAATCAGTTTGCCGCTAAGTTTATGGGGCGATAAGCGTCGTAAAACAACGTTGGCTGCTTTAGCTGAGCAGGCTTTGCTTGCTGGTCAGGCGACGGCTACCTCGCCGGCTACGCAGGAGCAGCTCCCTGCTGAAGCTGCGCTTCCCGAGGTGGGTGCTTCCCCGGCAGCTAATGTACAGATTGAATCGCCTTATAAGACTGCGCAGTCTTATGCTGGTGCTTTCATTTTTCTGGTGTTAGCTCTAGTGGCGTCACTGACTTATCTGGTACTGCAGACGATTGGGGTACAGGGTGAGTACGCTGCGTACGTTTTGCCGTGGATTTTAGGTGCGGTGATTCCTTTTGGGGTGGCTGCTCTATTTAGTTTGGTGGCGGCGTTTTATACGCAGTGGCGTTACGGGAATAAGTAGCCTTTTGAGGCTATAGAACGCCTCTGAGTTTGCTTGCTTCTAGGCACTTTTGGATATTTTAATAGGGATAACTCGTATCAGAATAGATTTTTGATACGAGTTATCCCTATTTTTAAGCTGTTTTTGACGATAACTCGTATCTAAATCGACTTTTGATACGAGTTATCGTTTTTTGCAGTTTAGGCTTGCCCCGGCTGTGGCTTACGGAGCTTTCTCACCGCGTTTTCGATTAGAGAAAGCACGCTTGCTAAGAGAATTGGTACCAGCATGCCGTATCCGTAAAAGAGCTTTAGAGCGCTTTCTAAATCTGTCACCCAGGTGCGGCCAAGTTGCAAGAATAAAAATAGCAACAGCGCTGCAACAAATAGAATTGCTGCTGGAATGAAGCTGGGGGGTGTTTTGAAGCTGCGTAGTACCAGCCAGCTAACTAGCAGGCCCACTAGCCCCACTGCCCCAGTGATGAGCGAGCCCGGAGTGGTTGCAAAAATCCCTATAAACAGGCTGTTTGGAGGTGGTTTTAGCACATCTGCGACTACTAAGCCCACGGCCAGTAGCACTGCGCTTACAGCTACCAACCATAAGCTTGCATTCTGCAGGTATTTCATGGGAACGCTCCTTCGTGAACTTAGCATACCAGCCGGTGTTTTCCAGCCCAGCCACCGTTTCTTTCCAGCTTAGACCACTTACTGGTAAAGCTGTGCTTTAACGCTGCTGTTGCTTCTTCTGCTCTGCTACGCGAGCGCTGGTTTCGAAAGATGAGAAGGTTGCCGCGAAGGTAAGTGGCAAAATTCCGCCCAGGATCAGCACCTGTCCTAAGGTGAAGGCTGATCCAGTGGCTAAAGAGCGGACTACGATGAGTAAAACAATGTTTACCAGCGCTAAAGCCCCCAGTCCCAAAGCAGGAATGTAGCTGACCGGGCGTTCTTTAGTTTTATCTAGCAAGCTGGTGACTAGGAACGCTACAAAACTGAGAATTCCCAGGACCAGCGCAGTGGGAACTGAGGCAGCTAAGATCCCGGGAAGTGAGTCCATGGAATCAGATGGGGAGCCTGCTAACAAACCGATTGCGGCAGTGAATAGGCCGGTAGTTGCTAACCAACGGGAAGCATTATTTAGGTGTTTCATAGTGTTCCGATCCGGTTGTAGGTGCCAGCTTCTTTCATTATTTAGCTGAGTTTTAAGCTGGTTTGAACACTTTAGTGTATACCCAGATTTTGACCTAAATTACTACTTTGGAAGCACAAAATTTTTAAATTTTCTGAATGGTTAAAGATTAGCGGGAAGAGACCACCTATAAGCCGGATTCTGTTCTAAGGCGCGTTACCGCCTGCCTTTTCGATGGCCATCTATCTAGCTTTGCCGTTACCAGCAAAGTCAAGCAACCTACCCGTACACTTTGAACGGACAGCCCAGTGTACTACTTGGTTTTGCTCCCGGTGGGGTTTACCTAGCAAGTTCAGTCACCTGAACTTCTGGTGGTCTCTTACACCACCGTTTCACCCTTACTGCCTCACTTCGGTTGCGAAGCAGCGGTCTGTTCTCTGTGGCACTAGCCCGCGGGTCACCCCGGGTGGCCGTTAGCCACCACCGTGTCCTGTGGAGTCCGGACGTTCCTCCCCCTGCTAAAGCAGGCGGCGACCATCCAGTGGTCTCTTCCCTTCAGCTAGTTTAACGTATTGGACAATTGGTTTCAGAGTCACTTAGCTCTCATGTTGCGCAACCAGAACTGCGTCTGTAGCAACCTTACCTAGTGTAATAATTTTCCCGGAGGCGGTTTCAAATTCGGTAGCCTCCGCATATGGATGAGAGCCTTTAACAGTTAGTTCAGAACCAAGTTCCACCCCTTGCGAAGCAAAATATTGCAATAGCTGCGCGTCTTCATCAAAGACTCTCTTAACCACAACAGTTGCCCCAGCGTCTATTTCGGTAAGGCGCCGTAGAGGGTGTTTCTCGATTTTGCCAGCATCGTTTGGGATTGGATCCCCGTGGGGGTCGGCGGTTGGAAACCCCAATTTTTCATCGATTTTGGCGATAAAGAACTCTGAAACATAGTGTTCCAAATTATCTGCCTCTGCATGGACTTGGTCCCAAGTGTAGCCAAGTTCTTCAACTAGGTAGGTTTCAATTAGGCGATGGCGACGCACGACTTCAATGGCAATGCGTTTCCCAGCCGGCGTTAGAGAAACGGCCCCATATGGGGTATGGACTACCAATCCTTGGGCCTTCAAACGTTTAATGGCGTCTGAGGCAGAAGATATCTTCACTCCAGCACGCTGGGCGATCTCAGAGGCTGTAACTGGAGTCTTAGACCATTCCGAGAGGGTCCAGATCGTCTTTAAATAGTTTTGATAGCTGGCAGAGATATTTAGTTCAGACATATCTAAATCTTAGCAAATGCCTATTAGGACATTTGACTCATTCGCACCAAAACATTCTTCACATACGTATCTAAAAGACAGTTTTCGTCCAATCAAATCTTGAATCTACGTCACAACGTAGTTAAATTATTGGTTATCAAGAACTTCTTGATGGGTATTCGTTTCAATCACAAAGAGGAAACATGACAACTATCGAAAAAGTCCTAGAACAAGGCGGTATCGCTAACGAAGCAATCCTCAGTTTCGTCAAAGAATGGGCAGCTATCACGCAACCTGATCGAGTAGAGGTAATCAGCTCTGCAGACAACGAACGTCTCTTAGCAGAAGCCCTGGAAGCAGGCGAACTTCTTCCCGTAGGCACCGGTTGTTTCTACGCTCGCTCACATCCAAAAGATACCGCCCGTTCCGAAGAACGCACAGTTGTAGCTACCGCAAACGAAAAAGACCGTGGCGTCTACAACAACTGGCAGCCATCTGACCAAGTTAAAGCGAGCTTAATTGAGCGTATGCGTGGCGCTTCAGAGAATAAGACCATGTATGTAGTTCCTTATCTGATGGCAGTCCCCGGTTGTCCTTTAGAACAATATGCAGCTGGCGTTGAACTTACGGATAATCGTATCGTCGTCCTTCAGATGATTCGCATGGCCCGCGTAGGTATCGACTTCTTTTCTCAGCTAGAAGACCCTAACTTCTTCGTCAAAGCAGTCCACGTTTCCGGAGACATCGACAAACTGGGCCACGGAACCGCTGACGACCAACGCTTATTCGCTACTATCGCCGACGAACGTACTATCCTCCACTACGGTTCAGCATACGGCGGCAATGCACTGCTTGGTAAGATCGCCCACGGACTGCGACAAGCATCTTATGACGGGTGGGTCAGCGGAAAATTCCTTGCTGAGCAGTTTATGCTCTTAGGCATTGTTGACAAGGAAACTGGAAAAACCTACCACATCTGTGGTGGTTTCCCCTCTGCTTCAGGCAAAACCAACCTGGCAATGACACTTCCTCCAACTGCCTTAGGCGAACGCTACAAGGTCGAGTTTTACGGCGACGATATCGTTTGGATGTGGATTGGTGAAGATGGGCGTCTTTACGGAATGAACCCTGAAAATGGCGTTTTCGGGGTTGCCAAGGATACCAATGAAAAAACTAACCCGGCAGCATTAGATGCCATCCATCCCACGTCGGGAGCGATTTTCACGAACGTTGCTTACAACGAGAACACTCAAGAAGTCTGGTGGGAAGGCAAAACCCCCACATATCCAGAAGACCTACAGGGGTGGCGGGACTGGACCGGAGCCCTCATCAGTGAACGATCCGAAGCTGACCTAACGAAACCTTGGGCACACCCAAATAGCCGTTTCACTACTGCCCTTACCAACGTCACGACGGTAGCCGAGGACGCTTTTGCCCCTGCCGGAGTGCCTATCGACGCGATTATCTTCGGAGGCAGAGCACGCGATCGCGAGCCACTGATCCGCGCCATTACCGATTACGTTGAAGGAATCTACGATGGCCTAACCCTGGGGGCAGAAGCAACTTTTGCCGCAGAAGGTCTTGAAGGTGTCCTGCGCTACGACCCCATGTCTATGCGCCCCTTCATGTCATACGCCGAAGGCGACTATGCACAGCACTGGATTAACATTATGAGCCAGCTAAGGGAACGTCCTATCTTCGCCCACGTGAACTGGTTCCAACGCGACAGCGAAGATGGGCACTTCCTCTGGCCGGGCTACCGTGAAAATCTTCGTGCTCTGCTGTGGCTCAGAGATTTCCAAGCGAACCAAGTAACCGGTCAGCTTACCCCAGTTGGCACTATTCCAACCGAAGCAGAGCTTGATTTAACCGGCTTAGAAATACCCGTAAGTGACTTGGAACGACTACTTACTCTGGACAAGAAACGGTGGCAAGAAGAGATGCGCCACCGCAGCAAGCATCTGGGACAGTTCGCTACTCTACCCCCAGAGATTCAAGCAGTACATGAAACGATAACTGCTGAGTTACATAAGTAAAAGTAGCCTCCTGCAGAAAGTGGGTAGTGGTCGGTTCTCCACTACCCACTTTCGCCTTTCAGGGCGGAGGTAAACCCAGCTATACTGCAAACATGCTAGTACTACTTCCCCCTTCTGAAGGTAAAACCGCTCCCACTACCGGAAAACCTTTTGATTTAAAGACGATTACCCCCTTTGCGAAAGACCTCAACCAGGCGCGTAACCAGGTGCTCACCGCCCTCGAGAAAATCTCAGCCTCCCCCGACGCGCTGGAACTATTGGGAGTAGGGGCTTCACTCAGCGCGGAAGTAGCCGCTAATACCCGCTTGCTTCAAGCCCACTGCGCCCCCGCCTACCAGGTGTATTCAGGGGTTCTCTATGACTTTGGAAACTTTGCCGAACGCGGAAAACACTACCGACCTTCTGCGGATTTCTCGATTTGGGTGCAGTCAGCGCTGTTTGGGCTGGTAGATTTAAGCAGCCCGATCCCCGCCTACCGTCTGTCGATGGATACTAAACTGGGCGAACTGGGCTCACTATCCACGTTTTGGAAATCGCAGCTTAACCCGATCCTGGCCGCAGTTACCCAACAAGTTATCGTCGATTGCCGTTCCGGGAGCTATATTAAAGCCTGGCCGGCTTTAGAGACGAAAACCTCCGCGCACACGCTGCTGCGGGTAAATGTAGTCCGCGAGCGCGCTGGGAAACGCTCCGTTGTCTCTCACAATGCCAAGAAGTTCCGTGGCGTATTAGCGGGGGCTCTATTAGAAAACGCCGCCCGCGGAACTTTAGAGGATTCCGTAGACGGCGTTTTAAGGGTGGCGCGTAGCCTAATCGGCACGGCTGAAGTGATCGGGGTGGAAACGAAACCTGGTAAGGGCTTTACCGAACTGATTATCGTTACCAGCTAAGTGCTTAGACGGCACCGCCTTCCGATAAGACTAGTCTGTTAGCTTTACAATCAGGCATTCCATGTCTTCTGAGTAGTACACTTCGTCGGCTGCCAAAGTGTTGATTTGGTGCCATTCATATTCAGAAAGCGCATTTTGCATACCTACCAGCTGGCGTCCTTGGGCAGCGACTACCCCCAGGCCAGAGCGTTGCTGGCAGTGTTCGTATTCTGCTAGTAATTCGTCATCAAGCTCACCGGCCAGTTCGCGTCGACGTGCCTGCTTTTCTTGCAGTTCTTTATCGACTTCGCCCATCGCGGCAGTGTATTCTTCGCGAGCGGCAGTTGCGTCAGCAGCCAGTGCCTGCACCTGGATTTTAATGGCATCCAGATCGGCGGTTGCCTTTTCCAGACGCGACATTACTTCCAAGATCTGCGTTTCTAGCTTTTCGCGGCGGGACGCCATTTGGTTTAGTTCGTGCTGAATAGCGGTGAGTTCTTTGTGGCTGCCTTCCCCTGAGGTAAGGCGTTTCCCCATGACGTCTTGGCGGGCTTGTAAGCGTTCCATATCAGCTTCATAAACTGCCAGTTCGCGTTTAATGTCACCTTGGAAAGAGCTGGCGGCGGCACCGGCTCGCTCTAGATCACTTTTGCGACCGGCTAGTTCCGTAAGAGTTTGGAAAGCGGGGTGCTTTTTCCGAGAAGCCACCAACTGGCCTAAGCGAGTGTCCAGCTCCTGGAGTTCTAAAAGAGCTTTCTGTGCGGATTGTGAAGCGCGCATTTAACTGCCTTTTCGTGATCTATCAAGTTTTCGTTAGCTCTAGTTTAGCTTACGGTTACGCTGGTTTAGCGCAGCCGGCGCGTAATTTTCCTTACCCCTGTTGGGTTTAGAGGCTTACCCTTGGGTGGGTAGGTGCAGGCGCCAGGGTTCGGTTACTGTGGCGGAAATATCGATTTCGATTTCTATTCCGGCTTCTTGCGCGGCTGCTTCCAGATCATTTGCGAGGGCGGGTAGCCACAGCCATTCAGTTGCCCAGTGAGAGCCGCTGATTAAAGCGGTTTCAGTAGCATTTAGATGGTCCTGTGCCGGATGGTGGCGTAGATCTGCAGTGACGTACACATCTGCCCCTAAATCTGCCACGGTTTGGAGGAAAGAGTCTCCTGACCCACCTGAAACGGCAACTGTTTCAATCAGCATCTGCAGGTCTTTACCGTGTGGGACGCCTACGAAGATGCCGTGTGGTCCGGCAGGCAAAGCGTTTGCTACGCGTTGGGCGAAATCAGCTAAGGTCATGGGAGCCGGAAGTTTACCAATCCGCCCTAGTCCCAGGGCAACCCCAGTGGAAGTAGTTTCTTTGTGCGTAAATGGTTCCCCTGCCAACCCGACTGCTTCAGCCAGCGCCCAGGCAACCCCGCGTTGCGCGCTGTCAGCGTTAGTGTGCGCGTTTAATAGAGCTACGTCGTTTTTAATCAAATCGTGTATCATCCGCCCTTTGTGGGTTTCTTTAGAGACGAAGTTAGCGCCTCTTAGGAAGAGGGGGTGATGTGTAATGAGCAGGTCGTATTTTCCGGCTACGGCTTGTGCCACGGTTTCTGGAACCGGGTCGATAGCTAAGAGGATTTTCTCTACTGGTTGGGCGGGGTCGCCCACAATTAGACCATTCTTGTCCCAGTCTTCCTGCAGGTGCGGTGGGTACAGCTGGTTGAGGTGGTTTTGGATGTCTTTTACGGTCCAGGTTTGGATTTGGGAGGTTTCGCTCATGTTTCCAACCTAACACGTTTAGCGGTTCCAAAGCACCCTTTGAATTACGTAATATAGACGTAACGAAAATACGGAGGTTATCATGGCACGCCACAAAGTGGTTATTATCGGTTCTGGCTTCGGAGGCTTATTTGCTGCCAAAGCTCTAAAGCGCGCAGATGTAGACATCACCATCATCGCGCGCACCAGCCACCACTTATTCCAGCCGCTTCTCTATCAAGTAGCCACCGGGATTCTCTCTGACTCTGAAATTGCCCCTTCTACCCGCGAAATCCTCAAGAATCAAAAGAACGCGACGGTACTACTGGGGCTGGTAGAAGAAATTGATACCACTGCCAAGCTGGTGCACTGGCGTAACCATAACCGAGAAATGACTACCGCTTACGATACTTTGATCGTGGCGGCAGGGGCGGGCCAATCCTACTTCGGAAACGACCACTTTGCTACCTACGCTCCGGGGATGAAAACGATTGACGACGCGTTGGAACTACGCGCGCGTATCTTTGGTGCTTTTGAACTAGCTGAGTTTGAAACCGACCCAGAACAGATTGAAAAACTGCTTACCTTTGTGGTGGTGGGTGCCGGCCCCACCGGCGTGGAAATGGCTGGGCAGATTCGCGAACTAGCTTCCCATACCCTGCGAAAGGACTTCCGTAATTTCGATCCTCGTAAAGCCCGCGTGCTGTTAGTTGATGGCGCGCCGCATCCGTTGCCACCGTTTGGCCCTGAGTTGGGTGCCGCTACGGCAAAAGCCTTGGATAAGCTGAATGTTGAACTACTGATGGACACTATCGTCACCGATATTGACCCCAATCAGGTAACACTCAAGAACCTCAAAGACGGGACTGAAACGGTTATCCCTTCTGTTTGTAAGGTTTGGGCAGCCGGCGTGCAGGGTTCCCCGCTGGGGCAGATTATCGGCCGCGAGACCGGCGCGGAAATCGATCGCGCTGGACGGGTGGTAGTTAATCCAGATCTTACTGCCGGCAACGCTAAGGATGTTTACGTGGTTGGCGACTTAATGTTCGTTCCGGGCGTTCCCGGAGTGGCGCAGGGGGCGATTCAGTCAGCCCACTTCGTAGCCGATCAGATTAAGGCGAAGTTAGCTGGTAAACCTGCGAAGACTGCTGAGTTTTCCTACCACGATAAGGGCTCTATGGCCACGATTTCTAAGTTCCAGGCAGTTATGAAGCTAGGTAAGTTTAAGGCTACCGGTTTCTTAGCCTGGCTAGCTTGGTGTTTCTTGCATCTGCTGTACATTGCCGGTTTCAAAGCCCAGATCTCTACCTTGGTGCGTTGGACGGTGTCCTTCCTCTCTAACGCTCGTTCTGCGCGGACTACCACTAACCAGCAGATGGTGGGGCGTTTGGCGCTTGAGAAACTGGGAGCTGGTTCCTCTGGGAAGCTGCTGGCGAACCCTGTGGATACCGACGAAGCCCTGCTGGCGGCAGCAGACGAAGCTAAGGCAGCTCCCCCTGTAGCTGGAAGAGAATCTGATTTAGACTAAGAGTATGACTAAAGCTCTTTTAATCGTTGATGTACAAAATGACTTCACCGAAGGCGGCGCTTTAGCTGTCTGCGGTGGAGATCGCGTGGCAGAGAAAATCTCTGACTATCTGCATGAAGCTGCCGCAGATTACGCCTTGGTTATTGGTTCCCGCGATTGGCATGATCCGGATTCTGATAATGGTGGGCATTTTGCCGGTCCCGGTTTTGCTTCCCTACATCCCGATTTTGTCGACAGTTGGCCAGTTCACTGCGTAGCTGAAACTGCGGGTGCTGCCTACGACCCGCTTTTAGACACTAGCTTCATTCAAGAGCATATTTACAACGGTTTTGGAAAGCCCGCTTATTCTTTGTTCGAGGGCGCCACCGAGTCTGGTATTTCTGCTCTGAACCTATTGCGCGCAGCCAATATTACGACCGTTGATGTCTGTGGCATTGCCACCGACTACTGCGTGTTAGCCTCTGCTTTAGACGCTTTAGGGGAAGGCTTTTCCGTGCGAATCCTGGCTGATTTAGTTGCTGGTGTGGCGGAAGAAACCTCAGTTGCGGCCCTGCAGAGGTTGCAAACCGCGGGCGCGCAGATTATCCACGATATTCTTTAGTTTGCTGGTTGTAGCGACTGGGAATCGTTAGCTTACTAGCTTGCTGGCTAGTTTGTGTACCTGCTTTATTGCGTCACTGTCTAACTTCCAGTTGCTAAGCTCAGCCTTAATTAAATCTGGAAATCTTTTGCTGATGTCCCTTAAAGCATTCCCTACGGCTTTTCTGACGTACTCACTCTCGTCTTCTTTTAGCGCAGTAATTCGTCTGATTGCTTCGTTCGGATGCTCTTTGAAATACGGTCTCCCCGTCCAAATTCTTAGGCCTTCAATCACTGCTCGACGGGTATTAGGATTGGCATGTTTTAGCCATTCATCGATGACAGGAAGTGCTTCTTCATAGCCTGTTTTCTTACAGTACTCATCAAATGCCTTTGCCAGTACTTCCTGAACTCTCCAGTTAGTATCCCTTGATACTTCATCTTGCATGAATACTAAAACATCTTTTTGTGTTGCTAAGTATCCAAACAGAAATACGCTATACATTCGCATTTGATAGCTTTCGGATTGATACGCTAAAAATGCAAGTTCCTTAACGTATTCATGCGCATTGGATTCATAATCGGCTAAGGCTCGTTTCTGTTCTGCTTTGAAGCCGTGTTCTATTGAAGAAAAGTCTTTCTCCAAACTCGCTAAGTACTCTTCCATACAGTTTCACCACCAGCTTAAAACCAAACTCGCAGGTTTTATCTATAGTTCATCAGGAACTCTTGAATGCGCTGATAGGCATCTTGGGTTGCCACTTCGTTGTATTCGTTAGAAAGCTCTGGATCGGTGAATAAATGCCCTGTTCCAGGATAGTCATAAAAATCTACTTTAGTTCCTGACTCTTTTAACTGTTCCAAGTATTCCTGCAGGAATTCTTGGTCTTCCAGCCGCCACGGATCTTCCTTTGAATAATAGATTTGCACTGGTATTTTGGGTGACCATTGCGAAAACCCGAACATTCTTGTGGGGAATCCTCCGTGAAATAGAATCGTGCCAATTGTCTCCGCAGTTTTTAGCGACATCCACTGCGCAAGGTTACAGCCATTAGAAAAGCCTGCAAAAATAACCGGTCGCGTACCGTTAGTTTTCTGATCTTCTAAAAATATTGTCAGCGCTTTATGTTCCAGACCATCTTCACCGAAGGTTCCTAAGTGTTTCATTGCCGACTCATAATCGGCAAACACTTTTCCCTCATAAAGATCAGGAATTACAACCTCGAAGCCTGCTTTTCTAATCACTTCAGCCAGGTTTCTTTCAGATCCTCTAATTCCCAAAACTGAGTGATAAATGACCACTAAAGGCTTCACTAGTTCTCCAAGTGTAAGACCGCTTTCGATACGCACTAATAGTACGACAGATCTGTTCTTAACTTAAGCTTTAGCCGAAATATACTTCCCTACCAGCAAGATGATAGTTCCGACCACGAAGCTGACTACAACGGGCACAATCGCTCCCATTGCAAAACCGAAGCCAAAGTTAAAACCTGGGCCTGAGTCAACTGCATAGAGGATGCCGGCAACGGCACCGACAAGGGCACCCACCCCAAGTACCATCAAAAGGCTGGTCCAGTTAATCTCTGCAAACTCCATCCCCCGATAGAGCACCAGCATTAGCAAAGCTAAGATACCGAAAAGCACCATTAACGCGATAGCGCCGGGGACTCCCACGATCGCCAGTCCCAGCAGGCTATTGTCATTCACAGGGAATAAAACGGAAGCGACGCCAGCAAGTACCAGGGCGACAAAACTTCCGAAGAAAATATACACGGCTGCCGCGGTGAAATTGGCTTTCATCTCTAACCTCCATTGGTAAGAATCACTTAGCTAATGGTCTATCCCACTATTACTAAGTATCGTCTCTTACCAAACTGGCCAAGTCAAGGATTTTAAGTAGCTATTTTGCGCTACTACCAGCTCTTTAGGAAGCCTGATCAATCTGCTCGCGGGTAATGATTTTCGCCGGAGCTCCCGCTGCTACCACGTCTGAGGTGATGATTACCTTCTTAATCTGTGGCATGGAAGGTACTTCAAACATGATTGGTGCCAAAGTCTTTTCCAGGATAGAGTTCAGTGCGCGCGCCCCAGTTTGCCTTTCATTCGCCTGCCGAGCAATCTCGCGCAGCGCGTCTCGGGTAAACTCTAGCTCAACGTCATCCAGCTGGAAAAGCTGCTGATACTGGCGTACCAAAGCATTCTTCGGTTCAGTAAGTACTCGGACCAGGTCTTCCTCATCTAAGTGACGTACCGAAGTAACCACTGGCAGACGGCCAATGAACTCAGGAATCATCCCGAACTTATGCAGGTCCTCTGGGGTTACTTGGGCAAATAGGTCACCGTATTCGTGAGCCGACTTCAAGTCAGATCCGAACCCTAAAGTGCGTTTGCCTAAACGGGCTTTAACAATTTCTTCAATCCCCGCGAAAGCTCCCGCTGCAATGAAGAGGATACCCGAGGTGTCAATTTCAATGAACTGTTGGTGAGGGTGCTTCCGGCCACCCTGCGGAGGCACTGAAGCGCGGGTGCCTTCAATAATCTTCAAAAGCGCTTGCTGAACGCCCTCGCCGGAAACGTCGCGAGTAATCGAAGCGTTCTCAGCCTTGCGGCCAATCTTGTCGATTTCATCGATATAAATGATGCCGCGTTGCGCCTTCTCAATGTCCCCGTCAGCTTCTTGGATTAAACGGAGCAGAATATTCTCTACGTCTTCACCAACGTAGCCAGCTTCAGTTAACGCCGTGGCGTCAACGATACAAAATGGTACGCGGAGCATCCGGGCAAGACTGCGTGCCAGGTGAGTTTTGCCGGTACCGGTAGGGCCCAGCAGCAAAATATTTGACTTAGTTAGCTCCATGTCGACAGGCTGCCCTAAGATTGCCTGTGCGTTAAGACGCTTGTAGTGGTTGTAAACTGCCACCGAAAGCGCTCGTTTAGCATCTTCTTGAGCAATCACGTACTGGTTGAGGAACTCAAAGATTTCCTTTGGCTTCGGAAGCTCCCCCAGTTCTTCGGCGGTGCGGTTGCCTACTTCTTCTGCGATCAGATCATTGCAAAGATCCACGCATTCGTTACAGATGTATACGCCGGGGCCACCGATCAGCTTAATAACCTGCTTTTGCGACTTCCCACAGAAAGAACACTTCAGCAGTTCTGCTGCGTCTTGGTATCTTGACACAGATGCTCCTTTAAGTTGACGTAATTGAAAATGCCCGACGTTTCTAGGTTAGTTTACGTCGGGCATTTCAGCGACTTTAACGCGCCTCAGAGCCGGCTTTGCAAGCCAAATAACTCTTTTTAGCGCTTATTGGGCTTTACGAGAGGTAAGTACCTGGTCGATCAAACCGTATTCCAAAGCCTGCTGGGCGGTAAGAATCTTATCGCGGTCAATATCGCGGCGTACCTGTTCTACATCGCGGCCAGTGTGCTTTGCGATAGTTTCTTCCAGCCACAGTCGCATACGGTCCATTTCTTCCGCGATGATCTCAATATCGGAAGCCTGTCCGCGCATGCCTTCCATTGCTGGCTGGTGAATCAGCACGCGAGCATTTGGCAGTGCCAAACGGCGGCCCGGAGAACCTCCGGCAAGCAAGACGGCAGCTGCAGAAGCAGCCTGTCCTAAGCAAACCGTCTGAATCTGTGGCTTAATGTACTGCATGGTGTCATAGATCGCGGTCATCGCCGTGAAGGAGCCACCCGGGCTGTTAATGTACATGGTGATCAGTGAATCTGGGTCTTGGGATTCCAAAACCAGTAGCTGTGCCATCACGTCATCAGCCGAGGCGTCATCAACCTGTACGCCCAAGAAAACAATCCGGTCTTCAAACAGTTTTCCGTATGGATCTTGACGTTTGAAACCGTAGGCGGTGCGTTCTTCGAACTGTGGCATCACGTAGCGTGCTGAAGGCAGGTGAGCTGGGTTTACGCCCATGTAGTTATGCATTTTCTTCCTCTCAACCTCAGTGGGAGCCACTTACGGCATCTGCTTTAGTTACGATATGGTCAAAGAAGCCGTATTCCAAAGCTTCCTGCGCGGTGTACCAGTGATCGCGGTCAGCGTCAGCGTGAATCTGCTCCACAGTTTTGCCGGTGCGTTCAGCAGTAATTTCTGCCAGTTCCCGCTTCATCTGCAAAATCAAGTCTGCGTTAATGCGAATGTCGGTAGTGGTACCGCCTACCCCACCCAGTGGCTGGTGCAGCAAAATGCGTGCGTGCGGGGTAGCGTAGCGCTTGCCACGAGCACCTGCGGTGAGCAGGAACTGTCCCATAGAAGCGGCAATGCCGGTTGCTACAGTTACTACATCTGGCTTAATGAACTGCATCGTGTCATAGATTGCCATACCCGCAGTTACTGATCCGCCGGGGCTGTTGATGTACAGGTAGATATCCTTATCTGGGTCTTCCGCGGCTAATAGCAGCATCTGTGCGCAGATTTGGTTAGCGTTTTCGTCGCGTACTTCCCCGCCCAGCCAGATGATGCGTTCTTTAAGCAGTCGGTTAAAAACTGCGTCTCCCAGTGGCATAGAACGTTCTAGTTCCTGGTGGGCTACCGGAGTGGTCTGCTGTGCTACCGGAAAGGTTTGCGTGTAAGCGTCCATCACTTCTCCTACTTTCATAGCTTTTTCTCTACCTTCTAGCTTAAACGCCCATTGCCCTGGTTGGCTTGTTCGGCGCGTCTTGTTCGCTATGGGCGCATTTAGAATCCGCTATTTCACTAACTTTAGGTCTTTTATTGGTTTTGTAACCGAGTTTTCATAGTTTCAATCGTCGCCAAAGTTTCTTCCTCAGTGCGCGCATCGGGTTTTTCCAACCACTGCAAGCCTTGCTGTACTGGATTTACCCCTAATAGTCGGCCCCCTTTTACAACCAGCGGGCGGAACATCCCATTCGCAGCCGGACAAATCAGTTTCTCACCGGCAGCATCAGTTAAACAGGTACGGTTTTGGTAGCCAACATGTAGTTCATCAAATGAGGGCAGGTACATGAGTCGTTTTACTTCCGCTTCATTTTCTGCCAGGATTTGCGGTAAATCTGCTCTGAGGTAGAAAAGTTCCTGTGCCTGTTTTAAGTTTGTTACCGCAGCTGCGGGGCGTAGTTGCATATCTGCAAGTTTCATCCGGCAAAGTCCCGGACTTTCCACTGCGGTTTCTAAAGCCTTCCAGGCTACTGTTTTACTAATGCCTGCCCAGCGCGCCAGGTCTGCGACTCCAACTGGGCCGTGCCCCCAGATATAGCGGCGGACAACTTCAGCTAAGCCAGCTGGTGCGCCCGGTTCGCTAATTTTAAAACCAGAGGCATCACTGTCTGCAGCGGGTAGTTGGCTAGCGTTGATGAAATAGTGCTGGTTCTTTCCCAGGGGCCCTTCGGCCAGGGTGCCTTCGCAGTCTAAAGACCAAACCAGAATGTTCGCGATCCGGCGAAATGAAACTGCGGGGGTTTTCGCCCCGGTAAGGTTCTGTTCCCAAACTTTGAACAGTTCTTCTCGGCTGATGGCTCCCCCAGCGGTGGCAATTGCAGCATGCGCAATTTCAGTCGCGTCTTGCAGCATTTTTTCATCCACTCCGTGTTCAGCCATTTGCCGCAAGTTATAGGGTGAGTGGGTGTGATTTAAGGTTAGGCGCATCCAGTGGTAATCCGCCGCGGTGGTTACGTGCACGGTGCCTCGCATGGGGCGCGAGCGTATCAGCTTTCCAGCGGCAAACGCGTCTGCAACGTCTTTAATAGTGGTGTTGGACGTGCGCATTAAAAGTGCGTGCGGCAAAGCGGAAACTTGCTGCCCCTGGACTGCTAAAAGATTACGCACCGCATCGGTGACGTTTCCAGCTTGGGTGCGGGCAATTAGCCCCTGGGCGCAGATGCGCAACAAGTTTAGGCTAAGAGGCAGGTTGGTCATAAAGTTCCTTCTTTGCTTCTGCGTTTGGGGGCGCCCTCGATTATTTTCGAGGGCGGCGCACAAACCTCTTGTTTCCGCACGCTCCCCCGCCTTAAAAACATTTTAGTCGCCACATTAAAAACTTAACGTGGCGACTAAAGTGTTAGAAATCAGAGGTTAGCTAAGCTCACTCAGCGTCTTCTGCAGCTTCTGCTTCGGTGTCTTCACCTGGAGCGCGAGTGTATTCGCTCAGGTCAACTACTTCACCGTTAGCGTCCTTTACGGTAACTTCAGCCAGTGCCAGAGCAACTGCCTTGGTGCGGGTCAGATCTGCGGCCATTGCCTGGATCTGCTCCTGGTTGCTCAGCAGCTGCATTGGGTCGATGTTGTACATCTGGGAAGTCTGCATGATGAACTCGAACAGTTCCTGCTGACCAACCTGTACGTCGTTTTCTGCTGCCAGCTTTTCAGACAGTACGTGGGAAGCAATTTCGCGGGTGATGTCTGCGGTTGCCTTGGTCTTTTCAGCCTTCTTAGCGTCTTCACCTACGCGGTTTGCAACTTCAGTTGCAACTACGCCAGCAGGTACTTCGATGCCGGACAGTTCGATCAGCTTGTCAACCAGCAGGTCGCGAGCTTGCAGTGCCTGAGCGTGCTTCTTAGAGGTTGCAGCCTGTTCCTTCAGGCTTTCGCGCAGTTCTTCGATGGTGTCGAATTCAGAGACCATCTGTGCGAAGTCGTCGTCAGCCTTTGGCAGTTCGCGAGCCTTCATCGCGGTTACCTTCAAGGTTACTTCTGCTTCTTCACCAGCGTGTTCGCCGCCAGCCAAGGTGGTGGTGAAGGTGGTTTCTTCATCAGCCTTCATGCCGGTCAGGGCCTTGTCCATGCCGTCAAGCATAGAGTTGGAGCCGATTTCGTAAGAGATGTCGGATACGGAGTCAACTTCCTTGCCGTCTACTACCGCAACCATGTCAAGGGTAGCGAAGTCGCCCTTCTTTGCCTTGCGCTTGATTGGCTTCAGGGTTGCGAAGCGGGTCTGGAGTTCTTCCAGTTCCTTCTCTACGTCAGCGTCGGTTACTTCCAGGGAGTCAACTACGATTTCTACGCCGTCCAGAGCTGGCAGTTCGAATGCTGGAACTACGTCTACGGTTGCGGTGAATACCAGCTGGCCGGACAGTTCGCCTTCGGTTGCTGGGATTTCGGTTACGTCAACTTCTGGCTGTGCCATTGGGCGCAGGTCATTTTCTGCGATTGCTGCAGTGTACAGGCGCGGCAGTACGTTGTTTACAACCTGTTCCAGAACCATTGCGCGGCCGAAACGCTGGTCGATGATGCGTGCTGGTACCTTGCCGCGGCGGAAGCCTGGGATGTTAACCTGGTTTGCGATTTCCTTGTAGGCTGCGTCGATGTCTTGCTTGAGTTCTGCTACTGGAACTTCAACGGTGATCTTTACCTTAGTGGATTCCAGGTTTTCAACAGTGTTCTTCACTGGTCATTCTCCAAAGTCTGTATTTTTATTAGCGTGCACTCAAAGAGTGCTCTTACAACTTTTCTATCTTACGATATATCGGGGTGCTTTCACATATCCAGTACTGTATTTGGGCTGTTTAGTAAGCTGTTTCGCATGTTACCGTTTTTATTAGAGGTCTCTAATGTTCTTTTGGGCTTTTTCTTAGTCGGTATCTGTTTAATAAGTGGTGAGGAGGAAAAATGTTGAAAAAAGAAACTGTACGTCTTGTCTCGCTGCTTGTGGCGATTGTGATGACTGGTTTGGGGATTTGGAGCGCTTACGGCGCGTTCTCTGCAGCTCCAGCTGGTGAAGTGAAGAAGCCTGGGGTGGTTTTGAATCCTGCCGAGGGTGGTTCTTCTACCTCTCCTGCTGAAAAGCCAGCTGATCCAAATCAGCCTAATGAAGCAACCGATCCGGCAAAGACTCCTGAAAAGTCTGGGGATTGGAAGTCTTCTACTTCTGGTAACCATGATGCTCCGGCTCAGCCTGCCCCTGCTAAGCCAGCGCCGGCTAAACCGGCACCAGCTCCTAAGCAGAATGCTCCGGTAGTGGTACCTCCGGGTGCTCCGGTAGATGTTGATGATGATCACGATGATCTGCCTGATCAGGATGATCCGTATGATCGTGAAGACGATCGCGATGATCCAAATGACCGCGATTAGTCTCTAGGTAGTTTTGTGGGGGCAGTTCTTTTGAGCTGTCCCCACAGCATTTTACGTATATTGGGGTTATACGACATTTGGTGTTGCTTGGGACCCGGTTTTTCCTTGTTACTACTGG
>JAUNKY010000003.1 GCA_030532515.1 Actinomycetaceae bacterium
ACAACAACCAACCCCTTCCAAGGCCAGCGTTGCAACGATCCCTAGAACTCAAGAACCCAAACTCCCGCATCGATTGGCGAACTGACAAAGCAAACAAATCCAGCGAAAAACCGCCCCAAAACAATGCGGGAAAGCAAACTCCCGCATGGGGAGAATAAAAATAGCCTGGCATTTCGTTGAAATACCAGGCTTTTCAGTGGAGATGGCGGGAATCGAACCCGCGTCCAACAATCAACCCCGAGGGCTTCTCCGTGCGCAGTCTACGATTTATTTCTCAGCCCCTCACTATGCGCAGACCCAATGTGAGTAGGCTCAGTTAGCTAAAGTGTCGATTCTTAGTCACTAACAAACTAAAAATCCAGTGGCTCTTAAGGTTGCGCCAGGGCCCAAGCTAAGAGCATCACTTGGTCTGACGGACTGTCTTGCGCAATCAGGCAGCAAGAGCGAAGTCGGTGCGATTCTGTTCGGCACCTAATTTTTTGAATACCTGGTTAACGAGTTCAGTAAACATCCTCGGCACGCTTCTCCACGATCGTAAATCGCTGTCGAAACCGATCATCCCCTATTTAATTTTCAATCCTGCAAAAACCTGCAGTTAAGCTAGTTTAACGGTTTCACCCCCTTGTTCTCAACCGCAAAACCATATACAAATATGACGCAGGTTACTTTCTATTTGGAAATCTGTCCAGAAAACCCCTAAATTAGTATTGTGACTCACAGTAATTCTTTTAACGCTACCGATAACTCCACAGTCAGCACTTACCGCCGTCTTTTAATTGACGGCGAACCCACCCTTACCATTGCAGACCTCGCTGACCGCACCGGCACTTCCACTGAACGCGTTAACTCTTACTGGGTCGCCATGGGCTTCGCCCCTGCCAAAGACAACGAACCAACGTTTACTGAAGCAGACTTGCGCGCCTACCAAGCCTGGACCAAGCTGATCGAATCCGGGCAAATTGACGTGAACACTGCCCTCTCATTCGCCCGCGCCGGCTCCCACATTGCCGACCGCCTGGCTCTGTGGCAGATGGAAGCCCTGGTCGATGACCTTTCCCGGCGATTCCGCTTAGATGACACTACGGCCCGCATCACCGCCCTCGATCGATTCCGCGATTTCCTGCCTTTCCTACAAGACCACATGACGTATACGTGGAAGCGCCAACTTGAATCCCTGCTAACCCGCGTCGACCAAGAAGTCTCGCACCGCGGCCAGGGCGAACAACCCGGAACTTTCCCCCTCACCCGCACGTTCGGATTCGTCGACATGGTTTCTTACACCTCCAGCTCGTCAAACCTAACCGAACGCGACCTGATTGACCTAATCAATCGCTTTGAAACTATCTGCCGTGAAACTATCCCCGCCGCGGGTGGGCGCGTGGTGAAAATGATCGGCGACGCGGTGTTCTATATTGCCGATGACCTGCCGACCGGCCTGTGCGTGGTTTCCTCACTGATTGAACGCCTCACCTCGGATAAGAACCTGTTGCCGGTGCGCGCTTCGGTAGTGCAGGGTTCAGTGTTTTCTCGTTCAGGCGATGTCTTTGGTCCCCCGGTCAATCTGGCTTCCCGCCTGGCCGATGTGGCTCCGGTGGGGCAGATTCTCACCGACCCTGAAACCGCGCATCGCATCATTAAGGGCGAAGGCGGTGAGCACTTCTTGGCGGAGCCTGCCAAGGAAGCTGACCTGCGGGGCGTAGGTAAAGTTATGCCTTTCCGCGTAGTGGTTAAATAGTTCCTTCACTTTTTGTGCCACTTCCTAAAAAACCTTGATATTTCGCCTTTTTAAACACGAAATGTGAAATTTTACTATGTAAATAAGAGGTAAAATTTCGCGTTTTCGGGTATCCTGAAGGTATGACAACAGTAATTTTGGTTGAAGACGACCCAGCGATTGCAGAGCCTTTAGCTCGCGCATTGAGCCGCGAAGGATACGACGTACGCTCGCACGGGACCGGCGGAAGCGCCCTGAGCGAGATCGAATCTGCCGACCTGCTGATCCTCGACTTGGGTCTGCCAGATATGGACGGTTTAGATGTAGCTCGCCACGTGCGCAAACTCGGTCGCTCTACCCCTATTTTGATTCTGACTGCACGCGCAGACGAAATCGACATGGTAGTTGGTCTGGACGCCGGCGCCGACGATTACGTCACCAAACCATTCCGCCTAGCTGAACTCTTGGCACGCGTCCGCGCCCTGCTACGCCGCATCGGCAACGAAGAAGCCGAAGAAGACCTGGTAGCCCAGGACGTGCGCGTCTCAATCTCAGCCCACCGAGCTTTTGTGAACGAACGCGAACTGCAGCTCACCGCGAAGGAATTCGACCTCTTACGCGTGCTGATCCGCGAAGCCGGCAACGTTGTTGAACGCGACCTGCTGATGCGCGAAGTTTGGGGTTCGGATCCAAATGGTTCCACGAAGACTTTGGATATGCACGTTTCTTGGTTGCGCCGCAAACTGGGTGACGACGCCGCCGATCCGCACTATATTACTACCGTGCGTGGCATGGGCTTCCGCTTTGAAAAGGAACGGCACTAACCCTTGCGTCAACGCCTGATTAAGCTGATCATTACGGCTGTAACTATCAGCGTCCTCTTTTTGGGTATCCCCTCGACTATTCTCGGGGGGATACTTGTATGGCGCTCAGAACAGCTGGCGTTACACAACTACGCGGCTACGATCAGCAACACGATCGACCGCCGCCTCAGCGCTAACGAGCCTGTCACCGTCGATTCCGTGCGGTCTTGGGCTGAAAATGAGCGGCTCAACTTCAAAGTTGAACACCTGCAAGTGCGTGTGCCCGGTAACAAGGTGATGTCTTTTGGTGAAGATGTCTCTGGCCCCAGCCTGCGTTCAGTTAGTATCGGTGCTTCTGGCACGGTGGTGGTCGCAGAAGCTTCCGGTTGGAATGGGATTGTCCGCGTTATCTCCTACGTCCTGTTCCTGTTAGGAGCAATTCTGCTCTCGCTTGTGGTGGGGCTGTGGCTGGCTTTGAAGGGCTCTCGCAAGCTCTCTGCCCCGCTGATTTACCTTGCTGCTCAGGCAGAACAGATTGGGGCTGGGCAGGTGCGTGCTTCAGTGCAGCCGTGCGGGATTGAAGAAATCGACCTGGTTCAAGAAGAGCTGGTGCGTACCGGCGAACGCATGGCTGGGCGTCTGGCAGCTGAACGGCAGTTTGCCGCGAATGCTTCGCATCAGCTGCGAACTCCGCTGACCGCTTTGTCGATGCGGTTGGAAGAGATTGAGCTTTTCGCGCAAGATCCTGCGGTGCAAGATGAAGCGCGGATTTGTTTAGAGCAGGTTGAGCGTCTCACTCACGTGATTCAAGACCTGTTGAATACTTCCAGTGGCCAGGGGGTCTCTCCGGAAGCTTTCCACATTTTGGAAGTCTTTAACCAGCAACGTGAAGAGTGGGAAGAAAGTTTTGCAAAGGCTGGGCGTGAGCTGAAGTTCGTTGATGAAGCTGCGCAGCCGGTGCTGGCAGATCGTTCGATTCTGACGCAGATGCTGGCGACTTTGATTGAGAATTCTCTGCGTTATGGGGCGGGTACTACTACGGTTGCGTGTCGGAAGGGTTCGTCTTCGCGGTCAGTTATCATCGTGGTTTCTGACGAGGGCGCCGGAATTAGCCCCGAGTTAGGTAATCGTATCTTTGAAAAGGGCGTTTCTGGCCACGGTTCTTCAGGGATCGGTTTAGCTCTTGCTAAAGACTTAGCGGCTGCGATCGGTGCCCGCCTTGAATTAACCAGTCAGTGTCCAGCTGAGTTCACGATTAGTATTGCGGCTATGCCTGCCGGAATGCGCCCTGAAGCGACGATTCCAAAGGGAGCAGTAGTTTCAGTTAGCCGCCGGCGCCGCCGCTTCTAAGTTCTTATTTCACGCTGCGCAGGGAGGGTCCTGCATTAAGCCTTCTGTTTAAAACTAGATTCGCACGGGAACTGCTGTTCCCGTGCGAATCTGGCTTTAGCGACGTCCTTTAGCGAAACGATGCATTTCGCGTTGCGCTTCCAAGTTATCTTGGCGTTCTTTTAACGCGTGTCGTTTATCAAACTCTTGCTTACCTCTTGCCAGCCCCAGCTCGACTTTAGCGCGGCCTTCAAAGAAGTACAGTTCTAACGGCACAATCGTATAGCCTTTAGCTTGCACGCGGTGCCACAGTTTGGCGATTTCGGCTTTGTGCAGCAAAAGCTTACGTTTACGCGTGGGAGCATGGTTAGTCCAGGTTCCCTGCGCGTATTCGGGGATATTCGCTTGGCGCAACCAAGCTTCCCCATTTTCGATTTCTACCCAGGCTTCCATTAAAGATGCGCGTCCGGCGCGCAGGGCTTTAACTTCGGTGCCGGTTAGGACCAGCCCCGCTTCGTAGCGGTCTTCAATGAAATAGTCGTGGGTCGCTCGTTTGTTTCGAGCAATCACTTTCTTTGCGTCAGAAGCTGCTTTTGCTTTTTGGGCTGCGGTCAGCTTCTTTGGTTTTTCAGTATTTGCCATTAAGTTTCCTTATGCCATCGTCACATGTATGGCACGGGGTTCACTGGCTGTCCGTTTACGTGTACTTCGTAGTGGAGGTGGCAGCCGGTGGAGTTGCCGGTGGTGCCTACGAATCCGACCACGTCACCGCGGTTTACGCGTTGACCGGCTGAGACGTTGTGTTTCGTGAAGTGCATGTAGATTACCTGGATGGAGTTGCCATTAACAATGCCGTAGTTAATGATTACCCAGTTACCAGCCAGGTAGTGCCAGTTTGCGGTTGTCACCGTGCCAGAGGCGGTTGCCAGAGCGGGCGTGCCACAGGGGGCGCCCAGGTCAATTCCATAGTGGTAGTATGCGGAAGCAGCCAACCCCGGAATGTAGCGGGGACCGAATCCAGAAGTTACCGGATACCAGCGTGGCAGCGGGTAGCCGTAGCCCCCACTTCCAGCGGGAGGCGCGGGGGCAGGTGCCGGAGCGGGTGCCGGTGCCGGCGCGGGTGGGCGCGGCTGATTCTTGCGGCGTTCTTCTTCAGCTCTACGTTCGCGGGCAATGCGTTCAGCTTCTGCGCGGGCAGCCGCTTCGCGTTGGCGGCGGGCTTCGTCGGCTTGGCGGCGCCGGTTTTCCGCGTCGATTTTCGCGATTTCCGCATTGAAGGTAGCGCGGAGCCCTTCCTGGTCGCGTTTTTGCTTTTCGAGGTCGCCGATCCGACCTTGGAGGGCGGTGGTGGCGCTATGTTCTTCATCGCGTAAACTATTTAGTTCCGCAACTTTAGCATTAGCATTCGTAGCACTGGCTTCAGCTTGAACTGAAGCGGCTTCAGCGCGTGCCTGTAGCCCCGAGATGCGGTCACGAAGCGCCTTTTGGCGCGCTTCACGGTTCTTGGTTACGGCCAGTTGGCCGCGGGCATTTTCCAAGGCACGCGATTGTACGCGAGCCATTGCCTGTGCGGTGGTGGCACGCTGGGAAATATCTGCGGTAGAGTCTGCGGAAAGTGCCAGTAATAGTGGCGATGAGCTATCCCCGGAACGGTACATTTCGCGGGCCATCAGTGCCAGTGCCTGGTCGGTGCGGGAGCTTTGTCCGCCCAGATCAGAGATGGTGTCTCCCAGGTCTTTTAGTTCAGCATTGGCTACATTTAGCTGGTCGTTAACCAACTGAAGTTCGCGCCGGGCTGCCTCAGCTTGAGCGGTGGCCTGATCAGCTTCTTTTTGGGCTGCGGGAATCTGTTCTTGGATAGTTTGCAGACGTCGGATTCGGTTTTGGAGGTCTTTATCCAAGGGGGCGATGAGGATTTCCAGTTCATCGCGTTTACGCTGTGCTTCTTGGGATTTGCGCACCAGGTCGTCGCGGTCGTCAGAGACGGATGGTAGCGTGTATGACGAAAAAGCCAGGACTGCCATGCTGAGCACAGCAGTTACTCTAATCCACGATCCCTTTCGCATTGGTCGACGCATATTTTCCCCTCCTTTAACCTTGCGGTTGTTTATGCGCGGGTGAACTTTGCCAGCGTTGCTAAGGAAGACAAGGCGGCAATGCTCATTGCAATGAGTAGCATTAATGGGGCGACTACCAGCATTTCCGAGGAACCTACGAAGTAGGACCAGGTAAATGAATCAGTCACGTAGCTGTCATGGACGTAACGAAGGCTCACCCAAAGTGCTCCTACCGCAAGCAAACCACCGCTTAATGCGGCAATCGCTCCTTCAATCATAAACGGTAATAGGATGGTGATACTAGAAGCGCCAACATAACGCATGATGGTGGTTTCGCGTTCTCGAGCTTGTGCTGAGAGCCGAATGGTGGTGGTCATCAGCAAAATTGCGGCGACGCCCATTACCAGTGCCAGGGCTCCGGATAAGAGCATGGCGCTGTCGATTACCTTCAGCAGAGGTTCAACGATTTGGCGTTGATCCTGTACTTGGGCTACCCCGGGAGCACCGGCGAATTCTTCTTCTAAGAGTCGGTACTGATTGGGGTCAACTAGTTTCACGCGGAAAGAGATCTGTAGCCAATCTGGGCTAGAGAACTGTGCTAATGGGGAGTTTGCGTAGAGGCGTTGGAAGTTCTCGTACGCTTCTTCTTTGGATTCCATGTAGGATTCTTTGACGTATGCCGCCAGTTCTGGGGAAGCTAGTTTTTGTTTCACTGCTTCGATTTGTTCAGCAGTGGCTTCTTTGCCTCCACATGAGGGGGCAGTATCGTCGGCGGCACACATGTAGATGGAAACTTCGATTTTGTCATACCACTGTGACTTCATCGCTTCCACCTGCATCTTGCCCAGGCTGAAGATGCCTGAGAAGAAAAGGGATACGAAGGTTACTAACACGATTGAGGCAAACATCGCTTTGTTACGTGAGAGACCTTTGCCTACTTCTGAAAGAATAAAACGTCCGCGCATGTATCTACTCCTGCATTCCGTAGCCGCCGTCTCGTTCGTCGCTGACGATTCGTCCGCTTTCAAGACGAATCACGCGCTTGCGAGATTCATTCACGACGCCTACGTCGTGGGTAGCCATTACTACTGTGGTACCGGTGTTGTTAATGTGCTTTAGCAACGCCATGATACCTTCGGAAGTCTTTGGGTCCAGGTTACCGGTTGGTTCGTCTGCTAACAGCAGCTGAGGGCGGTTAACCATGGCGCGGGCAATCGCAACGCGTTGTTCTTCACCACCAGAAAGTTCCCCGCGGCGGCGGTCTTCTTTACCAGAGAGTCCCACCAGTTCCAGGGTTTCCGGTACTTGGGTTTCAATCTGGTGGCGTTTACAACCGAGTACTTCCATTGCGAAAGCAACGTTTTCGTAGACAGTTTTGTTTTCTAATAGTTTGAAGTCTTGGAAGACCATTCCCATTTGGCGGCGTAGCAGTGGGATTTTCCAGCTAGAAAGTTTTCCAACGTTCTTTCCCAGTACCCAGACGTCACCTGAGGTTGGTTTTTGTTCGCGAATAGCCAGCTGTAGGAAAGTTGACTTACCGGAACCTGATTTGCCGACTAAGAAGACGAACTCGCCCGGGAGGATTTCTACTGATACCCGGTCCAAAGCTGGTGCCAGCGCACTGTCGTATGACTTAGTAACCTGATCAAATCGAATCATTTTAGTTCCTCAAACTATTTACCCAAACCTGCGGGTTAGTTATCTGCTTCCTGGCTTTGATCCTTACGCCAACGGATACCGGCATTGATGAATTCGTCAATATCACCGTCAAAGACAGCACCGGTGTTCCCGTTTTCGTATCCGGTGCGCAGATCCTTAACCATCTGGTATGGCTGCAGCACGTAGGAGCGCATTTGGTCACCCCAGGAGGCCTTCACGTCACCGGCTAATGCCTTCTTGGCAGCCTGTTCTTCTTCGTGGCGAAGCTGCAAAAGGCGAGACTGCAGGACTCGCAAAGCGGCGGCGCGGTTTTGAATCTGCGACTTTTCGTTCTGCATAGAAACCACGATGCCGGTGGGGATGTGGGTCATGCGCACTGCCGAGTCAGTGGTGTTAACAGACTGACCACCGGGGCCGGAGGAACGGAACACGTCGATCTTTAGTTCAGATTCTGGAATGTCGATGTGGTCGGTAGTTTCGATCAGTGGAATAACTTCTACTGCGGCGAATGAGGTTTGGCGGCGCCCTTGGTTATCGAAGGGGCTGATACGTACCAAACGGTGGGTGCCCGCTTCTACGGATAAGGTGCCGTAAGCATAGGGGGCGTTCACTTCGAAGGTGGCAGATTTCAGGCCAGCTTCTTCAGCGTAAGAGGTATCCATAACCTTGGTGGGATAGCCGTTGCGTTCTGCCCAGCGCAGGTACATGCGCAGCAGCATTTCGGCGAAGTCCGCTGCATCTACGCCGCCAGCTCCGGCACGAATAGTGACTACTGCCGAGCGTTCGTCGTATTCACCAGAGAGCAGGGTCTTAATTTCCAGATCTGCCAGGGACTGGCGGATGCTGGCCAAGTCGTTGGCAGCTTCTTCTAGCAGCAGGTCTTTTTCGTCCAGGTCTTCTTCAGCCATCTCTACCATGACTTCCAGGTCGTCGATGCGGGAAGCCATTTTTTCGATGCGCCCCAGTTCTGCCTGGGTGTGGGAGAGTTCTGAGGTAACTGCCTGGGCTGCTTCTGGGTCGTCCCAGAGGTCGGGAGCAGCTGCTTTTTCGGACAGCTCAGCAATCCGTTCCCGCAGTTCGTCTGGGCGGGTCACGGCTACGATATTCGCTAACGTACCTCGAAGGGTCTCAATCTCAACTGAAAAATCAATACTCACCCTTACACACTACGGGATTTTGCCACTGAAACTATAGATGCAACGCGGATTTTCATAGGTTCGGTGAGGAAACTCATGTATCTAGAGACAATTGGGAGGGTTGGAACGGTCTCTACGGTGACTTCTAAATCATTTCCATCTACCTGCACTGAGGTGAGTACCACCTGGTTTCCAACGTTGCAGGCACTGGTTTGTAGAGTCCCCAGACGCGCCTTAGCAACTTGCTGTACGTCTGCGTGCAGCAGGTGAAATTCTCCCGCCAGATAAAAATCGCTGCCTTTAATGTCTTGAGCGGTTCCCAGAGCAATCGCATCGGCGCAGGCATAAAGTTGGCGCCTTTGTGTGTGCAAGCTGGTGATTACTATACTCACGGCGATTATGGCTAGTACCAGAAGAGTGAGGCCGATAACCAGGACGGTGATACGTCCGTCCTCGGCGGAAAAACGTTGCTTCATGGGCGGATTACCAACCCTTCGATAGGCAGGGAGTAGCTGGCGGAAACGGGGATTTGTGCCTGTAAGAAACCGGCGGCTGCCGGGGGTAGTAGCGGTAGGTCTACGGCTGTGCTGACCTCTACGTGCAACATGGCGCCCGGAGCGCACGGCTGCGGCTCGCACCAGTATTGCAACTGCGCTGCGGTAGAGTTTTCGCCCAGGTAGGAAGCGAAATTTAGGTGCATTTGTTCGGCGGCGAAACTTGTTTTCGACAGGTCGTGGCTGAGGATATAGGCGGCGTCGCGGGCGCTGGCTTCTGCTGAGAACACGGCGGCTTGCAGATCCGCGAGCGCCAGCACCAGGTAGGCCAGCGGGATTAAGACGGTGGCGCTGAGTAAGATGAACTCTACCAGGGCTTCTCCGGCTTCTTGTTGGGCGTAGCTGCCCAGGTTGGCAAGTTTGCCCCAGCGGGCAGATTTTTGCAAGTAAGCAAGGTCATACAGGCGGGCAGTTGCTTTTCTTTTCCGAGGGCGGTTCATCACGGTAACTTCCAGGCCGAGGCTTCAACTGTCAGGGCGTGAGGCAGCCCCCAGGGGCCCAGTACCGGCAGTCGGGTGGTAACTTGCACCGTAACTTGGGTGCGGCCCTCAACTATGCTCTCGCTGATGCTTACCTGGCTCTCCCCCACTCCCATTCCACCGGCTAACAGGCCTTGGACGCGTTCGTAAGTGCGCTCTGGTGTGGCTCCTTGCAGGGCTTGGTAGCGGGCACCTTCAGAGGCGGCATCCAAAGCAATATTGCGAATATAAAGGGCAAAACCTAGCTGTAAGATGGCGGAGACCAAGATCAGCACCAGCAGCTGCACCAGAGCATGAGAGACTACTTCAGAACCTGATTCTGACTTAGCCATGGCTACTTCCTCTGTTTTAAGGTTATGGCGCTACAACTGAGCTGATTGCTTGGGTAAACCAGTCTCGCAGAGCTTGGTCGGCCAGCGCCCACACTACAGTGACTAAGCCGGCAGTCATTAGCGTTACCAGCACCCAACCGGGAACGTCCCCGGCTTCAGGGTCAGCCACGCCGGGTTCAGGGTCAGCTACGCGGGGTTCAGTGAGCTCCTTTGGTAGCGGGAAGTCAGGCAATGAATGTTGGATTTTCATGGTTATTCCTTACTTTTAGTTAACTGAGGTGCTTGGAGGTTTAGAATCTCAAGGCTATTAACCCCGGATACAGGGCGAAAATAACGGTTACGGGAAGGATTAGAAACACTACCGGCACCAGCATGGCGATTTCTTTGCGTCCGCCCGCTTCTAACAGTGAACGCATAGCTTCTTCGCGCAGGTCCCGCGCCTGGTCTCTTAAGATTGCTGAGAGGGCGGCGCCGCGTTCAGTTCCAGAAACCAGTGTGTCCAAGAGGCGCTGGAGTTGTGGGCTGGGCGTTAGTAAGCTCAGATTACGCAGGGCTTTGGAAACGGCTGTACCTTGGGAAATTTGGTTAAGGGCGATTTCTAGCTGGGTTTTCATCTGTACGCCGCTAATGGCACAGATGCGGTTTAAAGCTCCGGGGACGGATTCGCCAGCTGAAATCGCGAGCGCAAGTAGTTCTGCCGCATCAGCCACCTGGTATGAGAGTTTCTTTGCAAAAACACTGACTCGGTAGGACAAGAGCTTATCCCAAACTACGGTTGCGATGATGAAGCTTAGCCCTGTAAGCATCAGCCATTGTAGAAAACTGATTGAACGCACAGCTGAAAGACCAATTAACCCCAGCCCCACCCCCAGGGTGGTTAAGAGTGCCACCAGCGTTTGGAGCAGGCGGAATCCGAATAGATCTGCGGGCCCGCCTAGAACCGCCAGGCGTTTTTCCACTGACTCGCTGGTGGATCCTAACGCATTCCACAGCGGGGTGATCCAAGCAAAAAACTGTTGCTTCGTAAATGGTTCAGCTTGGCTGGGGGCTTCTTTTAACTGCAGGTACGGCAAAACCCGTAGTTCCAGTTGCGTAGGGCGGTTTACTAGCACTGCCCAGCACAGGTAGCTGCCGATTCCCAGACTTAGCCCTGCCAAAACTCCAAGCGTCGAATAGTCCATTAGCTTCTGCTTTCTGTGAAGCTTATGCGCCCCAGGCGCTGCATTAGCCAGTAGGCGAAAGTACAGGCAATGCCTCCGCAGGCAAGTACCATCATGCCGGTTGCGCTGCTGTATGCTCTGCCGGCGTCTGTGCGAGTCGAGATCAGTAGAAGTACAATCCACGGGGCGGAAACTGCCAGTCGGGCGGCGTTCACAATCCACGATTGGCGGGCTTGGATTTCCCCGCTGATGCGCAGGTTTTCTCGCATCATGGTGGATAGGTCGCGCAGAATATTTCCCATTTCACTGCCGCCTACGGCTCTGCTCAAACGCAGAATTTCAATCACCCGGTCAGCGGTCGCATCGTAGAGTCGGCGTTGCAGCTGCCAGAGTGCCTCATCGAATTTCCCGGATGTGCGGTAGTCGGCGGCGAAAGTTTGAAAATAGGGGCGAGTCACTTCTGGGCCCACCACTGCCAGTTGCACTACAGCTTCTGGAAGTGAAACGCCGGCACGCACTGCGGTCAGGAGCGAGTCTGTAATATCTGGCCAGGCGTTTGCAAACAGTTGGCGGCGTTTTTCCATGCGGGCGCGCAACCACCCCCACGGGAGGGGGATAACTGCTGCGGTAACGGCAATGGCTACGGGCCACACTCCGGTAAGTGAGTAGCTGACAAGCAGCACAACCGCAGGTAAGCCTACTACTGCGGTGAGAAAGAGAACTCTCTGTTTTTGTTCTAAACCGGCTTTTTGTAAATAGTTGCGGAATCTTTCTAACCAGTTTTGCAGTGGCAGGTAGCCCAAAAGTTTAATCTGCGCAACCGCCGTATAGACCAGCAGTACCCCTACTGCCAGTAGTACTCCTAAGAAGGCTCCCATTAGTTCTCCCCCGTTTGGTTTTCGTAGGCTAAGCCGGTGGGAGCAAGTTGCGTACCGTTCCATTTCCAAAGGGGAATTAGTTCCACATTCCCATTTTCAAAGCGTCCGCTAACTTGGCTGATTTCTTCGATATGGCGAAATCCGTTGGGTTCTCTGTAGAGGTGCACCACCAGGTCTACGCAGGCAGCCACGGTGGGGATCACGAACTGTAGCGAAACGTTTTCAGATGCTAACAGGGGTAGCATGGTGAGTTTACGCAGGGCATCAGCGGCAGAATTCGCGTGAATAGTTGACATTCCGGGTACTCCGGCGTTTAGGGCCAGAAGCATATCCAGTGATTCTGCGCCCCGCACTTCCCCGACTATGATTCTCTCAGGACGCATTCGCATACATTCGCGAACTAAGTCTCGAAGGGTCACTGCCCCAATCCCCTCAATATTGGCATTGCGGGTTTGTAAGGCTACGCAGTCGTGGTTATTGAGGTTGAGTTCAAAAACTTCTTCGCAGGTGAGGATACGCTCCTTGGCAGGGATTTCATGGGCGAGGGCGCGCAAAAACGTAGTTTTCCCCGATTGGGTGGCGCCTGAAACTAAAACCGTTTTGCCCTGTTGCATTGAGGTTTTCAGCAGTTGGGCGGCGCCCTCGGGAAGCATCTGCAAACCTACTAAATCTGCCAACCGGTGGTTATGCTTCAAGTGTTTGCGGATATTTAGGGACCATTCCTTACCTGCCACGGGGGGAATAACGACGTGGAGGCGTTCTCCGCCGGGAAGCATGGCGTCTACGAAAGGAACTGACAGGTCCAGGCGACGCCCAGAATGGTAGAGCATCCGTTCCACCAGGTCTTTAACTTCCTCAGCGGTCATAATCAGGTTTGTGAGTTCTGATTTGCCTTCTTTCGCCACAAATATTTTTGCCGGCGAGTTAATGTAAATTTCTTCAATCGCCGGGTCGTTTAGAAAGAATTGCAGTTCGCCGTAACCGCCGATTTCTGCCAGTAACTGCGTGGTTTGTTGCCGCTGTTGGTCGGAATCATCTACCGGATATTCGATGAATGATTGGTTTACCAGTTGCTTTAGCTTGGCGTTTTCAAGGATGGGGTCGAAGCCGAGTTCAGCGACTTTGGCACGCACCCACCGGTTACGCATCGCCACATCGACTGTTACCATGTCTGTCCTCCTGGAAATCTTTGATAACGCTTAACATAGCCCATTTGTAAAGCGGGCGACAACGGTTTGGAAAACCTGTGGATAACTTTTTTGTAAAAGTTGCCTGGGAAATATCTGAAAATAAGAGGTTTAGGCGGCGGGAAACTCCACATTTCACTACCCCGGTGCGCGTCTGATGGCAGCAACTAGCAAACTGTTTTACGGTAGATGTTATGAACGATCTAACTCCCCTCACCCTGGTTGCCCACGCCACCGCTGTCTTTCCTAACTTCAACGTCGTGGGTCTAAGCGAAACCAGCCACAGTGATGGAATCAGTCTGCGGCAAGGCGTGGTAGACGCCAATGGCGACCGCTGGGAGATCGTTGCCCCCCTTGATGAAGCAGAGGGCGCTAAGTTAGAGGCCCAAACTACCCTGCTGCGGTTTTTGCGCCGCGCCTACGAAAAAGGCTTCATTCCTTTCAACATTCCCGTGCCAGTGGCCCATTCGCGGGTAAATGAAACTCTGCCACTTTTTATTTACGAAGAGGTAAGCGGTCAGCCGGTTTCCTATGACGATCTTTACGACTATGCGACGCTAGCTCATTCTTTGGGGAATGCACTGGCAGCTCTGCATCAACTGCCCGCAGAGATTATGGAGCGCACGGGCCTACCTATGTATTCGGCAGCGGATTGCCGGGAACTGATGCGCGCCCAGTTAGCTGAAGCTGCCCGCGCCTGGTCTTTGCCAGCGAACTTGTATCGCCGGTGGGAAACTGCTTTAGATGACGATAGTCTGTTCAACTTCACTACCACGCCGGTGCATGGAAACTTAGATGTCGATTCTTTCTTAGCGGTGCGTGGCGCGGTTACGACTATGCGAGATTTTGCGGCCGCTAAGTTAGGTGACCCGGCCGAGGATTTGGCGAATCTGCTGGCGGGTGAGGATCAGGATTTGATTGACGATTTCCTAAATGCCTATTTGAGCGCCCGCCGCCAACAGGCGGATCTGCATCTGGTCTCACGCGGCTACCTGTGTGCTGAGTTCAATCTGTTGCGCTGGTTGCTGCAGGGGATTCGCAACCACGATAGCGCGGTAATTGCCGATGCTAAAGCGATGATTCAGGCTTTAGCTGAGCAGCTAGGAGATGAACCGTTGCTTCCGGAACATGCGCAAATCGAACGCGGTGAAGTAAACCTAATCGACGTGGCAGAAGCGGTTTTAGCTGCCCAAGCTGGAGCCAACACTAGCGCTACCGCTTCACTTGCTTCTGAAGCCGAAACGGTAGTTTTAGATCCGCTCTTTGCAAAATCTCACTGGGAGGCAGGCGATAACAGCGAAACCGGTGACGATTGGGAAGAACCCCGTAACTAGTCGCCCTGTGCAAATAGTTGCGCGAACAAGTCTTCAATCTGCACCTGCGGCAACAGGTTTTGCAGGTAGTCGATACTCAACCGGCGCTGTTGCGCAGGCAAGTCTGCTTTTCCACCTAGGAAAATGAGCTCTGCCTCAACTTCGCTTTCCGGTACCTGTTTTTGCTGTGCAATGGCCTTGCGATAGAGCGTCAACTGCCCCAAATAGCTGGCAGCCTGCGCTTGTTTTTCACTGTTTTTTAAGGACTCTTCTTGCAGCGGTTGCCCCGTTTTCCAGTCGATTACTTTCCACTTTCCACTTACTTGGGTAAGCACGTCGATCTGCCCCCGAATGGTAACTTGCCCATGTTGGAATGAAAACGGTACTTCTAAACCAACTACCGTAGCTAACTCTGCAGCAAAAATCTCTTTAGCTCTGGTTTGGAAAGTCTCTAACTGGATTTTTTGTGCTTCACTGAGCGTCTCTACCAGCGCGGTGATTTCCATTTCGTGGCTGTTTTCCGTGGTTTCTATCTGCGCTGGTTCACTCAGTAGCGGTTCTTCAGCCGCTTTTTGACACCAGGTTTGGGCCCACTTGTGGAAGATTGTTCCTAAGCTGGCTGCTTCACTGGGAGCTTGCGGAAGAGGGCGGCGCAGTTGCAGTGCATAGGCTTCGGGTTCTAGCAGGAGTTTTGCTGCCGAGGTAGCTGAAAGTTTGTTGACGGACACTTCCATTACCCGCGCTTCCAGCTGCCGTTGGTAGTTAGCAAATGCGCGTTGCACTGAGTACACCAGTTCGCTTTGGGTTTGATCTGCCCGGTTGTATTCCAGCTCTGGCGCTGTTTCTACGGGGTTTTCCCACTGCTCAAGCATGAGTTGGTTGACGCGTTTAGCGCTTTCGTTTACTAACGTGCGGGAGTTACCGGGTCTGCGCGGGAACTGCACCTGCTGGCTGGCGAACACGAAGGATTCTACCGGGATATTTGGTTCGTTCCAGACGACTCGTTCGTTTCCAAAGACGATTTGTAACGGTTTTTCTTCTTCGAGGGCGCCGGTTTGGACTTGCATATCCCGTTTCAGGATTTCGATGGCTTCAACTAGCGGAGACATCTCTGCTGGTTTTGCCAAACCGCTGTTGATGATTTCCCGCAGGTAGCGGGAAGGTTTTTGAAGGCTCTTTTTTCCAATCGTGTACCATGCTCCGGAAAGTAAGAGTTCTTTCTTCGGGCGGGTGAAGGCGACGTAGGCTAGGCGGCGTTCTTCTTTTTCGCCATAGGCGGCCAGTTTTGCGAAATACTCTTCAAATGATTCCAACAGCGAATCACTATCATGGCCGTTTAGGGGCACAAATTCAGGCAGAATTGGTTCTCCGCTGGGGAACTGATAGTCCAGCCTTAGCGGGTGTGGAAGTTGGGAATAGTTCCCTACCCAGTCTTTTTGTGGTCGGTTTTCAAAGGTAAACTCTGGTCCTAAGGTTGCCGTTCCTCCGGTGCGAATATGGTGTGCTCCCTGGTAAGAGGGGAAAGAACCTTCCGTTAAGCCCACTACTGCTACGCGATCCCATTCCAAGCCTTTAGCTTGGTGAATGGTCATAATCTGAATAACGCTGGGGTCTACGTCTACTGCGGGGGCTTTTAGCCCCTGCTCAGCTTCAATAGTGGTGTTAATCCAATCCAGGAAACTATCTAAGCGAGCGTAGTCAGTTTGGGAGGCAAAGTCAGTGGCAACTTCTAAGAATGCGTCTAAGGCATTGTTAGCTAAATTCACATACGGGTCGGCGGCTACTTCAACATCCAGGTCAAAGACGCGAATGGCTTTTGCGATAATGTATGGAATCTGCTGGTCTAAAACTGCGCGTACTGCTTCCAGGCGGCTCCGCAGCAGGTTGATTTGTTGGTAAGAGCGTTGCGTGAAACCATCTTTACCATCGTTACTCCAACCAACTGCCGGGGGTACATCCACTGCATCAAGTAGAAATTCGGTGTGTTCGGCCAAGTCTTGGCTGCGGGTTTTTGCCTGGTGCTTAGCCCAGGCGTAAAGGAGTTTCAAGTCCCGTGCGGGCAGGTCTAAGTTGGTGATAAGTCGCATGACGGCCGTACCGTCTAACGGGTCTACGCAGGCGGTGAGAATCGCCCGTAAGTCGGTTACGGCTGGTTGGGTTACTAAACCTCCCAGGCCCACTACCGCAGCTTCTAAACCGTAGCTTTCTAAAGCTTCAATTAGTGGTAGGAAATGCGCGCGGGAGCGCACTAAGATCGCATAGGTTTCTGGGTTTTCTCCTGTCTGGGGATCAACGTGGGTTAGTTTCCAGCTCTTCACCTGCTGGGCTACTAAATCGTATTCTTCGATATTCGTGTAGGGGAACAGGTAGTTAACCTCTCCGCTTCCGGGTACTTGATGTGGAGCTGCTTGCAAGGTGGGGACGTCAACTCCGGGATAGGTTTTTTCTGTCAGCGGAGCAGAAATGAGGTTGGCAGCTTCCAAAATCTTTGGCTGGTTGCGCCAAGCGGTTGAGAGGAAGAGTGTTTCTCCGGGGGTTTCTGTTGCAAAGCGCGGGAGGAATAGATCCAGGGAAGCTGCGGATGCGCCGCGCCAACCGTAGATCGCCTGATTGGGGTCGCCCACTGCAGTAACTGCCAGGTCTTTGAAGAGGGTACCCAGCAGTTCCATTTGGGCAACTGAGGTATCTTGGAATTCGTCTAGTAAAACGGCCTCGTAATCAGCGCGGACATTGGCAACTACATGCGGGTATTCGCGTACCAATCGCAGGGCTAAAGCCATTTGGTCTGCGAAATCAAGTAACTGTTCAGCTTCCTTATACTGGTTAAACTTATCAATTAAAGGTAGCAGTAGATCCATTTCTGCGAGTTTTTCCGCTGCGCTCAAAATAGTTTTCGGAATGGTGCGTTTACGCGGTGCCAGGGGCACGTTTTCAAAACAATCGGTAGTCTGTCGGATAAAAGCTTGCAGCTGTGCGGTAGTTACCCCGTGGCTAGTGAGTTCATTCGCTAGCGACAGGGCTGCTTTGCGGATTTCACTGGCGCGATCTTTGGGAAGTTTTCGTTGGTAGGTTTCCAAAATCCCGTCGATAATCTGCCAGCTTTTGGCGGCGGTAATTAGTTTTACGTTGGGGTCTAATCCCAGTAGTACCCCGTATTCCTTCACTAAGTTACCGGCGAAAGAGTCGTAGGTTGAAACGTTTACTGAGGCTGCGAACCACGGGTCATTAGTGGCGTGTGGAAGCAGCCCACTTTGCGCCAAGTTTCCGATGCGTTTGCGCAGACGGGAAGCGAACTCTCCAGCTGCTTTGCGGGTGAAAGTAAGCCCCAGAATACGTTCGGGCTGCATCCCATACTTGGCGATCAGGTAAAGAACCCGCTGGGACATGGTTTCCGTTTTTCCTGAGCCGGCCCCGGCAATAACCAAAGTGGGAACTGGTCTTCCTTCGATTACTAGAGTTTGTTCTACCGTGGGGTAGTTGATTCTTGTGCCCTGCGGTTCGCTGTATTCGGCCAGGACGTTTGCCGTGATTTCCGGTTGTCTTTTAGGAATCATTCGATGGTCCTCAATCCTTCATCCAGCAGGGGGCACGAGGCTTTAACTTCACAGTAGTCGCAGTGTTCGCCAATAATCGGTTCGTAGAATGGCCCGTTGGCGCGTTTTACTGCTTCTGCTAAATCTGCTTCGGTGGCTTCTCGCAGTTCTTGCGCACTTTCAGTTTCTCCCATGATGGAAGTCTGCACGTAGTCGCCGGGGCGGTTTGCTTTAAGCGCAATCAGGCGCGCTCCCAGCACGTTTTCTCCCTGGTGCATCAGTGCATATTGGTAGAAGGCTAACTGCTTGTGGGTATCCATGTGGTTTTTGCTGGGAACCGCACCAGTTTTGATATCAGAGATGATAATGCCATCAGGCAGGTGTTCGACGCGGTCAATGAAGCCGGCAATAATAGCCGGTCCCACGTCGACTTTAAAAGGCTTTTCAACGTCCACGGGGATTGGTCCCAGCTGTAGGAAATATGTAGCGAGTTTATCTAGTTTTTCGGCGACATCTTCAAAAGCTCGCTTTCCCAGTTCTGTATCACGGTTGTACTGGCTGTCATCCCAAAGCTGGTCCAGCTCATGTAACAGTTCTTCGCGACTCCCGTGCGGGTATTTTTCAGCGATTTTATGCACTAAGTTACCCAGTCCGGCGGCTCCGCCTGGTTTGGTGCGTCCCCCGTGGCGGGCTAAGAACCACTGGGCTGGACATTTCAAAAGGCTTTCAATCGCTGAAGGTGACAGGACTGGCTTCCCGCTTGCGAAAATTCCCCGATTTTCGATTTTATCCAACTGGATTCCCGTCCAGTTGAGAGGGTTAGCTACACGTACCCCCTGTAATGCTAAGAAGGCTAACAGCCGCTCGGCAACTTCCGTCAGCTCAGTTTGCCCAGTTTCGGCGGCATCAGTGTGTAGTGGCAGGCTGGCGGATAGTTTACGCAGTTTTGCTACTAATGAGCGCAGATCAGAAGTGGGCAGCTCGTCAGCCCCGGTGAGCACTAAATCGGTATCTGCCGATTGCGCGCCGCGAATGAATTCGGTTACCAGTTCAAAGAAGACTGACGGTACTTCATTTTCGTTACTTACCGCGTAAACGTAAAGGTGTTGCAGCGTTCTTGACACAGCGCAAACGAAAGTGCGCATTTCATCAATACGTGCCTGGATTTTCAGCTGCCAGATTAGTTCTGCTGGTTTAAGGCTGGAAAGTTCTGGGTGGTTGACGCGGAAAGAGACTTCTCCGGCACGCGTCAGGCGGTTTCTAATCGCCAGGTTGGGCCACTTATCTGCTTGTACTCCGGCTACGATGACTACCGGCCACTGCCGTCCCGCAGCTTGCATGACCGTAAGTACTTCCACGCCGGCGGGGCGCTGCGCAATCGCTGCCAAGTTGTCTGAGGGGAGCTTCTGCGCCAACTGTTCATCAGCAAAATCTTGTGCCGTTTTCCCTACGTGGCGTTGGTTCCAAACATCCGCCGTGCGGAAAAGTGAGATTACCGCATCTAAACGGTCATCTGCGCTAACTGCTTCGGGGGCTGCTGAAAGCGCAGTTTTTGTCAGTTTTGCTTCTAGTTCCGTGGCTTCCCAAAGTTTCCAAAGCGCTATAGTTGGTTCGCTAGTTTGCAGTTCTTTCCCCAGTTTTAAAAGCTGATTCACTTTAGAAATAGCTGTCAGAATCTGGCTGTAATCGGGGTCTAAGAGGGCTTCTTGCACGCGTTTAAACTCTGCTGCGGTAGTTTCGCTTGCAGTTTGCATTAAATCAGCAACCAGTGAGAATAGTTCTCTGAGGTTAAGCTCCCGTTGTGCTAGCTGTCCAACCAAGTCAGCCACGCGGTGTAGCGTGAGGGGGTCGAACTGTACCAGCGGAGAACGCACCAGTTGCTCGATCATTTCCAGTTCCTGGTCGATTAGGACAGTTTCTCCCGTGGGGCTGCTCAAGGTCTTTTGGAAAGTATTTTCACTACTTAGTAGCAGTAGGAGCATGGCGGTAAGTGGCTCTTGCGCATAGGCAATCGCCCGGGAGTTCACCGTAGTGGGAATCCCGGCTCTTACCAGTGCTTGGCGCACTCTTTCTACGTCTGCCGAGTTACGCACTACCACCGCAATCTCAGTTAAAGGGGTTTCTTTACGCAGATAATGGTGGTTAATCGTCTTAATAATGGCTGCGTTTTCTTGGTGAACTGAGCTAAAGGCCGCGGTTTTTAACCGGCTCATATCCTCATCGGGGTCCACCGAACCAAAGCTGCGCCGCTCTACCCCGCCAGTTACCGTCAGGTTTGCAGCTAAAGCGTTTACCAGTTGCGCATTACGCTGATTTCCCCGGTAGGTTGGCCCCAAGTGGAAAACCTGCGGGTGAAGAGCTTCTCTGAATCGGCCATCTAAGTGGGGTTCGCCGCCACGGTAGGTAGCCACCGCAACGTCTGGGTTAGCGGTAGCCAAAATGCGGGTACCTTTAGCTGCCAGGGCTTCTAAAAACCGCAGCGTCGCCAAGGTACAGTCTTGTAAGTCATCGACGATAACGGCGTGCGGAGGCGTGAAATCAGCTTCCACCCCATCGTTTTCTTGTTCTGCATCCCAGTGTTTAATCACCTGCGCCGCCGCTTCTTGCATTTGGGCGGCCGAGTAATAGGCAGGATCAGAAACAGTTGAAGCACTGAAAGGAAGTTGCTCCCACTGTTGCAGCAGTTGTCCGCCGCTTTCCCAAATGGGGACCTGGTATTGGCGCCCTAGGGAAATTAAATCCTCACCTGCCAAGCCCATTTCTCTGGCGCGTTCGAAAAGGTTGCGGATTTCCATGCGGAAAACGGGGGCTTTACGCAGGGCTTCGGGAACTTCTGCGGGCCAGGTAAGCTGCGTTTTTTCAAGTAGTTCCGCCAGTTCCTTATCTTCGCGGGCGCCGGTAAGTAATTCCGGAGAAAGCAGCGGCTGGGCGCGTTCAATATGCCAGGAGTTTAAGTAGCGGTAGGCCAGTGCCATGGGGGTTTTCACCGGACGCACAACCGTTGGCAGGGCAGCTTCCACGGTGCTTTGTAGGCGGTCTACGCGTAAACGGTCGGGGACTAGGAAAACGATTTCCTTTTCGGTGGCTTCGAAAAGTTGGCGCGCTAAGGTTATCGCTAACGTGGTGCGGCCGGCGCCGGGGCGGCCGTAGATTAAGGCGTGAGCTGGGCCGGATTCCGTGTGGGTATCCGATTCCAGGATGGTTTCGCAGATTTCGGTTTGCACCTGATCGAGGGCGGGTAGGGGCAACTTTCCCGCTTGGAAGTTAAGGCGATATTCCATGGCATCCCTCGTATTGTCTGACTTGTCTGCGTATTTGTTTCGGCTTTGGCAACGGACTTTAACCGGTTAAGTTCACTAGCCTTATTTTAAGCTGTTTCTATCAAAACACTAAGCACTGACAGAATCTTTGCTTTAGCTAAAAACCGCGTTATCACCTAGAATTAGGGAAGTTATGTTCCGTTTCGAAAGGGAGTAATCATGTTAGTTACCGTTGGGGTCATTGGTTGTAACCGGGAGCTGCGTCTGCAATTGGATATGTCTGCGGACGCCTTGCACAAGGAAATCGAAAACTGCCTGACCTACAAAGTTCCTTTGAAGCTTACCGAAACTAACGGAAACGTGGTGTTGATTCCGATCACTGCGATTGGCTACGTGCAGGTCACCGATGAAAAACCTCGTCCAGTAGGTTTTACCGTCAGCTAAAGTAGCTTTGCCTCTGTCTGTGAGACTCTTTCTTGCCTGAGTTTTAATCGCGGATACTGCTAAAAATCGCCTAAGATTGAGCTGAGAAGCATAAGGAAAAGAGAAAATATGGCAGATGAAGCCAAAAAGTACTCTGCCGCCGTGGTAAACCTGGCGGGTGTAGAGTACTCAACGTCGCAAAATGATGCGACCCCAGACATTGAAGAAAAACTATCAACCACTGAGTTAAAGGCGAAGACTTTCGCTGACTTCTCAGTTAGCGCACCGATTTGTGAAGCTTTAGCAGCAAAGGGAATCACCCATCCTTTCCCCATTCAGGCGCTGACTTTGCCGGTAGCTTTGGCCGGTAGAGATATCATCGGGCAGGCTAAAACCGGTACCGGTAAGACTTTAGGTTTTGGTTTGCCAACTTTAATGAAGGTAGCCGGTCCCGGGACCCCCGCCTATGAAACTGAAGTCCCCTACCCGGGTCATCCGCAGGCGCTGATTATTGTGCCCACCCGCGAGCTTTGTAAGCAGGTGGCAGGAGATCTGCGGGTAGCAGCCCAGGGGCTGACTACGCGGATCACAGAAATCTACGGGGGTGCTGCTTTCGAACCACAAATTGCGGCGTTGGAAAAAGGCACTGACGTGGTAGTGGGTACTCCGGGACGTTTGATCGACCTGTTGAAGCGCAAGGTCTTGCAACTGCACGGCGTAAATACCATTGTTTTAGATGAAGCCGATGAAATGTTGGACCTGGGATTCCTCCCAGACGTAGAGGTACTGCTTTCCCGAGTTCCCCAAACTCGCCAAACGATGCTATTTTCAGCCACTATGCCTGGCGAAGTAGTGGCATTGGCACGTCGCTATATGAAACAGCCTACCCATATTCGCGCGCAGGAAGCCGATGATTCTTCCGCTACCGTAAAGACGGTTAAGCAGGTTATTTACCGCTGCCACGCGCTGAATAAGATTGAGGTAGTTGCCCGGATCCTCCAAGCCCGCGAGCGCGGTTTGGCCGTGATTTTCACCCGTACTAAGCGCACTGCGGCTACTTTGGCTGAGGATCTAACCGCTCGTGGTTTCGCTGTGGCTTCCCTGCATGGGGATCTGGGACAGGGGGCGCGTGAGCAGGCGATGCGTGCTTTCCGCGGTGGCAAAGTTGATGTTTTAGTGGCAACTGACGTGGCTGCCCGCGGGATTGACGTGGATGATGTTACCCACGTGATCAACTACCAGTGTCCTGAGGATGAAAAGATTTACCTGCACCGGATTGGGCGCACTGGTCGTGCGGGAGCTTCGGGAACGGCAGTTACTTTTGTTGACTGGGATGATGTGCCGCGTTGGGGTTTGATTTCCAAGGCTTTGAATTTGGGCGTGCCCGAACCGCTGGAAACCTACCACACTTCTGCACACCTGTACGTTGATTTAGACATTCCTGAAGAGGTTTCGGGGCGTTTGCCAAGGGCTAAACGGACTCGCGCTGGTTTGGCTGCAGAGGCTTATGAGGATGTTTCTGGGAAGGGGCGTCGCAGCGCCGGCCGTTCCCGGCAGCGTTCTTCGGCAGGTTCTAAGGCAGGTTCTAAGGCAGGGGGGCGTGCAGGTAGTTCCCGAGGGCGTTCAGCCAAGTCTGCGGAAGGCACTGCCGCGGCGCGTCGTCCGCGTCGGCGCGTGCGTCGCACCAGAGATGAGCAGTAGTTATTAACCTACCAGCACTTTTATAGATAACTCGTATCAAAATCTTTTTTGATACGAGTTATCACTGTTTTTAAGGGTTTTCGAATAAGTTAGAGGCCATATCCCGCCCTTTTCGCACGGGAAACGGCTTTCGTATGCGAATTCAGCCCGCAAACCCGCCCATTTCGCACGGGAAACCGCTTTCCCGTGCGAAATGGGGCGTTTGGCATGCGAATCCGGGCCGCTAACCTAAAATCACGTGCTTATTAGCCGCAATAAAGTCAAAGATCGAAGAAGCAATCATCTGGGTAGCAATCGCTGCCAACAGCAGACCCGCAATACGAGTCAGCAGCAACGTACCACCCTCACCCAAAACGCCGGCTAAACCAACCGCGAAGTACAGCGACAGCCACAGTACCAGGTGCATGACAACCACCGCGGCTGCTACCGCAGTAGTGGCAGCAAAGTTACCGTAAGCATTAGAAACCGCCACCATCACAGCCACAATCGTACCCGGACCAGCCAAAAGTGGCGTTCCCAAAGGTACCAAAGCCACGTTAACCGAGTAGTCCCCGGTTGCATCTGGCTCTTGCTGGTCCTTGCCCGTAAGCAGTTCCATTGCTACTAAGAACAGCAGCACACCGCCGGAAAGACGAAGCGCTTCCACAGAAATCTGCAGTAACCCCAGAATGTAGTGACCGAACAGGGCGAAGCAGACGATAACAAAGAAAGAGGTAAGTGTCGCGTGCAAAGCGGCTTTCTTCTGCGCCTTATTTCCCGCCTTATTAGTCAGCGCCAGGAATACAGGGATATTTCCCGGTGGATCCATAATCACGAAGAGGATCGTGAACAAAGACAAGAATGTTGCGAAATCAAACCACGCACTCATGGAAGCAGTACCTCTAACTCACCCTGTTGGGCGATTTTCTCTAAGACGGACGGTTTAGTTAGGTGTTCACCTAACTGATTAGGTTTCCCTGTTCCATGGTAATCGGAAGAGCCCGTAATCAATAGTTGATAGGCGCTGGCCAGTTCTATTAGAAAATCTCTATCCGCAGCCGAATTATCTCTATGGAAAACTTCTAAACCTGCCAAACCATGCTTCGCCATTTCGATAATAACGCGGGTAGGAAGCAGTTTTTGACGCATTCGCGCTCGCGGGTGAGCCATAACGGGGACTCCCCCGGCGGCACGCACCAGCTCTACCGCTTCTACCGGATCAAGTGACCAGTGTTTCACATAGTAGCGACTACGCGGGTGCAAAACCGTATCAAAGCAGGCAGAGCGGTCTGGGAAACATCCTTTTTCAACCAAAGCGTCTGCAATATGTGGCCGTCCAATCGGACCACTGGCGGCCAGCGGCGCATCCGCAGCTAAACTCCCATTAGCCTGCGGTGCCTGCGCTAACACGTCTTCCCAGCTAAGCGGATAGTCTTCGCTTAACCGCGCCACCATTTCTTGGGCGCGCCCCTGCCGCGAACTAAGGGTACGCGCATGCGCCTGCGCTAAGTCAGGGTTTTCTGGGTTATGCAGGTAGGAAAGCAGGTGGACGGTGATGCCTTGCCAGGCGCAGGATATTTCCATACCGCGCACCAGGCCCACCTGGGTTTCTTGCACCATTGCCGCGGCTTCTTCCCAGCCGCTGGTAACGTCATGGTCAGTTAAGGCAATGATGTCTAAACCGGCTTTTTGGGCTTGCCGCATCACCTGGGCAGGAGCCTCAGTTCCATCGGAATGGTTTGAATGCGTATGCAGATCAAATTTCAGCATTTTCTGTTCACCTTATGGCTACGGGTGTGCTTTCGGCTAAAAAATAGCACAATATAACTATGACAGAAACGAATAATGAAAAAGAACAGGCTTTAGATAGCCGCGGTTCAAACCGTTCTCACCGCCCTGATTCAACTGCTTTTAAGACTTTTATTGGTTCTAACTGGGGTGAGCGCCCCGCTGGCCCGCAGCGCCAAGAAGTAGCTGACTATCTGCCAGCTCGCCACCTGCAGGCAGTTAAGCCGTTCCCCGGCGAACGCCTGGTCGTTCCAGCTGGTCCGCTAAAGGTCCGCAACAACGACTGCGATTACCGTTTCCGCGCGCACTCTGCTTTTGCCCACCTGACCGGTTTGGGAGCAGAACTGGAGCCTGACGCGGTTTTGGTTTTCGATCCGCTTTCCGAGGGCGGTCACGAAGCGGTGTTCTTCTTCAAGCCTCGCGCACCCCGCGATTCTGAAGAGTTTTACGCCGACGCCCGCTACGGAGAGTTCTGGGTGGGGGCACGCCTTTCCTTGGAAGAAATGGAAGTTTTCACCGGTTTAAAGTGCGCGCATATTGATACTTTGGAAGCACGTCTGGTTGCAGATGCCGCTCCCCTGCGCGTGCTTCGCGAAGCAGACCCGGCGATTACCGCTTTGGTAGATAAGTTGCGCGAGGACGCAGGTCAGGCCCGTCCAGTAGCTGACGACGATACTTTACTGGAACACTTCTCTGAAATCCGCCTGTGTAAAGACGCTTTTGAAGTTAAGCAGATGGAATTAGCCGTACAGGCTACGCACGCTGGTTTTGACCAGATTATCAAGGAACTGCCTCGCGCTATCAACCACTGGCGCGGAGAACGCGTGGTGGAAGGTGCCTTTGGGGCGCGTGCCCGTGAAGAAGGCAACGGCCTGGGCTACGACACCATCGCTGCTTCCGGTAACCACGCAAACACCCTGCACTGGATTAACAACAATGGTCCGGTTAATGAAGGCGACCTGATTTTGGTTGACGCCGGTGTAGAAGTAGATTCCCTCTACACTGCCGATATCACCCGGACGCTGCCAGTTAACGGAAAGTTCACTGAAGTTCAGGCGAAGATCTACCAGGCAGTGTTGGATGCCTGTGAGGCTGCTTTGGAAGCTGCTAACCGTCCAGGATGTAAGTTCCGAGAAGTTCACGAAGCTGCCATGGAAGTGATTGCGGGACGTTTGGAAGAATGGGGTATCCTCCCCGTTTCTAAGGAAGAATCCTTGCTTCCTACCGGCCAGCAGCACCGTCGCTGGATGCCACACGGTACCAGCCACCACCTGGGTCTGGATGTACATGACTGTGCGCAGGCGCGTCGCGAAATGTACCTGGATGCGGTGTTGGAACCTGGGATGTGCTTCACGATTGAACCGGGCCTGTACTTCCGCGCGGACGATTTGGCGGTGCCAGCAGAATTCCGCGGTATCGGCGTGCGTATTGAAGATGACATCATCGTAAATGCGGACGGTTCAGTCACCCGCATTTCCGAAGATATTCCACGCACGATTGAAGCGGTAGAAGCTTGGATGGCTCGGATTCAAAACTAGTTTTCATTAACTAGCTATCTAAACTTAGTGGCGCACCGGAAAGTATTTTCCGGTGCGCCACTAGCTTTATGCAAAACTTACTGTAGTTTTACCTCTACTGTGATTCTTCAGAAGCAGCTGGCGTTTGCTCTGGTCCAGCTGACATTTGCTCTGACCCAGCTGACGTTTGTTCTGGCGCCGGCAACCGCACCCCATACTGCGGAGGCGCTAACTCAACCGCGCTCTGCGGTTTAGCTTCAGCGACAGGCTTCGTTTCCGAAATAGAGTCAGCACCGGCGCCCTCGGAATCTACAACTGGCTGGGTCACTGCCAACTGTTGCAAAGCCGTTTCCGGACGCAGCAAATTCCCCGGCGTAGAAGCGAAAAACTGAATGAACTTCTGCGCATCTCGATCAGCCACAATCGCATAGCGCGAAGCTACCAACCCTTTTTGCGTCATAAAACGATGCGCCGCCGAACCCGTTACCAGCCCCAATGACGCGAACGTTAAGCCCCCAAAAATCCCGGCAGCTAAAATCAAACCCAACACCAACACACTAACCTGCGTCCACAGCACCGCATAACCAAACGCAACCAGCAGTGAAATCCACAGACCCGACATTAAGCCCGAAAGCAGATGCTTAAAAGTCGTCACCCGCCCTTCGATATAAAGGACCGAGCGTAGGTCAGAACCCACCACTTTCAAACCCCGCAGGTCAGCTCCGGCAGCAGAAGCACTGCGAATCGCCGCCTGCGCGTACTGCGCCGAGCGGAAGACAGCCACTTCAGTGCCGGTAACTTCTAAATTGTCAGTGCCTTGCTTCGCAAAAGAATCAATATCCCAGTTCATATTCCTATGCTTCCAGAAAACCTTAGCTTTTGCCCACTTAACCGCAGGATTAACGCTATCAGCATAAATTATTACAAATGTCGATAAAATATCCGCCAAACGCATAATCCAAGCGTTAAACACATAATATTTTTCATTTTTCGGCTGTTAAAAATCCGCCTGCACGCGCTACTCTTAAAGAGTGATGAATGGAAAAAAGACCTCTACCACTAGCCCTACCCGCGCTTTCGTAGGGCGCATCGCCGGCACCGACGTTTTCGACCCCGTAGGTGACCGCGTAGGGCGCGCCTACGACGTAGTTGCCATAATCGGCACCAGTGGAAAACCCCAGGTAGTAGGTTTAGTCGTCGAAGTTAGTTCACGGCACCTCATTTTCGTACCTTTCTCACGCATCACTTCCGTAAAAGTCGGGGCGATTATTACCACCGGCGTGCTCAATATGCGCCGTTTCAAACAGCGGGCGGTTGAAACCCTGCTGGTAACCCAGCTTTTGGACCGCCTGGTGACTATGCGCGACGGAAGCGGCAACGTCTATATTCGCGACGTTGAAATTGAGAAGATGAACTCGAACGAGTGGAAAGTTAGTGGCCTTTTCGTAGAAAGAGAACGCCGCAACGCCCTGGGCTTCCGCCGCGCCGGGGAAACCCTCAAAGTTAAAGTCGCCGATGTTTCTAATATTTCCGTGCAGTTGGGTACCCAAGATGCCACTTCCCTAATCGCTAACACGGAAGAAATGAAACCCGCGGACTTAGCAGACTACCTGCACAACCTGCCTGATGACCGTATGTTAGAAGTTGCTAGCCAGTTAGCTGACGAACGTCTGGCAGACGTGTTGGAAGAACTTGGGGAAACCCACTCTGTGTCGATTTTGGAGTCTTTGGAAAATACCCGTGCGGCAGACGTTTTGGAACTGATGCAACCAGACGACGCAGCTGACTTGATCGGTGAGATGCAGCCTGAAACTGCTGACGAGCTGCTCAGCCTGATGGAAAAAGAAGAAGCCGCTGACGTGCGTCGTTTGATGAGCTACGAAGATTACTCTGCCGGTGGTTTGATGACTACTGAACCAGTAATTCTTGGCCCCGACGACACGGTAGCGCAACTATTAGCTTCCGTACGTAGAGAAGATATTCCGCCGGCTTTGGCCGCCATGACTTTTATCGTGCGTCCACCCCACCAGACCCCTACCGGACGTCTAATTGGGGTTGTCCACACGCAGCGGGCTCTGCGCGAACCACCGCAGACTCTACTTGGTTCCATTGTCGATACTGACGTTGAAGAAGTCACTCCGGAAATGTCGATTGCGACGGTAACCCGTCTGCTGGCGACCTATAACCTCACGGCCCTGCCGGTAGTGAACGAAGACGAATGTCTGCTTGGCGCCGTTTCGGTGGACGACGTTTTGGACCACTTGCTGCCTGATGACTGGCGTGATCAGGCTGATGAAGTAACTGACGCAGAGATGGAGGAACGCTACGATGTCTGAGCGCCATGACTCCCTGAAATCTCGCGATCGGATTGATACTCCTAAAGATCGGCGCCGCAAGTGGATTCCCCGCATTAACTTGGAATCTGAAGGCGTGGGTATTGCGGCTGAAAAAATTGCGCGTTTTTCCGGTACCCCGCAGTTTTTGGTTTACCTGTCGTTATTCGTCGCCTTTTGGCTGCTTTGGAATACTTACGCTCCTTCACAGCTACAGTTCGATAAGGCAGAGCTGGGCTTTACCGTACTGACTCTGATGTTGTCTTTGCAGGCGTCCTATGCGGCTCCACTAATCTTGCTGGCACAAAACCGCCAAGATGACCGTGACCGCGTAACCGCAGAACAAGACCGCAAACGCGCTGAACGCAATCTCTCTGACACTGAGTATCTTTTGCGTGAGATTGCCAGCTTGCGTCTGTCTATTTCTGAAGTAGCTACTCGCGACTTCGTTCGTTCTGAGCTGCGCAGTGAACTGCGGGCCCTATTAGAAGAGATTCAGGCAGCGCAAGAGCCCGCGGCAGAAGATTCGGAAGATTCCCCGCGCTAGGGCGTTACGCGAAACTGTATTTTAAATACAAAAGATCCCCGGGCAGCGAGTCGCTGCGCGGGGATCTTTTAGCTGTCACTATTTGAAAGCTTCTCACGGAGCTTATTTGTTGAATGATTCCATGGCTTCGCGGACTACCTTTGCGAAGATGTCACCCCCGGCTGGTCCTGGGTGGATAAAGTCAGAAGCTAAGTAGTCGGTGTGACCTGAAATCGCCTGCGACCAGTCAGCGATTCGCACGCGGCTGGGGTTCTTTGCAGCGAACTCTTGAATATTTCGGTTAGATTGTGCGATCCAGGCGATCCGGTCAGGACCAAAGCCGTTAACCAAAATCAAACGGCGTTCGCGGCCAATCTGATTCAAAATCGTTTCCAGCTGTTCTGGGGTAGCCTCAGAGTTGGTTGCTAAAGCAACTACCACATAGGGCTTCAAGCGTCCCTGTGCTTCTGCTTGGTATATGATGTCCGAAGCCTGGTACATGTGGCGTGATACGGCCGCGTCTACAATGATGCCCGGGAATGCGGTTTCTAAAGATGGTGTCGAAGCTACGGTAACTGAGTCTCCCAGTACGTAAATGTTTTCTCCGATAATCTCGATTGGTTCCAGTTCCTGCCACTGTGGCAGCGGAATGTAAACCGGCGGCTTAGCGTCTTCTCTAAGCAGTGTGAAAGGCTTAGTTGCTTGCTTATTTTGCTGTCCGGCTTCAACTACGCGCTGGGCGGAAGATTTTTCTGGGGCTGAGAGCAATAATCCCATTACCGAGCCGGCAATCACGATCATTGCCAAAGCCGGAGCCAGAGCTTTCCAGAAGCTAAAAGGCTTCCCCTGGTAGGCTTCTTTACCGCCGGGAGTGACCAGGGCTGCGGGGTCGCCCAACCAGCGGCGGATGGTAGTTCCAATCCCGTGGCGTCGCATTGGTTCTTCAACCAGAGTGTAGGAAATGGCAGCAATGACGATAGACAGTACCAGTACAATGGCTCCCACCAGGTAGGCTCCCAGACGGGGGAACTGCGTCACCATAATGACCCAAATGGGCCAGTGCCATAGGTAGATGCCGTAGGAGCGTTCTCCCAGCCAGCGTAGCGGTGCTAAAGAAAGTATCGATGCCAGTAGTTTTCCAGGGGCGGAAGCCGCATCAACTTCGGGTAGGAATCCTTGGATTACCGCCAGCGTTGCTGCCACTGAGATAAGCGTACCTGCGGGGTAAACCCAGGGCTGGTTGTCGGGGATGAAATAGAATCCGGCAATCATTACGCCCAGCCCCACCCAGGCTAAAGTACCACGTAGCCAGCGGCTGATGGTGCCCGCCGGGGCTTGTTCAACCAGTGGCCCCTTGGCCATGAAGGCTAAAGTGGCGCCGAACATGAGGCCAAAAGCGTGTGAGTCAGTGCCTTGGTAGGCGCGGGTGTAGTCGGTGGCGTCGGAAATGTAATAGGCCATTAAACCGGCGGAAATCAGCGCCAGCAGGAATGGAATTCCCCATTGGAAACGCCGGTTTAAACGCATAATTAGTAGCGTGATCAAGGGCCAGATTAGATAGAACTGCTGTTCAACAGCTAAAGACCAGACGTTCGTCCACAGGTGGGGGCTGGCGGCATCAAAGTAAGAGGCGCCTTGGTAGATTTCTACCCAGTTGTATGAGAAGGTCACTACGCCCAGGAACTGCGGCACTATGCCTGCCAGCAGGTCCATATTCATCAGACCGGCTACGATAATGGTCACAATTGCCATTAGGAAAGCTGCTGGGAATAGGCGGCGCACGCGCCGTACCCAGAAGCGCTTGAGGCTAACTTTGCCGTGGCGGCTCTGTTCGGAAAGTAACAGTGAGGTGATTAGGAAACCGGACAGGACGAAGAATACGTCTACTCCCAGAAAACCACCGTCTGCCCAGCCGGGGAAAAGGTGGTAGGCCAACACTGCTAACGCTGCTAAAGCACGGAGCCCGTCAAGCCCGCGGATGGGGCGCAGGGCGGCTGGTTTTCCTTCATTGCTGGGTTCGGGTTGGGAAGTTCCAGTTGCACGTAGGGCTGCTCTTTTGGGGATAGCAGTGAAGTGCGCCGGGGAGGTGTTTGGCGGCGGTGGAATAGCCACTAGGTCTTCCTTTGAATTTCATCAGTTACTTATAGACACTCTACTTTCAAGATTACCCCGAACGAGCGCGAACCCAGCATGACAGTCTACGATAGTAGGTATGAGTATCATCACCGAAGAAAATGTTTGGGCGGCTCTGGCAACTGTTGAAGACCCAGAAATCCACCGTCCGATTACCGACCTGAATATGGTCGCGAAAGTAGAAATCCACGATTCCCTAGTTGAAGTTGAAATTCTGCTGACTACCGCCGGGTGTCCGCTGAAGAACCACATCAAGTCTGCGGTTGAGGCTGCGTTGCGCCAGGTTGAGGGCGTGGAGCAAGTTTCGATCATTATGGGGGCGATGAATGATGAGCAGAAGAAGGCTCTACGGGAAAAGCTCAATGGCGGGATTGCAGAGAAAGAAATTCCGTTTGCTAAGCCTGGTTCGCTGACTCGGGTAATCGCAGTTACTTCCGGCAAGGGCGGGGTTGGTAAGTCTTCGATGACTGCTAACTTGGCTTGTGCTTTAGCTAAGCAGGGGTTGAAAGTTGGCGTAGTTGACGCGGACATTTACGGCTTCTCAATTCCGCGCATAATGGGTGTGGAACATGAGCCAACTGTTTTGGATGGGATGATTATTCCTCCGGTTGCTCATGGCGTGAAGGTTATGTCGATTGGCATGTTCGTTCCCGAAGGGCAGGCGGTAGTTTGGCGTGGCCCAATGCTACACCGGGCGATTCAGCAGTTCTTGGCTGACGTTTTCTGGGGCGATTTAGATGTTTTGTTGCTGGACTTGCCACCTGGCACGGGCGATGTGGCAATTTCGATTCCGCAGTTGCTTCCGTCTGCAGAGATTTTGGTTATCACTACCCCGCAGTTGGCGGCTGCAGAGGTTGCGGAACGAGCTGGTTCCATTTCCGGGCAGACGCGCCAGCGGGTAATCGGCGTAGTGGAGAATATGTCTTACCTGCCACAGCCGGACGGGTCGCAGTTGCGTATCTTTGGCGAGGGTGGCGGCCAGTTGGTAGCTTCCCGACTTTCAGAGCAGCTTGGTTACCAGGTACCGCTTTTGGCGCAGGTTCCGTTGGATATGCAATTGCGCGAGGGCGGCGATGCCGGCTTACCAGTGGCGTTGCAGGACTCTGCTGCTTCAGAGGTTATTAATGCTTTGGCAGCTGAGCTTTCTAAGCACTCACGCGGTTTAGCCGGGCGCCAGCTGGGGGTAACTCCAAAGTAGGGGCAGTTTAGAAACTGACGTAAACCTGGCTTTTCACTGCTTTTGCAGCGAAAAGCCAGGTTTTTGTCTACTGGGTGCGTGGTGATCTTTGCTAGGTGTGTGGAACTTTCTACCCTGGTTGGCTGTTCTGGTAGCTACCCCAAGGGGTAAAATCCGAAACTCGTATCAAAATCTGATTTTGATACGACTTATCCTCATTTTCATCTTAAATACGACGATAACTCGTATCAGATTTTGATTTTGATACGAATTATCCTCATTTTTGCCCTAAATACGACGATAACTCGTATCAGATTTTGATTTAGATACGAGTTTAAAATTTCAGCTATCGTTTGCGCTCCGGCATCTTCATTCCGCACAGCTTCATCATTTGTTCTGCACTGGCACCATGGGCCACAAACACTGCTGAGGGGGACCCACTTGGATCCCCCTCAGCAGTTTGACTAACAACTAAGCCGACGTGAGTTTATTCCTCTTCTTCTAAAGAAATACCCAGTTCGCCGTAGGCTCCCTTGATAGCTTCCAAAGAGGTAGCGATCGCGCAGTGAATTTGCAGTGCTAGCTGCTTGTCGGTGCAACCTGGTTCGAAGTCAACTGAGTGTTCGCAGCACACGCGCAAAGCGGTGTCAGCGTCTACGCGGCGCGTGTACACCTTTGGGAAGTAGTGTTCACGGTGCCAGTTCTCAACGAAAGCGTCCAGCTGGTCTTCAGCGTCAAGCGGAATATCGACGGGGCTTTGGGAGAATACAGTGAGGATTTCACCGTCCTCGCCATTGAAGTTGAACAGGAAAGGAATCCCATCCCACCCGGATTCAATCTTGGCGCGGTAGCCTTCTTCTGGATCAGCGTCGATAACGCCGTACTTGAAGCCTTCACTGTCCATGTAGGCAGTGACGCGTTCCAACGTAAGTGGGGACAGTTGTCCGGCTACTGCTGGAGCTGGTTGGAAACGGTCGCCAGCGTTTGGCTGTGGTTCTTGTTCTTCGCCCTCAGAGCCGAATAGTTTTGAAAATACACCCATTTTTATCTTTTCCTCACGCGTCTAGGGCTGCTTCTAGTTCTTCATAGAACTGGCGGCTGGTGGTTACGGCACACTGGAGCTGCATCTTCAGCTGGGAATCAGCAACACCGTGTTCCCAGTCGTAGGTCAGCTGCGTGTGTACGGTGATGAGACCTTCGTCAGAAATGCGGTAGAAGCAGGTTGGGAAGATCTTCTCAGCATTGAAGGACTTGATGGTGGCACGAATCGTGTCCAAGTCTTTCATGGAAACGACGCGGCGCCAGCGGCTCATTACGTGCAGCAGTTCCTGCTGTTCACCAACTAGGATGAAGTGGAAGGTGTTGAAGTCCCAAAAGCCTCCCAGGTCGCCGTCATTGTCTTGGTAGTATTTGAAGCCCTCATCTTCAAAGAGCTGCATGAGACGCTCTTTAGACAGTGGGTACACTAAGTCTTTGTCCTTAGCCATAACTTAGTTCCTTCCTTTTTGCTTACTTTGCTTAAGTCGTTTACTTATAGCTCTGCGAGATGGGCCGGCTGCGGGGCGCACTACTGGTTGGATCCGGTAGATTCCACCATACCGAGGCATATCAATTTTCTTTCCACGCCCCCGGGAGCCTAAACCGTTTCCGGATTGTTTCCCAGTTGACCCTGCTTGACCAGTTGCGATACCTGCTGCTTCCAGAGCCTGCGCAACAGCTTGCGCAGAGGCTTCTTCCACTGCTTTGTGGGCGGCTTCCTCAGCTACTCCAATAATAGAGTCTCTGACTGACTCAGCGCCACTGGATTCATCTTTTTCCTCACCCAGTTTAGATGAGCCAAATGGGGAAAGTAAGTCCCTCCATTCGTCCATTTCCTCTTGCACAGCTTCTTTAACTAAGCGACGCGGATCGTATTTACGTGGATCCAGCGCAGCAAAGTCAATATCTGTTAATCCCAAGTCGCCGCTTTCGTTCAGGTCTGCTTTTAGCTTGGCTAATTGCAGCCGGGCAGCTTTAATCCATTTGGTGATGGAGCGAGCTACGTCAGGCAGGCGTGATGGTCCGATGATGATGGTTAGAACCAGTAACAACACCAGAAATTCGGGACCAGAAATTGGGAAGGACATACTTACATTGTACGTGCCAGCCCTGACACAATTAAAAGCGGAAAGCGATAAACTATAAGAAAATCCCTAAAACCGCTAGGAAAGACCCTACTTATGAGCAACGACAAAACCCTCAGCTGGTCCTATTGTGAAGATTTCGTACCTGAAGGCGAGGTTTTAGAAACCGCCCGCCAGCATGCGCGCGACGGAGCAATTGGCACCATTTCTCCGGGTGTTGGAGCTGCGTTACGTATGATTGTTGCTTCCTGCGGAGCGAAAGCAGTTGCCGAAATTGGTACGGGAACCGGGGTTTCAGGACTTTGGTTGCTTTCTGGGATGAGTTCTGATGCAGTGCTCACCACGATTGATAAAGACGTGGAAAATCATCGGATTGCTAAAACAGCTTTTGCGGCGGCGGGAATGCGCCCTCCGCGGACACGCATTATCACTAGCTTAGCGATTGACGTTTTACCGCGGATGGCTACGCGAGCTTATGACCTGGTGTTTATTGATGCCGATATTGCCTACTACCAGGCTTACGTTAAGGAAGCTACCCGCATGCTGCGTCGTGGCGGGGTTTTAGCCATTGCTCATGCGCTTTGGAATGATACGGTAGCTGACCCGGCTCGTCGGGAATCCGAAACTGTGATGATGCGTCAGCTGGGTAAGGAACTGGCTGAATCAGAAGATTTCATGACCACGATCTTGCCTGTGGGCGATGGTTTGCTAGTGGCTGTGCGCCGCTAGAATATTGTGGCTAACTAGCTTTGCATAGGGATAAAAAATCGTTATTTCAGCTCAAAGAGAGTACAATAGTTAGCTATGAACCACGACGATAACTTGGATGTAAATCCATTTGATTTGGCGGCAGAAGCTGCCGCTGTTATTCGTGATCGCTCGGGGATTGAGCGCCACGATATTGCCCTGGTATTAGGTTCCGGTTGGGGTGGGGCTGCTGAGCTGATTGGCGAAGTAGTTTCTGAAATCCCAGCTTCCGAGATTCCTGGTTTCCACGCTCCAGCTGTAGCTGGACACGGGGCAACTTTGCGTTCTATTCGCCTGGCTAACGGGAAGATTGCTCTGGTATTGGGCTCTCGCACTCACTTTTACGAAGGTAAGGGTGTGCGCGCGGTGGCTCACGGGATGCGCACTGCTGCCGCCTGTGGGGTTAAAACCGTTGTCCTCACTAATGGCTGTGGTGGCTTGAACCCTGCTTGGGCTCCAGGTCAGCCGGTGCTGATTAGCGACCACATTAACCTAACGGCTGCTTCCCCACTGGAAGGAGCTACTTTCGTAGACCTTACCGATCTTTATTCTGCGCGTCTGCGTGATTTAGCTCGGACTGTTGACCCAACCTTGCCAGAAGGCGTTTACGCACAGTTCCGCGGACCTCACTATGAGACCCCTGCAGAAGTGAAGATGGCAAAGATCCTCGGCGCCGATTTAGTTGGTATGTCCACTACCTTGGAAGCTATTGCGGCCCGTGAAGCTGGTATGGAGATCCTAGGTATTTCTTTGATGACGAACCTAGCTGCTGGTATCTCTGAGAACCCTCTTTCCCACGAGGAAGTAATTGAGGCAGGTCAGAATGCTGGTCCACGTATCTCTAAGCTGCTGGCTGAGATCATTGCAAAACTGTAATTAGTAGTGAAGGACTTTCCTCTGCGGGGGTAAAGTCCTTTGCTTATTTGGAAGGAAATTCTATGGTTGATTACCAATTGGTTGAAGAATGGATTAACGACGATCCAGATACCACCACTCAGGAAGAATTGCGTTCTTTGGTTGCTGCGGCGAAGGCTGGAGATGCAGCTGCTGAAGCTGATTTAGCGGATCGTTTTAACGGCACGCTGACGTTTGGTACTGCAGGTTTGCGCGGTGAGCTGGGCGCGGGCCCTAACCGCATGAACCGTGCGGTAGTGATTCGCGCTGCCGCTGGCTTAGTTTCTTACCTGCGTAAGACTGTGGGTGACGATTTCCACTTGGTAGTAGGTCACGATGCGCGCTACGGTTCTAAGCAGTTCGCTCAGGATACGGCTGCGATTGCTGTGGCTGCTGGTGGTCGAGCTTCTTTGTTTAACCGCGAACTGCCTACTCCAGTAACTGCTTTTGCCCTGCGTCACCTGAACGCCGATGCTGCGGTAGTGGTAACTGCTTCTCACAACCCGCCACGCGATAACGGTTACAAGGTTTACCTGGGTGGCCGCGCTGTTTCTGATTCCGGTCAGGGCGCTCAGATTGTTCCTCCAGCGGATAAAGAGATTTTCGCTGAGATCAAGGCGGTACCTTCTGTTGCTTCAGTTGCTCGTGCTGAATCCGGTTGGGAGATTCTGGGCGACGAACTGGTTAATGCCTACTTAGAGCGGGTCACTTCCCTTGTTTCTCTGGAAGCTAAGGACCTGCGCATTGTGCTTACTTCCATGCATGGGGTGGGCGGTGAAACCTGTCTGCGCGCGTTGAACTTGGCTGGTTTCAACGATGTTCACGTTGTTGCTGAGCAGCATGATCCTGATCCTGATTTCCCTACGGTTACTTTCCCTAACCCGGAAGAACCCGGGGCGTTGGATCTTTCCTACAAGTTGGCTTCTGAAGTTGATGCTGACATTATTTTGGCAAATGACCCTGATGCTGACCGTTGTTCGGCGGCGATTCGCGATGCTTCTTCGGCAACTGGTTGGCGCCAGCTGACCGGTGACGAAGTGGGTTCGTTGCTGGGCGAGCAGACTGCGGCGATGCATACTGGCGATAAGTCTGCCGTTTTGGCTAACTCGATTGTCTCTTCGCAACTTCTTGAGCAAATTGCTGCGCACCACGGTGTCTCTTACCGCGCGACTTTGACTGGTTTCAAGTGGATTTCCCGTGTGGAGGGTCTGGTTTTCGGTTACGAAGAGGCTTTGGGTTACTGCGTTGATCCACAGTTCGTGCGCGATAAGGATGGTATTTCTGCCTGTTTGCGTTTGGCTACGATGGCTGCGCAGCGTAAGGCTGCTGGTTCTTCCTTACAAGATGCGTTGGATGATTTGGCTCGCCGTCACGGACTGTACGCTACTGCGCCACTGTCGATTCGCGTTGCTGACCTTTCCTTGATTAAGCAGGGTATGGCAAATCTGCGTGCAGGTTCGGTTACTTCTTTGGCTGGTGAACCAGTTTCTTCCGTAGTGGACTTGGCAGAGGGTTCTGAGCAGTTGCCACCTACTGATGGTTTGGTTTTCCGCACGGCAGCTGGTGACCGAGTAATTGCTCGCCCATCGGGTACCGAACCGAAGTTGAAGTGCTACCTTGAGACCGTTATTCCAGTTCCCGAGGGCGCCGATATGCGTGAAATTCGCGCGGCTGCGGCAGCTCGTTTGGACTTGATTAAGGCTGATATGGCTGCGGCTTTGGGAATCTGAGCTAACTGTTGCTGAGCTTTTCCGAGTTTAGTTAAATAACTGCTCCTGGAAATATCCGGCGTTTGCTGGTATTTTCCAGGAGCAGTTATTTTATTGGCTGTGCTTGTGAACGTCGATGCTTCTGGCTATTGCGTTTTCGTGGTTGCTTCTGCTGCCAGAATCAACGTACGTGTGTTTCTGCCCGGTCATACAGGTAATTCAAGTGTATTCAGGGTGTTTAGTGCGAAATACGTATAGTTTAGGGCGTTCATATCCGTAATCGGTTTTAAATGCGTGGAAGCTGGTTGCCTGCGGAAGTTCCGCACAGGCCAGCAAGGTCTTTGAAACTCGTATCAGAATCGATTTTTGATACGAGTTATCCTCATTTTTCACCGGTTTCAGGTGCTAACTCGTATCAGTTTTGGATTTTGATACGAGTTATCCTTATTTCGCACCGGATTTAGGTGATAACTCGTATCAGAATCGGTTTTTGATACGAGTTTAAGATTTTACGTAAAGAAGCTGCGCGGCAGCGAACCGGTGTAACCAAAAATCTACAAGACCAGTAAGCCCGTAGGAGAAAAGAAATCGCGCGGGAAAGTGCTTTCCCGCGCGATTTCAGCTATTTACCTTTACTGTAACTTACTACGTTTGCGACGCACTAAGACTACCCCCAGGGCGAAGAAACCAGCTGCAAAACCACCTAAAAGCCCGGCAGATACACCGGTCTTAGGAAGTTTCGGAGTCTTCGGAATCTGGTGGTTAACCACCTTGCCAAGGTCTACAACCTGAGCTTCTTCACTAATCTGCGCAGACAGAACCTGATTAGACATGGTAAATCCAGCCGGAGAAGCTACTTCCTTCACCTGATAGCTGCCAAAAGCAACTTCCTTGAACCAAACTTCACCCTTAGCATCAGAAGTTGCTTCACGAAGCACTTCCCCAGCTTCATTAAGCAGCGCGAACTTAGCACCTGCCAATGGTTTTCCAGAGTCAGTCAGCTTCAGCAGTTTGATGTCTCCGTGGATCAATCGATTCTGGAATGGTTTTGCCACCTTAATGACTTCCCCATCCTTTTCTACAGACACCAGGCGACCAAAGGTTTCCGTGCTGGGGTTGTAGCCGGTGATTGGCTTCAACTCGACTACAATCCACTTACCGTATTCAATGCCAGTGAACTGGGCAACCCCGTTTTCATCAGTTTCTACCTGGAAAGCAGGGACATCAGGTAAATCAAATCCCGCTGGGTAACTGGTCAGTTCAACTGCCTCACCTGGTACCGCTTGGGTGAAGGAATCTGTTGCTGGGAAGAGCCCGAAGACAACTCCCGCCAGTGGCTGCTGCGTCTGCGCATCCACCTTCGTTACCTGAATGTCACTGGTAATCTTCCGGTTTTCGATCTTCCCCAAAGCCACCGTTTGCTTATCAGCTTGCACACTTACCGGGTAGGTCTTTCCATGAGCGACATATCCAGTAAGCGGGGTCTTTTCACGTACCGTGTAGTCTCCGTAACGTACATTGCGGAAAGTAAGATTACCCGCGTCATCAGTTGCCTGCGTTGCAACCACCTTGTCAGCGTCATCAACTAGCTCAAACTCGACTCCGGCTAAAGGCTTTTGCGTCTTGTCTTCTACCTTCGTCAAAGTTACTGAGCCGCGGATCGCCCGGTTGTTCACAGTCCCTGCGTTAACCTCCACACCGTCCTCGTGAATTGAAACGGGAATCGGGGTAGCTTCCAGGACAAACCCAGTCGGAGCTTGCGTTTCTACCAACTGGTATTCCCCGTAAACTACCTTGTCGAAGACCAACTCGCCGGCTGCGTTAGTTACGCCCGTGCGCACCGTCTGGTCGCCTTGCAGCAAAGCGAAATGTGCTCCGGCCAAGCCCTGGCGGTCATCCAACGAGAACTTAGTGACCTTCACACTGCCCTTCTTCAGCAAGTTAGTAACTGCTCCCAGATCTACAGTTTGCTTGTCAGCGCTAATATTAACCGCGCCCTTCCAAGTAGTGTTCAAAGTGTAGTTCTCAGGAGCCCCCACTTCTTCGGCTACGTACTGTCCGTAGACCACATTCGTGAAGGTTACATTCCCAGCCGCATCCGAAGTTGCCCGGTACTTAACTTCCGTCCCCTGCTTGAGGACGAACTGCGCGCCGGCTACTGGCTTCGTAGGATCGTCAGCATCCACCTTGCGCAGAGTCACCGTCCCCTTCTTCAAGGTGTTTTGTACGGTTCCAAGGTTAACTTCCTGGCCTTCAGTGCGGATAGTTACCTGCTGGGTTAGCGTTGTCGGAACGTAGTTGATCAGCGGCGTGATTTCGCGTAGCTGGTACTGGCCGTACTCTACGTCAGTAAACGTTGCTACGCCGTCAACACCGGTGGTAGCGGTATAGGTTGCTGCTGGCAAGTAGGTGCCATCAGCGTCCTGTTTGAAGAGGCCAAACTCTACTCCTGCCAAAAGCATTAGTGGAGTATCAGCATCTACCTTAGTGACCTTTACGGTGCCGGTAATTACCTTGTTGACGAATGGTTCGCCGGCAGTAACTACCTGCTTGTCGATGGCTACCGTAACTTCACGACCAGCTGTTTCTGCAGACGGGTTAAAGCCTTCCTTCGGAGTAGTTTCCTTCAGGACATAAGTGCCATAAAGGACGTTAGTAAAGGTTGCTTTCCCGTCAGTTCCCGTTGTGGCAGTGTAGGCCGCTTGGTTAGCTACCGTGCCGTCGGCTGCCTTTGCAAAGAGGCTAAAGGTTACTCCTGCCAATGCAGTTCCCTTAGTATCTTGCTTTTCAACTTCCACGTTGCCACGAATCCGGGTATTCACAAAAGCGTTGCCAGTTAGGTCATTGGCTTCACCGGCTTGATCAATCACGATCTCGCGCTTATCTGCCGTATTCAGGTTATGACCCGCAACGGTAGCTTTTTCGCGTAACTCATAGGTGCCAAACGGTACCTTCACAAACGAGGCAATGCCGTTTTCATTAGTAGTCGCTTCAAAAGCTGGGTCGGCTGCTACCGTGCCATTGACCTTGGCGTACAGTCCGAAGACTACGCCTTCCAATGGCTTCGCAGGCGTGCTGTCATCCACCTTCTTTACGGTGATAGAGCCGTTAATGAACTGGTTTTGTACTTCGCCCAGTTCAATCGTGGCGCCATTTTCCGTAACGTTTACTTCCCGGTCGGTGGTATCAAGCACGTATCCAGGAAGCGTAGCAGTTTCCCGCACCACGTAGGTTCCGAAGCGAACATTGTTGAAAGTAGCAACGCCGTTGGCGTCGGTTTGCGTAGTGGCAGTTGGCGCGCTGGCTACCGAGTCTTGGCTCTTCGCAAATAGTGCAAAAGTAACGCCACGCAGTTTCTTAGTGGGCTGATCCTTATCGACTTTCACCAAAGTCACCGTGGACTTCTTAATAGTGTTCGTCAACGGCTCAGTCACAAAATCAACTACCTGACCATCCGTATCAATATTCACATCCAGTTCCCTACCCAACGGCAAGTAACCGGTAGCCGGAGCCTTCTCAACCAACTTATAAGCCCCAAAAGGCACCCCTGAGAAAGTAGCCAGACCCGCCGGATCAGTAGTCTGCGTAGCAAAAACAGCATCCTGCTTTACTCCGCCCACCACTCGGTGCAGCTCAAAAACCACTCCACCTACCGGAGCCTGCGTATCCGCATCCACCTTCTTCAACTGCACACTACCCTTTTTGAGAGTGTTGGTGACGGTGGTGAGGACAACTTCTTGGTCTTGCTCAGAGATTACCGCCTGCTGCGTTTGGGCAGTTGGCAGGTAGTTAAGTAGCGGCGTGATTTCACGCAGTTGGTATTCGCCGTAGGCTACGCCGGTGAAAGTTGCGACACCGTCTACCTGGGTGAGGGCGGTGTAGTTAGGCGTGGTCGGATAAGAACCGTCTGCGCCCTTTTTGTAAAGGCCAAATTCTACGCCCGCCAAAAGGACGGTAGGTGTATCCGCGTCTACCTTAGTGACCTTCACCGTGCCAGTGATAACGCTGTTTACGAATGGAGCACCCGCAGATACTACTTCTCCTTCATTTAACACTGCGATTTCTCGTCCGCCTACTTCAGCCGAGGGGTTGTACCCTTCCTTTGGAGTGGTTTCCATCAAGAAGTAGGAGCCGTACAGTACCCGCTTGAAAGTTGCCCTACCATCTGGTCCGGTTACGGCAGTGTAGGCAGCTGGTTCTACGGCGAAGCCATCCATATTGCTAAAGAGGCTGAAGGTTACGCCCGGAAGTGGGTTTCCGCTCTCGTCCTGCTTCATAACAACTACGTCACCGCGAATCCGCTGATTTACAAACGGAGTATCAGTTAGGTCGTTAACCTCGCCGGCTTGATCAATCACGATCTCGCGCTTATCTGCCGTATTTAGGATATGACCTGCGATAGTTTCTTTTTCGCGTAATTCGTAGGTGCCAAACGGTACCTTCTCGAAAGTGGCAATGCCATCTGGTTCCGTGGTGGCTACCAAAGTTGGGTTAGGAGCCACTCCGGCAGCAGTCTTTTCGTAAAGTGCAAATACTACCCCATCCAGCGGTGTGCCAGGATTGTCATCGTCTGTCTTCTTAACGATTACAGAACCGTTAATGAACTGGTTGGGAATGTTCCCGACGGTAACAGTCTGCTTATCTTCAGTTACCTGTACCTCCCGGTCGGTGGTATCAAGCACGTATCCGGGAAGCGTGGCAGTTTCCCGCACCACGTAGGTTCCGAAGCGAACATTGTTAAAAGTAGCAACGCCGTCACCGTTAGTTACGGCTGTATCTACTGGGTCGGCAGCTACACCCTGTGCTGTCTTTGAGTAGAGCTTGAAGGTTACGCCAGTTAGTTTCTTAGTGGGCTGCTCCTTATCGACCTTCACCAAAGTCACCGTGGACTTCTTAATAGTGTTCGTCAACGGCTCAGTCACAAAATCAACTACCTGACCATCCGTATCAATATTCACATCCAGTTCCCTACCCAACGGCAAGTAACCGGTAGCCGGAGCCTTCTCAACCAACTTATAAGCCCCAAAAGGCACCCCTGAGAAAGTAGCCAGACCCGCCGGATCAGTAGTCTGCGTAGCAAAAACAGCATCCTGCTTTACTCCGCCCACCACTCGGTGCAGCTCAAAAACCACTCCACCTACCGGAGCCTGCGTATCCGCATCCACCTTCTTCAACTGCACACTACCTTTGAAGATAGTGTTTTCATAATCTTCCAGGACGTATTCGTGTCCGTGGTCGCGAACTTCCACGTCTACCGTCTGAGTTGATTTTTGGTAGTGTGCCGGAGCGGTCTTTTCACTGAGGGTGTAGTCGCCGTAAATAACGTTGTTAAAGGTGGCGATTCCATCAGGTCCAGTGGGGTTGGATTCGTATTTGATAGTTGGATTAGTTTTACTTACCAGAGCAAATACTGCTCCGGAAAGGGTCGTATTAGGGTTGTCTGCATCGACCTTCTTTACCTTTACGGTTGCTTTCACAACCGTATTTTGGATTTCGATGGCTGGCTGCGCCTGCCCAGCAGTATCAACTGCTAGGGGCGCGCTGCTGACAATGATTTCTTTCGGAGCTGTTAGACCTTGGACGCCAGCGGGAACGTTTGTTTCGGTTAGCGTGTACTTACCAAACGGCACGTCCCTAAAAGTTGCATAGCCGGTTGCCGTGGCGTCCGTAGTTTTATCCGTATCTGCTTTTTCTCCGGTAACTGCGGTGCGTGGTGCTGGCAGTGGGTCCGGAGCATCGATTCCTGGCAGAGGTTCCACCCAGGTAAGGGTGAAGTTAATGCCATTGAGCAAGTTTCCGTCTTGGTCAACCTTCTTGATGATTACATCGCGTTTGGTTGCTTTAACACCTGCGTTAATGGTGGCTTCTGGCGTAGCTGGGGTTAGTGCGAATGCTTTCGAGTAACCGATTTGGTTAGTCTTCGCCCCTGCTTCGGCGCAGTTCGTGGCTTCAGCTGTTGCAAGTGGTGTAGCCTCACCTTGAATGTCACCGCGACACTTTTCAACGTGGTTAGCCAAAGCCACGTCCTGTGACGGCACTACCGTGTAGGTTTCCGAGGCTTCCTTAACGAACTGGATGCGGTAGTTTCCGCGAGTGTAAACCGGAAGCTCGTAGTTACCGAAATTGTCAGTTACTGTGCTTACTTCAGTGCCATCTGGGTGGGTAGCAACTTTCCCGGTAGTGGCATCTACCAGAATAACTTTGCGTCCTGCTACGCCTCCTTCAGAAGTACTCCCAGATCCGTTATGATCCAGGTCGCGGAAGTAATTTCCTTTGACACGGTAGTTGATGATTTCCGAAATTACTTCATTTGCTTCCAGGTAGGTAAGGGCATCTATAGAGCTGGCAGCAGAATGTACCGCCTTGTATGCAGCCGGTAGTTCCTTAGTTTTTTCGTTGAAAGGAATCTGATGCTTGGTGACAATCTGAATTGCTTCGCCGGCTGCTAGTGCTGAGTTGTCTTTGAAAACCAGCTTGAAGTTCCGGATTTCATTCCAGTTGGTGACTTCATCTGCACGTAGCCAGACGCCGTCGCGGACATCCTGCAGGCGATCTCCTTGCGGGACCTTGGAATAGAAGATATCCACGCGATTGGTCGCGTCGCTCTCTACCCTATTCTTGATAGCGGTTACCGATACTACTGGGCCGCTGAGCAAAGTCTCATAGCTAGAGTGGAAGCGGTTCTCGGTCTCTCCGGCTGGATTTAGGTAAGTCCAGGGGCGAGGCAAGTATTGTCCATCTTTATTTGCCACAATGCGGTGGTCATTTGCCTGAGGGAAGGTGCCCAGCAAAGTAATCCCCTGCAAATCCGTATAACTAGCGTTACGTGCTTCAGTTCGGTAGTAAAGCGTACTTCCCAAGTCTTGGGCTGGAGCAGTAATGAACCAGTTATTTGCATCCAAAGAGATATTGTTCCTTACCACCAGTTCTTGGGGAGGAATGATCTCTGTGACAACTCTGCGATGGGGAATTTTCTCAGTGGTATCACCATTGCGGTTGATATCGAAAGTATCTGCTTCAACCGTATACTGGTATGGTTTTACCTTATCCATGTTGTCCCACACAGCATAGAAGGAAATCGGGTTTTGCCCGGGGTCTACGCTAAGGGTGGTGTCTAAGTTAATCCCGGTAGTAATTCGCAGGTTGCCGTTTTGGTCCCTGCTTACGTCGCCGTATTCATAAATCACCGCAGTTTTACCTGAGTTGTTGAAGTTCGGCACTACCTTTGGAGCAAAGTCCGGATTTAACCCTTGGCTGTATTTTGTAGTTACTCTGTTGGTGCTTACGTAGTTCACACCAGGGGGCAGAATGAAGACGTGCTTAAAGTTCTGCAATGGTCCGCGATAAGGTCCCCAAACTGAGTATGGGACGGTTTCAGCGGTGTAAGTCTTGACTCGTCTACAGTTATTTGGTGTCAGTGCAGTTGGATCAAGCTTTTGGTCAATAAGTTCCTGTTCACAGTTTTGGTACAACATGCGAGTATTCTGTTCCAAGGTAGCCCCGATGACTGGGGTGATCCCTTGAATTACCACGCTGTTATTGCGCTTATTCTGCTCTTCTAAAGTCAGCGGTTTAGAGACATCTGCATCTGGACCAAGGTACTTCAGCTCAGTTTGGTTGTCGTATGTTTGGCGGTTTACAGCTGAGTACTCTCCGTTTGCCCACTTCTCAATTTCTGCTGGCAAAGGAGCCACATCGACGTGCAGACGGAACCACATATTGTCCATCAATAATGGGTTATCAAACCGGAAAATCAGTTTTTCATATTTACGAGTCTTATCGTTAATGAAGACCCCGTGGGAATTTTCCGAGCCTTCTTGCATTGGAGCATTTGTAAGCTTCACTTCAGAGCCGTTGGCAGTAACGCCGTAGACGTGCAGTTTCGCTTCTGCAAAGCGTTTCGAAACGTCTGCTGGAGTTAAAGCAGTGCTGTTAGAAGGTCTGATATCAGTGATAAATACGCGCCGGAAGTAGAGGCGCGGATCAAGATCTTTATCAACTACTTCGGTAATCGTATTTGTAATCCCGCCGCTCTTAGGACCGGTTGCTTGGGAACCATTGTTCTGTTGGGAAACTTCAATTCGGTACCCAAATACGAATCCTTGGCGGGAATCATCGCTTAAATCATTTTCATAGTGATCACGGTAGATTTTGCCATCTTCTAAGACATAACCGCGATCGGTAGCGGGTACTTTGCTGATGGTCAGCTGCGACGTTTTCTTAAAGACAATCGTTCCGAACGAAGACTTAGAGAAGTCAGTTCCCGCATTGTAGTTCAAAGTATCGGGGTCGATTGTTGCGACCCCGGTTGCGGTGTAAACCTTTGGTTTTCCGCCCTCGTTAAGTGGTAATCCCACGAAATCAACCGAAAGGTTAACGGTACGGCTATCTGATCCACAGGGCCATACTCCCGCTCCTAGTTGAGAGGTTTTGCGAGTGATCTCAACCTGGGTGTCATTCGTATTTGGAACGTACTTCCAACCAAGGCGCGTCGCTTTTTCACCTAGGCGTGCCCCTTCAGGAAGGGTAACTACCAGGCGAACGGTATCACCGAAGTATTCACCTCTTTGTGACGGTACCCCATTAGGACGTCGGTAGTTGATACCCACGCAATAGTCTTGCGTGACGTAGCCTGGGTCAGGCAGAAGGTCAGTAGTCGTATTGGCGTTCGCAGCATCTAAAACTGTGTAGTCACAGTGGCGGGTATAGGTTCCGTTACTTTCCTTTGCGCCAATGATTTTACACAGAGTATTGCCTGCGGGATTGTGTCCGGCACGCAAGATGGTGTCATATTCCATCTGGGCTTTGGCAACTAAAGTGCGGGCCTCTGAGGCGCGCGGTTGTTTCGCCGCGTCGTAGAGTGTCCATTCGATAGGGATTTGTGTATTTGGTGGGGTAATCCCGTTAATGAAGGAAAGAATCGTGGTCACCTGTGAGAACACGCCACCACGCAGGGGGTCAAAATGGTAATCCATGTACCAGAAGTTGCTGTCTTCGCGCATGACCGAGGCTTGGGCAGCTTTTGAACTGGTGAACTCTGGGCGCTTTAGGTAAGGTGACTTAGCGATTTTAATCGTAAAGGTCGCTCCGGGAATGTTCAGGTTTGCGCCCGAGGATTGAAACCCTGAGATGAAGGCAAATTCGTCTCCAGTGACGACGCTCCAGTCTGGTGTCTTGCCGTTCTTAAGGGCATCTACAGTAGTGAGTAAGAGGTCGATGCGCTCTGTTGCACCATCTTGGGTATTTGTTGCGTGGGCTGAACTTCCGCTGTCTGTAAGCGATGGGAATGTAACCAGCCCCAAAATAAGTGCGAGTACAAAGAACAGTACTCGCATTTGCTTTTTGAAACTAAATGTATACATAACATTAATAATAGCTGAAAATTTCCTGAAAATCGCATGTGTCTTGATTCACAAGCCAGCCAGCACTAATGTTTTGGTATACAAACTTTAATACAGTTTATCGCCCAGTTTAGTTCGGATAGTGTTTACGAATGCCTCACGGGATTTCTCATCCTCTAACAAATCGTAATCAGCAATATTAAACTCCAACACATCCGAAACATCGTAACAATTCACTACCCAATCGTCATAACCTTCCCACAGGCGACGATAGTAGGCCACCAGCTCTTCACCCTGCTCAAACTCGCGGCCACGCAGGGCAATCCGCTCTAAAATAGTTTCAAAATCGCCATGTAAGTAGATAAATAAATCCGGAGCTTTAGAAGGAATCTCAGCAATCTCTTGCATCATATTGTTCAGCAAATCTGAGTAGATCTTCATTTCCAGATCACTAATCCCACCCAACTGGTGGTTAACATGGGCGAAATACCAGTCCTCATAGATACTGCGATCCATCACCACTTTACGCCCATGATTGCGCAAACCTTCTTTAATCGAAGCAAACCGCGCATTCAAAAACTCAAGCTGCAGCAAAAACGGGTAGCGGTGGCGAATACGTTCTTCCTCCGTCGAAGTATAGAACAGTGGCAGAACTAAAGACTCATCGACTTTTTCACGGATCACGTCGTAGCCAAGTTCTTTACCTAAGAGGGTGGAAACGGTGGTCTTTCCCGCGCCGATCATTCCCCCAACTACCAGCATCTGCTTCTCCTTAAGATCATTCGAAAGGGCGGTCTGCCAATCTCTTAGTTTAGACAGACCGCCCTCGAAAAGAAAGAATCAGTCCATTTCAGCCAAAATAGCGGCAGAAGCAGACAGACCCAAGCGGTTTGCACCCGCTTCAATCATTGCCAACGCGTCAGCTGCCGTGCGGATACCACCGGAAGCCTTCACGCCCAGGCGGTCACCAACGGTAGCGCGCATCAGTGCTACTGCGTGAGTGGAAGCGCCCCCAGCTGGGTGGAAACCGGTAGAAGTCTTCACGAAATCTGCTCCGGCACGTTCGGAAGCCTCACAGCACGCAACGATTTCTTCATCAGTCAAAGCTGCAGACTCGATGATAACCTTCAGCAGTGCCCCTGGAATAGCGTCGCGAACTGCCTTAATGTCAGCTTCAACTTCATCCCACTTACCTTCTTTAACCAGCTTCAAGTTAACTACCATGTCAACTTCGTCAGCTCCCAGTTCTACCGACTGAGCTGCTTCTGCGGCTTTAATTTCCTTGTGGTGTGCGCCCGATGGGAAGCCACAAACGGTAGCTACTGCCACGTGATCAGGAGTCTGTACTGGCAGGTGGTTTGGGCTCACGCAAACAGAGAAAGTGCCCAGTTCGGCAGCTTCGTCGATAATGCGCTGAACATCTGCAGCAGTAGTTTCAGGCTTCAAGATGGTGTGGTCAATCAGCTTAGCTACTTCATTCTTATTCACGGTTTCTCCTTATTTCTTTTCTTGTTTACTTACAGTCTTGAGGTTTACAGGTCGTTTGCAATGCGATCGAGCACTACCGAGGCGCGTGGTGCAGGAGCTTCAGCACTTACCGCGTAGCCGCCAGCCAAAGCTTCCAAAGCACGTTCGAAACGAGCTGGAGTCTGGGTGTGCAAAGTCATCAGTGGCTGTCCCTTGCGAACTGGGTCGCCAATCTTTGCGTGCAGTTCAATACCAGCTTCAGCCTGTACCTGTTCATCCTTAGATGCACGACCAGCACCCAAACGCCAAGAAGCCACGCCCACAGAAAGGGCATCCAGTTCGCTTAAGAAGCCGTCTGCTTCGGCCAGCACCTGGTGAGTGTGCTGCGCAACTGGCAGAGGTGCGAATGGGTCGCCGCCCTGGGCAGAAATCATCTGGTTCCAACGGTCCATGGCACGGCCGTCCTTAAGGGCAGCTTCCACATCAACGTCCTTCTTACCGGAAGCAGCCAGCATTTCACGAGCTAAGGTTACGGTCAGCTCCACAACGTCAGCTGGGCCGCCGCCAGCCAGAACTTCAACGGCTTCGCGAACTTCCAAAGCGTTACCCACAGTAAGGCCCAGAGGCGTGGACATGTCGGTGAGCATCGCGACGGTAGGTAGCTTGTGAGCAGCCCCAATGTTTACCATTGCCTGTGCCAGTTCGCGGGCTTTATCCAAGTCCTTCATGAAGGCGCCAGAGCCAACCTTAACGTCCAGCACCAAAGAACCGGTGCCTTCAGCGATCTTCTTGCTCATAATTGAAGAAGAAATCAAGGGAACGCAGTCAACGGTGGAAGTTACGTCGCGCAGCGCGTACAGCTTCTTGTCAGCTGGTGCCAAGCCTGCTCCGGCGGCGCAGATTACTGCTCCGGGGCCGGTTCCCAGCATTTCCATGATTTGTTCGTTAGAGATTTCTGCTTGCCAGCCAGGGATGGTTTCGAGCTTATCCAAGGTGCCGCCCGTGTGGCCCAGACCGCGACCGGAAAGCTGTGGCACGGCCACGTCGAATACTGCTACCAGTGGGGCCAGTGGCAAGGTGATTTTATCGCCTACGCCGCCGGTGGAGTGCTTATCTGCGGTAGGGCGTGGGAGGCTAGAGAAGTCCATGGTTTCGCCGGAATCAATCATGGCTTGGGTCCACTGGCTGATTTCGGTTGGGTTCATACCGCGGATGAAGATTGCCATTGCCAGGGCCGCCATCTGTTCGTCACCCACTACGCCACGGGTGTAGGCGTCGATTACCCAGTCAATTTCTGGCTGGCTTAGTACGTGGCCGTCACGTTTGGTACGAATAATGTCGACTACATCGTATTTTTCAGTCATTCTTTTCTCTCTTCATTACGTATTCGTTTAGTTAGTTGGGTCTGTGTTCAGCCGTTTAACGGTTTCGGTGAGGTAGTCGGGTCCGAAGGCTTCGGGAAGAACCTGACTCATGGGGGTGATGCCAGTTGGCATCATTAGTTGCAGGTTTGGTCCGCCGTGTTCATAGAGCAGTTGGCGGCAACGTCCGCAGGGAATCAGATTTTCTTCGAGGGCGTTAACACAGGTAAATGCTAAGAGTCGGCCTCCCCCAGTTTTGATAAGTTCAGAGACCATTCCACATTCAGCGCAGAGAGTGAGGCCGAAGCTGGCGTTTTCTACGTTGCATCCAGTGACGATGCGACCGTCGTCTACCAGGGCGGCCACGCCGACTGGGAACTTTGAATAGGGGGCGTAGGCTTTTCGCATGGCATCCACTGCATGAGCATGCAGGGTGTTCCAGGTTTCTTCAGTGATTTCTACCGCCATGGGAGTCCTTTCAACTTCTGAATTGCCTGTCGTAATTTAGTGTGAGGGCACTTTTGGTGCCCTCACACTAGTGTCTATCTATTTTATCAGTTCACCATTTAACCCAGTACCTGACTTTAGGCTGGGTATGGTTTACCTTCTGCTGCTGGGGCACGTACTGCACCAACGAAGCCGGCAACGGCCAAGATGGTGATGACGTAAGGGATCATCAGCAGGAATTCTGCTGGTAGATCTGCCTTAACGGTCTGCATGGTAATGCCCAGGTTGGTTGCGAAACCAAAGAGCAGAGCGGCACCAAAAGCACCACGTGGGTTCCAGCGTCCCAGGATCATAGCTGCCAGCGCGATGAAGCCTGCGCCGGAAGTCATGTCCTTAGAGAATGCCAGGCCCTGTGAGAGGGTGAAGAAGGCGCCGCCCAGACCTGCCAGTGCGCCACCGATCATGACGTTCTGCCAACGAGTGCGGTTCACCTTAATACCCACGGTGTCAGCAGCCTTTGGATGTTCACCACAGGCGCGCATGCGCAGGCCCCAACGGGAGTTGAATACCAGGAACTGCATGCCGATAACTGCCAGGAACATCAGGTAAACCAAGATGTTGTGGTTAAACAGAACGGGGCCAACTACAGGCAGGTCGGATAGTACTGGGATAGGTAGCTTTGGTAGCAGGTTAACCTTGTTCAAAGCCCCGTTGTCTACACTCAAAATGGTAGAGAACAAGAAGGAGGTTAATCCCAGGACCAGCATATTCAGCACCACGCCCACGATGATGTGGTCGGTGCGGAAGTTGATGGTGAACAGCGCCAAAAGCACCGATACCAGTACACCGGCCAGCATTGCGCCGAAGAGGCCAATGTAAGGGCTGGAAGTTAGGGTAGCTACAACTGCGCCGAGGAAAGCTCCGAAGAGAAGCTGGCCTTCGATCGCGATGTTGATGATACCGGAGCGTTCGCAGACTACGCCGGAAAGGGCGCCGAATACCAGTGGAATAGCGAAGGTGAGTGCGCCGGTTAAGAGCGCAATCATCGGCAGGTGAGCATCGGATTTGCCTGCTACGGTAAAGGCTAGGAAGGCCAGTACGAATGCTACCGATACGCCTACCAGGAACCAACCACTGATGTGCTTGCGGTTTACTGCCTTGAGCCAGATCAGTACGGTCAGTGCCACCGCGATGACGAACATAACGATGGTGAATGGGCGAGCTGGCAGGTTCGTTTCTGGAATTTCGAACCAGCTGGTGGCACCGCTCCAAGTGATGTGGGAGATGCCAGAGGAACGTAGCATGATGAAGAAAGTCAGAACGGTCATCACCGTAGCGGTGATGGGGTCACGCAGTTCGATCTTCTTGCGTACGTCCACGCTGTTTTGCATAGTTTCTACGCTCACTTTTCTGCTCCCTTCACGGTGCTAGCGGTTGCAGACTGGGCTACCTTACGCTTGGTTTGGTAATAGCGGACCGCTTCTGAAGCTGCGATCAGCAGCACGATAACTGCCTGGGTAATCTGCACGATATCAACCGGAATCCCCGCGGATGCCTGCATGGTTGAGGAACCGGCAGAAAGCGCGCCAAAGAGGATACCCGCTAAAACGGTACCCAGCGGACGGGCCTTACCCAGCAGGGCTACGGTGATCGCGTCGAAACCGAAGGAGCCAGCTGAAGAGTTAGCCAAGAAGCGTTCGGTACCCAAAACTGGGGCCGTACCAGCCAAACCAGCCAGCGCACCAGAGATAGCCATCGTCAGCAAGATTACGCGCGAAACGGACATACCGGCGGTGCGGGCAGCGTCAGGGTTAGCACCCACTGCGCGCAGTTCGAAACCGAAGGTAGAGCGTTCCAGCAGCCACCAGACGAATACCGCCGCCAACAGGGCAACGATAATCGACAGGTCCAGACGCAGCACTTCACCCAGCAGACGTGGGTAGGCTGCGGTGGCTTCAACCATCTGAGACTTACCCTGGGTGCCGCCCATGGTGAGGAAGTCTTGTCGCAAGAGGAATGCCAGTAACTGGATGGTTACAGCGTTCATCATAATGGTTACGATAACTTCGTTTGCGCCCAGTTTTGCCTTCAGGAAGCCTGGGATGGCACCCCAGAGCATACCGCCTGCAATAGCTGCCAGTACGGCTACTAGCAGGTGGATGCCGTATGGCAGGTGCAGGTGTAGACCCGCGGTGGTAGCGAAGATCGCACCCATTGCCAGCTGACCTTGTACACCGATGTTGAACAGGCCGGCACGGAATGCCACGGTGATTGCCAAACCAGCGATGATCAGTGGAACTGCGCGGGTAAGGGTTTCAAATAGTGGCTTGATGGCGCGGGTGGCATTACGAGCGTTGTAGTCGTAGATGGATCCGCGGAATAGTGAGGTGAAGAATCCGTGTAGCGAGTTTCCGACCTCGGCAAAGAAAGCGCCGGGGTTGGTTGAGAAGGATGCTGCTGCGGTTTGTACGTCGTTGTCGAAGATGACGACGATCAGTGCACCGATTAGCAGCGATGCAATAATTGCCCCCACGATTGTGAAGGTGTTCATCCCAAAGACGCGCTTGAGAATGCGTTGCGCTACCGGGAGGTTCGTAGTTTCTTTACTCATGTGAGCCCTCCAACTGAGTAGGGTTAGCAGCTGCCTGGGCGCGGGCTTCCTCAAGTGGCACACCTGCCATCATGAGGCCCAGTACGTCACGTGGGGTGCCGGCTGGAACGATACCAACAATCCGGCCACGGTACATGACGGCGATCCGGTCAGCCAGTGCGTCAACTTCATCTAGTTCGGTGGAGATAACTAGCACTGCAGTGCCGTTATCGCGTTCTTCTACAATGCGCTTGTAGACGAATTCGATGGAGCCAACGTCCAGGCCACGGGTAGGCTGTGAGGCTACCAGGGCAGTCAGTGGACGGGAGAGTTCACGTGCCAAAATCGCCTTCTGGGCGTTACCGCCAGAGAGGGTAGAGATTGGGTCGTGAACGGAAGTGACGCGAACGTCGAATTCTTCGCGGCGCTTTTCGGCATTTTCTGCGATGACGCTCGGGCGCATGTTGATGCCCTTTGCGAAAGGTTCCTGATCGTAGAGGTCAAGGATCATATTCTCTGCAATGGAGAAGGAACCAACCATGCCTTCAGTTTGGCGGTCTTCGGGAACGTAGCCTAAGCCTGCGCGCAGACGTTGTTTAATCGTAAGCGCGTTGACGTCATTGCCACCTAGGGTTACGTTGCCAGAGTTTGGTTCAATTGCGCCCAGGATAGAGGCGGCCAGTTCGGTCTGACCGTTGCCCTGCACACCTGCGACACAGACAATCTCACCGCGTTTTACTTCCAGATCTACGTGGTCTAGAAGTAGCTGTCCGGATTCAGCAAGTACGGACAGGTTGTTTACTGACAGACCAACTTCACCTTCTTTTGGTGCGTCTTTGTCTACGCCAAGGTTAACTGGGCGACCAACCATGAGGGAGGCCAGTTCCTTTTCGGTAGAGGTGGGGCTAGCTTCGCCCACTACCTTACCGCGGCGGATAACGGTGATGCGGTCTGCAACTGCGCGAACTTCGCGGAGTTTGTGGGTGATGAAGACGATGGAGGTGCCGGCTGCCTTTAGCTGCAGCATGATTTCCATGAGTTCATCGGTTTCTTGCGGAGTGAGCACTGCGGTGGGTTCATCCAGGATGAGGACTTCGGCATCGCGTGAGAGTGCCTTGATGATTTCGACGCGCTGCTGTGCGCCTACAGGCAGGTCAGCAATTTTTGCCTGTGGATCGATATCGAAACCAAATTTCTTTGAGAGCTTTTCTACCAGTGCGGCCGCTTCTTTGTGCTTGATGATACCCGCAGCATTAGTTGGTTCGTAGCCTAATGCTACAGATTCTGCGACAGTGAAAACGGGGACCAGCATGAAGTGCTGGTGAACCATACCAATCCCGGCGGCTACAGCGTCGCCAGGTCCCTTGAAAGTTACCGGTTTGTCGTTGATGAGAATTTCGCCATCGTTTGGCTGATAAAGGCCATAGAGTACGTTCATCAAGGTGGACTTACCGGCGCCGTTTTCACCCAATAGAGCGTGGATTTCTCCAGGCTCAATAGTTAGGTCGATGTGATCGTTTGCTACTAGCGGACCGAAAACCTTGGTGATACCTCTTAGTTCGAGTTTCACGTCGTGTCCTATTCTTGTTCAAAAATAATGGAATAAGGTCCGAGCCGACGCGTCGGTTCGGACCTTATTCACGAGGATAGATCAGTTATCAGGGCTGGTTCTTGGATTCTACCTTGATTTCGCCGTTCTTGATCTTTTCTTCCAGCTTCTTTACGCCTTCCTTAACTTCTGCAGGAACCTTGTCCTCGAAGTCGTGGAATGGAGCGATGGAAACGCCACCGTTCTTCAGGTTGCCTACGTATGGTTCACCAGAGAAGTTGCCTTCGGTCAGGCCCTTGATGGTGTCGAATACGGAGTTACCAATTTCCTTAACCACGGAGGTCAGGATCAGGTTCTTGAATTCTGGCTGGGTGTTGTAGCCGTCAGCGTCAACCCAGATAACCATGGTGCCGTTGTTTGCTTCCTTAGCTGCTGCCAGGGTACCTGCACCTACTGGACCTGCAACTGGCATGATTACGTCAACGCCCTGTTCGATCAGCTGGTTGGAGAAGGTCTGACCCTTTGGAACGTCAGAGAAGCCACCGACTACGATGCCGTCCTGCTTTGCCTTGTCCCAGCCAACGAGCTTAACGTCTGCGCCGTGTTCTTCGTTGTACTTCTTCATACCATCTTCGAAGCCGTCAGCGAAGATTGCGGTGGTAGGAATGTTCAGACCAACGAAGGTACCAATCTTGCCCTTGCCGGTCATGCCTGCTGCTACGTAGCCAGCCAGGTAGGAAGCTTCAGCGGTGTTGAATACCAGTGGCTTCAGGTTTTCTGGCTTTTCTTCGTAGTTGAAGTCAACGATTGCGAACTTAACATCTGGGTTAGCGGTTGCCTTTTCCTTCATGATGTCTGCCATCAAGAAGCCAACGCCAACGATGATGTCACAGTTGTCAGAGATCAGAGCTTCGATGTTTGGATCGTAGTCTGCTGCAGAGTGGGATTCGGTGAACTTAATTTCGATGCCCAGTTCTGCTTCAGCGCGCTTCAGACCTTCGAAACCGGACTGGTTGAAGGACTTGTCTTCGAAGCCACCTTCGTCAGAAACCATACATGCCTTAACCTTCTTGGCAGGTTCGGTCTTGGTGGTTTCCTTGTTTTCCTTGCCAGCTTCTGGCTTGGCGTCAGTTGCTGCACCGCCACATGCGGACAGAACCAAAGCTGCGGATACCATCAGGGCACCGAACTTCATAGTGTTCTTCACAATTTCCTCCTATGGAGTTGTAAGGATACTCTGAGTTACCGTTTTCTATGGAACATTTTTCCTTTGAATGGTCTCTCATTTGCCGTTCCAGTTTACCTGATTATTGTTAGCAATATCGCGGTCGATATGGAATCGTTACCCAGCAATGCCCGAGTTTCCCGCAAAATTGCCCACATTTAGCGACGTAGCTCACACTCTTTCGTGACTATAGTAGAGGGACTTTACAAACCCTTAACTAAAGCAAATTACGGACTATCAATTACCTACGCTCGATTGAGTTTGCCTATAGCAACGTTAGTCGCACGTTATACCGTTCATTTCGCACGGGAAACCGCTTTCGTATGCGAATTCAGCCCACCAACCCCCTAAATTCACACGGGAAACGGCTTTCGTATGCGAATCCAGCCCACCAACCCCCTAAATTCGCACGGGAAACGCGTTTCCCGTGCGAATTGAGAGTAGACTGGGCGCCCTCGGGACAATATCGGGTGAACGGCGCTCCCAACCTGCCCTCTGAAATTAAACTAATCCCGCTCCCCTGCTGCGAACTTTTAGCTCGCCGGGAAGCGGGATCAGTAAAGCACTATTAAATGAATCAGCCCTGTACTGCAACCAGGTCTACGTGCATGATGTCACGACGAACTGGGTGACGCTGTACTTCCTTGATCACTGCCAGCTGTTCCTTGCCATCGAATGCGATAGCCAAGGTAGCCTTGCGGTTGTTCTTCACAACCATGAAGATTTCGTGACCTGGTAGTTCAACGTGGATTGGGTCCAAACCTGCGCCGTAAACAACAGCTGGAACCTTACCAGCCATGCGGGAACGACGGGCAAAGCCCTTACCAAAATCGGTACGTACAGTAGCTTCAAGACGGATTACGTCAGACATTTTTACTCCTTAGGGTTTCTTAGTAGTGACCCCGGGTGCGATATTCCCCGCGGCTGGATGGGCGATTTAGTCTCGCTTCCCAAAACCTTAAGGAACAATCGCCCAGTCGATAACGGCGATTTAGCTGGTAAAACCAGTTAAACCTCCCTCGCCGAGGCAACGTCACTTAGTATAACGTATTTACGCAAAGGCGACTAGCGCTTAGGCTACCCCGTCAAAGAGCGAGGTAACAGAACCGTCGTCGAATACTTCGCGAATTGCGCGAGCCAAAAGTGGGGCGATGGATAGAACGGTGAGGTTCTCGAAACGCTTTTCTTCTGGGATTGGCAGGGTATTGGTAACCACTACCTCGCGCGCACCACAGCTAGAGAGACGTTCTACAGCTGGGTGAGACAAGATGCCGTGGGTAGCGACAACTGTGACAGATTTCGCTCCGGCGTTCTTTACGACCTTTACTGCTTCAGCAATGGTGCCGCCGGTGTCGATCATGTCATCTACCAGCACGCAGTCGCGGCCTTCAACTTCACCAACTACACGGTTGGCAACAGCAACGTTTGGACGAGTGGTGTCGCGGGTCTTGTGGACGAAGGACAGCGGACAGCCGCCCAGCTGGTTTGCCCACTTTTCAGCTACGCGGATACGACCGGCATCTGGGGAAACCACAGCAACGTTTGCCAAGTCGATAGTGGACTTTACGTAATCTACCAGCACTGGCATAGCCCACAGGTGGTCAACTGGCCCGTCGAAGAAGCCCTGTGCCTGGGAGGCGTGCAGGTCTACTGACATGACGCGGTCTGCGCCGGCAGTTTTGAAGAGGTCGGACATGAGACGTGCGGAGATTGGTTCACGTCCCAGGTGCTTCTTATCCTGACGAGCGTATGGGTAGCAGGGCGCTACTACAGTAATGCGCTTTGCTGAAGCGCGCTTGAGCGCATCCAGCATGATCAGCTGTTCCATGATCCATTCGTTGACTGGGTCAGTGTGGGACTGGATGACGAATACGTCGGCGCCACGAACTGATTCATTGAATCGAACGTAGGTTTCACCGTTTGCAAAGTCGTATGCGGTGGTTGGCGATACTTCGGTGTCAAGTTCCTTTGCCACCGCCTCTGCCAACTCTGGGTAGGCGCGTCCGGAAACGATCATTAGTCGCTTCTCACCCTGGGTTAGAATACCTGTCAACGTAATCTCCTGCTTTCGACGGTGGGAACTTGGTTAGTCGTGCTTATAGGTAAATGGTGGAACTACAGTTCCTTCCGCAATGTCAGTATCGTGCAGGAAGCTGTGGGCAATCACTGCGCCGGTACCTACGTGGACATTGCGAAGCGTGGTGTTTGGACCTACCACGGCAAAAGGCTCAACAACGGTGTCGCCTTCTAAAATGGTGCCGGGTTCGATGCAGGCATCGGGTCCGATTTCAACAGTTACGTCAATGTGGGTGGTGCCTGGAGAGACGATGGAAACTCCGGCTTTCATGTGTGCGTCAAGGATGCGACGGTTCATTTCGTCGCGCAGTTCGGCCAGTTGCGCGCGGTCGTTACAGCCCTGCGCCTGCCACTGGTCTTCCAGAATGTAGGCTCCGCAGCGGCGTCCTTCGGCAACGGCGATGGCTACCGTGTCGGTTAGGTAGACTTCGCCCTGGTCGTTATTCGTTCCGATTTTTTCGAGGGCGCCACGGAGGAATTGGGCATCAAAAGCGTAAATTCCCGCGTTGATTTCGTTAATTTCTCTTTGCTCTTCAGTGGCGTCGCGGTGTTCAACGATGCCCACCAGGGCTCCGTGGTCACGCACCATTCGCCCGTATCCGGTAGGGTCATCAACTAAGGTGGTTACTACGGTTACGGCATTTTGGTTGGCTTCATGCAGTGCGTGGAGTTCTTGCAGAGTGTGTGCTTCTAGTAAGGGGACGTCTGCAGAAGTAACGATGATGGTGCCAGTCAGGTCTGCTCGAAGGGCTTCTAAGCCGCACTGTACGGCGCGTCCGGTGCCGGGAATTTCGTCTTGGTCGGCGATGCGCACGTTTTCGTCCAGGGCTTTAACTACTTCAATGACGTTTTCACGTTGGTGGCGGACTACCACTACTACATCGTCTGCGCCGGCTTCGTAGGCGGCGTTGATTGAGTGTCCTACCAGGGGCAGTCCACACATGGTGTGGAGGACTTTGGGGGTAGCGGATTTCATCCGGGTACCCTGACCGGCGGCGAGTACAATTACTGCACTTGGATGAGTTGGCTCAGCGTTTGGGGTCTGCGCAGATTCTGGCGACACTACACTTTGGTGGGACACTGGGGTGACTCTTTCGAAGTTCGCATTTTTACCCTGGGGTGCGCCCCAGAGTTTGCCTTTGGGGACACATCTTTATCTATCATAAGCGGTTTCTTAAGCAAAGTGTGAACTGTCCAGATTTTTTGATTTGTTAGCAGAAATCTTTTTTACGTCTTTATTTTTTAAAAAATATATTATTCCTCAGACATCAGATGACTGGGGGCTAATTTCCGGGTAACATAAATTTATGGAACTCAACGTAGAGACCCGCCGACGGCGATTAGTCGGCGCATTAACAACCATTACGTTAATCGCAACTCCACTCACCGCACTGCCTTCCGCCTTTGGTGCAGAAGATCAAAATTCGGTGCCAGTCGCAGTCTCTAGCACTGCACAGGAAGCTTCCGCGCTTCCAAATGTGTCCGTACAAATCACTCCAGCCGAAGATCGCACCTACAATGTGGGCGAAACCATTCGGTTCAATGTCACGATTACCAACCATACTCCAAATTCCTACGGCATTCAGTTAGAAGCTTCGGAAACAAACCTGGGCAATACCCTTAAATGTCGTTGGTCCCAATTCAGAGGGAATGGACATTCCGGGAACTGCAATCGCGCTGACTTGCAGCTAACTCACGAAGTCACTGAAGAAGATGCCCGTGCCGGACAGTTCGTACCGTACTACGTTGTTACGCTCTATGAACCAAAGCCTACTTCAGCTACAGGCTATAAGAAGGTACTCCATAAGCTTCCGCGGGTCGAGCTTAAACCAATTAAAGTTGCAGCCCCGGGAACCACTAACCCAGCGCCTGCACCACGCGTCGCAGAGATCTCCTTCCAGCTCCGCAGCACCAAACAGGGGCCATGGACTTTGGGTGACTTGCTGGAATACACGATTCACGTTAAGAACGTCTCGGGCGCAGCCCGCGGTTTCACCCCTATTGATGGCAACTTAGACAAATGGGAAAAGTGCAAGTGGAGCAATCCCTTCCCAGACCAAACCACTAAGTCAGACTGTAGCTTCGTCACGCACCGCATCACCGCAGAAGACGTCACCCGCGGCTACTTTGAACCCTTCATCACCTATCAAGGCGTTCCAAAAGCCGTAGGCGACAAAGTAATCATTCGCCCTGAAGCAATCGCCCTCGAACTAGGAGACGTTACCGGAGTAAAACCGCACTATACTGCCGGTGACGTACTCAGCTTCCCCGTGAAAGTTATCTCCCGCGGGCAGGAAACCTACACTCTGCGTACCGACGCCAGCAACCTAACTTTCACCGGCGCCAAATGTGATGGCACGCTGAATACCGGCGCCACCCACAGCTGCGAAGTAGGCACCTACACCATCACCGAAAATGACTTAGAAGCCGGCTACTTCACCCCTACCCTCACGGTTACTGCCCTGGGCGCTAATCAAGAAGTTGCAGGCGTAGTGTCCCTAAAAGCCGCTGAAGTTAAACTCCCCCACCAGCACGTGTGGCCAAAAGCCGGCGCGTTTAAACCTGCTGACTATAATCCCGCAGGTAACGCAGCAGGCGGTCTAACCAAAGAACTGATTATCGCTCAGCAAAACGGCAATAACTTCTACCGCATTCCGGCACTCACCGTGGCTCCAAACGGGGACCTGCTGGCGTCCTACGACCACCGGCCAAACCACGCCGGAGACACCCCTAACGCAAACTCCATCGTGCAACGTCGTTCCTCTGACAACGGCAAAACCTGGGGTCCAGAAACCTTCGTTGCCAAAGCCCACGGAGTTCCAAACCAGACGCTGGAATCCTTCTCTGACCCCTCTTACGTAGTGGATTACAAGACCGGTAAGATCTTCAACTTCCACGTGAAGGGCTACAACCGCGGTTGGGGCAACGCTGAATACAGTTTCAATGGAGATAAAGTGCGCGTTGGGAACCGCAACTCCATGGACCTGCACGTTTCCGTTTCCGACGACAACGGCCGCACTTGGAAACACCAGGTGATCACCGACCAGTTGCTCAACGGACGTACTGAAACTGTCAAAGCCTTTGCCACCTCTGGCGACGGCATCCAAATCCAGCACGGTACCTACCAAGGACGCCTGGTACAGCCAGCTGCCTGGGGGCTACGCGATGGCCGCGTCGTAGCTGCAGTTATCTATTCTGACAACGGCGGCGAATCTTGGAAGCTGGGTCAGTGGACCCCTACCCAGGGTACTGACGGTGTACACCGCTGGGACGAAAATAAGGTCGTTGAACTTTCCGACGGACGTTTGATGATCAACTCCCGCGTTTCTGACGGCCCCGCCACCCGAGCCCGCGTGCGCGCGATTGCCTACTCTTCTGACGGTGGCGTCACTTGGACTGCTCCACAGACCGAATCGCAACTAACCGACCCGGTTAATAACGCGCACATCATCCGTGCTTTCCCGAACGCCCCACAGGGCTCGGCCAAGGCAAAGATGCTGCTGTTCTCTAACTCTAAGAACGCCTACGCCCGCACCAACGGCACCATCACTGTTTCATGTGACGATGGTAAGACTTGGAAGAATGGAAGCGCTAAGGAATACTTCGCCGGACACATGGGTTACTCTTCCATCGCCGTTTTAAATGACGGTTCCGTAGGTATCCTCTCTGAAGTTGCCGGTCACTCAATCCGCTTCCAGCGTTTTGACTCCACCTGGCTTGGACAGCAGTGTGACTTGACGGAAACTAACGTGCAGCCACCTGCTACCCCAGATTTCACCGTAGAAGTTGCGCCCACTCAAAAGCGCGTCTACACCGAAGGGGAAAAGATCTGGTTCCAGATTTCCGTTCGCAACAATTCCAGCCAGGCATACGGCCTGCAGATTGCCGCAGAAGACACCAACTTGTCGCGTACCGAACGTTGCCGTTGGTCTACTTTTGCCCCGCAGCAGTCCGGCACCTGCAACAACGACCGGTTGATGGCTTGGCATATTGTTACTTCCGAGGACGTAGCAGCCGGCTCTTTCACCCCGCACTACGCGCTGAGCCTGTACGAAGCTCAGCCAAGTACCAGCGACCAAATTTACAAGAAACGCCTCTTCACTTTGCCAAAGGTAACTTTGGAACCAGTCCAAGTAGCTCCAGCTCCACCACAGGCAGAGGTAACGATTCAATTAAATAACCCTAAGACCACTCCGTGGACTAAGGGTGATATTTTGAACTACAGCGTTTTAGTGAAGAACACTTCCGGTCGAGCACGCGGATTCCAACCAGAATCTTCAAACCTCACCGACTATGAACGCTGCAGATGGACAGCTCCATTCGCTCATGGCGTCACTAAACGTGACTGCGACTTCCTCACCCACGAAATCACCGACGCTGACGTTGCTAACGGTTACTTTGAGCCTCGCATCAAGTACCGTGACGTAGCTGAAACCGTGGGGTCACGAGTAACCATTACCCCACCGGTAATCTCAGCCACCCCAGTGCAAATCACTGAAAAGACTGACTACGCCATAGGCGACAAGATTGTTTTCGGCGCGGACATCAAGTCTTTGGCGCAGCAGCCTCTCACCCTCCAGTTACAGCGCGCCAACGGTGTAGCTAAGCCAGGTACGTGTGATGGTCCATTGGCTCCGGCAGAAACTAAACAGTGCCGCGTGGAACACACCATTAGCGAAGATGATTTAATCACTGGTTACTTCACTCCGAAGCTGCAGTTTGCCGCCCTCGAAAATGATGCGGTAGTCCAAGTTGTGGTAATGCCAAGCAACGCTCTGCCACTGCCAACTACCCACCAGTGGCCGGCTGCCCAGCCATTTAAACCACATAACTTCAATCCCGAGTCTGCCGCTGCCGGCGGTCTCACGGAAGAAATCATCATTGCCCAACAGCATGGCAAGGTTTACTACCGCATTCCAGCGCTGACCGTGGCAGCCAATGGTGACTTGCTGGCGTCCTACGACTACCGTCCAAATGGGGCTGGCGATACGCCGAACCCGAACTCCATCGTGCAACGCCGTTCCAAGGACAATGGCAAAACCTGGGGTCCAGAAACTTTCATCGCTAAGGCAACTGGCACGCAGTGGAAGGATCTGCATTCCTACTCTGACCCATCCTACGTAGTGGACTATACTACTGGCGCGATCTTCAACTTCCACGTGAAGGGCCACGATCGCGGCTGGCACAACGGGGCTCGCTACCGCTTCGATGCCGCTGGTAACACCACCAACGATCACCCAGATGCAATGGATTTCCATGTATCTACCTCCACTGACAACGGCTACACCTGGAAGCATCGCGTCATTACCGCTGATATTTTGCAAGGTCGTACCGACGCGGTGAAGGCCTTTGCAACTTCCGGTGACGGGATTCAGATTCGCCACGGACAGTACAAGGGTCGCCTGTTGCAGCCAGCAGCTTGGCATTTAACTGATGGCACTACCCGCGCGGCCGTCATCTATTCCGATGACCACGGGCAGACCTGGAAGCTGGGCGAATGGGCTCCAGCCGAGGGCGAAGGTGGACGTCATAATTGGGATGAAAATAAGGTGGTGGAACTGGAAGATGGTCGAATTATGATCAACTCCCGAGTTTCTGCTGGCATCGCTAACCAGCTGCGAGTTCGCTTGGTTGCTTACTCTAACGATGGCGGCGTCACCTGGGGTGCGCCAACTATCGAAACTGAGTTGACTGACCCGGTTAACAACGCGCATATCATCCGCGCTTTCCCAACTGCGAAGCCGGGGACTCCTGAGGCGAAGGTGCTGTTGTTCTCTAACGCGAAGCACCCGCGTGCCCGCGTGAATGGTTCTATCACGGTTTCATGTGATTCCGGGCAAACTTGGAAGAATGATCAGGCAAAGACTTTCTTCGAAGGCCATATGGGTTACTCTTCCCTAGCGATTTTGCGTGACGGAACGGTAGGTGTGCTTTCTGAAGTACAGGGTCACTCGATCCGATTCCAGCGTTTCGACGCCAGCTGGCTGGGCAAGCAGTGTAACTTGCCAGGGTTGGTTGATGAGGATTACGTGCCGGCTCCAAAGGTAGCTCCGGTTGTGACTATCGAGGGCGGTCAGGTAGTTCCTGGGAAGCAGATTTCCGGTAGCTTCACCGGCGCGACTCCTAATGGCAAGGTTCGCATTGAGATTCACTCTTCCCCGGTTGTCCTGGGCGAGGTAGTTGCCGATGCTACTGGCGCAGGAAGCTTTAGCTTCGTCGTTCCAGCGAATATTCCTGCCGGAGCACATCATATTGTCGCGGTAGACGTAGCTACCAACCAGGCTGGGAAGCAGCCGATTGATGTGAAGGATGCTTCGCAAAGTGGTACTAAGCCGGGTGACGGTAAGGTGCAGACGCCGCAGAAGCCTAAGGCCCCGGTAGTTCCGAAACCGCAGTCCGCTTTACCAAAGACTGGTGCAGAAATCGCGACTCTCGGTGGCGTTTCTGTCGCGTTACTAGCTTTGGGCGGTTGGCTGGTTTTGCGTCGCAAAGCTCGCTAATCTACTGTCTGAGTAAATAGTCTGGGTGGCTGGTAGTTTTCTACCGGCCACCCAGTTTTTGCGCGTGGCCTTTTGGAGCTCATTTCGCACGGGAAACGGCTTTCGTATGCGAATTGAGAGGGTTTGGGGGCTGAATTCGCACGGGAAACGGCTTTCGTATGCGAATTGAGAGAGTTTGGGTGCTCATTTCGCACGGGAAACCGCTTTCGTATGCGAAATGAAGGTTGGCGGGCGCCCTCGGGAAAATTTTTACGAGGGCGGACCACCCGGGTCTTGCGAAACACTGCCAAGTCTCCGCCCTAAACCGTGCTCCCTCCAAAGAAAAATCCAAACTCGTATCAAAATCGCAAACTGATACGAGTTATCGCCCAAAACCAACGCAAAATGAGGATAACTCGTATCAAAAACTGATTTTGATACGAGTTATGGGTAAAACGGGGGCTAAACCAGGGATAACTCGTATCAAAACGCGAATTTGATACGAGTTTCAAAAAAGGGAGCAAAACCGGCGGACATGACGCCCCACCCAGCCCCCCCGAACCGGGCGCCAAAGCATCCACGCCTGCTGAGCATTGGATCCTGCTGAGCATCGGCGCTTAAAACCTACCGTACCAATCCCAAAAACCGAAAACAAAAAGGGAACTCGCAAAAGCGAGTTCCCAGTGGTTCCGCCCCCAGGATTCGAACCCAGATCTCAAGGCACCAAAGGCCCGCGTCATGCCGTTAGACCAGGGCGGAAGCTTTTACTATTGTGCCACATCGAAGTGGATTCGCACAATTGCAGGCTGTGTAGCCCCGCAGAAAGCCACGCCCACCAACAGAACGGCTACATAAGAAAGCCACGCCCACCTGCAGAACGGCTACATATGAAAGCCACACCCCTCCCGAAAACAGGACTAATCCCACAAATGCTGTTGCATAATCAGGGAAAACCCTGACAGCTTATTCCCAGGTACGCCCGCTACAATTAGAAAAAAGCTATCGAACATAGAGGTAACAAGTTATGAATGTACCCGCAATTGAATTGCGAAATCTAACCAAAGTATTCGGAAATACGGTGGCCGTTGGCAACATCAGCCTCAGCATTCCAAAAGGCTCTTTCTTCGGTGTGGTGGGTCCCAACGGCGCTGGTAAAACCACATCTTTAAATATGGCTACCGGCTTGCTGATCCCCGACCAAGGTACAGCTTTCATCAATGGCATTGATATGTGGCAAAACCCCGGCGAAGCCAAGGCACTGCTGGGGGTTATGCCTGACGGTATGCGACTATTCGACCGCCTTTCCGGCCCGGCCCTTGTCACCTATTTCGGTATGCTGCGCGGCCTTTCCAAGGCTGAAGCAGAAGCCCGCGCTACCTCTTTGATCGAGGTTCTGGGTCTGGCTGAAGCTGGCGACAAACTGGTGGTTGACTACTCGGCTGGTATGACTAAGAAAATTACTTTGGCGTGCGCCCTCGTACATAATCCGCAGGTGCTGGTACTGGACGAACCATTCGAAGCTGTCGATCCAATTTCTGCGGCTACCATCCGCGAAATTCTCAATAATTTCGTTGCCAACGGTGGCACTGTGGTCCTTTCCAGCCACGTGATGGAAACCGTCCAAAAGCTATGCACCCACGTAGCTATCTTCAACCAAGGGCGAATTCTGGCTGCCGGCACCACTGCCGACGTAGCAGCTGGCATGGATCTGGGCGAACGTTTCGCTCAGCTGATTGGTGGCGTAAAGTCCACGGAAGGTTTGGAATGGCTGCGTCACTGATCAAAATGAAACTCCGCATGGCGTGGAATGGTATGCGCCGTGAAAAGTGGAAACTTGTACTTTTTATCATTCTTGGCCTGTATTTCTTAGGCATTTATGGCGTGACGCTGACGGGGATTGCGTTTGGCGCGGCCTCGGGAGAGCTGGTGAACTACGCACACGTAGTCAACTTTGCTGGCATCCTGGGGGTCTCTGTAGTCTTCCTGGCGTGGCTCATCGGCCCGGTGGTGGGCTATGGCTTCGACGATACTTTGGATCCTCGCCGTTTCTCTACGCTTATGCCTCCGAACAAAAAGCTGGGGCGGGCGCTGATTGTCGCCACCATGTTTGGTTTAGGCGCGCTTCTGACTACGGCGCTGATTCTGCTGCTCTTCATCGCTTTGGTCGGAGCCCACAACTTCGTTGCCGCAGCCGTGTTGCTTGCGATCACACCGGTGGCTCTTTACACCTTCTCTCTGTGGGGGCGGGCGCTGTCAACTACTTTGGGGCATGCCCTGATGGCGAACTCGAAGCGTAAAGACCGCACGGTTTTCATTACTACCGCGATTTTCTTGGCGATTATGGCGCCGCTGGGCCTGTGGATTAACGTGTTGGCTGCGAATGCCACGGTTGCCGGGGTGGGCAAGTTCGCGAATATTCTGCTGTGGTTGCCACTTTCGGCTCCGTTTGGGATCGCTTTTGCGCTTTCCGAGGGCGCTTGGCTGCAGTTTGCAGTACAGATTGTCTATGCAGTTGTCTTACTTGTCGCCGGGCAGTGGCTGTGGAATCGTACGCTAGCGCCTTCTATGGTGGGCGTTGCTGCGCCAGTTTCGCCGCAGGCGCAGGAGGCTATTGCGCAGGGCCGTCACCTGGTGGATCCAAACTTGGTGAAGGCTGAGGTAACTAGTGCCTTCGATTTAGGTAAGGAGCTGCCGCTTTTGGGTGGTTTCTTGAAGCTGGGTATGTCTTCCCCATTGGCAGCGATGTCTGCTCGTACTTTGCAAATGCGGATGAAGGATCCGCGAATTTCCACTTCGGTGCTGGGTTTGTTGATCTTCCCGATGATGGCTGTTTTCATGCCAAAGTTGCAAGGCGGCGAGTTTGCCAGCTCTTCGGTGGGATTCAGCTTCGGGTTCTTCATGTATTTTGTGCCTTTCATTTTGGCTATGACTATCGCCACCTTGCCTTCTTACGATTCGACGTCTTTCTGGGGTTACATTTCGGTGGGGCTTTCAGGTAAGGCGGATCGTTTGGGACGCTTGTTCGGTTCTCTTCCGGTAGTATTTTTCATTCTGCCTTTAAGCGCCGCGTTGCCAGCGATTTTTAATACGGGTACTAGCTTTGTGTCGATGTTGGTAACTTTGTTTACTGTTTTCGCTATGGCTTTGGCAGTGATTCAGTTGGTGACTACTTTCTGGTTGCCTGGTGTGCAGCCTCCGGGCAGCTCGCCGCTGTCTACTAAGGGTGCGGGTAATCAGATGATTGCTTTCTTGCTGATGATGGTCGGCCCCATCGTGGTGTTCGTACTTTACTTGCCAGTTCTGTTGGCGTTTTGGTTCTTGGCAACTCCCGGTAGCGTGTTGGAAGTAGTCATCTTGCTGGCTGGTTTGCTGTGGGGCTTGGCGATTTTGGCGGGTTCTTTGCTGCTGAGCATTAAGTTCTTCCCCAAGCAGGCTCCGCACTTGCTTGAGCAGATTAAGAAGTGGCCGGGACATTAGAACTACCAGCGCTTTTAAAGTTGCTTTCCCAAGCACCCTTTAGAGCGTTTAAACGCTGATTTTACGGCGGTTTGAGGCTGTGGGCGAAATGTTTTTCGCCCACAGCCTTTTCTAATCTTCTTCTAATGCCTTTCTTCTCTTAACCGTGTTTGATAGAAGTAATCCCATCTAGAGGCGTTCTTTCATGGAGGCCTACACGGATCAGGCGCCGGGTTTATCCCTGGCGGTGAGACTTGGTTCTTTTCTAGGTAGTCCTGTTATAAACGCTGATTTGAGGAGGAAAAAATGCGTTTAAATAAAGTTAGTCTCTTAGCGTCAGCAACGGTTGTGCCACTGTTATTTTTGACTGCTTGCGGCGGGGTAACCGGTGGTTCTGGAAAGTCGGGTGATTCAGGCGGGACGGCTTCTTTAAGTGAACGCCGTGAGCAGCTTGCGAAGCAAGATGCGGGTAAGTCTGTTGATAAGGCTGATAAGTCCACTGGCACTGATACGAATCAGGCGCAGCCATCTCAGTCTGCTGGCAAGGCGGGGCAGATTGAGGGTTTTTACCAGTATTTCCAGCGTGATCCTCACGATGAGCACAATGAGTATCGTGAGAATATGCTGGAGCGTGATTTGTTGATTGGGCAGTTTTCGCAGACTCATCAGATTCCGGCTCCTTTGAAGGAAATTGTGGATGATGAGTTGGCGGGCGTGGATTTGCAGTGGCCGGCTGGTCACCCCGTGTTGCCGGCTGAGTATGTGATGCCGATTTTGGTGGGGGCAGAGATTTCTCCGCTCGAGGGCGGTCAGTTCAAGGTTACCAACGGGATTACTAACCCTTGGGTGCGTGAGCTTTTGGATGATGATTCTAAGCTTTCCAGTACGTCTATCACTTACCGTCCGGGGGATGCGCGTACGGCGAAGATTGCTTTGTGGAAGTGTGCTTGGGTGGAAGAGTATGCCAATGCGGTTTATACGGGGTCGCCTGAGGTGGCCCGTTTGCAAGAGACTTTGCAAAATCCGCAGGTGCTGACTTTGCTTGATGAGGTGAATAAGCCGGCGGGGGATGCTTGGCGGCGGGATTTGCCGCTGTTGTTGAATGCGAAGCATGATGATGTTTTCGATGATTGGCTAGATTTCCACTGTGATGATATTGATTAAGCGCTTTGCTTTTGGTTAAGTGTTTAGCTTTCTGCGGGCGTTGGTTTGGGGCGCGGTAGGTTGTCAGGTTTTCCTGATGGTTTACCGCGCCTTTTACTTTGATAACTGCTACACTTAATGAAAAGTTAAACATTTAAACAAGGGAGCTTAAATGATTGTTAAACTTACTTCTCTGCGTACCGTATCTGCCGGCTTGGTTTTAGCCTTCGCATTAACAGGCTGTACTTTAGGAAATGAGTCTGCTTCTACCTACCCGGCATCAGAGCAAGGTTCACAAACACAGTCTTCCGAAAAAGCTTCCACTGAGGTAAAACCTACCCAAGAAACCCAGAAACTGGTAAGCACTTATTCAGAAGCTCTTAACCTTCCCTACAACCAGATTGCTGAGTTTAGTAAAACCCATCAAATTCCTGCCGAAGCAGTTACTTTCACTGAGGCAGAGCTGGCCGAGTTCAGTGAAGAATTCCCACCGGGCTACGAACGCCCTGACTTAGCAACTCTCTATCCGGCTTTAGTAGGGGCAACGCTTGAAAAGTCACCGGATAGTTCGGCAGTTACTTTCAAGACCCACGCTGAGAATGCTTTTGCGAAACAACAGATCCAAAAAGAGCATCCCAAGGAAACTACGGTTTTATTCGAGTTAGCTAAAGGTAATGCTGCAACTGACTTGGCGCTGCGGTGGCGCTGCGCTTGGATTGAACAGTACACGAATGCCACGATCATGCAAAACCGCGACAGCATGCGTGAAGCTGAAGCACAGATCCGTAAAGCCTCTGAACTTCCGGTTCTGGTTAAGTACAATCCCGAGATTGCTGCCTATTTCAAAGAGTATGAAGCCTCTGTTATTGGACAAAGCGTACCCATGTTGAAAGACTATTTATCGGCTCGCTGCGTTTTCTATAAGTAAACTACGCTTACCGACATAGCCAACGAAACTACTGGGCTAACTCTAGCCAGCGCATTTCCAACTCATCGTGCTTTTCACGTAGCCGCGCACTTTCTTCTACCAGCTGCGTCATTTGCGCTAAGTCTGCGCTGGTTGGGCCAGAAATCGCCGAAATTTGCGCTAGCTGGGCATCAACTTCCGCAATCTGGGTGGCCAATTTTTCGATTTGCCGCTCAATCTTAGCCATCTCTTTTTGCGCTTCGCGCGTCATTTTCGCGCTCTGCACATTAGCCGGTGGCGAAGTTTGCCCAGCAGTATCACCGCCAGTTGCAGCTACCAGAGAGTCGGTGCCCTTCGCTCCCGCGAAGTTACCCGCTGCAGAGGGGTTATGCTCAAGTTCAGCGCGCAACTGTAGATACTGCTCTACCCCACCGGGAAGGTCCCGGAGTTTGCCGTCTCCTAAAAGCGCCAGCTGGTGGCTGGTGACTCGTTCTAATAGGTAGCGGTCGTGAGAAACTACCACTAAAGTTCCGGGGAAAGAATCCAACAGGTCTTCCATCGCAGCTAAAGTGTCAGTATCTAAGTCGTTGGTGGGTTCGTCAAGTAGAATCACGTTTGGTTCTGCCATGAGCAGACGCACAAGTTGCAGGCGGCGGCGTTCCCCACCAGAAATGTCGGCTACTGGCGTCCAGGCGCGTTCTTTAGAAAAGCCAATCCGCTCAACTAGTTGCGAAGCACTCACGTCTTTTCCGCCGATCACCACTGAAGGGGCTACGGCTGCAACCGCTTCAACTACGCGTAAATGCCCAATCTGGTCCAGTTCATGCGTATCTTGAGAAAGTACCGCTACGGAAACGGTTTTACCGCGCTTTACCCGGCCTGCGTCAGGGGTTATGACGCCTGCCAAGAGTCGCAGTAAGGTGGTTTTTCCGGCGCCGTTTACGCCCACAATCCCCACGCGTTCCGCGGGAGCTAACCGGTAGGTGACATCATCGAAAATCACTTTTTCACCGTAGGCTAAAGAGACGTTTTCTAAATCTAAGACGTCTTTGCCCAGCCGTGCGGTAGCCATTTTCACCAGTTCTACTTCGTCGCGAACCGGTGGTTCGTTAGCGATTAGAGCCTCGGCAGCTTCGATGCGGAACCGGGGTTTTGAAGTCCGCGCCGGAGCCCCACGGCGCAGCCAAGCCAGTTCTTTCCGCAGCAAATTTTCACGTTTAGTGGCGGTCACTGAGGCCAGGCGAGCACGTTCTGCCCGCGCCAAAATATAGGCGGCGTAAGAACCTTCGTAGATTTCAATACGCCCAGGAATCTGCGGCTTTCCTTTACCAGGGTCAATCCCGCCGATAACTTCCCAAACGTGGGAACAGACTTCATCTAAAAACCAGCGGTCGTGCGTAACCACCAGCAGAGCCCCGTTTTGGCGGGCTTTTTGCCCACGCCCACCAAAACGTTTATTTAAGTGCCCCGCCAGCCAAGCCACGCCTTCTACATCCAGGTGGTTGGTAGGTTCGTCCAAAATCAGTACTTCCGCAGGATGCCCGCTAATCAGCCCTTGGGACAGTACGCGTGCTAACGAAACGCGGCGTTTTTGCCCGCCTGACAGGGTTCCAAAGGCGGCATCTAACGGCACATCGGCCAGCAAACCGGCGTGAATGTCGCGGATCAGCGCATTGGAAGCCCATTCGTGAGCTTCGCGCCCCGGGTGAATGACTTCTAAAACTGTGTCATTCGTAGCTGGGTCACGTTGCGAGAGGAAAGCAACTTCTACCCCATCACGGCGTATCAGCGCGCCCCCATCTGGCTGGCGAGTGCCGGCAAGTAGGCCTAAGAGAGTGGATTTTCCGGCGCCGTTTGACCCTAAAATGCCGATTCGATCGCCGTCCTCGACGGAAACGTTAATGCCATCTAGAATCACGCGGGACCCGCCCAGCGCTTTCAAATTCTGCGTCCCAAATAGGTGCGCCACTTGCCCTCCTTATTGCGTCTTTTCTACCATAGCGGGCAGACCCGGTCCGCTGGTAATCAAGACGCCGGCAACTTGCGGGTGGGTAGAAATTTTTTCTCCGAGGGCGCGCGCTGCAGCTTCATTTTCAGCCAGCACTGCCAAAGTGGGGCCAGAGCCCGAGAGCATGACTTTGTGGGCTCCCAGCGTCTCTAAATACTGGTGCACCTGGGCTACATCTGGGCGCAGTGCAAAGGCGGTTTCCTGCAGGTCATTTTCCATGATTTCTGCCATTTGTTTAGCTTCACAAAGCGCTTTGGGTAGCTGAGTGTCGTGGGTGAGCACTTCAGTTAGGTCGGTAACTGCTGGAATTAGTGGACGCCCGGCGTTGGCAGCGTCGAAAGCTTTAAAAACTGCCGGAGTCGACAACCCCGTGGGGGACATTACCATCACCCAGTGGTGTGTGTGCCCGGGTGTGCTGTCTGCAGTTTGCGGAGAAAAGTAGGTGTCTAATCTGGTCATGTGGTCGCCGTAGCCTAAGCCCAGGGAAGTTCCGCCGGTGAGGCAAGCCGGTACGTCGGCACCTAAGGTGCGCGCGATTTTTTCCAGTTCCCCGTTGGAAAGACGCAGTCCTAAAAGTTCGTTAACGGCAACTAAAGTGGCGGCGGCATCAGCAGAGCCTCCGGCCATGCCACCGGCTGCTGGAATCCGTTTAATGATGGTGAGGTCAAGCTGGGTTTCTTTGGGAAGCAACTGATATTCGGGAATTTCCGCAGCTTTTTCTACTAGTTTGGCGGCGGCTTTCCATGCTAGGTGGTCGGTTGCCGCCACGTCGTTAAGCTGTTGCAGGGCTTGGGCATCTGCCACTGAGCTACCCAGTTCTACGCTGGTGCGTACAGTTATGGGGTAGCCGCTGGCAGTGTGGGCCAGTAAGGTGGGGGTGCTATTGGGAAGCGTGGGGCTGCCAGACAGGTGTTCGCGCTGCGGCGTAAATTTTGCGATGCAAGTTTCTCTTAGCCCCACGGTTTCGAAGATCGAATACAGCGGGTGGTAACCGTTGCTATCGGGTTTTCCCACCAGCAGCTGCAGGTTGATTTTCCCCGGAGCTGAGGCGGTTACTGCTTCCAAATGATGCATGTTCCTATTTTAGTAGACCCAGCTTTTGCGCGGCTTCTCCCAGGGCAATGAATTCACGAATGTCCAGGGTTTCTCCGCGGCGTTGCCCGTCGATTCCGGCAGTTGCCAGTAAAGTTTCAGCTTTTTCAGCGCTGTCTAACCAGTTCTTGAAGGCAGCGCGTAATGTTTTGCGGCGCTGCGCAAAGGCAGCGTCTACCAGTTTGAAGACGATTTCTTTAGAGACTGCGGGTTGTCCGCTGGCAGTCACCGCATAGGGTTCTTGTCCCGGCTGGTAGCGGGTAATGCGCACTAATGAAGAATCTACGTTAGGTACTGGCCAGAAAATTTGGCGGGAAATAGAGCCGGCCATTTCCGCTTTGCCGTACCAGGCGGTTTTTACCGAAGGCACGCCGTAAATGCGACCTTTCGGGGTGGCGCTCAGACGCTGCGCAACTTCAGTTTGGACCATCACCAGGATTTCGGTGATGGAAGGGAAGTTTTCTAAGAAGTTTAGTACCAGGGGCACAGCCACATTGTAGGGAAGGTTAGCTACCAGGCGGGTAGGGGCTTCCCAGTTTGCCAGTTCGCCGTTGATAAGTGGCGCCGCATCTAACTGCTGGGGGCTAGTAACTTGCAGACCGTCTTTGAGCAGGATTCGCAGGGGTAGCTGCGCATTTCCTTGCGCGGCTACGGTAGTTGGCAGGGCGGTTGCCAGCACCGGGTCGATTTCAACTGCGGTGACGCGGGCGCCGGCTTCTAACAACCCCAGGGTTAAAGAGCCTAAGCCGGGACCGACTTCAAGGACGTGTTCTTCGGCGTTTACTCTGCCAGCTGCAATGATTTTACGTACAGTGCCGCCGTCGTGAACAAAGTTTTGTCCCAGGGTTTTAGTGGGTTGAATGTGCAGGGCAGCGCAGATGTCGCGTACGTTTACGGGGGTTAAAAGATTAACCGGAACCACCTGTTTAGTTTCTGCATTAGGTTCAGTGTTTGCAGGTGCAGTTTCTGCAGTTACGTTTTCAAGCCCTGAAGATTCAGGCATTTAGTACCACCCTACTCGGTTTGAATGTCCCAGCGCTCCACAGGGAGTGCCATATCGATTCTGAATATACCCTAATCCCCAGGTTATCTGCGTAACGGGGTTAGTACGCCAGTCAGCTCCGACGGAAGCCATCTTTGTTCCCGGTAACGACTGGGGGATGCCGTAGGCGCCTGAAGCAGGATTTTGGGCGTGAGGATTCCAGTTGGATTCGCGTTCCCATAAGACCAGCAGACACTGGTATTGGTCGTCTCCCCAACCGTGGGCTGATACCAGTGGGCGAGCTAATGCGCGGGGGTCTTCTCCACTGTAGTTTGGCACTGGCAGGCGATTTCCTGCTGCGTCAGTGATTTTCCCTTCAGCACGTAACTTACGAGCTAATGCTTCTGGGTCGGCAGTACCAACTAAGGTTACTTCTTTTACCGGGGTGGTGGTGATTGAATCAGATACCAGGGTATCAACCAGCAGTTTTCCATCGACTTTCTGCTGGTAGCGCACAATGGTACGCACCCCGTCTTTACCGGGGGTTTGTACTTTGTGTTTGCCTTTGACAATGTCAGCAGAGGGTTTTTCTTCCTTTTCGAAAGGCACTTTTTCGGTTAAGCTGACCGTTCCGCGGTTGACGCGTTTGACAGTGACTGTAAGTTTTCCTTTTGCCCGGTGGGTGACAACTTGGTCAATGGGACCAACACTGATTTGGGCTTGATTCAAAAGAGCTCTGAGGTTATGCGGGTGGGTGAGTGTTACGGTAGTTTCTTTACCGTCAGCTACGACTACTACTTCAGTACCGATTTCTGCCAGCGGCAGGATGCTTTCACGTTCATCAAAGCGTTGTGCGGGGATTTCAAGGCGCGCGAATTCGGCGCGTTCTAAAAGCTTATCTAGGGTGCTTTCAGTCACCCAGTGTGTTTTGGTTTTTCCATTGTCAAGAACTGAGAGTTCTTTAGCGTAACGTACTTGAATAGTTTGTCCTGCTAGGATTTTTTGGTCCAAAGCTGGGGTGATTTCGTCACGCAACGAGTATTGTATTCCAGCGTCGTTTAAGGTTGCGCCCACAGTTTTTTCTACTGTGTTAACCGGGCGCGTCACCCCGTTCACATTCACCAACACCGTCTTGTAATTTATGGCCAGGTCGGTGGCGGCCGCGCCGATAATTAGTGTGGCAGCCAAGGCGGCGGATGAGAGTATGATCTTAGGGGATTCAAATATACTCATCTACGTCACTTTCCAAGCGGGCTTTGTACTAAATAACCGATTTTACGCAGGTTTCTGCAGTTTTCTGCCAGTTAGTTCGTCGATTTTCATTAGACTTACTAAAGGGCATTTAGAATGCGTTCACTTAGTCAGGCTAACAGTTTTTCCCACTGTTTTGTATGTGTGCGACTAAATCTTAAGCGGGTTCACACCGACGTTAGAGTAGGCTATAGCAGGCCAAGTTTGCGTGCGCAAGCTGGCCACTGTCCCCAGCCGGCACGGGCTTGGAGGATTTGCGCGCGGTAGGTTTGTTCTTCAGCTGAGGCTTCCGAGGGAAGCCCCTGACCACCTACTGCACGCCAGGTTGGCAACGAAAACTGGTACATACCATAGTATCCGTTACCGGTGTTGGTGGTGGGGTTGCCGCCAGATTCGCACTGCGCCAAAGCCGCCCAAACGTCGCCGGGAACTGTTGCAGACGCAGGTGCGGGGGTTGGCGGTGTGCTTGAGTTACGGGTTTCAGCGCGGGTGGCGGCCGGGGAATTTTCCCGAGGACGCTCTAAAGTGCCTTTTTCAATGATACGAGGCTGGGCTGCAACCGCAGTTTCGCGGCTGAGTTCTTTTTCGACTAGTTTCTTACCACCGCGAATGTGACGGTAGTAGGTGATTTTTGTAGTACCTTTAGCGCCCTCGGAAACAATTCGTTCCTGTCCTTCGTAAAGGTTAGCGGTTTCACGCACCTGGGTTTCGAAAGGAACTTCTTCTTCTTCACTAACCTGTCCGCGGATTACGCGGATAATGTCTAAACTCAGTTTGCCATCGGCAGAAGTCAGTGCCAGTTCATCAATGGCAGATAGCTTAACCTGGGCTTTTTCCAGGGCATTTGCTAAGGTATCGCCGGCTGCGAGTTCAACTTGGGTTTCTTTACCTCCATCTGCGATGGTGAGTTTACCTGCTTGAGCCAAAAGTGGCATTTGCGAGTTACGCTGCAGGGGCAGGGAAACGTGGCGGAAGTTAGCGTTGGTAAGGATATTTTGAAAATTACCTTCGGTAGAGAAAATTTCTTTTTTATCGCTTCCGACCAGGACGCGGTAGGCGGTGGCACGGGTGATTTTGATCTGTGTTCCGTCTGCTACCTGCTGGTCTAAAGCGGGAGTGACCAAGTCATATTCGGAAACTTTTACTTCAGCGGCTGAGAGAATATCCGCTACCGAGCCTTTCCAAGTGGTTACTTCCACGCGGTTATCACCTTCTACGATGGTGTAGGAAGCGCGCCCCAAGTTGAGGGCCGCAGTTCCCAAACCGGCTACTACCAGTAGGGTAACTAAAGCGAGGATGAGGGATTTTCCGAACTTGCTTGCGGTACTCAAAAGGTAAATCCTTAATGTCTTGAAAAACTTATACGCATTAAACCCTATCCGGTTCTACCCTATTGCGCATTTTTTCTTAACCAAAGTCACATCCTGTAGGTTTACCATTTTCCGTAGACTGTTTGGCTATTTCGCTTCAGTTGCTTAATGGCGTCTGTTTCGGAAACTCCCCAGAGTTCAGCAATGAATCGCACGGTGTGGGTCATCACATAAGAGGCGTTCGGACTGCCCCGGTGCGGTGCGGGAGTTAAATATGGGGCATCGGTTTCAACCAAGATTAGTTCTTTTGGCAGTGCTTTGAATGCTGCGCGGAGGTGTTCATTTGCCGGGTAAGTTAGCGGCCCAGCGAAGGAAGCGTACCAGCCGTGGTCAGAGCATTCGGTGGCTAAGTCTACGTCCCCTGAGAAACAGTGGAAAACAATTGGGTTGGAAGGCTGGGCGTCTTTAAGGACACTCACGCATTCGGCGTGGGCTTCTCTATCGTGTATTTGTACTGGCAGGTTGTGACGTTTCCCCATTTCCAGGTGCGCGTAGAAGGACTCGATTTGATGTTTTAAGCCTGTTCGGGCGGTGCGGTACATGTCCAGCCCCGTTTCCCCTACAGCCACTACCCCGGGGTAGGTGAGGTTTTCGTCTACCAGATTCAAGGCTTCATCCAGGGGACAGTGATGGTCGCGGATTTGGGGGATTAACCCGTCGGGGGAAGGTTCGGCGTATCCCGCGTGGAGGGGGGCTTCGTTGGGGTGCAGTGCCAGGGCGGCGCGTACCCGCAGTTCGTCGGTATTGTAGGTTTTAGTTTGTTCGAGGGCGCCAGTAAAGTCTGTTACTTCACAAGCTACTGTAATTATTCGGTTGATTCCCATCTGGCGGGCTCGCTGTAGCTGGTCGTCTATTGACATTTTGATGCCGCCAGCGTTAGGAATTTCCCATTCTCCTAAAGGCAGGTGCGTGTGGTTGTCCATCACTGGGAGGGGAAGCGGAAGGGAATTTTCTGGCCAAGTTCGTTTCTTTTTACTCACGTGCCCTAGTGTAACCGGTGCGGGCGGTTTTACGTGAGTGTGGGGTAGTGAGTTTAGAAGCCTTGGTTGCAACGGTCCATTCGTTAGAAAATTGTGCCTATTTTACAAATTGCACCAAGCTATCTGGCAACTTGCACACTTGTGCATTTCATTCGGATGACAGCGGAAATGTCTTTCAACTAAGATAATACTTGCAACTACCTGCTCAAAGACGGGCAGAATCAAACAGTTTTGCGCAATTATGATGGAGAGACGATGAAGTCAAACACCCGCAGTAAAACAGCGAAAACGCTGGGATTGCTAGTGGGAGCCAGCCTGGCCACCACTATGTTAACTCCGGTTGCCTTCGCAGCTGATCCAGATACGATCACTAAGATACCCCAAACTGAAATGGCAGCAGTTTGGACAAACTCACCGGTAGCCACAAATGAAGGTACCAACGGCGCCCTCGAAAAAATCCTGGACGGCGACCCCCAATCCTTCTGGCACACCCAGTGGCATCCCACAAAAAGCCCTCTGCCACACAGTTTCGTTGTGAAGTTGGGCGACGCCCCGGTGAAACTCGCCAAGTTAGAACTAACTCCCCGGCAAAGTTCCAACGGTTCAGGACGTGCCCGCGACTGGGACGTGTACACGTCGACCGATGAAACCTGTGGCGAAAACTCTAACTTCACGCTGGCGAAAAGCGGAAGTTTCCCCGGCGATACCGCTACTTACCGGGAAACCCGGGAAATAATCTTCAAACCCAGTATCGAAGCCAAATGCGTGAAGTTCACGCAGAAAACTTCCTGGGGTGGGCACCAAGGTAACGAAGTAACCTCCCGCGACGAAACTGTTGCCTCCCTAGCTGAGTTCAACGCATTCAAAGGTGAGTGGCCGGAAGACAACGCCCCTGGCGGCACTGATCCAGTTCAGCCCCCGGCCGCCACTATTCCCGCTGAAGACCTCATTACCATAACGGACGGAACTCTAAGCGTAAAAATGCACAAACAGTTCCCCCAGGTAGTTGAATGGGCCCTTGGCGACGCTAAAGCAAATGGCAACACTGCGGTTCCAGATCCACAGATTTACATGGACGAAACCAGCTACCCAGTAGAAGTTTCCGAAGCTACCACCACAGAAAACAGCGCCACCTGGGACTTTAAAGTCACTGGCACTGCCGTCACTTTCAAAGCTACCGCCACTGTTAAAGACGGTATTTGGAAGCTGGAACTTCACGACCTGGTAGATCCAAACGGCCAAATGCACCGCATTATCCTCCATACACTATCTTTTGTTTCCCTAGGAGCCGATGAAGAACTGGCTACCGCCACCATCAGTGTCAACCGCGCTGTCAGCGGCGACCGAATTGGGGCTGCTCGGACCTTCGCTGGCGGATACTACTCTTACATGAGCATTGCCACTTCAGGACAGCTGTCCTTTGGTATGGATAACAACGCTATTGCAGATAATACCGTTCGATACGACGGTCGTACCCAAGGCTCAAACGGGAAGTGGATCAACGTCTTCCATGAAGGAACCGGCAGAGTCATTCCAGGCTCTTTCGTCTGGCGTTCCCCCTCGGCAACGGTAATTGGTAATGATGAGAACCCGTACGTGGTAGTAAAACCAACCGTTGATGCCAACAAAGACTCAGTACTTAACTGGCAAGATGGCGCCATTGCCCTGCGTGATATTCGCCCGGCAATCAACGGTGCCGACCAGGTAAAAAACACGGTAATTACTCGTATTCCGTTCAACATTGTTTCCCAAGCCACCCACCCATTCTTACGCACTTTGGATGACACGAAGCGTATTGCGTTAGCTACCGACGGTTTACGTCAGCAGGTAATGCTCAAAGGCTACCAAGCTGAAGGACACGACTCCGCTCACCCAGACTACGCCGGAAACTACAATGAAAGAGCTGGTGGTTTCACTGACCTGGTTACTTTAGCTAACGAAGCCCAGCAGTGGAACGCACTGATCGGCGTACACGTTAACGCCACAGAATCCTACTCTGAATCCAAGAACTTCAGCGAAGAGCTACTGTATATGCCTCCTCGCAAAGCCTGGGGTTGGATGAACCAATCCTATTACATTAACGGCCCTAAGGATCTGGGTACTGGGAAGGTACTGGAACGCTTCAAAGAGTTCAAAAAAGAAGCTCCCGCTAACCTCAACTGGCTGTACATTGACGTGTATTACCCAGATGGTTGGGAAGGACGCCGACTCTCTGACGAACTGCGCAAACAAGGTTGGGTAATCGGCACCGAATGGGCAGACAAGATGCCAGAAAACTCCATCTGGTCTCACTGGGCTAATGATGAAAACTACGGCGGTACCAACAATAAGGGCGTCAGCTCCCAAATATTCCGCTTCGTTGAAAACACTCGCCGCGACATTTTCAACCCTCACCCAATCCTGTCCAACTCCAACATCGTCGAATTCGAAGGCTGGACTGGGCACGTTAACTACAACGATTTCATCCGTAACATCTGGGATCGTAACCTGCCAGTTAAATTCCTGCAGCAGTCTCCAATTATGCGTTGGGAAGCTAACTCCATCACCTTCGAAAACGGCACTGTAGCAACCTCTGACTTGACCACTATCGGTGGGCGCGACGTTCCCTACCAGCGCGTTATCAACTATGATGGCGCAGTAGTTTACCAGGGCGGAAAGTACTTGCTTCCATGGAAAGACGGCGGCACCGACCGTCTTTACCACTGGAATGTAAACGGTGGCGCCTCCACCTGGACGCTAACTAATGCTTGGAAGAACCAGACATCTCTCTCACTTTTCAAGCTCACTGACCAAGGACGCGTCAAGGTTTCTGACGTGGCAGTAACCAACGGCCAGATCACCCTTGAAGCTGAAGCTGGTGTAGCATACGTACTGTACCCAACTTCCGCAGTACCAATGCCAAAGGCTCCGAACTGGGGTCAAGGCTCCCCCATTGCTGACCCCGGCTTCTTCTCTGGCACTTTAAACGCCTACCAAACCACCGGTGACGTTTCCATCGTAAAAACTGACCGTGGCAACAACCAGGTAGCTTTAGGTGCTGGCGCAGCTTCCATCTCCCAAATTCTAGGGGGCGGTAACTTACCTGCTGGAACCTACAATGCTTCTGCCTGGATTGAAATTGCCAATGGGGCAGAAAGAGACGTTACCCTTACCGTAACCGGTGACGGCGTAACCGCAACGCAGCTGCAGGCAGTTCAGGGCTCTGTTCCCACCACGGTAGTTAAGAGTTCGCGCACTCCAAACGCTACTGCCTCAGATGAAAAGTTCCGCACTTACTTCCAGCGTGCGCGCGTAACCTTCACCACCACCGGCGGAGCCGTAACCTTTAAGATTGCCGCGGGTGAAGGTGAAGCTAAAGTCCACGTTGACGATCTGCGACTTGTTTCCTTCACCTCCCCCACCCTTCCATCTGGAGTTGAAGCTTCCAAGGTAGTGGTCTTCGAAGACTTCGAAAACCCAGACTCCGGCTACTGGCCATACGTAACCGGCCCAGTTCAAACTGGTGACGCACGTACCCAGCTAACCCGTCGCCACGAGCCATATTCGCAAGCCGGCTGGTGGGGCATTGACGCTAACGGGCGTCCTCGAGAAGGATACAAACTGGTCGACAACGTACTTTCCGGTAACTGGTCGCTGATGGCGCACGAAGAAAACACCGGTCTGGTCCTGCGCACCGCAGAAACCACCGTGGCGCTGCAACCAAACCACAAGTACCGTATTTCCTTCGACTACCAAAACGCTCGGGCAAACACCTACGCGTTCGTAACCGGCTACGACACGCTGGACACCAAGGGTCGTATCAAAACCACCCACCAGCAAATCTTCTCTTTCCCATCCACCGCGAACACTGACGTAACCCCAGTAACTGCACAAACCCAACGGTTCACGCACGAACTGAACGTTGGGGCCTGCGGCTCATACTGGTTCGGGATCGAAAAGATCGGTGGAGGCTGGCAAGCTGACCTGTCTATGGACAATATTTTGGTTGAAGACCTGGGGGAATCCGACACGGTAGTCCCGTGTGCTTCCCTCCAAATCATCCCAGACTCTGGATTTGTCGCTGGTAAAGCCTCTGTGGTGCGCACTATTCTGACCTCTGCTGAAAACTCAGTTGCCAGCGAGGTAAAGCACCTGCTGGTAGTTCCACAAGGCTGGTCTGTCACCGCAATTGAACCAGTTTCAGATACCCTGGCAGCTAAGAGTAGAAGTATGCAAACCTGGTTGGTAACCCCGCCACTATCTGCAGCAAGTACCACGGCAAACCTGGTTGCTACAGGTAGTTATGACCTGCAAGACGGGCATGGAGTGCGCGTTTTGGAAGCTGATTTGGATGTGAAGATCACAAACTCAGGAATCATCGCCGGTAAGAATTACCTATCTGACCTGCCATTCGTAGACACTCGCAACGGCTGGGGTCCAGTTGAACGCGACACTGCGAACGGAGAAAACAATGCCGGTGACGGGGGTCCAATCCGCATTGACGGTGTCACTTATGAAAAGGGGCTGGGTACCCACGCTAACTCCATGGTTAAGTTCAACCTGGGTGGGCAATGCCAGTCCTTCCACGCAGTTGTTGGCGTTGATGACCAGCAGACTTCTGCCGGCACTATCCGTTTCTTAGTCACCGGCGATAATAGCGCCGTAGTGGTTCCAGAAACTGAGGTGTTGCGCCACAACTCGGCGGCAGTCACCCTTGACGCTGACATCACCGGCGTTCAAGAACTGACTCTGTGGGTAAACGGCGCTGGCGACGGCATTGGCAATGACTGGGCTTCTTGGGGCGACGCATACGTTGTATGTAACTCCGTAACCGAAACGGTTGTTCCAGCACTGGAAGCCACTCCAGATACCGTTAAACCAGGTGAAACAGTTACCCTCAAGCTAACTAACTTTACCGCTGGGGATACTCCAGTCACCCTGGTGCACGCCTACAGCGGCGTGAAGATAGGCGAAGTTACCATCGGCACTGATGGCACGGGAACCTACCAGTACACAGTTCCTGAAGACTACACTAACCCAGAAGTCCACTTCGGTGCGTTACAGGTAGTAGCTGCTAATACAAACGCAGCCAGCGCTAAGGTTACTGTCAAAAAGCCACAGCCTCAACCTAATACGCCAGGACCTAATACGCCTGGATTGCAGTTAACCTTGCTCACCCCATCCGTACACGCAGGTGAGGATGTTATTGGTACGGGCACTGGCTTCACCCCAGGTGCGCAGGTAGCTGTCGAACTGCATTCGAACATTATCCCTCTAGGAACAGTAGTTGCCGACGCAGCAGGAAAGGTTTCCTTCAAGTTCAAGGTTCCTACCACTGCAGTGGCTGGCGCTCACCACGTTGTCTTGGTGGATAAGGAAAAGAACCAGATTGTAAAGGCCCCAGTAACTGTATTGGCAGCTAAAGGGGATTCCTCGAAGCCAATCGTGACTCCAGTTCCTCCGAAGAAACCAGGTCTGTCCAACACTGGCTCCAATGCGATGCAGGTTGGTTTGGGTGCGCTCTTCCTAGCAGTTCTAGGTTCCTTCGCTGTAATGCGTCGCAAGCGCATGCAGTGATGACTTAGGCACGTATAAGTGGGGCTGGTCTCATCCGAGACCAGCCCCACTTACTGTTTCAGCCCCGTCGCACCGCAACACCCCCTTCCCATGCGACACCCCCTGAATTCGCACCGCAACACCCCCTTCCGGCGCGACGGGAGGCATAAGAAAGCGCCCTCGGAAACCTTAGAATCCGAGGGCGCTTATTCCAGCTACCCAGTAGCAACTACTACCCATCCAACGAACAGTAGCCACTATCTAACTAACTAGCGGTAGTCGTTAATATAGGTCGAAACGACGTACCGGCGGTCTAGGTTGTAGTATTCGGTCATAATCGGATGGTCCACTGGAAGATTGAACCACCGTTCCTCATAACCTTCAGCGTCATTCCAAGTGGGGTCGAAGTAACGCCATTCGCCGTTAATCTTCACTGCAGCCCACTTGTGGCCGACGGAAGCGTCACCGTTGATTGAACCGGTGACGCCGATTGCTTCAAAGCCTGCTTCGCATGCCAGGAATACGAAGGCTTCAGAGTAGCCTTCACATACTGCCAGGTGGTCGATTGCTGGGCCATAAGTGGTCCAGTTGGACTCAAGCTCAGGAGTGATTGGCTGACAAGTATGCAAGAAGTCCAAAGCAGGGTAGTTGTACTCGGTGTTCAGGTAGGTCCACTGGTTGATACGGCGTAGCTTCTCAATATCGTCTAAGCTGTCCAGGTTCATTTCTTTGAGTACGCGACGCAGCTCGTTACGAGCAGCCTCAGCTTTCTTAATACGCAAGTTCCTGTCAGGAACAGCGTAGACGAAACGGATACGGGAACCTAGCCAAATGCGAGCCTCGTTAAGGGTGATAGCGTGCGGAGTCTGCGTGATAGATTCAACCAATGCAGCACACACGAATTCCAAGTCGCCCGCGCCAAGTAGACCCGAAACATCCACTACTTCATCATCGTTGAGCAAAGCCACTGAAATACGGTAACTCAGTGGGTTGGTGGCGAATACTTTGTCTTCGTATGGCGGTTCAGCCGGGGCTTTGGTTTCGTTGGTCTTCTTTTCAGAATCCTGCTTCTTATCCTTTTCAGTATCCTTGTCGTTACGCTTTTCTTCAGCTCGTTCTTTGTCTGTTACTTCTGGAGTCTTTTCGTCTTCGTTTGCTTCGGTAACGAATAGTTGCGTGTTAGTACGGGTACGACGCTGGTTGATTTCTTTAGCGCGCTTTTCTAGGAATGCCTTCCAGTTTTCTGGGTACTTTTTGACGGTGAGTTTGCCACTCAAATTTGCTTCACGCACTACTACGGCGACGATTAGCTTGCCGTCTATGATTTCAGATTTGTCTGGTTCAGGTAGTACTGGCAGTTACTTGGTTTTACCGCTGGCCATGATGAATGGCAGTTCCTTCGGGAAGTCTTCGAGGTTGTCGAAGATGCCCTTGTTTTCCTTGGAGTGCTTTACTTCCAGCTCCCACGTTTCTTCAGCGGTACGGAGCACAAGTTTGTCTTTGTAGTCGTGGATGGAAATGCGGTTGGATAGTGGCGATAGTTTGTCGCCTTTTTCGCTACTACCGTAAGAAAGGATTCGTCACGTGCGACTAGCATTGATTTAATGCGTTTCTTAGCTTCCTTGGGGTTTTCTGGCCCGGCTTCGTAGTCGAATATGATGCTTTTACCGTAGGTTTGTACGGTGATGGGTTCGTCGGCGTTAATGTAATGAATTTCGGGGTCGAAGATATACTTCGCGTTTTCTCCCCAGTTAGCATTTTCGACAGTTGTTAGGTCAGTTTTCGATTCCGTCAATGAACGTGGTTTAACAGGGAGCGTGTTTGTACCAAGGTTTGTTACAAGGATTCCGCATCTGGCAAGTGACATGCAAGCAGTGCGACAAACGCGTTTGAGACGAATTTTTTCATTGGTACCGCTGCTTCTTGCTTAGATGGACAGCATTAGCGTTAACAGTTAACGCCAAAGGATGAAAAGATGCTAGTTCTTAACTTGGATGCTGTTTTGTTAGCAGACATTTGTGCTGGAAGATTGGGTTTATTTGTTTACTTTTCGGTGGGTTAACGTGTGGTTAGTTTTGTGACGCTTTCTTTTTCCGAGGGCGGCGGATGCACTTTTATCACTGACAAATGTGGGGTTCTGTCCGGTGTAGAGAAGTGCATCCGCCTGAGTTTTGTATGCCTACTTGTACTGCCCGATTAGGGAGTCGAGGATGTAGTCATTGTCGAGGGTGTGAGTTTTGGTAATGACCGGCTCGTCACCTTTGAGGTTGAAGTATCGTTCTTCATGTCCTGGAGCGTCGTTCCAGGTGGGGTCGAAGTAACGCCATTCGCCGTCGATCTTTACTGCTGCCCACATGTGCCCATCAGAGTTTGAGCCGTTGATGTTACCGGTTACTGCAATGGCGTCTAATCCGGCTTCTCTTGCAAGGAATACGAACGCTTTTGCGTAGCCTTGGCAGACGGCTTCGTTGTGAAGTGCCGTACCTGCAATGGTCCAGGCTGATTCAATGTCTGGGTCAATGACGATTGATCCTTCTTCTTTTTCTAGAGCCGCGTGGTTGTATTCCGTGTTGTCGATAACCCAGCGGTTAATCTTTCGTACTTTTTCTAGGGGGCTGAGACCGCCTAGTTTAAGTTCATTGACTACTTCACGCAGTTTCTGGCGGGATTTTTCGGCAGTTTCAAGCCGGTTTTGCCGGTTGATGTTTCGGTAGTCGACTCGAATCTTTTTATTCGGATAGTATTCCATCCGAGCAATTAGGGAGTTGCTGCCCGTTTGGATTGTTGCTTCGACGAATGCGTCATAGACAAGGTGTTCATCTTCGGCACCAGGTATGCCAGAGAGGTCAATTACGTTGTGGTTAAGAATGAGCCCTTGGGAGATTCGGTAACTTAGCGGGTTAGAGGCGAAGATTTTTTCTCCGAAGGGAGTTTCTCCTGGCTTTAGTTTCTTGAGTTCTTCGGCTTCGTCAACTGCTACGTTGATAATCTTGTTTTTATCAACGATTACTGAGAATTCTGGACTGTCTGCCACGCCGCCTTTAGAGTCTTTCAGTGCTACATAGCGTGCTTCGAGCTTCTCTTTCCAGTCTTTCGGATAGCTTTTGACTGTGAGTACTTGGGAGTAGTCTGCAGCTGGAGAAGTGACTTTAACCTTTAGTCCTTTCGCGGTTTCTTTAGTTTCTTCTACCTTTGGTAGCAGTGGGAAGAACTTCGTGGCACCACCTAGCATGATGAAGGGGAAGTAATCTGGTAAGTCTTCTAAATTGTCAAAGATCAGATGATGTTCTGCGGAGTGCTTCATAGCTCTATCAATAGTGTGAAGCGCGGTCCTCAGGGCGATCTTGTTGTTTAGTGCTTCGAGGGGGAAACGGTTCGATAGGCCAGATTGTTTGTCGTTATCTCCAAGCGCCATCACTGCGATGAAAGCGTTTTCCCTACTCTTACTATTGAGGCGCTCCTCATTCGGGTTAGGGTCGTATTGCTCATCTTCAACTCTGGCTACGTTGTCGGCCAGGACATATTTTATATCTTCAAGTTCGTCTTCGTTTAGTTCATTTGTGTTCCAGCTGGTCTTTTCCGTTCGGGCCAACATCTTCATTCTGATTTCGCGGTCTGGAATTTCTCCGACAACCACGGAAGTTTTAACGAGGATGTATTCTTTTGCTCCGGGAACCTCGTTCCACTTTATGTCGATGTCTCCGTCGTCATTTACTTTCATGGTAGCTTGAGGCGATTCCAGGTAAGAGTCGTTGTCTTTGTTCAACAGGTGGATGGAGAGTTTGGGGCGTTCCAGGGGCTTTCCAGTTTGGGTGTCTCTGTGTAATAGGACGTAGATGCGGTCTACGCTCCCCCAGTCTTCGAAGCCAAATAGGCTTTTCTCGATTTCTCCGTATTTCTTTCTAACTACGCTGGGGACGGAGATTGAGGTTGCATTAATAGGTTGTAGAACAAAGGTACCTTTCTTGGCAAAGCTCAAGGTGGTGTCGATTTGCATCGTGAGTTCTTTGTCGATGAAGACTTCTACGAAGGGGTTTGCTTCGTCGTCCATGTCGCTGATTGGGATGTCATCAGAGAACTCGAATGTTGGGCCACCTTCCCTGTCGAAGTAGTGTGGTTCTGGGTCAATGTCGTAGGGGAAGTTTTGGTTGAGTAGTTCAAGTTCCTCTGGAGAGAGTGCTTGTTCCGCATTTTCAGTGTTACTGTCGCTGTTTGGTAGTAGGCTGGCGGTGTCTAAGCATCCTGATAGCCCTACTGCCAGTGCGGTTGCCAATACTGCTGACATTAGCCGCTTCATTTTTCCTCCTCGTCCAGAAGCTTTGTTACATTACAAGGCTAATACTTTCGGCGGAAAGAATTAAGGCTTTTCATAATTTTCCCAGGTTAGGTGCGATTTTGTTATTTTTTCCGAGGGCGCCAGAAATCCTCCCCGCCCTCTCACCCAGCATCGTTCGTTTTCTTCTAGGGGAACCGTCAAAGTAAAGAAGCTTTCTATCATCACTGTTTCCTTCCCTATTAGAAAAACTCTCCAGGCAACGAAGTTCGATCCATAGATACACTTTGAATCTTAACCACTAACAACACCAGGTACGCGATAAACACCTATAGCCCCCACCACGATACTCATGCCACACCATACGATAATGCTCATCTGAGTGCACAATCTTCAGGAACTAAATCCTTCCCCGGTTCCGTGGGAAGCCCCATTTAAACTTCACCTTTGAAACTGAACCTTTGAAACCTCACTCCCTTTTAGCAACGTGCTCTTTATCCGACGTACCAAGATCCAAAAAAGGTGTGTCTCCAGGCGCTCCATCTGCGGGAGTGTCTGGCCGCCCAGTGTACCAAAATCCAAAAAGGTGCGCCTCCAGGTCATAGAAAATGCGCCCCTTACAAAGAGGCGCATTTCCAGGTTAAGGGTATTTTAAACCACGGGGACTACTCCCATTCGATAGTTGCCGGTGGCTTAGAGGTAACGTCCAAGACCACGCGGTTAACATCGTGCACAGAGTTAGTAATGCGGGTAGAAATACGTGCCAGCACGTCGTAAGGCAGGCGAGTCCAGTCGGCCGTCATGGCGTCCTCGGAAGAAACTGGACGCAACACAATCGGGTGGCCGTAAGTGCGGCCGTCCCCCTGCACCCCGACAGAACGAACGTCAGCCAGCAGAACTACTGGGCACTGCCAAATGGTTTCATCCAACCCAGCTGCGGTGAGTTCTTCACGTGCAATCAGGTCAGCTGCCCGCAGAATTTCCAAACGCTCGCGAGTGACCTCACCGATGATGCGAATACCCAAGCCTGGGCCAGGGAATGGCTGGCGGGCAACGATCTTTTCTGGAACGCCCAGTTCACGGCCGATTGCGCGAACTTCGTCCTTGAACAAAGTACGCAAAGGCTCAACCAGGTCGAACTTCAGGTCTTCAGGCAAACCGCCCACGTTGTGGTGGCTCTTAATGTTAGCTGCGCCTTCACCGCCACCGGATTCAACTACGTCTGGGTAGAGGGTGCCCTGTACCAAGAACTTGATTTCACCGCCGGTTGCACCCACTTCTTCAATTACGCGACGCTGAGCGTCCTCGAAAGAACGAATGAACTCGCGGCCAATAATCTTACGCTTTTCTTCAGGTTCGGACACGCCAGCCAAAGCGTTCAAGAAACGCTCGGATTCGTCTACGGTGATGACGCGAATACCCATGCCCTTAGCGTAATCTTCCTCAACCTGCTGGCGTTCACCTGCGCGCAACAGACCGTGGTCTACGAAAATACAGGTCAGCTGGTCGCCAACTGCCTTATGTACCAAAGCCGCAGCTACAGAGGAATCCACGCCGCCGGACAGGCCACAAATCACATGAGCGTCGCCCACCTGATCGCGAATACGCGCTACCTGTTCGTCAATAATCGAACCAGGAGTCCAAGTTGGCTCTATGCCAGCGCCGTTGTAAAGGAAGTTTTCCAACGCGGTCTGACCGTGTTCAGAGTGCATTACTTCTGGGTGCCACTGCAAACCAAAAAGCTTACGTTCCTTATTTTCAAATGCAGCAACTGGGGTTTCTGCGGTGGAAGCAGTTACGGTGAAACCAGATGGAGCCGCCTGAACAGCGTCGCCGTGACTCATCCACACTGCCTGGTCCAGCGGAGTGCCTCCGAAGAGGCAAGATTCGCCGTCAACCTGCGCTGGGGTGTGACCGTATTCGCGGGTACCGGTACGACCCACGGTCCCGCCCAGTGCATGTGCCATGGTTTGGAAACCGTAGCAAATACCCAAAACTGGAACGCCAGCGTCGAAAATCGCTGGATCAATAGAAGGAGCACCCTCTTCGTAAACAGAAGATGGACCACCAGAAAGGATGATTGCAGTGGGTTCCTTAGCCAGCATTTTCTCTACGCTCATAGTGTGAGGCACGATCTCTGAGTAGATCTTCGCCTCACGCACGCGGCGAGCAATTAGCTGCGCATACTGCGCGCCAAAGTCAACAACCAAAACAGGGCGAACATTAGTGTCGTTCGCTGAAATATTCTCTAAATTACTCACAATGCTACTCTAGCAAATCACAGCCTAAGAGAAGGTCTTCGTATCAGATTCAGGATTGCGCTACGTTCACTTAGTTTTACTGCTCTTTTTCCCTAGGTTACTGCGTCCTGCAAACACTAGATAGAAATAAACTGGCAGCATAATCAAAAGCAGCGCCCCCGCTGCGCTTATTTTTCGAGGGCGGCGGGTCGAACTAAAAGTCCAAACCCACCGCCCTCGGGAAAAACTACGGCTAAATTACCAGAGTCGAAGCGACTTACTCAGCCTGCCAAGTATGCCACAAGGAAGCGTACTCGCCACCTAAGGCCACCAGCTCATCATGCGTACCCAGCTCAGCAATCCGACCGCCAACCATCACCGCTACCCGATCCGCATCATGAGCCGTGTAAAGTCGGTGGGCAATCGCAATCACTGTGCGCCCAGCCAACACCTTCGCCAAAGAACGTTCCAAAGAACGCGCTGCCGTAGGATCCAACATGGAAGTTGCTTCATCCAGAATTAGCGTATGCGGATCTAATAGGACAATACGCGCCAACGCAATCTGCTGCTCCTGCCCAGGAGCCAACCGGGTCTTACCAGAACCCACCTCAGTATTAATCCCCTTTGGCAGCGCACTTACCCATTCAGAAGCTTCCACCGCTTCCAAAGCCGCCCATAACTCTTCATCACTAGCCTGTGGTGCCGCCAGCAGAAGGTTTGAGCGGATGGAACCAACAAACATATGGTGTTCTTGGGAAACTAAAGCCACGTGCTGGTGCAACTGAGCTTCTAACAGATCAACTAAAGGCACGCCCCCCACTGTCACCGTCCCCGTCCCCGGGGTATGGACACCAGCAAGCAGGCGTCCAAATGTGGATTTACCCGCGCCAGAAGGACCCACAATCGCCAGTTTTTCACCCGGCTTAATACTTAAACTAACATCCTCTAAGACGGGTATTCCCTCTCGATAAGCGAAGCCTACGTTAGAAGCTTCAATATTCTCACCGCGAGGCTTCTCTCCGGTTGCTTCCCGGTCCGGCTCCACATCGTCAATACCAAAAATACGACCCAAAGAGACATTCACCGTCTGCATAGAATCAATCCAGAAGGAAAGTTCATACAGTGGTTCTTGTAAGTCAATGGTATAGAACGCTACGGTGGTGATCGCGCCTAAAGTAACCAGGTCATACTGATACAGCCAAGCGCCGAAAAGGACAACGAATAGGGTGGGAACGCTCAGCATCGAGTTCATCAGCGCTACCAGCCAAGTACGCAGGTAAGCGGCGTAACGTTCAATGAGAATCATACCGTTAACTTCACGGTCATATCCCGCGTTACGTGGACCTGCCATAGAGAAGGAATCGATGGTGCGAGCTTGTTCAGTAGTTTCAGAAACATATCCGTTCAGGCGTGCCCACCGAGCGTTCATAGTTCGATAAGCTGGGGTGGCGTGACGCAGATAGTGTTTCAAAGCATAGCCAACTACGGGCAGTAACACCATCGAAGTCAGTGCTAACTGCCATGAAACTGAGAACGCAAAAATATAGGTGAGCACCACCGTGAAAACCGCAGTGATGAACTGAGAGATACCCTGGTTCACTACGAAACGCACGTTCTCAATGTCGGTGGTGGTACGTCCCAATAGATCGCCCGTGCCCGCAGATTCAATGGTTGACTGCGGGATATTTAAAACACCGCGCACCAGTTTGCCACGCAAACGTGCGAAAACCTTTTCGGAAAGTACACGGGAAACATATTCTGAGAGAAAGCTAAAAACCGATTGGGCCATTAGCAGACCGAAAATAACCATCAGGTAAGTGACAACTGTTTCACGAGTGGTACCTGCTTCAATCTCGTCTACTACCCGACCGATGAGCAGTGGCACGGTGACAGTACCAGCGACTACCAGGACCTGCAGCACAATCGCCAAGCTAAGCTGCCCCTTATATTCCGTCAAAAGGTCAACGAACCTACGCTGTGCAACGGTGGTTTTTGAAATTGGTAATTTCATGCTTCACCCCCAGTAGTGCGAGAAACAATATTTTGGTAAATGTGTGCGTTGGGAGCGTCCTCGTGAGAAAGCTCCGCGTGCGTGCCACGAGCGATTTCTTTACCGTTTTCGCCCAGTACAACAACTTCGTCGCAGTGTTCCAAAAGCAGCGGCGAGCTGGTAACTACTACGGTAGTTTGCCCCTGCCTCTGTTTTGCAACCTTTTTCGCAATGCGGCTTTCAGTGTGAGAGTCCACTGAAGAGGTAGGCTCAACTAAAATCAACACGGCTGGATTCGCAAACAGAGCGCGTGCCAAGCAAATACGTTGCTTTTGTCCACCCGAAAGTGAACGACCTTTTTCGGAAATCAAACCATCCAGTTTCCCAGGCAGCGCGTTCATAATGTCGGTTGCGTCTGCAGCAGCGATTGCTGCAATCACTTGTTCGTCGGCTTCGGATGTCCAGGTGGGGGCGGTGAAGATTTCTTCGCGGGAGGCATTTTCGATGACTTCCGCGTAAATCATTTCCTTTAACCCTGGCATGGGCCAGTGTCGCCACTGAGCGCCCATCACATTATCGCGCAAGGTGCCTGCGAACAGGTGGTAGTCGGTGGAAGAGAGGATAACGTTGCGGCGCAGGTCCTCCAAGTCCAGCTTGCGTGCGTCCACGCGGTTACCTTCAGGGGTTTCATAGTGCACCAGCCAAGAGTCGTCCATACGTGCCAAACGAGTAGCAACCTGAGCAGCGTGGTTGGGGTCAGAGCTCACCAGCGCGGTTAGCTTCCCCTTCTTAACAGTGATTTCGCTGTTAGTGTCAGTCAGGTCAACTTGCGCGTAGTCAACGGAAGAGCCGTCTGCTCGCTTGTTGTTTACCACTCCGGGAACGGCGAAGATGGAAGAAATTTTCTTAACGCCCACCCAAGCGCGCGTACCAGCTTGGATTACCCAAGTCAGCGCGGTAATCGGCGCATCCAGGTAAGAAGTCCACGCGTAAATCGCGATCAAAGTACCGACGGTGATTGCTTCGTCGAACACCAGTAGCGCCGCGTAACCAACAACGAGAGCTACGAAAATCGCTGGCAGAGAGGTTTCAAAAGTGGTCAGCAAAGACTGTGGAACCGCTACTTGGTAGCCCTTTTCGGCTACTTCTTGGTTCTTCTTCTCGTAGTTTTCCATGAACTGGTCTTCGCCGCCCAGACCGCGCAGCACGCGCAGGCCGGTTACTGCGTCGGTTGAGAGCGTGGTGAGTTCACCCTGTGCTTGACGTTGCAGCCCCTGTTTGTGTTGCAGTGGCTTGATTACCAGCGCGGTGATCATGGCGATAAGTGGCATGCCGAAGATGACAATCAGCCCCAGGGTGATATCTTCTTGCAAAATCAGGTAAATAACTACCGAGGTGGCGATGGAAGCAGAAATCAGTTCCATCATTTCCCACTGGGTTGAGCCCACGTAGTCTACGTCCGCGGTGGCCGAGGCAACCACGTCACCCGTTTCCTTTTTCGCGTGGATTGAGATGCCTCGCTTGGCAACGCGGTGGGATAGTGAGCGGGCAACGCGGGCGGTGCCGGTAAACCAGGTGGCAACGCCGAACATTTGTCCGAGGGCGCTGGTGATAGCTGCTAAGAGGATGAGGAACAATACCCACAGTGATGGCCACAGCAGGTAGGCGCCGAATCCATCTTCTACGCCGGCGTCTACCAGTTCACTGATGGCTTCGGCGCTGAAAATAGTGGCGAGGTTTGCAACAGTGGCTACTGCGGAGCCAATAATGATGTACTTCCAGTTGCGTTTGAGGACTTGTTTTGCCAGGGCTTTTGGTTCACCGGGAAGGGTGTCTGCTTCACCTTCAAGAATCCTAAGAGCTGAATATCTATAGTTTGGTTCTCGAGCAATCGGCGGTAATTTTATGCCTTGCTCTTTCGCGCGTTTACGTAGGTTTTCTTCCATTTGGCTGGGCGTGTATGGCACGCTGGGCGCGGATTCGAAGGTTTCAGCTTCCAATATCCCTCCCCTTCTATGGGTTGATGGTAGTAGTTTTATTGACAGTGTTTAATCATATGTTATTTGCGTAGAGTTTTTACACTGGTGTCTATCTGTTGAACAGCTATATTTGTCCTACTTTTTCTCTCCCAATTCGCACGGGAACACCCCCTTCCGGTGCGAAAACACCCCAATTCGCACGGGAGCACCCCCTTCCGGTGCGAAAATTAAACGTTTTCCCTACGGCAAACTACCAGCGCCAGCGTACCCTTCCGAAAACAACACCTAAAGGCCGCAAAAGATCATCTACATACCCCGGTTTGCCAATTTGTTCCCAAGAAAGCCTAATAACCTTAAATCCTTGCCTTTCAAGAATTGCCTGCCGAACAGCCTCAGAATTTTTCTCTGGATCAACTACATACTTTTCCTGACCATCACACTCAATAATCAGACGCTGCGCCGGAAGGCATAAATCAGCGTAATACCGACCGTCCTCGGCAATAATCGGAAACTGACAAACCAAGCCAACTATCCCCGCCCGTTCTAAGTCAACTCGTACCAAGGTTTCCAACGCGGACTCTGCTAAAGGGTTAATGGAAGTAAAACGGTGGTTGACTCGCTGGGCGACCGCCTCACTACAGTGTTTTCGCGCTAATTCAACAACCGCTTGGTGCAGCTGCGTCAATGCGCGCGCTTGAGATTCTCTCAGAGCGCGCTCGACATTCAAAACCTTCCGTACCAACCCGTCGGCAGAGACCAACGCTTGTTTAGGGTCTTCCAACTGCAGTAATTCTAGAAGAAGATAGGGAAAATCCAGCACGGGTAAACCGTTTTGCGTCACCCAGGCTTGCGCTGGATAATCGCGACTGAAACGATGCACTGGGATTCCTCCGCGCCCGTTTAACATACCTACCTTTGATGTTCCACGACGACGTTTGTCAAAATAAATCACATCTAGTTGCAACGGCAGATTGTAAGTGGGGATACCCCACGCGTGTGCGGCCACTAGCATGTTGAAGGCGTGTGGGGTTTTAGTGCGGGAACTGGTTCGAGTCGCCAAAGCCAGCAGTGATTCGCGCCAGACCTCCCACGAAGGAAGGTTTTCCGAATAAATGAATTGTTTGCCGCGATGAACTTGTTTTTCTTTGATCGCCGGCACGTAACTCGCGGTTAGTTCGGTGCTGGGTGTGAGCAGTTTCGTTTCCATATTTGCAGGCTAGCGAAACTGGCGCAGACTCTGTAGTCCGCCAGTTTTTCTGTGGATAACTTTTCGAGGGCGGCGGTTTAGCGCTGCATTACAAATGAGACTTTATGCGCACACAGTTTCCCCCAATTCGCATACGAAACGCGTTTCCCGTGCGAATTCGGCATCCCAACCCACCCAATTCGCATACGAAACGCGTTTCCCGTGCGAAAGAAGACGTTACAAACCAAACAATCTACACATGCTGCCAAGTCCTCCACAACGAAGCATACTCACCACCAGCGGCAACCAACTCATCATGCGAACCCAACTCAACAACTCGGCCGTCGATCATCACCGCGATGCGATCAGCATCATGCGAAGTATAAAGCCGGTGCGCAATCGAAATAACCGTACGCCCAGCCAAAACAGAACGCATAGAACGCTCCAACGAACGCGCCGAAGTAGGATCAATCAACGAAGTCGCCTCATCCAACACCAAAATAGCCGGATCCAACAACACAATCCGCGCCAACGCTAACTGCTGCGACTGAGCGGCGGAAAGCTCCAACTTCCCAGAACCAACCTCAGTATCCAAACCAAGAGGCAAAGCCCGCACCCACGAAGAAGCTTCAACCGCATCTAAAGCATCCCACAGAGCGCCCTCGGAAAAATCAGCACCCATCGGCGCAACCATCTGCAGATTCGACCGCAACGTCCCCAAGAATACGTGGTGTTCCTGCGTTACAAGCACAACCTGGGAACGCAAATCCGCCTCCGGCAACTCAGCCAAAGACACTCCTCCCAGGGAAACCACCCCAGACGTAGGGTCGTTAATCCCCGCCAACAAGCGCCCCAAAGTAGACTTACCCGCCCCAGACGGACCCACAATCGCTAACGTCTCACCCGGCACAATATCTAAAGAAACCTCAGACAAAACCGGCATTCCCGGACGGTATTCGAAGGACACGTTGTCAACAACCAACTCGGCTGATTCCAAAGGAACCGCATTATCCGGACGGTTTGAACGCGCCAACCCCACTCCGAAAATACGGCGCAGAGAAATGGAAGTTGTCTGAATAATGTCAACTAGCCATGTCATCATATCCAGCGGGCCTTCCAGCTGCAGCGCGTAGAGAGTTACCGCAGTAACCGCACCTACAGTTACCCAGCCGGCGTCAATCATCCAAATGCCAGAGACAATTACTACCGCTACGGGCAACATCAAAGTCCAGTATGTGAAGGCAAATAGACCACTACGCAAAAGTGCGGTGTAGCGTTCCATCCAACTGCTTCCGTTCAATACCTGTAGGAAGTTCTGCGCCTGAGTCTTTTGCAAGTTAAAGGCTTCCACCGTAGTAGCTTGCTCGATAGTTTCAGTGTATTGGGTGGAAAGGCGCGCGGCGTAGGCGTTTTCCGTCTTGTAGGCGGGCACCGCCAGTTTCAGGTAGGTGCGCGCTACCAGGATAAATACCGGTAGGAAGATTAGCAGTACCAGCGCCAGCTCCCAGGAAACATAGAAGGCTGCCGCGTAGGTGAGGATGATCTGTATGATGGTGAGGATGAAGGTCGAAATCCCCATTTGCAGGGCGTAACGCAACGAATCAACGTCGTGCGTTCCGCGTGAGATCAAGTCTCCAGATCCAGCTGATTCCACGTCCGCGAGTGGCACTTGCAGGTAGTTCTCCACCAGGTCAGCTCGCAGGTCTGCGAACATGCTTTCTGAGAAAACGTTGGAATAGTATTCCGCAAAGTAGCTGATAACCATTTGGATCAGCACCAGCCCACCCACTAGCGCCAGGTGGTTTATCACGGTTTGTTGGGTGGTTCCGGCGAGGATCAGGTCCAGCAGTCGCCCAATTATCCAGGGGATGGCTACGGTGATGCCCACGGAAATGAGTTGTAGTGCTACGGCGACTACCAGCAGGTGCCGATAGGGGCGCCCGGTTTCCCAGGTGAGTTTCCAGGCAGTGCGTTCGTCACTTAGTGGCAGTTTCATCGCTGGTCTCCTTCCGTGTTTTCTGCAGTGTCGCTTTCACCCATCGCGCGGGATACCACGGCTTGGTATTCGCGCGCCGCGGGGTCCGTGCCACCAAGCAGTTCCCCGTGCGTGCCGGTTCCCAGTACCTGCAGTTGGGGAGTTGCGTTTTCTTGTCCGTTTTCTTGTTCTTTTTCGTTTTCTTTTCCGAGGGCGGCGTACACAACTACCTCGTCACAGATTTCCAGCATGATCGGTGAGGACGTAACCAGTACAGTGGTTTTGCCTTTCCTGGTTGCTTTGAGGTTTTGGGCAATGCGACTTTCAGTGTGTGAGTCAACTGCCGAAGTTGGTTCAACCAGTAAGAGGATGTCTGGGTCCAGGTAGAGAGCGCGCGCCAGGGCGATGCGCTGGCGCTGTCCTCCTGAGACGGACCGCCCTCGTTCAGAAATTAACCCATCTAATTCCCCTGCCAAGCCGGAAAGCACGTCGTGCGCGTCTGCCAGGTGCAGGGCCTGGCGGATCTGCGCGTCATCCGCATGTGGCCAGGGGTAGGCGGTGAATGTCTGTTCGCGGGAAGTGTTTTCGATGGTATCTTCGTAAATGTCTTCTTTTACTTCGCGCTCGGGTTGGGGGCGGCGGCGTGGTCCCAGCACGTTATCGCGCAGGGTGCCAGCGAACAGGTGGTTTTCAGCGCCAGAGAAAATCAGGTGTTCGCGCAGGGTTTGAATGGGGATCTGCACAGAGCGCACCTGGTTGAAGAAGACATTTTCCGAGTCTTCTAGGCGCCCAATCTGGGTAAGGAGCCGTGCGGTAGCAGTTGGATCTGCGCAGACGAGCGCAGTTATATATCCGGGTTTCAGGTCGGTTTGCGATTGGGTTTCGCGGATGTGTGCCGTTGTCCAATCTAGTTCCCAGCTGGAGTCGTCAGCTATTTGGTCAGAGATAACTGATGGAGCTGAAGCGATTTTAGTGTATTTTTTGGTCCCAATCCAAGCGCGGGTGGCTGCAGAGAGGAACCTTGAGAAGGCGCGTACGGGCTCATTTAGAAGCAGTGCGTACCCGTAAAAGGCGACCAGTTGCCCGGCGGTTAATTTTCCGTCAAAAACTAGGATAGTGCCGTAGCCGATGATGGCGATTAGTAGCAGGCTGGGGAGGTTGCGTTCTAATACTTTAAGCAACGACTGGTAGGTGGCGACTTTAATGCCTTCGGTTTTTAGGCTCTGGTTGGTGGCGTTAAAGGTTGCCTGCACCTGGGCTTCGCCGCCCAAGCCGCGGAGTACGCGCAGACCGCTGAGCATATCGGTCATGGTTGCCATCAGGTCGCCTTGGACGTTGCGCTGGGATTCTCGTTTACTTTGCAGTTTGGGAATGACCAGCGACAAGATACCCAGGATTAGCGGGGTTCCGATCAGTGCTACCAGGGCCAGGGGGACCGAAGTTTGCAGCATTAGGACGGTTACCATGGCGAGGGTTGCCAAGGAACCGATGAGTTCTACGACGCTGGCAGCCAGGTGGCCTTGGGAGTATAGGTCCGCGTTTAGGACTGTGAGGGTTTCCCCAGCGGTGAAGCGTTTACGTACGGAGAGAATCCGGTTGAGGATGCGCAAATAGATTGCTTGCGTGGACCGCCGGTAGCTACTGTTCCAAGAAGCACTGGCGAAGAATCCGTTGAACGCGATCATCAAGCCGGTTAAGAAAATTAGTGTCACTAGCCAGATGATTGAAACGCGCAGTTCACTGCTGAAACCCGTTTTTAAGCCTATATCAAGCGAATCCCCCACGGTTTTGGTCATGAGGATTACCAGAATCGAGTTAAGCACGGTAATGATTACCGCCAGGGCAATCGGGATCCAGTTGACTTGCCACAGTTTCAGAATGTTTTTAAATGGCTCGGACCCTACTTTGAAGACGGGTTCTTGCCCCAGTTTAGAGAATCCGGGCAATGTCATTTTTGGTTGCGGGGTTACCGGGGGCAGCTCAATCTGCTTTTCTTTGGCGATTTCTTCGAGTTTGGCAATTCGCGTAGCCGCATCGACTGGATGCTTTTGGGTAGGTTCCAGTGGCTGTATGTTTTCGCGGTCTTTCATTTGATGTCTCCTTCCCAGGAATATCGTTTTCCTCAGCCGTTCATATATTATACTTGATTTTCTTAAAAATTCGATAGTGGTTTAAAACTTTCGCAGCACGCCCGCAGATTCCGCCGATTCGCATACGGTTTCCCCCAATTCGCATACGAAAGCCGTTTCCCGTGCGAATTTGCAGGGGATACGCCCTCATTTCGCATCCGAAAGCCGTTTCCCGTGCGAATTCAGCCCCGCAACCCCCTCAATTCGCATCCGAAAGCCGTTTCCCGTGCGAAATGGGCGTGCCGCCTAGCAGAACTTTCGAAAATGTCTATCTTCTCATGTTCAGCACACTAAAAATCCATGACATTTTGTCAGATAATAAGAAGGTATAAGTCTGTTTCCGAGCCCAAACGGCGACTCTCCCCTAAGAACTGCCTTTAGCCGGAAAACGCCATAAAGTTCAGGAAGGACCCGCTTCAAATGACGAAGTTGCTCTTTTTAACCGCTTCTGAAAGTATCCACGGCGCCACCAACGTGGTCCGCGAAGCCTTGGAAAACCTGCGTAAGCAGTATGAAAACGTCGGCGTCTTCCGCCCTTACATCAATACCACTGCGGAACAGGACTCGATCCTAAGCGAGTTCGGCGGCGACTGGGGCACCACCCGCAGCCAGGTAGTAGCCGATGAAACTAAGGCCATGAATCAGGTAATCAGCCGCTTCACCCAGTTCAACCACGGCTTCGATGCGGTTCTGATCGTTGGCTTGGTAGACGGCGACTTGGCAAACCCCGGTGAACTTACTCGCGCCGGCCGCACCGCCATTAACCTGGGTGCCACCGTGGCGCTGATCGTTGACGGAGGCGTGCGCACCGCCGACCGCCTGGCAGATTACGCTAAGTTGGCAGTGGCAGAACTGAAGTCCGTATTCGCACCGGTTTCCGCGCTGGTAGTTTTGGATCCTTCCGAGGGCGCCCGCGTAGCTATTTCCAAGCACCTGGGCTCTATGCGCGTCATCACCGAGCTGGAAGACCACGCACTGATCGAAGCTATGGAAGAAGATTCTCACGTAGTCACTCCGCTGATGTTTGAAAACGCTTTGAAAGACCGCGCTCGCGCGAATAAGCGTCGCATCGTTTTGCCTGAATCTGAAGACGAACGTGTTTTGAAGGCGGCTGCCATCATCCTTGAAGCTGACGTGGCTGACATTATTTTGCTGGGTGACGCTGAGGAAGTTCACGCTAAGGCGGCACAGCTGGGTATCGACTTGTCTAAGGCTTCTTTCGTTTCCTTGGCTGATCCTGCTTACCGCGACCGCTACGTAGCCGAGTTTGTGCGCCTGCGCGAAAAGAAGGGCGTAACCGTTGAACAGGCTGAAGCGAAGATGAACGACGTTTCTTACTTCGGCACCATGATGGTTCACATGGGAGACGCTGACGGCATGGTTTCGGGCGCAACCCACACCACTGCGGAAACTATCGTGCCTTCCTTCCAGATCATTAAGACGAAGCCGGGTACTTCTATCGTGTCTTCCGTTTTCTTGATGCTGATGGATGACCGTGTGCTGGTCTTTGGTGACTGCGCGGTTAACACTAACCCATCTTCTGAACAGTTGGCTGATATTGCGATTTCTTCGGCTGAAACTGCCGTGGCGTTCGGCGTAGATCCTAAGATTGCGCTGATTTCCTACTCTACTGGCACTTCCGGTTCCGGCCCAGACGTGGATGCGGTTGTGGAAGCTGTGCGCATTGCGAAAGAAAAGCGCGCTGACTTGGCTTTGGAAGGTCCCATCCAGTTCGACGCTGCGGTAGACGCTAAGGTGGCGGCTGCGAAGCTGCCTGGTTCTAACGTTGCAGGTCAAGCAACTGTCTTCGTCTTCCCTGATTTGAACACCGGTAACACCACTTATAAGGCGGTGCAGCGCACTTCCGGCGCAGTGGCTGTTGGCCCGATCTTGCAGGGTCTGAATAAGCCGGTTAACGACTTGTCCCGCGGCGCTTTGGTTGAAGATATCGTCAACACCATTGCGATCACCGCAGTGCAGGCACAGTAGTTCCTGCCGCAAGACCTGGCATTTTTAGTTTTATTCCGAGGGCGTTCACGTGGCTAATACCAAAGGTGGTGCCCTCGGGAAAAGAAAGCAAACGAAAGGTAAATCGTGACTGTCCTTGTCATTAACTCCGGTTCTTCCTCTTTGAAATACCAGCTGGTTAACCCTGAAAATGGGGCGGCTATTGCGTCTGGTTTGGTTGAGCGAATCGGTGAAAACTCTTCCTTGTTGAAGCACACTTACGGCGACCAGGAAGTGAACTTGGAAGCTCCTGTACACGACCACTCTGAGGCTTTGGCCAAGGTTTTGGAACTGTTTGACCAAGTTGGTCCAGCTCTGTCTGAAGCCGGTATTGTGGCTGTGGGGCACCGCGTGGTGCAGGGTGGTTCTTACTTCTCTGGCCCAGCATTGATTGATGACGAGGTGCGTAACCTAATCGACGATTTGGCTCCTTTGGCTCCGCTGCACAACCCTGCTCACTTGAAGGGGATTGATGTGGCTCGTGAACTGATTAAGGTTCCAAACGTGGCTGTTTTCGACACCGCTTTCTTCCAGGGTTTGCCTGCTGAGGCAGCTACTTACGCTTTGGATAAGGAAGTTGCTGCGAAGTATTCGATTCGCCGTTACGGCGCACACGGCACTTCCCACCAGTTTGTTTCTTCCGCAGTTGCTGATTTCTTGGGGACTGCTGAGTTGAAGCAGGTAGTGCTGCACTTGGGTAACGGCGCTTCTGCTTCGGCAGTTGTGAATGGCCATGCTGTTGATACTTCCATGGGTCTGACTCCGCTGGAAGGTTTGGTTATGGGTACGCGTACCGGTGATATTGATCCGGCTGCGGTATTCCACTTGTCTCGCGTGGGTGGGATGAGCACCGACGAGATCGATACTTTGTTCAACAAGCAGTCCGGTTTGAAGGGTCTGACTGGCGACAACGATATGCGTCACGTGCGCGAGCGCGCTACCAATGGCGATGCTGATGCGCGTTTGGCTTTGGATGTTGTAGTTCACCGTTTGGTTAAGTACGTTGGTTCTTACACTGCGGTTATGGGCGGTTTGGATGCGCTGACTTTCACTGCTGGTATTGGTGAAAATGACGCGGCTTTGCGCGCTGAAGTTTGTGAGCGTTTGGCATTCATGGGTGTGAAGCTGGATGAGGCTGCGAATGCTGTTCGTTCTAAGGAACCTCGCGTGATTTCTGCCGAGGATTCCGCTGTTAAGGTACTGGTTGTACCTACTAACGAGGAACTGGCGATTGCTCGTCAGGCAATGAGCTTGCTGTAAGGTTTATCGCTTCAGTGGGGTGGTTTGCTTCGTGCGCCACCCCACTTTTGTATCCCCACTTTCGCACGGGAAACGAGTTTCCCGTGCGAAATCAGCCCCGCAACCCCGCCAATTCGCATACGAAAGCCGTTTCCCGTGCGAATTCAGCCCCGCTCCCCTACCCGCGCACTCTCCCCCTGCCCGCTCCCCTGCTTTCTAACTTCCACGCGGAATTCTGATGGGACTATACTTTAAGTAGTTGAAAATAAAAGGAGCCTCGATGAATTTCTACAGCCTCTATGACCAGGGTTTCGCCCGCGTTGCCGCCGTAACTCTTCCAGTAGCCTTGGCTAATCCCAAAGAAAACGCGCAGCGAATTATCGCTGCGGCGAAGCAGGCTGACGCAGAGGGCTGCGCGCTGGCAGTTTTCCCAGAGCTTTCCATCACCGGGTACACGGCAGAAGACCTCTTCCTGTCCGACATGCTCTATGATGAAGCCCAGAAAGCGCTAGAAGAAATCCGTTTGGCTTCAAAAGAGCTTACTCCCCTGCTTATTGTGGGTGCCCCGCTGCGCCAAGGAGCTAACCTCTATAACACGGCCGTCGTTATTCATAAGGGCCAGTACCTGTGCGTGAAGCCAAAACTGCATATTCCCAACTACGGCGAGTTCTATGAAGTCCGTTGGTTCGCGCAGATTGACGCTTGGCAGGTCCCTGATTCATTCCAAATCGCAGAACACACTGTGCCCGCTTATGCTCGCCCGGCGTTACAAGCTACTGATTTAAAGGCTTTCGTAGTTGCCGTGGAAATCTGTGAAGAACTGTGGGTGACTTCCCCGGTTTCAGCTGATGCCGCGGCTGCGGGGGCTACGATTATTGCGAACCTTAGCGCGTCGCCGGTGACTGTTGGCAGGGCTCGTGACCGCCGTCTGATGTGCCAGTCAGCTTCGCACCGCGGAGCTTGCGCCTACATTTACACTTCTTCAGGCGCCGGTGAATCCACTAACGATTTAGCTTGGGACGGGCAGGCGTTGATCTATGAGGCGGGCGATTTGCTCCAGGAAAATCAGCGTTACAGCCAGGAAACGCAGCTGACGATTGCCGACATTGATTTGGATCGTTTGCGCCACCAGCAGCAGCGGATGAATACTTTCAACAATGTTTCTGCCGAACACACGCAGCTGATTGAGTTCACGTCGCACCCGTCTAAGGAAGATTTGGGGCTGCGCCGAAAGATCCAGCGTTTCCCGTATGTTCCGCAGGATCCGGCGACTATGGATGAGGATTGTTTTGAGGCTTACAACATCCAGGTGACTTCGCTGATTCGCCGCCTGCAGTCGATTGGCCCGAATGTGAAGCCGGTCCTGGGGGTTTCGGGTGGTTTGGATTCGACTCAGGCGCTGTTAGTTTGTGCTGAGGCAATGGACCGTTTGGGGCGCCCTCGGGAAGATATTCTGACTTTCACCATGCCAGGTTTTGCAACTTCGGATCACACGCGTTCTAACGCGCAGAAGTTGGCGGAGGCGTTGGGGACTACGTTTGCGACGTTGGATATTCGCCCTACGGCTACGCAGATGCTGCGGGAAATGGGGCATCCGGCGGGGCGCGGCGAAGAAGTTTATGACGTGACGTTTGAGAATGTGCAGGCGGGTTTGCGCACGGATTTCTTGTTCCGGATTGCGAATGACCGGGGCGGGATTGTGATTGGTACCGGGGATTTGTCTGAGTTGGCGCTGGGTTGGTGCACTTATGGGGTGGGCGACCACATGTCTCATTACAGTGTGAATCCGGGGATTCCGAAGACTTTGATGCAGCATTTGGTGCGTTGGGTGGTGTCTTCTGGTAAGTTTGCTGAGCCGGTTAATGAGACGTTGCGTTCTATTTTGGCTACTGAGATTACTCCGGAGTTGATTCCGTTGCGTGAGGGTGAGCAGCCGCAGTCTACGCAGTCTTCGATTGGGCCGTATGCGTTGCATGATTTCACGCTTTATTACAGTTTGAAGTACGGGTACCGGGTAGAGAAGATTGCGTTCCGCGCGTGGCATGCTTGGCGGGATATTTCCGAGGGCGCTTGGCCAGCGAATTTTCCCGAGTCTGAGCGGGTTGCCTATGATCTGCCAGAGATTTTGATGTGGATGCGTTTGTTCTTTAGAAGGTTTTTCCAGAATCAGTTTAAGCGCACGGCGGTGCCCAATGGGGTGAAGGTGATGCCGGCGGGTTCGTTGTCTCCGCGTGGGGATTGGCGGATGCCTTCGGATGCTTCGGCGGTGGCGTGGTTGCAGCGGATTGATGATTTGGGTGTGTCTTTAGGGTTTGACGTGGTGAAGCGATGAGCGTTGTGGTGATTGTTTTAGGGTTGTTTTCCCTGGTTTTGGCTGGTTTTCTGTTTGTTTTTGGGATGATCTGGTGGCGCGCGGCTTATGCGATTGGCGAGTGTATGCGCCGGGGTATTTCCATGGCGGGTTTGGATTATTCAACTCGTCCGTTTGAGCTGTTGGTGGCGGGTTATTTCCCGGTGAAGAATAGTTGGGGGTTTGTGGAGTCTGCTGCTGACGCGCAGTTGGCGGATCCGCCGCGCGTGCGCCTGACGGCTGTGGAGCCTACGATGCGTTTGTTTGCGGTGGCGCAGTTTGTGTTGGCTGGGCTACATTTTGGGCTTACGTTCGCGTCGGCTTTGATTGGGCTGTTTTCGGCTAGTTTGTATTGGGTGATGTTGGCGGCTGGTTTTGGCGTTTTGGGTTTTGTTGTCTTGGGTGGCTTGTTTTTAGCGACGCGGCATTATTTTGTGCATGAGGGGATTGAGAAAGCTCAGCTAGCTTAGGTTGAGTTGGGTTTAACTTAAGCTAGCTGAGCTTTCCTCTCAAGTTTATTTCCCTACGATTTCCATCCAGGTGGTGAGCACGCCGGGTGTGGGTTGTTTGCTGGGGTCTTTGGTGTTTTCGATGAAGAAGTAGCGCCCGTCTTGGGTGGGTGCCCAGCAGCGATTTTCTACGCAGATTTCGTTGTAGTGCCCGTTGTAGGTGGGCAGAGCGGGACTGCCGTAGTAGCGTTGTTTTTCGGGGATGAGCCGGGGGAAGTGGAGGTCTTCGCCGATGAGGTATTCTTCGGTTTCAGAGTTGTAGCCGAATTGAGGTGTTTCGCCGGTGATGCTGAGGGTTTTCTTGAAGTTGAGGAAGCTTTCTGGGGCGAGTTTAGCGTAGGCGTCTCCTTCCCCGATTTCTGGGGTTTTCCTTATGAATAGGATGGGGTATCGGCCTTCGTCGTTTGGTCTCCCCCCGTTGCCGTACATGCCTTCAAGCGCGAGAATCTCTGTGGCTAGTTCTGCTTTTGCGGGGCTGTTTGCAAAAAAGTCGTGGCTGCGGATGATGAGGGATTCAATACTGGACAGGTAGCCTTTTAGATCGGATGCTTTGGTGGTTTTATCTTTGGTGAGTTGTTGGAGTTTTGTTTTTAGTTCTTGGATGTCTTTGGTAATTTCTTCGGGTAGTTCTAAGGCTGGTTTCAGCTGTTTCATTTTAGGGATGACGATATTTTCCAGGTAGCTAAAGCGCATACTGGCGGCGGAGAACTCTGCATAGGTGCGGGCATCATCTTCTTTTCTTTGCAGCGCCGCAATTTGTTTTAGTTGTTCGCTGTGCAGTTCTTTGGCTGCCGCGAGTTCTGCGTTGAATACGATCCATTTACTTGCGGGGATTTCCTTGCAGGTTTCCTGAAAGGCTTTGGAGTTAGCTTCTGCGGATTCCTGAAGTGGGGTTTGCTCATTAGTGAACCAGGCGCGCGAGCGATAGAAGTCAATCCTGATGTCTTTTCCGTATGGGATTGCGCAGTTTCTTTCGATTTCAGCGCGTACTTCACTGTATTTTTTCGCATTGGTGCCAATCATGTAGCCCGCGATTGCTGCAACCACCAGGCTGACGGCAACAAAGGCGACGGATAGCTTCTTTGATGTTACCTTCTTTTTCATGACGCGCGCCTTTCCGCTTGGGGAAGATTTCTTTTCATCGTAGCATTTGGGTGCGACAAGATTTTTCACTTTAACGAGGGCGGTTGTGTAACGGTTTTATTAACCCTAGACGCTTGCCTACTGGGTGTTTTCGAGCTTTTCTAGGATGGTTTGTGTTCGGGATTCGATGCGCTGGTTGATTTCTTTTACCATTTCGATCAGGTCTTTAAGGCTTTGTGGTAGAGCAGTTTCCGAGGTGTGTCCGGGTAGCATTTTCACTTCTTTGCCGTTTAGCCAGTCGTCTAGGTACATGTTGTTGTTATCCAGCATGTGTTGGAAGGCGGCGCTGAGTTCTGGGTCCGCTGTGCCATCTGGGTTGGCGTAGAACTTTTCTAGGGTGATGTCCCAGTAGTCGTTTCCGATTCGCGCCCGTGCTACATTCATGCCGTTGGGGACTACGATCATGTTGCCGATGGTGTGGGTGTTTAAGGCGAATTTGCTGATGGCGTCCTGCTTGTTGATCTCTTCGAATTCTTCGAAGTTTTCTAGCAATAGGCTTAGTTGTCCGAGCCCCCAGTTTCCGGTGAGCCCGTATTTTTGGAGGGTGCGAGCTCCTTCTGGGTTTTCTTTGCCCCAGCGTTTGATGGCTTGTTTGTAGGTGGTCCAGAATGAGCACATGGTGTCTCCTTGGACCTTGTCTGCGGGGTCTTTTGTTGCGCTGCGGTATTCCAGGTTTGGCCAGAGTTTTGCATAGGCGGCTAATGCCAGTGGGGATGCGTCGCAGTCGTAGCCACCGCGCAGCCGGTATTTGAGCCAGTTTCTGATGGGGTTATCATCCCACACGTAGTCCAGCAGCAGGTTGTCTTGGGTGAGTAGGCTTTGTTCAAAGTTGTTTGGCGAGTTTGGGGTGAGCGCGTTCATTCGATTACCTTTTCGATTGTTGGTTCTTCCAGGGATTTGAATTTAAGAGATGTAAGAAGTGTGGAATAGCGTTGAAAGTCGCTGATAACTTGGGTGTGGTGTAATAAATAGTGTCACTGTTTAGCGGATGTTTATTGTCTGCAGG
>JAUNKY010000026.1 GCA_030532515.1 Actinomycetaceae bacterium
TGGGGAAGTTTCTGCCTGTCCATCTGCTCCGGCTTTCCCATCTGCTCCGGGCTGTGGAGCTGGAGCATTACCGCTTTGTGGCGCTGGGGCTGCTGGTTTCGGAACTACGTATGAGACTAAGCTGAAGCGAGCATCCATCTTGCCGTTAGCGGAAGCTTCATAGGTTTGCTTAGCAATGCGGCGTACCTGCTTCTTGATTTCGTTTAGCTTAGGAAGAGTCTGGTCAGAAGCTTCAACTACGAAAGTTAAATCGATTGGGCGCAGGTAGCTTTCCGAGGTACGTGCAGAAGCTGGCACTCCTAAAGCCTGGTAAACCAGCTTGCCGATTTCTTCATGTCCGGTGACATTCGGGTGGTAGAACATCAAGGTAGTGCGGGAAGTTGAAGCTTCCGTCTTACCGGTTTCAGGGTTTACTTTGCCTTCAGTTTCAAGCAATTCGTTAAACCAGCGGATAGGGTTCCAAACGTTGAAGTTAGGATCTGGTTCGTGTCCTTCGAAATGAGCTTCAGTTGGGACGTAGGTGATCTTTACGTTATTAGGATTCGAGTTCCATTCCTTCACCAAAGCTTCTTGGAGCTTAGTGGAGTTTTGTCCGAACTCGCGGACGCCTTTCGCGGCGTCATAGGTCTTGCCGTAGCAACCACCGAACCAGCCGGTGGATTCACACCAAATATATTCAACGTTGGTGGAAAGCAGTGGGTAGCCGACCAGGACGATCTGTGCGTCTGGGCGGAGCTTTTTATTGAGTGCTTCTAGGATTTTCTTGGTGTTTTCCTGAACTTTCGGCATCAGCTTCTTAGCTTCTTCCATAGCAGGAACACAGTTTTTGTAAGAAGCGTTCAACCAAGAACCGCCGAAGCAGTAGGTAACAATGTTTTCGAACTTAATGTCGTTGCCACCGATGGTGAGCATAACTACGTCTGAGTCCGCGGGGACTTTGTCGATCTGCTTTTCTAAAACACCGTCAGTTACCTGACCGGATTCTGCCAGGTTGTGAATGGTGGTGTGTACGCCCTGAGAGTTGAGCTGATCGGCATAGTAATGCCCCCAGTTGCGCATACTGCGGTAGCTGGCTTCAGGACCGTAATATAGGCCCGCTCCATTGCCGGCGGTATATGAGTCGCCGATCAAGGTGAGGGTAACGTACTTTTCTTCCTGTGGTTCAGCTGCCAGAGCTGGGGTGGTGAAGGTGAGTAAGGTTGCTAATGTGACTGCAGTGGGCAGTAACTTCTTTGTTATTGATTCCATGACTTAATAATAGAAAAACCGCCAATAAATCTGAAAACTTTGATTTTTTTAAAACCCTACTGTTTTCAAGCAAATGTCAGGTTCTAATAATGGGCCAACACCCCATATTTGTGAGTACATCAGATGTGTTTGGTTTGACATAAGGGGAGGGGTAACTGCTAAAAGAAGCCACTCTGCTTACTTTAGAGGTGGGTGTAACACAGAAGGGTAGTAAAGGGTGATGACTTGATGTCAGAATAGTTGCGGGGCTTTGTCACCTTGAAGAGTGCGGATTTTGTTGTAGAAACGTTATCGATTCTGTATATGATTCTTCCTTTTCTAAGTCTTAAAAAGGGTCTGTGCAAACGAGCGTGCTTTTGTTATGCTGGTCTGTTATTTTCCAAACAAAGAGGTATGAATGAAGCAGATAAAACAATTCTTTGAGAACTTACAGCGCGAATATGCAAGCACGTACCCAGGTGAAAAACTCTTCGACGACTACGAGCGCTCGGCACTCTATGTGGAAAGGCTGGGCAGTTACTTAGAAGCACGCCTGAAAAAGCAGTCTCGCGATATTGACGCTGCCTGCGTGCTGGTAAGTGTCTGGTTTGAACTTAGAGAAGCTGATCAAGCCTGCATTGCCTTCTTGCAAAACTTCCAAGCAGAGCATCAGGAAACTTTGAATGCGGCAGATAAAGCTCGGCTGCACACCAACTGTGCTTTCTATGAAGCTGAAACGTATGCGTGCGACCCCGAGTTATTTAATGCAGCCCTCCAGCTGGAATCCCCCTACTGGCAAACCTATCTGGGATTAGGGTTAACGCAGTTCAGTCGCTATCAAATGACCCGCGACGCAAAGGCATTAGCCCTTGCCAAAGCAGGCTTTTTAAAGCAAAAAGAGCTGCGCGGTGACTACCTGAGTCACCTGAACTACGCGGCTGCTCTATTTGCTGAAGCTGATTATCGCGGGGCCAAAGAGCAGTTATATCCCTGGTTGGAAAGCTATCCAGACCGCCCTCGGCTACTCTTCGCGCTGGCGCAATGTGAAGCGAAATTGCAAAACCCAGCTGCGGCGCGCGAACTCTTGTCCAGGGTGAAAGTTGATGAGCCGTCCGGGTATGTGTTGCGGTCCGATGAAGTTTCCGAAAGCTGTGTTGCCGACTTGTATTTTGAGTTGGGGGACTATGGGAAATACCTAGAAATCTGCCGGGAAGCGGACTTGGTGAGCCCGTGGCAAGAGCTGTCCCCCTATCTTTATGCAGTGCTCCGTAGTGAAGGGGAACTGGTCTGCCAGGAAGTGGCGGCACAGCTGTTGGAAGAGTTGGAAGCTGAGCGGGCGCAGTTGCAAGCCGAATGTGCCCATGCGGAATCCGGTGCTGATAGTACTGCGATGGAAGAGCTGGCAGCGGAGTTGGTAGATATTGAAGCGCAGATGGCGGCTACGAGGGCGGCGCTACAAGGTGTTTTGGGCGCAGAGGAAGTTTGCGGGCCGGAGCTAGAGTTCCACCCAGAAGCTGCCTGCTATTTGGTAGATTGCGTGCGACATTCGTTGTAGCACTGGGTGTGCAAATAGGTGTTTGTAAAGTGTGACCTGCCCCAAAAAGATAGATCTATGGGTCTAACGAACTAGACTTTTCGGGTAACCGAACTTTATGATTGTGGTATGGCAAAGAACAAACTCATCACCGCGATCACCGCAACCGTAGCAGCTTGCGCTCTGGCCCTGTCTGCCTGCGGACAAACCGCTGAAAAAGCACAATCAACCCAAACTGAAAAACCAAAGGTACTCACCACCTTCACCGTCATCGCCGACATGGCGCAGAACGTTGCCGGTGAACACCTGGACGTACAGTCAATCACCGAACCAGATGCAGAAATCCACGACTATCAGCCAACTCCTGCTGACATTAAGAAGGCAGAAGGCGTAAAACTCATCCTCAACAACGGCATGGGACTGGAACGCTGGTTCGAAAAGTTCGTCGCTAACACGGATGCGAAAACGGCCGTGCTCACCGAAGGCATCACCCCAATTCCAATCGCCGAAGGTGAATACGAAGGCAAGCCAAACCCACACGCCTGGATGTCTCCAACCGCCGCCCAAAAATACGTCGACAACATTGTGAAGGCCTTCTCTGAACTGGACCCAGCGCACAAAGCCGACTACGAAAAGAACGGCGAAGCATACAAGGCAAAGCTGGCTGCCGTTGACGCGAAGTTGAAGGAAGCCATTAAGCAGATCCCAGAAAACCAGCGTGCGCTGGTCACTTGTGAAGGCGCTTTCTCATACTTGGCACGTGACACCGGCCTAACCGAAAAGTACCTGTGGGGCGTTAACGCAGAAGGCGCACTAACTCCAAAGCGCGTAGCTGACGTAGAAGCTTTCGTTAAGGAAAACCAGGTGCCATCAGTATTCTGTGAATCCACTGTGGGTGACAAGATGCAGCCAATCGTAGAATCCACCGGCGTTAACTTCGGCGGCGAACTCTACGTAGACTCCCTCACCGGCCCAGACGGAGAAGCCCCCACTTTCTTGGACCTGCTCACCTTCGACGCTGAACGTATTGCTGAAGGACTTACCAAAGCAACCAAGTAACTGAACTTACCCAGTGGCTAAACTACAAAGCCGGATAAAACCGCAAGTTTTAGCCACAAAGTAAGTAGAATAACCTCTAGGAAAATTACCAAAACAGGATGACGTACCTTAGGGCGAAAACGGGATCCTCCCTCTTTCGCAACTAAGGTACGTCATTGCGAAAAACACCAGCACGTACCTTTTGAAAACTAAAAACCACCCAAGGTACGTCAATGCAAAAAAGAAGAAGAACCTTGGAAGCCAAGCTAACCGAACCGGTCTTAAACGCACAAAATGTACATGCCGCCTACGGGAAAGTCCACGCCTTAACCGGAGCCAGCCTACAGTTAAACACCGGAGAAATCTGCGCCCTGATCGGCATGAACGGCTCTGGAAAATCCACCTTCTTCAAATCAATCATGGGGATCGTACCCACCAGTTCAGGCAGCATAACCATCTGTGGTCAGGATAGTTTAACAGCCAGAAAATCCGGACTGGTGGGCTACGTTCCTCAAAACGAAGACATCGACCACCACTTCCCCCTCAGCGTCGAAGAAGTCGTTATGATGGGACGCTACTGCTTCATGGGACCCCTGCGCCGCCCCAAAACCGCTGACAAAGAAGCCGTAGCCGAAGCAATCGAAGCCATTGGACTAAAAGATTTACGCCAGCGCCCCATCGGCGCGCTTTCAGGCGGACAAAGAAAACGCGCCTTCGTAGCGCGAGCCCTGGCGCAAGGCGCCAAACTAATGCTCTTAGACGAACCTTTCGCCGGCGTAGACTACACCTCCGAACACGCCATCACCGACCTCATCGCTGAACTGGCCGAACAAAACACTACCCTCTTAGTTTCGACACACGACCTTAGTGCCGTACCAAAATTTGCCCACAAAGTGGCCCTGATCAACCGGCGCATCATAAAAGTCGGCGAACCCACCGAAACCCTCACCCCCGAAAACCTCTTAGAAGCATTCACCGAAAGCACCGCGCGCAGCGCACAAATGGCACTGGGAGGCTTAGCATGACCGCCCTCGGAAATCTTATGAATCTCATCCAAACCCACCCGCTACTTGCCAGCTGGCTGTGGGAAACCTTCGGGGAAATGTGGACTCACCAATTCATGGTACGAGGGTACGTGGTTACCCTTTTAGCCGCGATTGTCTGCGCGATCCTCTCATGCTGGCTGGTCCTGGTGGGCTGGTCGCTGCTGGGCGACGCGCTTTCACACGCAGTGGTCCCCGGTATTGTTATCGCCTACATTGTTGGCATGCCTTTTAGTATCGGCGCGTTTCTAGCCGCACTGGTCTGCGTGGGACTAATCGCGCTGGTACGCTCCACGTCACGGATTAAAGAAGACACCGCCATTGGCGTCATCTTCACCACCATGTTCGCCCTGGGCCTGATGCTGATTTCTGTCTACCCCAGCCACATCGACTTACAGCATATTATCTTCGGCGACCTTTTAGGCATCACCCAAGCGGACCTGCTGCAAGTGCTGATTTTGGCACCTATCGCAGGTATCGCCGTAATCATCAAACGCCGTGACCTCACACTCTTCGCCTTCGACCCCACTCACGCGGCCGCCATTGGGCTGTCCACGAAACGCCTGGCCGCATTGCTGCTGACCGCTTTAGCCATTACCGTAGTAGTCGCCATGCAGGCGGTGGGCGCGATTTTGATCGTTGCGCTGTTGATTATCCCCGGTGCCACAGCGTTCCTGCTGACCAACAGCTTCAACCGCATGCTAATCATCTCTCCACTGGTTTCCGCGTTTTCAGTCACTCTGGGGATCTATATTTCCTACTGGTTTAACGCAGCTTCAGGGGCCACGGTGGTGGCCACCCACGGCATTGTGTTCATGCTAGTTTACCTGCTGTCTCCCCACGGAGTGCGCGGCGCTTTGGCGGGGAAGAAGCTGGCTATTTCCCCGCTGCGGGTGCGTTAATTTGTTCCGAGGGCGGTGGCATAGTGCTTTCTGCCAGCGTTACCGCAAAGAGTACTCCCATCGAACCTGCAATAGCAGCTGCCAGAGTGTCGGTGACAAAGTGTGCGCCCACGTGCACGCGTGAAAAACCTACGATAGCGACCCCGAAATAGGCTAGTAAAACTGCTTTGGGATGATCTTTCACCGGGGTGAAAAATAACGCTAACGCCACGAAGAAACCGACGGCGAAGGCGGTGTGTCCAGAGGGGAAAGACAGGACTCCCGGCACCGGGGCCAGCGGGTCGAAAAGCAGTTCCGCATTTGGGCGAGGGCGGCTGACTAACGGCTTAATAATCGCAGCACCTAACCAGGCCCACAATACGATCCAAGTGAAGTAGACAGCGGAGAACCAGTTCTGTTTGTACCCCAGCCAAAGTGACACGGTAAGTGTCAAAATGGCGGCATAGAAGGGGGCAAAGGCATAGGCAATGGCCAATGTTAAAGCATCTAAAAATGGTGACTCAAGGTGGCTGAGGTATTGGGAAACTTGGATTTCAGTTTCGTGGAAAGAAGTTTCTTTCAGCCATAAACCGACCAGTGCCAGCACAAGTAGCACCAGCGGTGGAGCGGTGAAACCTACGATTCTAGAAACAGGTACCTTTGGAAGCGTCTGCATAAGCACCACTGTACCTGGTTTAAAGGTACGTGCTTTTAAAAAACGCAAGCACGTACCTTTATCGGGAAGCTAATTTCTGCAAGCACGTACCTTGGATTTAATGAAATTCTGCAAGCACGTACCTTTGTGTGAAAAATTTTTTAACGCAGGTCCTTCGGAGAAATCCGGCACTCGTCGCCCAGTAACATGGGGGCAATCAAACCACTTTCGCGCAGCTCATGCAGTTTGGGGAGCATCCGATCGCGGACTTCCCAAGGGTTAATCGTGTTCAAATAGATGCGGGTGCCGCCCTCGAAACCAGCCAACGTGGAAATCCGCCACTTGACCAGCAGGCGCCAACGCATCGGAGAATTAACTGACGGAGGCCGGTGATACCACTCTTCATTACACGGCACCTCGGCGCCGGTAGCAGCGTGCACTGCATGGACCAAATCTGATACCCCGCGCATCTGCTCGGGCGTTGCCTCCCAAGGATTGTACGCTGGACCCAAAGGCCAAATCGCCACCGACGGGAAACGATGCCCGATCCCAGCTAAGGCCACCGCGTGCTCATTTTGCGCCAAAATCAGTTTCCGCGTAGCCGCCACGTTGATGATGCCGTCGTAGATCTCGCGGTCAATCCGCAGCCTTTCCAATTCCGCCTCAATCTGCACGGGCATTTCATCAATCGCCACCGCCTGCTTATGCAAGTGGTCGAAGGAAGCACCGGCCGGCTTCAACCAGTTTTGGAAACACGCCACGTACTGCACGTGCTCATTCAGCTGGTAGAGATCCTGCATGGTCTGCGCCGTGAACTGCATGTACTGGAAGTGGGCATCCGGAGAGAGAGTTCCCGAGGACGCCAGTTGAGACTTATTATGTGCGCCCTCGATGTAATGGTTCTTTGCGACAATCACGTCGTGGCCACCACTGAAGAACCCCGTGGCATGAGGTAAAAGCGCAGCGTCAGTCATCTCCGCCAAATCTTCTGCAGACAGTCCCGAAGCTGACAGGCGAGCACGCACTACCCGCATCACATGTTCAAACCCAGCTGGATCAGCCAAATACAGTGCCATTCGCTGAGAATCTTCCACAGAAGGTACGTGCCCGTGGTTTAGGTTCCAGTAGTTGTATGAAACGATTTCAAACAGGTTCGGAATCCGCCGAAACTCGGCAGTGGTGCTGTAAAGCTGCGAAGCGGGAACATGCTCTAAAGTTTGCCAACCTAAGTGCTCGTCAAAAACTACCCGAGCCTTTTCTGGGGGAGTTTCAAAATAACGGTAATGACAAAAAGCGCAGTAATGCCCGTTACGAGTGTGATCGATCGGGGAATCATCTTGAACGGGAACTGCTAGGGGACGATGCCCTCTGCCAGGAACGGTCCAAACCTCAGTTCCGGTGAGTAGATTCTTTTGTTTTACAGTGCCATCTGCGCAACGCAGCAGGGCTTGTTTTTCAGAATGCGCCTTTGCCATAACTCTAGCGTAGCAAAATCTACCCCGCTTTTACCGCTAGGTACGTGCTTAGCGTTTTCCTTTAAAAACTGCGCCAGCTAGACTCAAAGCCCACGCCAGCTGGCTTCAAAAAACACCAAAAGTGGGTTTTGCCTTAGAAAGACAAAACCCACTTTTAAAGTAAATACCCGTTTCCAAGGCTGAAACCAGCCCCTGGAAACGGGCTTCTACGAACTTACTGAAGACACGCTCCGCTTCGCTTAGTTTGGCAACCAGCCGCGCGCCTGTTCCTTCAGATCGTTGAGGATTTCCTCTGCTTCCGCAGCCTTTTCAACCTGTACGAAAATGTGATCGCGGTGGAAACCAGCCAAAATATTACAAATAATCGAGCGCGCTGCCAAACTCTGGGCAATCATCGCAGCCAAACCAATCGTCTCTAAAGACTGAGGAGTGTCAATCGACAAACGCACATAGCGGGTATCTACCGGCAGGCCCGCAGCAATCGCACGATCTTCTGATAAAACTACCGTCTTGCCTTCAAATTCACGCACCACGGCAAAAGGTTCTACGCCTTCAGGAATTTCGTCCAAAGAGACGAATGCGTAGACGCCCTGGTGCTTCACATTCATCGTTGCCAGGGCATAGTCAAGGGAATTATTAACAGTCATGCCAAATAATTTACCCCAAACCCCGCAAAACAACGCAGGATGTCTCATGTTTTGGTAATAGGCAAACCCAATCGGGCAGGAGCGCTCCCCCTACTTACCCATCTGATCTGGATGCGGCCCCAGACGACCGCCCTCGCCCCGATCTAAAGCATCAATCGCCGCCACCTGCTCAGCAGACAACTCGAAATCGAAAACTGCGAAGTTCTCTGCCAACCGGTCCACAGACTCAGTCTTGGGGAAAACAATATCGCCACGCTGCAAAGCCCAACGCAAAGTCACCTGCGAAGGAGTCTTGCCATGCTCTGCCGCAATCTGCACAATCGCCGGTTCGTCGAAAACCCGCCCCCGCGCAAGCGGAGACCAAGCCTCTACTAAAATCCCCTTATCCGCACAAAACTCATGCAACTTCGGAAGCTGCAGATGCGGATGCGACTCCACCTGGTTAACTGCCGGAACCACGTCAGTTTCAGCCAACAGACGCTCTAAATGGTGCTCCATAAAGTTAGAAACCCCAATCGCCTTAGCCCGACCCTGCGCGTAAAACTCTTCCAAAACCCGCCAAGTAGCCGGAAAATCCCCATCATACAAGTGCGGCATAGGCCAGTGAATCAAAAATAAGTCAACGTAATCGAACTGCATTTTCTCAAGAGACTGCGCGAATGAAGCTTTCGCATCAGCAGCCAAATGATTTGCCGGAAGCAACTTTGATGTAACAAAGAATTCTTCGCGGGGGATACCCGAGTTGCGGATGCCCTGGGCAACCTCAGCCTCGTTGCCATACATTTGGGCAGTGTCAAAATGCCGGTAGCCCAAATGTGCAGCCTGTTCAACAATCTCTGCAGTATTGTGCGGACCAAGTTTGTAAGTACCTAAACCAAACTGGGGAATTTCCGCACCAGTGTTCAAAATTAGACGCGGAACACTCATTGTCAGACTCCTTTGGAAAACCGGGAATAATAAAGAACTTTTGATACAAGAGTAAACGATTCAATATAGATAGCTTATGCGTTCGTGTTTGAATTTTAGATTTAGTGGTAAATACGCTAGATTCAATAAGTCACAAGGTAGCGAAATAATAGGGAGCACAAATGCAAAAGCGTGATGCCACCTCCACTACTCTCCTAAAAACTGCCGTTTGCTACGCCGTTGCCCTTCAGCTTGATCTGGATACAACGCAGGTAAACGACAATATTCCAGAAGATACAGTACTTGAACTCACCGCTACCCTGAAAAACCTTGGCGTCGAAGATCATGAAGCAAAAGCTGCAAATATCGTTGCCATGGCATGTGCTGCTCACGACTATATTCGTGCAAATGAAGTAGTTCTCTCCGTCACGAAATACGACGCACAACGCGTGAAAATCCTTCGTGATCTGCGACTTCGTTCCGCTCGCGGACTTCAGTTGTGGCCACCAACCTCGCAGACCATTATTACCCGCATGGGTGGACGCTGGTCCGAGGCGATGACTGCTTGTGGTCTCTCCGCTACTGCCGGTATTGAAATCGGCCACCACAACGTGCGATTCACCACCGATGACCATATTGCCGCAATCCGTAAATACGTAGCGCAGCGCGAAGCTGAAAACCGCTCTGCCTCCTACGCTGGATACGTTGGCTGGGCTCGCGAACAAAACCCACGCGTTCCATCCGGAGCGTTGCTGCGCGAAGTCTACCGCACCTGGTCAAAGGCATTGGAAGTCGCTGGTATCGAAGGCGAATGAGTTTCCAGTAGGAAGATCTAAATAAATTAGCGGCCCCGCCCAATAGGTGGGGTCGCTAATCATATACAATCAAATGCGATGTACGTAACCGAAAAAGCCGGGTGAAAAACCTAGTGGTAGGGTTTGAAGCGCCTCAGCCGATGCGATTGGCGTTCGTGTCCCGCCCTCGTAAAGAATCTAATTCGCGGCGTTCCCGCTTAGTTGGGCGGCCGCTGCCCCGTTCGCGCACGGGTAATGTCAGCACATCGTGGAACTTCGGGCGAGGCGGAGTGTGGTCTATGTAAGCTGCTTGCGCCAAGGGTGCGCCAACGCGTTTTGTTAAGAGCTGAACTACTTCCAAAACTCGGTCAAACCCCTCAAAACGATATGACACAGTGTCACCAACGGCGATTTTTTGAGCGGGTTTAACCGTAACCCCATTAACTTTCACATGCCCAGCCCGGCACGCAGCCGTCGCCAACGAACGCGACTTCACCTGCCGCACACTCCAAAGCCAAGTATCAACTCGCACCGCATCACTCATGGGATAAGTTTAACCCGACCAGAAATACCGAGGGCGGTGGGCGCGACTAAACGCTCGCCGGAGCTTCCGAAACGCGGGCGCCCGCAGAGCACGTACCGCGGCAAAAGGGGGTAGCTAACATTTTCTAGCTCCGCCAAAGACATTGCACTAATCTTAAATAGTGCTAGAAATACTGAAAACCCAACCCCTTTTAGCGTTCTTCTTCGTGGTCGCAGTAGGGGCAGCCATCGGACAAATCAAAATCGGCCCCCTGCGATTTGGCGCCGCCGGAGCCCTTTTCGTAGGACTATTCCTCTCCGCCCTGGAACCCAGCCTGGGGCAAAATATGGCAATTTTGCAGTCCATCGGGCTGGCACTATTCGTCTACACAGTCGGCATCGCGGCGGGGGCAACCTTCATGGCACAGCTCCGCAACCAAACAAACCTAATCGTTGCCGGCGGGTTAGTAGCGATCTTAGGTGCCTTTGTCACCGTAGGCGGAGCCTACCTCTTAGATATTCCGCGCAACCTGGCCACCGGAATTTACACCGGCTCGCTTACCGCCGCACCCGCATTGGATGCCGCCTTAAATATTTCTAAGAGTGCAGAAACCGGCGCCGGATACGCCGTTGGCTATCCTTTTGGCGTGATAGTAGGCATTATTGTCGCGTCACTGATAGTTGCCCGCAGTTGGAAAGGTGAAAAAGACACTCCTTCCCTAGCCGGGGTGGGGCTAGTGGCAAAAACTGCCCGGGTGGAACACGATTTAAATCTGCGCGAGGTAGAGGCTTGGCGAAACCAATCCGTACGTATGTCTTATCTGCGTCGCAACGGGTGGACTCGCGTTACGTTACCCGGGGACTACCTGTTACAAGGTGACTTGGTCACGATCGTTGGCGACCAAACCTCTGTAGAGCGCGCCATTAGTGAAGTGGGAACGCTATCTGACACCCACCTGGCGGACGATCGTCGCTACGTTGATTTTGAGCGCATCACTATTTCTAACCCGGAAGTAGCAGGTAAAACCGTGGCAGAACTAAACTTGGCGGGCCGGTATGGGGCGGTAATTACGCGCGTGCGCCGCGGAGATTTAGAGCTTTTAGCGAAAGATGAACTGGCCCTGCAGCTGGGCGACCGCATTGCGGTGGTAGTCGAAAGCAAATACTTGGACGAGGTTACCGAGTTTTTTGGTGACTCCATGCGCAAAGTCTCTGAAGTGGATGCACTGGCGCTTGGCTTAGGGCTGGTTCTGGGAATGTTTTTAGGGTTGGTGACTTTGCCAGTTCCCGGGGGAACGCAGTTTAGCTTAGGAGCAGCTGCCGGGCCGTTGGTTATGGGGGTAGTTTTAGGGGCATTGCGGCGTACCGGTCCGCTGGTGTGGACTCTTCCCGAGGCCGCCAACCTAACTATCCGACAGTTGGGGCTGTTATTCTTCCTATCCGCCTTGGGATTGGGGGCTGGACCATCCTTTAAAGAAATTGTCTTTAGCTCACTGGGCTGGAAAGCGGCATTGCTGGCGACTCTAACCGTCTTGATTTCAACGGTGGTGTTAGTGATTGCCGGAAAGGTTTTGCAGCTTTCAGCACCACGCGTTGCCGGTGGGGTAGCTGGTTTCATGGGGCAGCCAGCGATTTTGCAAGAAGCGGTATCGCGCGTGGCAGACGAGCGCATTGAAGCTGCCTACGCGGCTTTGTTTACCACTTCGATCGTGGTGAAAATCCTCTTAGTTCCGCTGATTTTCTTCATGCTCTGATTTTGCGCAAAGGTACGTGCTTGTGTTTTGCGTGAAGGTACGTGCTTGTGAAACTCTTGGGACAGGCGGATTTCAGTAGCTTGTCGGCCTATAACTGAAAACGGGGTTAGCAGCTGTTAACTGCTAACCCCGTTTTTTGTTTACCAGACCGGTGGGTCTGGAAGTGTCTCAGTGCTCGTCGTAGTGATCTTCGTGAGCGGCGTGGCGGTGACCGTCGTGAATGTAGTCTACGTGGTCGCCGTGTTCAACAGCTTCGTGACCGCAATCAGCGCCGTGGGTGTGGTCTGCGTGGTCTTCGGACTTTACGTGACCTTCGAAGTTGCATTCGTCGTAGTGATCTTCGTGTACGTGGTGAGCGTGACCATCGTGCAAGTAGTCTACGTGGTCGCCGTGTTCAACAGCTACGTGGCCACATTCAGCGCCGTGATGGTGTTCGTGTTCGTGGGTCTTGTGGTCGGACATTTTCTTCTCCTTAAGCTTGGGGGCTTCAGTGTGGATCTGGATTTTCGAAGCCGTTAAACTCAGTATACATAAGAACTTATTTATATAAAAGTCTTTTTATGAGAATTTCGGAAAGACAGACAAATGTCAAACAAACTCACAAGAGGCGCTAAAAAACACAAACACGTACCTTCGTGTTAAAACCGCGGACGGACGGAAAACCTTGAAATAACAGTGAAAAATATAATGACGTACCTTCGGGTGAACTAACCACGTACCTTAAACCACCGCCCTCGGAAAAGAAAAATGGCGTGCAGGAAACTTGTTCCCGCACGCCAAGAAAGCACGCTGCCAACTATTCGTTTACGTGCTCAATTGCATCAATCACCAGGTGTCGCACATGCTCATCCGCCACCGAATAGATATTTTCACGACCGCGCGACTCCACTGCAATAATCTTCGCCTGCTTCAAAACACGCAAATGCTGCGAAGCCAACGGCTGCGAAATCTCAACCAGCTCGCAAATCTCATGCACGCACTTAGGAGAATCGAATAAAATACGCAGAATCTCAAGCCTTTTTTTAGACGCCAGCGCCTTAAATAAGTCCACAACTGACGTGAACTCTTCCGCTGAATACACGCTATGCTCCTTCCCAGTACGCCAGCACAGCGTCACGCAACAAGGAATGATCAACCACGTAGCTCATTTCGCGAGCCGAATGCATGCTTAGCAAGCCCAAGCCCACATCCACCGTGGTAATCCCCAACCGAGTAGCCGTCAGCGGACCAATGGTAGAACCACAAGGCATCGCATTATTAGAAACAAATTCCTGATGCGGTACGCCAGCGCGCTCACAAACACGATTCCACAAAGCCGTCCCCACGGCATCCGTGGCGTAACGCTGATTCGCATTCAGCTTCAGCATCGGACCGTTGCCAGGAACCGGATGAACAGCCGGATCATGGTTGCCCGCATAATTTGGATGCACAAAATGCCCCGCATCAGCAGAAATACAAGAAGAAGCATCCAACATCTGATGGTAACCCTGCTCGTCCAAACCTAAGGCCGCCGCCAAACGACGCAGTAAAGACTCTAACATTGGGCCAGAAGCACCTGAACGCGTGGAAGAACCCACCTCTTCATGGTCAAAAGCCGCCAAAATCGCAATATCGGTAGTATTTTGCGCCGCAGAGCTGGACACGAAATTTTCGAGGGCGGTAAGTCCAGCGTGCACGGAAGACAAATTGTCTTGGCGTCCCGCTGCAAAGAACTCCTGGTTAAAACCAAAAGTAGCTGGCTGTTCTGTAGCAAAAGAAACCACATCAAAGCCACTAATCTGGCTGGCATCAGCTAAACCAGCTAAGTGAGCCAAATGATCCAAAATACAAGGAGCAGTTTCGCCAGCGGAAACGAAAGTCCAAACCGGGTGCATATGGGTTTGGGGGTTCAGCTTCAAACCTTCGCTGTTAACAGAACGGTCCAAGTGAACAGCAAGCTGCGGTACGCGCGCTACCGGGCCAGTAGTTACCAGATGGGTCTTGCCCGCCTTATCGATAAGACGTCCCGCGAAACCAATTTCTCGATCCAACCACGAGTTCAGCAGCAAACCACCGTACATTTCTACTTCGATCTGGCCCCAGCCATCAGGGGTGACGGTAGAGCCACTGGGCTTGAGCTTAAAACCAGGGGAATCAGTGTGGCAACCGAGAATGCGGAAACCAGTCTCTGTAGGTTGATTTGCTTTTGCACCTTCAGGGATGAACCAAGCCATTACCGCGCCGTCGCGCACAAAGAAATACCCGCCGGGGGTAGCTGGGAAAACGTCGGCTTCACTTAGCTGCGTGAATCCATGCGCCAATAGGCGTCGGGCGATTTCGGCAGCCGCGTGGTAAGAGGAAGGGGATTTAACGATAAAGTCAGCAAAATCTTGCGCATGAGCGCGCTGTGCGTCGGTAATGGAAATACTCATAAAACTATTCTATATATCTCTGTTTTATAACTAAAGGTACGTGCTTAGGTTTTTCGTATATAAAACAAAGGTACGTGCTTGCGTTTTCGCCCAAAAATAAAGGTACGTGCTTGCCAAAAATGCAAACACGTACCTTCGTGAAAAGTTACTTAGCGAACCGGTAAACGTTAGTTTCACGCAAAACAAAACCACAACGCTGGTAAAGACGATTTGCCGCTTCACGCGTTGGGCGAGAAGTTAAATCTACCGTGCGCGCACCTACTGAAAGTGCGTACTGGGTAGCTGCTTCCACCAACTGCTGGCCCGCACCATGACCGCGCGTCGCTTCAGAAACCACCACGTCTTCAATCCACGCACGCAAACCGGTAGGAATCTTAAACAAAACCAGTGAAAGCATGCCCTCAATTGTCCCCGCATCCGTGCGGAAAACAAACAGCTTCAAACAATCCTGAGCTACCAATTCGGCAGTTTCTGCAGGTGAAAGGGCCTTCCCGGACGAAGACAACTGAGGCAGTAGGCGAGCCATCGCATCAACTAGTTCTTCGGTTGGTTCGCTTGCAATCTCTACAGCCATAAAAGTTCCCTTCAAACCAAGACTCAACTTACAGAGAAGAAATATATCTTGAATTCTACTTTGAACCAGCAGGAAATTTCGCAAACACGTACCTTAATACTAGAATCAAGATTCTTCACAAAAACAGAGCCGTAAACCATATTCACAGGCTGCGTCGTCCGCCCTCGGAAAGAAAATAAACCGGTATCTGCCCCTCCGCAAGGAAAACAGCGCTGGAAAAGGAATAAAAATGACCCGTGAAACCCACTCTTCCCACGACTTTATCCACGTCATCGGCGCGCACGAAAACAACCTTAAGAACGTGGAAATCAAGATTCCAAAACGCAAACTTACTGTATTTACCGGCGTTTCCGGATCCGGTAAAAGCTCTTTGGTGTTTGATACGATCGCGGCGGAATCGCAGCGCTTAATTAACGAAACCTACCCGGCATTCATCCAAGGATTCATGCAAAACCTCAATCGGCCCGCAGTGGAAGAAATGCGCGGCCTAACCCCCGCAATTGTGGTGAGCCAAGAAAAACTTGGCGCAAATCCACGCTCTACCGTGGGAACAGTAACCGACGTAAGCGCGCTGCTGCGTCTACTGTGGGCGAAATTTGGTGTCATTGAAGAAAACGGCACCAAGGTACGTGCTTATCAATTGAGCAACCCCAACGCGTTCTCTTTCAACATCCCCAGCGTTAAAGCCAGTGGAGAAATCACTGTCGCAAAAGGAAGTGAAAAAACACAAACACGTACCTTCGAAGTAAATGGGGGGATGTGCCCCACCTGCGAAGGAATCGGCAAAGTAAACGATATTGACCTAGATAAAGTGATTGACCGCAGCAAGTCACTGAATGATGGCGCGATTCTAGTCCCGGGATACACGCCAGATGGTTGGGCGGTGCGCCTGTACTCAGGCAGCGGATTCTTCCCCGCAGACCGGCCAATCAGCACTTTCACCGGTGCGCAGCTGGAGACTTTCCTCTACGGTGAGCCTACGAAAGTGCGCATCGACAACATCAACATGACCTATGAAGGTCTGCTTCCCAAACTACAAAAAGCGATGTTCGCGAAAGATTTAGAAGGGCTGCAACCACATATTCGCAAATTCGTAGAAAGCGCCGTGACCTTCACCGACTGCAGCGAGTGCGCAGGCACGCGGTTGAACGCGGCGGCTCGGTCAGTAACCATTGGAGACATTAACATCGCCACCGCGCACGCAATGCAAATCAGCGAACTACATGCTTGGGTGCAAGACTTGTTGGTAGGAAAGATACAGCTACCCGCGGTGCAGCAGGCAGTTATTTCCGAGGGCGCCTTGCTTCTGGCTAACTTAAAGCGTCAACTGGCTTCGTTTATGGACATTGGCTTAGGTTACTTAGCGTTAGCTCGCGCCGCTTCGAGCCTTTCAGGTGGCGAAGCACAGCGGGTTAAAATCATCCGCCACCTACGCTCGCCGCTTTCTGATGTAACGTACATCTTTGACGAACCCACGGCGGGGCTGCATTCGCATGATATTGAGCGGATGAAACAGGTGTTGCTGGAACTGCGTGACGGGGGAAATACGGTACTGGTGATTGAACACCGCCGGGAGATTATTGAAATCGCAGATCATATTGTCGATATGGGTCCCGGAGCAGGAGCAGCTGGCGGAGAAATCATTTTCGAAGGTACGTCTTTAGAATTATCTGAAGGTACGTGCTTGCAGAAAACCTCGAAAACTCGCGAATTTTTGCACACACCGCTGCAGCTGAAAACGCAACCACGTACCTTCAGGGAAAACCTGGAGCTGCGCCAAGTGAATGCTAACAATCTGCGAGACGTTGACATTGACGTACCTTTGGGTGTGCTGACTGCGATCACCGGCGTAGCGGGCTCTGGCAAATCAACTTTAGTAAACGCTTTAGTCGCAAAATATCCAGAAATCGTCTACGTTGATCAAACTCCCATTAAAGGTAGCCGCCGCTCTAATCCAGCAACCTATACCGGAGTTTTAGACCCGATTCGCAAAGCCTTCGCAAAAGCCAACGGACAAAAACCCGCCTTGTTTTCCGCAAACTCTTCCGGAGCATGCAAAACCTGTAATGGAGCTGGCGTTATCTATACTGACCTGGGTTTTATGCAGACGGCAGAAAATCAATGCGAAGTTTGCGCAGGGCGACGTTTTGACGAATCGGTGCTCGCCTATCAGCTGGCGGGGAAGAATATTGCCGACGTTCTGGAAATGCCTATCGCACAGGCTTGGGAATTTTTCAAAACAGAAGCGAAAATCCCTGCGGTTACAAAGATTTTGCAGCGTCTTATGGACGTGGGCTTAGAATACGTGAATTTGGGACAGTCCTTAACCACTTTGTCAGGCGGCGAGCGTCAGCGGTTAAAACTGGCGAATCAAATGGGCGATGCAGCAGAGATTCTGATTTTGGACGAACCTTCCACCGGACTGCACCTGGCAGATATTGCGAAGTTGCAGCGGCTTTTAGAATTGCTTGTAGAATCCGGCAAAACCGTGATCGTTGTAGAACATAACTTACAGGTTGTGGCAGGTGCGGACTGGGTAATCGATATGGGCCCTGGCGCGGGAAACGGCGGCGGAAAAGTCGTTTTTGCCGGACCCGTGGCAAAGTTAGTTAACCACCCGGATTCTCTGACTGGCGCTTATTTGCAAAAGTTTTTGTAAATAAAGCTCACTGCCAGACAAGCAGGGCAGCCAAGGCAATAAAAAGTACCCCTAAAACTGCGTCCACGGGAGTTTGCAGGCGTTGATACCCGGCCACAAACCGCGGATTTCCGGCAACGGAAGACACTAGCAAGAACCAGCTGCAGGAAATCACTACCATGCACGTACCAAGGGTAAGGGCAGTCAGCAGTTCGATATGGGCGGGAAGCAAACTGGCAAAAAGCGACGAAAAGAAGATTACCGCTTTGGGATTCCCCACGGTGGTGGTTAGAAAACCTACGGCAGCTGAGGACTGCAGCGAGTTTCGCTGGTGGCGAGCAGTCGGATTTTCGGGCGCGCCAACAGGTGCTGGCGCAGTTTTTCGAGGGCGCTCTATGGCCTGTTCTGTTAAGTTCGCGCTCTGGCTGCTGTCAACCAATTCGCTGTTGGGAATAGGAGGGGTTTGTGGACCGCCCTCGGAATGAAGCTGATCAGTGTCTGGGGAAGAGAAAATCTTGCTCACGATGCCAGCTAGGATGCGGATGCCGAAGTAACCCAGCAAGGCGGCCCCTGCCAGGCGCGTGAACTGATTCAGCGTGGGGTAGGCGTGTAAGAGGCTGGCTAGCCCAGCGATGGTGGCGGTGATCCACACGGCGGTGCCGGCCGCAATCCCCAAGGCGGTGGCGTACCCATGGGAACGTCCTTTTTGTAAAGCGGTGCGCAAAACTAGTAGGAAATCAGGGCCCGGAGAGATAACGGCGATAGCGAAAGTGCCCAGAAGCGTGGCCCACATCGAAGCTGAAAGCAAGGTACGTCCTTTCGAAAACACTATCAGGATAGCCTAAAACTAGCGCAAAACTGCGATGACGTACCTTTGTTTAAAAAGCGGCGGCATCTTAAAAATGCGTTTCAAAAGCTGGAAATGCCATTCCTTGAATACTGAGAAAATGCGACAATGAAAACGGTTAAACACCGCGTAAACGTCGCCTAACCACACAGGTTTTCCAGAAAGAGAAACTATGAAAATTCTGCTGCTTGGATCCGGAGGGCGCGAACACGCCCTGGCTCGCGCAATGACAAAGAACGCCGCCCACGAACTCTACTGCGCTCCGGGTAACCCCGGAACTGCAGCTTTAGGAACTAACCTTCCGCTTAAAGAAACCGACCCCCAAGCAGTAGCCACCTGGGCCAGCGAAAACCAAATCGACCTGGTGGTAGTCGGCCCGGAAGCGCCTTTGGTAGCCGGGGTGGCGGACGCGGTGCGCGCCGCAGGTATCCCGGTTTTTGGCCCCGACCAAGCTGCCGCCCGCCTGGAAGGTTCCAAATCTTTCGCTAAAGAAATTATGGCTGCCGCCGGAGTAAAAACTGCGCGTTCCTACACTTGTGTAACCGCTGCAGAAGTTACCGCGGCACTGGCAGATTTCACCGCACCTTACGTGGTGAAGAATGATGGGTTGGCCGCTGGTAAAGGGGTAGTTGTTACCGCAGATTACGAAGCTGCGAAACAGCATGCGCTGGAATGTATCAGTGCTCCGGGCGGAGCCGTGGTTATCGAAGACTACCTGGATGGTCCGGAAGTCTCGCTCTTTTGCATCTCTGACGGGAAAACGGTGGTTCCGCTACAACCAGCGCAGGACTTTAAACGCATTTTTGATGCTGACCAAGGGCCAAATACTGGGGGGATGGGGGCTTATTCTCCGCTTCCTTGGCTTCCGGCAGGCTTTGTTGACGAAGTTGTTGCAGAGGTTGCGCAGCCGATGATCGACACCATGGCTCAGCGGGGGACTCCGTTCGTGGGTCTGCTGTACTGTGGTTTGGCTTGTACTTCTAGGGGAACGCAGGTGATTGAGTTCAACGCTCGATTCGGTGATCCGGAAACTCAGGTGGTTTTACCACTGTTGGAAACGCCGCTAGCTGAAGTGCTTTATGCGGCGGCTACGGGAGCTTTAGCTGACCTGCCGCCTTTGCAATGGTCTGAGAAAGTTGGGGTTGGCGTGGTGATGGCAGCACCGGGGTATCCGGGTGAAGTCACTACGGGAGCAGCGGTTTCTGGAGCGGATTCTGCCGATGCGCGCGCGGATGTGCAGGTAACAATTGCGGGTGCTCGCGGAGTTTACCCAGCTGGTTTAGAAACTTCTGGCGGGCGGGTTTTCACTGTGTGTGCGCAGGGCGCGGACCTGGTGGCGGCGCGACAGCTGGCATATTCCGCGGTTGCAGACATTCATTTCGAGGGCGCTCAATATCGTACGGATATTGCTTTGAAAGCTGCGAATCAAGAAATTTCGGTGCCTGAATCTGCTGGTGGCTGCGAGTGTGATGAAAAATCAACAAAGGTACGTGCTTGGCCTCATCCGGTAGTTGAGCTTCCCGGTTGGACGCATATTTCCCAAGGAAAAGTGCGGGATCTGTATGTAAATGACGAGGATGATTCCCTGTTGCTGGTGGTAGCATCTGACCGGATTTCGGCTTATGACTACGTGTTGGAGACGCCGATTCCGGATAAGGGTAAGATTCTCACGCAACTGTCTGCCTGGTGGTTTGAACAACTAGGGGTTGATAATCATGTGGTTTCTTTGGACGTGCCACCCCAGGTGGCGGGCCGGGCGATGATTTGTCGTCGTTTGAATATGTATCCGGTGGAATGTGTAGCACGTGGTTATCTGACTGGTTCGGGTTTGAAAGAATACCGTGAGTCGCAGTCGGTTTGCGGGGTAGCTTTACCTGCTGGTTTAACTGAGGCGTCGGTTTTGCCGGAGCCGATTTTCACACCTGCTGCTAAGGCTGAGGTGGGCGAGCATGATGAGAATGTTTCCTTTGAGCGGGTTGCGGAAATGGTTGGTATTGAAGCGGCCGAAGCGTTGCGGGCAGTTACTTTAGAGATTTATTCTCGGGCGGCTGCAATTGCAGCTGAGCGGGGCATTATCTTGGCTGATACTAAGTTTGAGTTCGGGCACGTTGCCGGGCAGCTTGTGTTGGGTGATGAGGTGTTGACGCCGGATTCATCCCGGTTCTGGCCAGCTGAACAGTGGGTCGAGGGGCAGGTGACTCCGTCTTTCGATAAGCAGTACGTGCGTGATTGGCTGGTTTCTGCTGAGGCTGGTTGGGATCGGGTTTCGCCGCCGCCAGCACTTCCGGCAGAGGTAGTTGAGGCTACTCGAGGGCGGTATGTTGAAGCTTTTGAGAAGCTAACGGGGCGGAAGTTTGAAGCCTAAAGAGTAATTGGGTTTTAACTTAAGGTACGTGTTTGCGTTTTCTAGCGAAAAATCGCGCGAAAACGCAAACACGTACCTTTGTTTTTGCAGGTGTGCTGGGGTGTTTTTGCAAGCACGTACCTTTGGTTGAGGTGGGGTGTTTTGCAAGCACGTACCTTTGGGTGGGGTGGGGAAGTGGCGGGAAATCGCGGTTTTTGAGGTGCGAAAAAGTAAGTTGAGTGAATCACACTCAACTTTGTGATTTTCGAGTTGACAGACAGGTGGGACTGCGTAAACTTGAGTATGTACAGCTCAAGAATGAAAAGTTGAGCCAGAAAGACTCAAAGTTACACAGGAGGATAATCATGGGACGTGCAGTAGGCATTGACCTGGGTACCACCAACTCAGCTATCGCCACCTTGGAAGGCGGCGAACCAACCATCATCGCAAACGCAGAAGGCATGCGTACCACCCCTTCTGTAGTGGCATTCTCAAAGACCGGCGAAGTACTGGTAGGCGAAATCGCCAAGCGTCAGGCAGTCACCAACGTTGACCGCACCATCATGTCCGTTAAGCGCCACATGGGTACCGACTGGTCCATGAATGTAGACGACAAAAAGTACACCGCCGAAGAAATCTCAGCACGTATCCTTTCCAAGCTGAAGCGCGACGCTGAAGAATACCTAGGCGAACCAGTAACCGATGCAGTTATCACCGTACCTGCCTACTTCAACGACGCTGAACGTCAGGCGACAAAGGACGCAGGCGCAATTGCTGGCCTAAACGTAACCCGTATCGTAAACGAACCAACCGCAGCCGCCCTGGCATACGGCTTGGCAAAGGGCAAGCAAGATGAACTGATCCTGGTATTCGACCTGGGTGGCGGCACCTTCGACGTCTCCTTGCTGGAAATCGGCAAGGACGTAGAAGAAGGCTCTACCTTCTCTACCATCGAAGTACGCGCAACCTCTGGCGACAACCGCCTGGGCGGCGACGACTGGGACCGCGCCATCGTAAACTGGCTGGTAATCCAGGTGAAGGCAAAGACCGGTAACGACCTGTCCAAGGACCCAGTAGCTATGCAGCGTCTGCGTGACGCCGCAGAACAGGCGAAGAAGGAACTTTCCTCTTCCACTTCCACCAACATTTCTTTGCAGTACCTGACCATGGTTGATGGCGTACCAGTACACCTGGACGAAACCCTCACCCGCGCCAAGTTCGAAGAAATGACTGCAGACCTGCTGGAACGCACCAAGGCGCCATTCCACGCAGTAATCCGCGACGCAGGAATCTCTGTAAGCGAAATTGACCACGTCATCTTGGTAGGTGGCTCTACCCGTATGCCAGCAGTTACTGATGTAGTTAAGCAGCTGACCGGTGGCAAGGAACCATCCAAGTCTGTAAACCCAGACGAAGTAGTAGCTATGGGTGCAGCCCTACAGGCAGGCGTAATCCAGGGTGACCGCAAGGACGTCCTGCTGATCGACGTCACCCCACTTTCCCTGGGTATCGAAACCAAGGGTGGCTTCATGACTAAGCTGATCGACCGCAACACCGCGATCCCAACTAAGTCCACTGAAATCTTCTCAACCGCAGAAGACAACCAGCCATCCGTACTGATCCAGGTCTACCAGGGCGAACGCGAATTCGCACGCGACAACAAGCCACTGGGCACCTTCGAACTGTCCGGCATTGCCCCAGCCCCACGCGGCATCCCACAGATCGAAGTAACCTTCGACATTGACGCAAACGGTATCGTACACGTCTCTGCAAAGGACCTGGGGACCGGTAAGGAACAGTCCATGACCATCACCGGCGGTTCCGGCCTATCTAAGGACGAAATCGACCGCATGGTTAAGGAAGCAGAAGCCCACGCGGAAGAAGACAAGAAGCGCCGCGAAGACGCTGAACTGCGCAACACCGCTGAACAGACCGTTTACGCAATCGAAAAGGTCCTGAAGGACGAAGCAGACAAGATCTCAGACGAAACTGCGACCGCAGTTAAGGCAGATCTTGACGCCCTGAAGGAAGCTCTGGCTGGAGAAGACTCAGCAGCTGTCCGCGCCAAGTTGGATAAGCTGAACGAATCCAGCATGAAGATTGGACAGGAAGTCTACGCGGCATCTCAGGCAGAACAGGCAGCTGCCGGTGAAAACACCGAAGCTCCAGCTGAAGATGACGTAATCGATGCAGAAATCATCGACGAAGACGAAACTAAGTGAGTTAAGTTCACTCGAACTTAAACCTTAGGAATGTAGCTGTGGGGGCGGATAACTCCGCCCCCACAAATGCAAAACCCTGTAAACCATTTAAATAAGAAGTAGGTTGTACCCGTGGAAAACGTTTCCCCAAACCCGGAAGAAGAACTCACCCCAGCAACTGACGAAGCTGGTGAAGACATCACCCACCTAGCCGACCAACTAGCTGACGTGGAACTACCGGAAGTAGAAGAAATCACGGTCGAACAACGCCTGGAAGCCTTGCAAAGCGAAAACGCGCAACTACACGACGACCTGGCACGCGCCCGAGCAGACCACTACAACCTGGACCAGCAGTACAACAACTACGTACGTCGCTCAAAAACCGACCAAGCTGGCGCCAAACAAGCTGGAAAAGCAGAAGTGATCGAAGCTCTCATGCCCGTCCTCGACGACATTGAAGCAGCCCGAGCAGCCGGAGACTTAGAAAGCGGACCATTCGCCGCAATTGCTACTAAGTTCGAACAACTCTTAGAACACCGCTACGAATTTGCGCGTTTTGGAACTGCCGGAGACACTTTCGACCCCCAATTCCACGAAGCTGTTATGGCTACCCCTTCGGCTGAAGTCGAAGTAGAAACCGTGCTACAAGTAGTCCAAAGTGGCTATCGCCTGGGAGAAACCATCATTCGCCCAGCAAAAGTAATCGTGGCAAACCCACAGTAGTTTGCAAAAGAAACTTGACCTGCGGCAACCAAACCCCGCAAGTCCATTGAGGAGCAGATAATGGCGGCACAAGACTGGCTAGAAAAAGACTTCTATAAGGTTTTGGGCGTATCTAAGGATGCGGACGAAGCCACTATCAAAAAAGCGTACCGAAAACTGGCGCGCGATAATCACCCCGACAAGAACCCCGGTGACAAAAACGCGGAAGAACGCTTCAAAGCGATCGGTGAAGCCTACAAGGTGCTTTCTGACGCTAAACAAAGAGAAGAGTATGACCAAATCCGCGCTATGGGTGCAAACGGTTTCCGTGGTTTCGGCGGGGGGTTCAACGGATTCGGCGGCGGAAATCCCTTCGCTGGCTTCGGAGGTCGCGGCAGCCAAAACGGTTCCCACACCCAATTTTCAGCTAACTTTGGCGGATTCGAAGACCTCTTAAGTGGTCTCTTTGGGGGTGGAGCAGCCTACGCTGACTCCACGAATCACGGAGGTTTCGGCGGAGCTCGCCCCGGCACCCAGTACGCTCAACCTACCAAGGGCGCTGACCTGGCGACCTCGGCAAAATTATCATTCAAACAAGCCGCCCAGGGTGCCACGGTAAAGTTAACTGTGGACGGGAAAACCCTCACCGTACGCATCCCCGCGGGAGTAACTGACGGTAAGAAACTGCGCTTAGCAGGTAAAGGGCGCCCCGGAAAACACGGCGGCCCGGCAGGTGACCTGGTAGTCTCGATCAGCGTCGCCCCCCACCCGGTATACAGTATTTCACCGCAAGGGCTGCACATGAAGCTCCCCATTACGTTGGCGGAAGCTGTGCTGGGTGCGCAGATTAAAGTACCGATGCTAAGCGGCGAAACGATTACTGTGAAAATCCCGGCGGGTTCAGTGAGCGGAAATCGCCTGCGCGTACGCAAACAGGGCTTGGAAACTAAGGGTAAACGCGGCGACTTATTCATTGAGTTGGACGTGCAGACCCCGCCGGAGCATTCCGCAGAAGCGTTGGCTGCGCTAGAAACCTATGCGGCCGCAACGGCAAGTTGGAATCCGCGGGAGAACTTGACGGGAACTCTTGACTAGGGCGCCTTGTCAGCCCCTAAATTAAAGGCAAACACGTTTGAGCGATTCGAGTAGAGTATGACCACCTTCGTAATCTCAGTTGCCGCCGAACTGGCGGGCATGCATCCGCAAACCCTGCGGCAGTATGACCGCTTAGGGATTGTGATTCCTGCGCGGACCAAGGGGAAAGGCCGACGCTACTCGACTCGCGACGTGGAAAGACTGCGCGAAGTGCAACGGCTTTCGCAAGATGAGGGAATTAACCTAGAGGGGATTCGGCGGATTCTAGCGCTGCAGGCAAAGTTGGAAGCGGCCACCGAGGAACTGGCGAAACTGAAAGCAGAAAACGCTTTATTGCAGGCAAAACTTGAGATGTTAGAAGACCGGCGGACGCGTGTTTTTGCGGCTTCTCCTACCGGTGACGTGATTAGCGTGCGCCGTGGCAGTAGGGTACGAAATGAGGCTCCGGGCACTGATTTAGTTTTAGCGGGACGTCAGCAAACTCTTGAGGCTTTGCGTCGTTTGGGCATTCTCTAAGTTTGTTTGTTCAGAGAAATGGGCTTTGTCACACCGTTGTAAATGGATTGTATGACAGGAAATATCAGTCTTATAATGAGACTTGTAATCGCGGTGGAAGCCTCCTCTCCCAGGGAGTTCGTCGCGATTTTTCTTTTGTAACTAGCGGCGTGTTTGGGTTATACGACATTTGGTGTTGCTTGGGACCCGGTTTTTCCTTGTTATTACTGGGGGAAGTCGGGTTTTTAGTTTGGTGTGGT
>JAUNKY010000004.1:0-85721 GCA_030532515.1 Actinomycetaceae bacterium
ATACGAAACCATCTACCAACCAACCATCTGACACCAAAACTTGCACCAGACCCGTTTTTTCTTGTGGTTTTAGGCTGCTTGATGTTCTGTAGTCCCATTCGTCTTGGGGCGGTTATAGCCCAGGGAAGAGTGGAATCTTGTGGTGTTGTTGAACGTGATCCACTCTGCGATCTCAGCTTTTGCTGCTAGGCAGCCAGGATGTGTGTGTTGGTAGCAGAACTCAACGTTGAAAGTGGAGAAAAGGATTCTGTCACGGCATTGTCATAGCAGGTCACAACTCTCCCTTCGGACTGGGTGATACCTTGGGTGGCGCAGAAGTGCTCAAACGCCACGCTGGTGTACTGAAGAGGCCCTGTCAGAATGGAACACACCATGGTGCCAATCCGCTGTCTAAAGTTGCCTCTAAACTAATGATGATCAGCAGGGTCCGCATATTATCAGCTACATGTCAGCCCAAGACTTTGCGTTTGGCAAGATCAATGACAACAGCCAAATACAGCCACCCCGTTCGAGTTTTCAAGTAGGTGCTATCCCCAACAAGCACCTGTCCTGGTTCAGAGTGACAAGGCGTGAGATCCTGCTCAAGATGATCCACCACCCTCGATTTAGAAACGAGCTCTCAGTGTTGTGGTTTTTTATACGTTGCACTTTGGGAGTCACTAAACCGTATTTTGTATGATCTGCTCAACACCCGTAAACGAAACGGCATGTCCGCGCTTTGTCAGTTCCTCTGCGCCCCTTCTGGCTCCCGCCCCGCATTTATGCGCCTTGAAGATCTCACGCACCACCCAAGCAAGACTGCGGCGATGCGAAACGTGAGAGTTGGGTTTTCCCTGGCGGTTTTCCAGTCGTAATACGAGGAACGTTCAACTCCCAGTTTACTGCATATCCAGGTGATGGAGAAAATGCCTTCTTCGCCTAGGATCAGTTCACACGTGGCTAGAACTGATTCCTCGTGAAAAAGGCAGCGATTTTTTCGAGAACTCATTTTCCATTCGCAACTCAGTCAACGCCCGCCGATTGGCCTCCTACACGGCGTTATTCGCATCCAAAGGCAGATCAACCTCACCATTGCCCTGATGCCACAGATCCACCCACTTATCAAGCGTGCCCTCGTGAATATCAAGGTCACGAGTCTCAGTCTGAATAGGCTTATTCAGCTGAATAACCATTACGCACCGCGTCATCCTTAAACTCCTTGGGATAAAACCGGCGCCCAGCGAGCATCGATAGAAACACTGCCATTCGAACGCATAAACAATCGTCTCAGATCACTTGTCCAAAAAGCAGTATGCACCTCAAAGAGCTTATTTAACAATATAGTGGAGCTAAATCAGCAAGGACTTACGAGGCTGTGAAAGGTAGTTTCATCGAGAATAAATCGCTATTAGTAATGGTTATAATGACGGTGCGGGTAACGAGAATTACTCTGACAAGATAGAAAAGTCTTGAAGAATCTCTACTTACAGTCTGTCTGCCAGAATATACAAGTTACAAGTCGTAGCCTAGGAAGACAGTGAGAAACTGTTGAACAATAACGCCATCATTAGCATCAGAAAATAGCACGCTCGATAGAAGCATCGGCGTTCAAGAATAATCCAATACTATGTGTTTGCAGACCCGCGTTGCGAAGCTCACATCCTGTATGTTTACAGGCATCGCAACTTTTATACTCTGCGCTTACCGTATTCTTCCCGCCATGCTTTTAGACTTTCCAAGTCGTTCATTAACTCGTCCAAGCTAGGTAGAGAAACAGGTGCTTCAGTTGGTTGTGAGTGCTCGAATCCAGAGTATTTTGTCATTAGCGCGTCAAGAAAACTAATGTCGTCAACTTGTAACTTGGAGAGTTCTTTTAGTTTTAAGGTGCGCACTGGGCGTTGGAATCGTTGGACTATTCCGCACAGGAGGTCGTTTTCGATACATCGCTCTATGAGTACTCTAAAATCACTACAGATCGATTGTACTACCACTTCAAACATTTCTAAATTGCCTTCTTCATCGGCCACTCTGGCATGCTTACAACGTTCCGTAATAAGTTCATTCAGACACTTTCTTATGTCGTTCTGGAGAATCGGCATCGGTGCTGGTTGTCCCGTCCCTCTTGAATTGGAGTGAATATATTTCACTGTGGGTTTTAACGATCCGTTATCCGTATAGTGCTTGAACGTTCCTAAGAGCGAGAGTCGATGGGTGAAGACGATAATCTGCCTATCATTTGCAAGACTAATCAATCTTTTCACTACAGCCTCTTCATAGCGTTGATCGAGGGAGGAAATAGGATCATCGAATATGAGAGGAGCTTTGTTCTTCTTTCCGGCCATATCAGCCAAGAATGATGCAATTGAAACAATTCTGATTTCCCCTTCACTGAGTACGCTTTCGAGGTCACCGATAGAAGCATCAACAAGGCGAAGTTGATGTAGTATTTTTCCTTTCTGTGTTCTAGTTTTTACCAGATTGACCTTTAGATGACTAGCGCCCAAAGCAGAAAGCTCGTCATTAAATCTGTTTGCAAACTGCTCAGTGATCAGAGCTTGTGCCAATTGATCTTTCTTTTTGGAAAGGGTCGCGGTTGCCGTTAACTGCTTCCCTTTCTTTATCTTCTCAATTTCCTCCAAACGCTCTAATTCTTCTTCAATGGCTCTACGATTGTTGGATAACCACTTTCTAGCTTGTAAACTGTTAAGCCTCTTTTGGAGTATCGTCCGATCGACTTTTTCTGTATCTATTTGAAACTGCTTAGCCTTTTCAGATATCGCAAGTGCCTTTTCCTCTGCTTCGCGGATCCAGGAGGAGGAAAGCTGTAGATTTGGAAAATCAATAGTTGGGTCATGGTCTAGGAGTAATTTTTGTCGAATTTGTAGATTCTCGAAGAAGTGCATCACTCTTTCTGAAAAATCATTAGGTGAAATAGCTGCAGCATCAACACGTGCCTTTAGCACATCTAAACCTGGTAAAGATATAATAGTTTTTCGAAGATCTTCATATTCCAGTTCTGCTTTTGATATAGCATTTTGTAGTTCACCCTTTATGAACTTTTCGAAATCCTGGAAACGCTCCTTTGCTTCACGGGTAAGAACTTGTTGACAAAGGACGCAACGAGAACCGTCTGAAATATAAGGGTATTCGTGATTCTTATAAGCCACAGAAATGGAATATTTTCGAGCCGCTTCCCAAAGATCTTTCCATACTTCAGTGCCAATTCCCTCCAGAGTGCTGTTACTAAAGAGCGTACTGGATGCAAGTTCCGCTACGCTTTTTGTTTCCGCCAATTTCTTTTTAAAATCAAGAAATAGTTGACAATTATTATCCGACAACTGCTCTAGATATTGGTAGGCGAGACGAACAAGTTCTTCAATATTAGATTTCTGCTTTTCTAGTTGCTGCGCTTTTTCTGCGGGTGACTTTTCAGTAAGGCGTTGTTGTAGAAGCGTCATCTCTTGTTCATCAGAGTCTCCATATGAACAGTTCTTATTCAATTCTTGAATGGTGGTGGCTGCGCTTAATGTTTGATACCAACGATACTCTTCAGAATCGACGAAGGAGAGAGGCATTTTGGGGGTTTTTGAAGGCAAATTCTCGGTCATGATATTCAACCGAGCAGAGACTCTGTCACAAACTCGAATGAGACTCGAGAATAGTGCTAATTCGGGTGGTTCGTAGCTAGCCTCATTCTCTTTACTTATGAATACTCGTCCGAATTCAGTATCAAAAATTTCAATGCTTCTAAGGTCCTCGTGGACTTCAGTTCCAGACCATGAGTGGGTTCTCATTTCTCCATTCAGCTCAAATTTAACGCATGCCTTTTGCAAGGGGGAGCTTGGTTTGAATACGTTGCCATACAGTTTACCTTTTTCGCGAGAACCACAGATATGTTTGAGAAGCCTTATGTATCCTGACTTTCCTGAACCGTTATACCCATAAACAATTGTAAGATTACTATCGCCAAAATTAAGTGGTTCTGCCGGGGCAAGTGCATTTACTCCTTCAATTTCACCTATAGAACATAAACGTAAAGAGTTAGAGGAAACATTGCTGAAAGCATTCGGTGAAAATGAAACGGCTTTGGCGGAAAGCTTGTCCTGTGCCTCTTGTAAGCAAAGCTCTGTGAGCGCAGAAATTTGATCTTCGGTTATATCCGAGCTATCCAACAGCCAGTTTGCACAAGTCTGTATCCAGATGGGCCGATCGGAAAACCAGTCGCCAATTTTTAAGAGATCCTCACTCATTTGATTCCTTGTACCGAGTCACTTGCGAATAAAGCTTCGTACGTAGCCGTGTATTCACATTAATGATGCGACAATGGCTCTAGTCTGAGAACACGCTACGAACACCTTTTATTCAACCGATGATATGCTATTGCGTTGAAAACACAGTGCGAATTTTACAATCAATTAACATTATATCGTTTGCTTGTCATTTTAGTTCTTGGTTTAAAATAATTATGGAGACGCGAGTGTTATCTCGAAGTAGCATGTTTGATTGCTTTTAATACTTGAAGGTAACAAATCTGTCAGATTGTACTATAGCCATGAGTCGAGCGTTAAATAGAAAGCAAAGAGTTTAGTAACATCGCCGATTCTTAAGAATTGCCATCATCCTATATTCTTATCTGTTGTACTAGGTGAAGCATTTTCGTAGGTGGCGAGCTACTATACTAGAAACTTAGGATACTAAAACTGAAGGTATAATGTGACAAAATCTTTGGGTCCTTATAGCTAGAACTAAATGAAAACGATATAGCAATCAGAGTCTTTCAGTGAGCATCAAGTATTAGATAAAAGAAGCTGGGAGGAAGGAATCAGTACCTTGAAACAATCGTTGGTTTTAGGTGTGTATAGTTAGTTTTTCCCCTTAACGTGCCCCCAAAAGTGTAGCTACCCTTCCTTGTCCTTTACCGCCCGTTTACCGTTGGACGCAGTTTCGGCGTGTTGTCGTGGGCGGCCAGGGCGTCGCCTGTGGGGGTAGTTAGCAGCGCCAAATCCGCCAGGGGATTGCTGGTTTCCACCACCAGCGTGTGGTGACACTGCAGGTCCTCATCAAACTGGTCAAGCAGATCTACGTCAACAATTTCCATGGTCATTCCTTTCCTTCAACAGTTTCTTCAACGAAACTGAAACCTTCTAAAGACGTTAAAAATTCAGTAATCGCCTGGTTCACCGCCGTGGGATTATCCACGTTAGAGTTATGCCCGGCGCCCTCGACCCAGAAAATTGGCAAACCCATCAAAGCACTCCAGCGCTGATTCAGCTTCCGAATCTCACCCGCCCGGTCCTTCGTGCCACAAATCAACAAAGTCGGTACAGAAAGTTCCTCTAAAGAAGCCTGCTCAATCGCCTCGGCAATAATCCGATACCCAAAAGCCGCCAGCTGCGCATACTCGCGCGCCGCATACTGCTTCACAATCAGCGCCATATTCTCCCGGCCCAGCGGGGTAGTAGCACACCCCCTCACCGTAGCCGCCTGCAACATTGACCACGGCATCGGGGATAGGAACGAAGCACTATGCTTCAGCAGCCACAGATCCTTATCAGAATAGAAGCTCCTTAGAATCGGCGCCGAATCAATACTCACAAACGCCCGCGCTGCGCCTGGAAACTTCTGCATAAAAACTTGGCTTAAATAACCGCCCATAGATTGACCGATTAAAATCGGTTGGGTAACGCCCTCGGAAAGAAAAATCTGCTGCAACCAAGCTGCCAAATCTGCCAAACTAAAAGAAAGCGGGAACGGGCGGGACTGGCCATGCGCCGGAGCATCCCACACCAGCAGATTCGCCCTCCCAAGAAAAGCCTCTAACTGATACTTAAACAGCGTGGAATCAGCGGTTAAACCCGGTAAAAACACCAGCCAGGGCGCGTAGGCAGAACTGACTTTGGATACCTGATATTGGATCACTCCTAAGTCAGTTGGAAACAGTCCAGGGCGCAGGGAGTTCATACCCTCATTATAGCAAGCCTGAGTTTTCCTGCCCGACTTTTCCCGCCCGGGAAATCCCTGATTTTCCGCCTGAAAATAGGGCAGAGGCGGTATAGTAGAAGGAAAGATTCACTCGCCAAAACTGGCAAGTTTACTGAAATTGGTTTACATGTAAGAGTTTACCGATTATAGTTAACTAAGGAGGTGAAGGATGTACGTCATCACAGCAGACCAAAAAAACTCACGCAAAACCGGCGAAGACGCCGTACCCCGCGCCCTGCGCATCCTGGCGCACGTACGCACCGTACTACCTTTCGAACGCACCGTAGGCGACGAAATCCAAGGTGTCCTTGCTGACGCCAACGAAGCCCTCAAAGCCATCAAACTCTTAGCCAACCTGGGCCAATGGCACTGCGGACTGGGCATCGGCGAAGCCGAAATCACCGGCATCACCTCAACTACAGAAGGCACCGGCAAAGCCTTCATCAACGCTCGCAAAGCCGTAGAAAAAGCCAAGAAAACCCCCTACGGATTCGCCCTGCACACCGGCAAAAACAGCGAAATCGCCAGCTCCCTACAAGCCCTCATCCGCACCAAATGCATGCTAATCGCCCAACGTACTGAACGGCAAAAACAAATCATCGCCCTGCGCGAAGCCGCCCCCTCAGCCACCGCCGTAGCCGAAGAAACCGGTGTCTCAAAAGCCGCCGTCTCAAAGGTCTTAAAAGCCTCAAACTGGGAACTTGAATCCGGCACCGACACCCTCACCATCCGCCTGCTCGAAGGGTTAAACCGCTAATGCACACCTGGCTTGCCACCGAAAACTACGACTGGATCATACAGCCCTTCCCAGGAATCAACCTCTGGCACATTGTCATTCCCGTGGTTGCGCTGGCGCTATCCGTTATTTTGGGAAGCCCGGTAGTAAACCTCATTCTCAAATGGGCAGAAGTTGAACCCGCTTTAGAAACCAACTACTCGGGCACCGACAAAGCCACCGTCCTCTCAGCCGAAAAACCCGCCCGCGAAATCCTCAGAGGTGGGCTCTGGATCGGCCGCTTAGAACGCTTTGCCGTCACCCTCACGATTTTAGTGGGGCAACCGGGGCTGCTGGCCGTAGTCGTCGGCGTTAAAGGCTTGGGACGCTACCCAGAATTAAAAGATAACCCGCACTCGGCTGAAAAATTCCTTATCGGCACCGCCGCTTCACTCATTTGGGCCACGCTCCTGGGGTTGGCTGGTCTTAAACTCATGAGTTTGGTTTAAACACGCCAGCAGATAAGGTAGTTTCCCTCATATCTACTGGCGTGCGCAAACGGTTTACTGCCACTTTGCGTCTTCAGGCGCAATCCCATTCGCAGCAGCGTTAGCGTCAAATACATTAGGATTGTTTAAATCGGTTTCCAGAGTTCGAGCTCGCTCCAGTTTTCGGGGGCTCCTGTTCGTCTAAATGGAACTAAATCGTTGTGAGGGTAGCTATTGAGTACCTCAGGAAGAACCATTGCCGTAGATAAACCGAGTTCGCGGTGCAAATACTGGATCAAAGAAAGCTGTCCAAAAGCGCGGTTTGTACTACTTTCAATTGCTTGTAGCCTGGGGTCATCATTGAGCTTCGGCCTAATACTGTATACACGATTAAACATGCGAGCGTGATGCGCCGCGTAGTTACGAACGATAGTGAGGGAACGTAACCAAGAGAGTAACTGGGCATCAGATAAACCACATTGTTGGGCAATACTTCTTTTTACCTGATTAGGAGAGATGCTATATAGATGTTGAAGCATCCCCCAATCCATTAACTCAACTGCCGCCCAGATAGGCAGTACGCCATCGTATTTTTTGCGGTGATGTTCGACGAAATCTTCTTTTGATTTATTTAATGCGGCGTTGAACTTAGCAAGCCAGTTTTCGTGAATAGTTCGCCCACCTTTTTGTATTTCTTTCGCTTTCGGACCAAGTCCATCCGCATTTAAATAGACTAACGGATCAATTTCTCCAAGTTTGTGACCAAGCATCGTACGCAATGCTAGCTCTACAGGATCTAGCTCATGGAAAACCGCGTGACGTAATCTCTCATCGAACCTATATAGTTCAATCAAAAGTTCAAACGATGCACCGGACTTAAAACTATCCTTAGCGCAATTCACACCTGAGAAATGGCGCATTGGATACCAGTAGCCAGATAGCCGGTAGTAGTTTAGGACCGATAATGTAGTCTCGGCTGAAGTAGAGTCTGCAATAAGCATGCCGCGAGAACGCAAAAGTTCCACTTGGTCTTCATAGGATAAAAACTGCTTGCTTTTAGCCATCAGATTCGCTCCGCACTGGTTAATCCTAAGCGAAGACCGGCCCTGGACTTCCTGAAATAGGGAGTTCTGAAAGAAATATCGAGCAGCGATAAGATCGGATGAAAAAGTATAAAATAAGCAACTGATACTCTAGCATTAGAAGTCCTCACTGACCCTAACCGCTAGCAAACTACCGGATGTAAAAAGAAGTGTTAAACATGACAACCATTAAGAACCCCCGCCTCACGGTCATTGCTGGCCCCACCGCAGTGGGCAAAGGCACCGTAGTGCGCGCCCTCTTGGAAAAATACCCCCACGTTTACCTTTCCGTTTCCGCCACCACACGCGCCCCCCGCGAAGGCGAGATTGACGGGCAGGACTACCATTTCCTCTCCCACGAACAGTTCGACGCAGCCATTGCCCGCGATGAGTTCCTAGAGTGGGCTACCGTCCACAAAGTCAACAAATACGGCACTTTGAAAGCCCCCATCGAAGCGCAGCTGGCACAGGGAGTCCCCGCGATTTTAGAAATCGATTTGGCAGGGGTACGCCAGGTTCGCCAGCAGATGCCGGACGCCCGTTTCGTATTCATTGCACCGCCATCATGGGAAGAGTTGGTAAACCGTTTACGAGGGCGGGGCACCGAATCTGAAGAAGAAATGGCGCGCCGCTTAGAAACCGCTAAACAAGAACTGGCTGCAAAGGACGAATTCGACCACGTAGTCGTCAATGATGAGGTGGATCGCACTGTGTCAGAACTAGCCGAATTACTTGAATTAGCGTAAGATTCTAAGCGTTAACAAATAATCAGTACTGAAAGAGGAATCATGGCAGGAATTGTTGCCAAGCCAGAAGGCATTACCAATCCACCAATCGACGAACTGATGGATAAGGTAGATTCAAAGTACGCTCTGGTTGTTTTCGCCGCTCGTCGCGCTCGCCAGATCAACGCTTACAACCTGCAAATGGAAAACAACATGGTGCAGTTCGTAGGCCCAGTAGTTCCAGTAGAACCAGATGACAAGCCACTTGGTACCGCCCTGCGCGAAATCAACGAAGGCCTGCTGGTTATGGAAGAAAAGCACGCCGGCGCCTGAGCCGCGAAAGACGGATCTTGCTGTTAACCCCAGATTTTCTCACTAGCCCCCGCCGAATTGTGGTGGGGGTTAGTGGCGGTATAGCCGCCTATAAAATCACCTACCTGGTGCGTGCCCTGATTAAAGCCGGACACCATGTACGCGTTGTCCCCACCGAAAACAGCCTGCAATTCGTAGGCAAAGCCACCTGGCAAGCCCTCACCGGCCAGCCGGTAGCCACCAGCGTTTTCGATGCCAACGCCGGGGTAGAACACGTAGAGATCGCCCGCGAAGCCGAACTAATCGTCATTGCCCCTGCCACCGCAGACCTTTTGGCCCGCATCCGCAGCGGCAGAGCAGACGACCTGCTGACTACCACCGTCATTGCCGCTACCTGCCCCATCGTGCTGGTACCAGCAATGCACACCGCCATGTATGAAAACCCCGCCACCCAAGAGAACCTAACCGTCCTCAAAGAACGCGGCTACCTAATCATGGACCCTGCCACCGGCGACCTCTCATCCGGAGACTACGGCAAAGGCCGCCTGCCCGAACCAGCAGACATCTTTAACTACCTCACCAGTGGCGTAGCTACGCTAACAGACGCAGCAACGGATCCGAACCTGGCCGGGGAAAACGCCCGGACCCAGGCTAACCTAAAGGCAGTTAAAGTTTTCATCACCGCCGGCGGTACCCACGAAGCAATCGACCCGGTGCGTTACATCGGCAACCGCTCTACCGGAAAATTTGGCGTCGAAATTGCCAAAGCCTTCCAAAACAGCGGGGCAGATGTCACCTTGATTGCTGCGAACCTCATCGAAACGGACATTCCCACCGGAATTAAAGTAGTCTCAGCGCCCTCGGCAAACGAAATGTACCAGGCAGTAATGGAAATCGCCCCGCAATGCCAAATCGGGGTATTCGCAGCTGCCGTCGCAGACTTCCGCCCAGCCCACGCGGCGGAACAAAAAGTTAAGAAAACCGGGGGAGAGGACGAAACCCTCACCCTAGAGCTGGTGAAGAATCCCGACATTCTCGCCAGCGCGGTAACCCGCTTCCCACACCTCACGACTGTCGGCTTCGCCGCCGAAACGGGGAACGCGGAACAAGTTGCCCAGTACGGCAAAGAAAAAGCCATTCGCAAGGGCGCCGACCTATTGGCACTCAACCAAGTCGGTCACCAACTAGGCTTCGGAAACGTCGACACTACGCTGACGATCCTAGACGCCACCGGCACCGCCCTGACGCAATTCACCGGCTCAAAGCAAGCAATTGCCCCCCAACTGGTTGCCTACATCGGAACAACTTACGCCCACAAAAACCGTTCTTAACAGCTAGGAAGAAAACACGAAATGAAAAGCTCCCGGCTCTTCAGCTCAGAATCAGTGACCTCTGGCCACCCAGATAAAGTTAGTGACCAAATCTCTGACGCGATTCTTGACGCCGCCCTGACCGTAGACCCCATGGCCCGCGTCGCCGTAGAAACCCTGGTAACTACCGACACCGTAGTAGTCGCCGGCGAAGTTACCTGCGCAGGCTACTTTGACGTAGACCAAATTGTTCGCGACACCATCCGCAAAATCGGCTACACCCACCCAGGCGAAGGCTTCGACGCCGACACCGTAAAGATCACCAGCCTGATCCACACCCAGTCTCCAGACATCGCCCAGTCGGTAGACCGCTCTTTGGAAAACCGCGAAGAAAACTCTGTAGACGAACTATCCCTGCAGGGCGCTGGCGACCAGGGCATCATGTTCGGTTTCGCCTGCTCTGACAACCCACAGCTCATGCCAGTGCCAATCACCCTGGCACACCAGCTGGCGCAGCGTCTGGAAGAAGTCCGTCGCACCGAAGTGCCTCAGTTCCGCCCAGACGGCAAAACCCAGGTGACCATTCAGTACGACGAATGGACTCCGGTAGCTTTGGACACCGTGGTAGTCTCTACCCAGCACGCAGAATCCATTAGCCTTGAAGAAATCCGCGAAGCTGTGCGCGAACTGGTTATTAAGCCAGTTTTGGCTGAACACGGTTCTGGCCTGGACCTCTCTCAAACTCGTTTCCTGATCAACCCATCCGGTCGTTTCGTAGCTGGTGGGCCAGCTGCTGACACCGGCTTAACCGGGCGTAAGCTGATCGTTGATACCTACGGTGGTTACGCTCGCCACGGCGGCGGCGCGTTCTCTGGAAAAGACGCTACCAAGGTAGACCGCTCAGCCTCCTACGCGCTGCGCTGGATTGCTAAGAACATCGTGGCCGCCGGACTGGCTGCTAAGTGTGAACTGCAGGTTTCTTACGCGATTGGTCGCGCCGAACCCGTGGGCCTGTGGATCGACACCTACGGCACCCGCACGGTTCCACGCGAAGTCTTAAATAAGGCAGTAGCTGAAGTCTTTGACCTGCGCCCATCCGCCATTATCCGCGACCTGCACCTACGTGAACCAGGCTTTGCAGAAACCGCCGCCTACGGACACTTTGGTCGCAATGGCTTCAGCTGGGAAGACACCTCAAAGGCCACTGAACTACTGGCAGCGATTGGCTAACCACAATCCAGCTAACCGCTTTATCACGGCGTTAACGCGCCATTTTCTAAGCTGTTAAGCACCGGGCGCTGGCAACGAGTTAAATCGTGTCAGCGCCCTGTGTCATTATTAAGATATGGATAGTCTGTTCCCCACGCCTCATACGCAGCCTCCGGCGCCGGTGGCTGTGGCACGCGTGTACTTGGATAACGACTTACCCCACTTAGATAAACTGTTCGACTACGAAATACCAGAAAAACTTAATGTCCAACCCGGGATGTTAGTGCGCGTGCGCTTCGCTGGAAAGCTCTTTTCTGCCTGGGTAGCTGAAGTCGTAAGTGAATCTGAGTTTACGGGGAAACTCCAACCCATTGAAAGAGTTATCAGCCCTCAGATTCTTGCTTCAAAAACTCTGCTTGCACTGGCAAAAGATTTAGCCGTGCGCAACTGCGTGCCGGTTGCAAAAATGCTTAGCGCGATGATCCCCCCGCGCCACGCCGGCGGTGAAAAAGCTGGTCTAAAACTGTTGGCCGCAGCTCAAGAAGCAGCCGAAAGCGCAGAAAACTCAGCACCCCGGGCAGTCCCAGCGCTACCGGCGGCCCCAGCCCCACAGGTACTCTCAGCGTCGCCGCAGTTAGAAACCGTCCACATTCAAGAAGCCGCTTCCCCTGAACCATACCCCGGCTTAGCTTCCCTCCAAACCCGCCTCGCCCAGGGCGAACCCCTGCGCGCTATCTGGCAACTGATCCCCACAGATTTTCCCACCCGCGACTACTACGCCCAATCATCTCTGCTAACCACCATCTATCAGTGGGCCACCGCACTTAAAGACCAAACCATCTTGGTAATCGTCCCCACCCAAAGAGAAATCACCCAGTTCTTAAACGGCTTCGCAAAACTACAGGAACAAAGTGGCACCCAGCTGCCGATCGCTTCCATTTCCAGCAGCGATTCCCCCGCAGAACGCTTTGAAAAATTCATTGCAGCTGCAGGCGGTATCTACCGGGTGGTGGTGGGGACGCGCAGCACCACCTACCAAAGCGTCCCGCACTTAGCTGGCATCGTTATTTTCGATGACGGGGACACGCGCCACCAAGACCCGCAGTCACCCTACCTAAGCTCCTTAGATATCAGCTTGCGCCGCAGCCATTTAGAACGCTGTACTCTCTTAGTAGCTGGGGCAGCGCCCTCGGTACAGGCAACTGCCTTAGCAGAATCCGGTTGGGCGCACTGGCTGGCACCCACCCCCCAAGCTTTGCGCGCAGCCACCGCGGTAGTCCAAGTAGTCGACCAATTCGAACGCGACCGGCAAGGCTCAGCCGGCAAAGGCCGTCTGCCCGCCTTTATACAAACCAAAATCCGCAAAGCCCTGACCCGCGGCCCCGTCTTAGCTTCCGTCCCACGGCGCGGTTGGATCAGCATCATCCGCTGCCAAAACTGCACCCACACTGCGCGGTGCATCCACTGCCAGGGCCCCATCCGGGTTAGCGCCCAAGGGACCCTGAGCTGTGCCTGGTGCGCCGACCCCCAATACAACTGGCAATGCCACAACTGTCAAGCAAAACGCTGGGAACCAGCCCGCCTGGGTTCAGAGCGCACCTTCGAAGAACTTGGACGCGCCTTCCCCAGCGTAAAAATCATCCAAGCTGACTCCCAGCACACCGCATATGACCTGCCTGCTAACACCCCGAACCTGGTAGTTGCCACCCCGGGAGCAGAACCAATCGTCGCCGGCGGCTACGCGCAAATCGTAGTTCTTGATGGGGAAGCGGTAGCCAACCGCCCAGAGCTGTGGGCCCCCGAAGAAGCCATGCGTCGCTGGATGCGGTTGCTGGGATTCGTCCGCGCCGGCGGCGAACTGACCATTTTAGGAATCAGCGACCCCGCCTTTGCCCAAGCCCTCATCCGTAAAGATCCCCTCGGCTGGGCCCGCCATACTCTCAAACAGCGCAGCGACGTTGGGTTTTACCCAGCCCAAGCGCTGATTGCCATTGACGGCGCCCACCCTTCAGTTGCAGATTTCCAACAGGAACTGGGCGAAATCCTGCAAAAAACCGGGGTAGAAGTGGAAACGCTTGGCACCGCACCGCGCCTGGGCAAAGACGTCCCCAAAGTCTTCGGCCCCCAGCCAACGCGGTTGCTCCTGCGCAGTACCTGGGCGCAGCTGCCACCGCTGCTCGAAGTAATCCGGCAACTCCAAAGCAGCCGCTCTTTGAAAAAACAAGGATTAGTCACAATCCGTTTAAATCCGCGCGATCTGTTATAAAAATCCTGGCAAACCCATTGGGATTACCCGAAATTTCAAGCTAAACTGAGTTAGTGAAGATTATTTTTGCTGGTACGCCTGAAGTCGCAGTTCCCACCTTCGAAGCCCTGGTTGCTTCCGAACACACCGTTGTTGCGGTGCTCACCCGCAGTGCAAAACCCAAGGGACGCTCAAAGACCCTGGTCCCCTCTGAAGTAGCCGTGGCTGCGCAGGCACATAACATTCCCGTCATCGAAGCCGATTCACTGCGTTCAGCAGAGGTGCAAACTCAGCTAGCCGCGTTGCAAGCTGACCTGGGCGTGGTAGTTGCCTATGGGGCGATCATCCCGCAAACTGTCCTAGATTTACTTCCCCACGGCTGGATTAACCTACATTTCTCCCAGCTGCCTCGTTGGCGCGGCGCCGCCCCCGTACAGCGGGCTATTGCCGCCGGAGATACCACTACCGCAGTTAACATCTTCCAGCTCGAAGCCGGCTTAGACACCGGACCAGTATACTTCTCGCGCACAGTGGAGATTGACCTAGATATTAACTCTGGCGAGTTACTCGATAGCTTAGCTACTTCTGGCGCCGCCGACGTGGTTTCCGTAGTGGACGGTATCGCCGCCGGTACCGCGCAGGCAACCGCCCAGGATGAAGCTGGCGCTACCTACGCACATATGATTAAGACCGCGGACCTGCTGCTAGATTTCACCCAGCCGGCGCAGACAGTACACAACCAGGTGCGAGCCTGCGCACCTGCCCCCGGCGCTTTCACCTTCTTGCCAGATGGTAAGAAACTCAAAGTATTGCGCACTAAACTCACCCAGATCCCGCAAACTTTGCTCACTGCCCACGCTGATCCGGCCGCGCAAACCACGGCAGAATCCGCACTGGTGCTAGCCCCCGGAGAACTATTCATCACCAAGAAACAAGTTTGGGTGGGCACTGCAGACGCGGCGGTGGAACTTATTGAAGTAGCCCCGCAGGGCAAGAACGCGATGGAAGCCGCCGCCTGGGCTCGCGGCGCCCGCTTGGGAGATCACCCAGTTTTACATGATGGAAAAGAGTTGGCATGAATAACAAGCACGCAGTAAACAAGGCTCGCAAAGCAGCTGCAGATTCCCGAGGGCGTTCAAAGAGCCTCCGCGTTTCTAAAGCGCGTGTAGTTGCCTACGAAGTGCTCTTAAAAGTAGAAGTTGACAAAGCTTACGCGAACTTAGCACTTCCACCAGCTTTAGCTGAAGCCAAGTTAGATATTCGCGACGCGGCTTTGGCCACCGAACTGGTTTACGGATCTTTACGCAACCAAGCCCGCATTGACTGGGTTATTGAACAGTGCATGCCCCGGAAAGTCGCCGATTTAGACCCGGAAGTTCGCGTAATTTTGCGAATGACCGGCCACCAAATCCTGCATATGCGCGTCCCTGACCACGCTTCGGTGGCAGAATCAGTGGAACTTACCAAACATAAGTGCGGTTTTGGTGTAGAAAAGTTCGTGAACGGCGTAGCCCGCGCCATGGTTGAACATACCCCTGGGGAATGGCACCGCCGCATTAACGCGATTGAAGCGAACGTCACCCGCGTGTCCGTACAGTATTCGCACCCTGAGTGGATGGTCCGCGCCTTTGCCCAAGCCCTGGTAGCTCACGGGCGTCCCGCCAAAGAACTGACCGCCCTTTTGGAAGCTGATAACACTAATCCGGAAGTGATGCTTTGCGCTCGCCCAGGACAGATCCTACCTGCTGACCTGGCTGAAGATGCTGCCCGGTTCCTCCGCGCCGAACCGCGTCCGTCCACCTTCTCAGAATGGGGCGTGGCGCTAAACCAAGGTGATCCGGGCCGACTGCAAGCCGTTAGAGATGGGCGCGCCGCCGTACAGGATGAAGGTTCGCAGCTGGTGGCTTCAGCCCTGGCAGAACTACCCCTAGAGATTACCGATAATCGCTGGCTGGATATGTGCGCCGGCCCGGGTGGTAAAGCTGGCTTGTTGGCTGCCTACGCCGACGTAAATCAGGTTTCCCTGTTAGCAAATGAAGTAACTCCGCACCGGGCGCGCCTGGTAGAGCAGACAGTGCGTGGCTTTGACAATGTGGAAGTTGTCGTCGGTGACGGTAGGGAAGTGGCTAAACACGGGAAGTTCAGCCGCATCATGTTAGATGCCCCCTGCTCAGGCTTAGGCTCCCTGCGCCGCCGCCCAGAGTCCCGCTGGAACCGCAAACCCGCAGACGTTCCCCAGCTATGCCAGCTGCAGTCAGAACTTCTTGAAGCTGGTTTAGAAGCCCTGGAAGTTGGTGGCGTACTGGCCTACGTAACCTGTTCCCCACATGAACAGGAAACTATTGGGCAGATTAAACGCCTGGCTGAAAGAGACGACATTGAAATTTTAGACGCTAAGGCGGCGATTGAAGCAGTCGCGATGGAACCCATTGAACTGAGCTCCACGCCAGTGGGCAGTGGCGCTACCGTCCAGCTGTGGCCACACCTGCACCACACCGACGCCATGTTCTTATCTCTGATTAGGAAGGTAAAGTAATGTCAGTTCGCAAACCCGCCACTATTTCACCTTCGATTCTAAACTGCGACATTGCAGACCTCACCGGGGAACTCACTAAGATCCGCAACGCTGACTACGCGCACGTGGACGTAATGGACAACCACTTCGTTCCTAACCTCACCTGGGGGCTTCCCGTGGTTGAAGCAGTTTTAGCGAAGCAGATTCTGCCCGTAGACGCACACTTGATGATTGCTGATCCAGACCGTTGGGCTCCCGCCTATGCAGAGGCTGGAAGCGCTTCAGTAACTTTCCACGCAGAAGCCGCACACGCCCCGATTCGACTTGCCCGGGAACTGCGCCGCCTGGGTGCTAAGGCGGGTCTGGGATTAAAACCAACTACAGATATTCACGATTACGTGGATTTACTCCACGAATTCGACATGATTTTGGTGATGACGGTAGAACCTGGTTTTGGCGGGCAGGCTTTCTTAGACTCACAGCTGGCTAAAATTCGGCGCGTCCGCGAAGCTGCTAACACTCGCCAGATTGACTTGACGATCCAAGTTGACGGCGGTATTTCCCGCCACAATATTGAGTTAGCTGCCGCTGCTGGGGCGGATGTGTTCGTTGCCGGCTCAGCCGTTTTCCGCGCCGAAGATGCGTATGCGGAAGTTGATTTGCTACGTTCCTTGGCTAATGGACATCAGCACTGACGGATTATACGCAGCGGGCTTTGGTCCGTAACTAAGCGTAGAAAATACGTTATACTTAGAAAGTCAGCTTCGGGGTCGGTGTAAGTCCGAACCGGCGGTTAAAGTCCGCGACCCGCTTCGGCGGTTGAACTGGTGAAACTCCAGTACCGACGGTTAAAGTCCGGATGGGAGAAGCTAAGCTCGTAACACGTAGCGTTGTTGCGACTTCTTTCGTACCCCGGAATTCGTCTAAAAGTTGAAACCGGGGTTTCTTAATGTCCAAGGTGAATCGACACCGGCAGCCACTACCAGGCTGGGTGCAGGCACTGGCCTCCACCGGATTTTTAGTAACCCTAATTTTCGCCTGGTGGTTCTTCACCCACCGGTTGGAAGTTGAAACCTGGGTTTTCCCAACCCCAGAAGTTTTCGCGCAGCGATTCCTGCTGGAAATTCAACGCCCCTTCCTGTGGCAGGCCGTGGCAGTAACCTTACTTGAAGCGATCCTTGGCTCTTTGTTAGGCGCCGCTGTGGCCCTCCCATTAGCCTATTTTGTATACCGCTTTCGGTTTATTTCTGCCGCTATTGAACCATTCTTTGGCGCCACCCAAGCCATTCCCGCAATCGCCCTGGCACCGCTGCTGGTGCTGTGGTTCGGCTACGGCTTAATCCCCATTGTCTTTTTGTGTTCTCTGCTAGTTTTCTTCCCCATCCTGGTAGCCACCACCGTTGGTTTGCGCCACTTAGATCAGGAAGTAATCGAAGCCGCCGTCTTAGATGGTGCTTCGGGGCTTACTCTACTCACGCAGTTAGAGCTACCACTGGCATTGCCCACAATCTTAGGTGGGGTGCGCAACGGTTTCACACTTTCTATTACGGGTGCCGTGGTAGGAGAGCTAGTTATGGGAGGCAGCGGACTGGGGTCCGTCCTCACCGCACAACGCAACGCAGTGGATACTGCGGGAATGTTCGTGACTATTGCGCTTCTTTGCACGCTGGCAATGATGTTTTATGCAGTCATTTACTTCTTTGAACGCCGTTCCAAGTTAGTAAACCTAGATTAAAGGCAAAGAAATGAAACTACAGCAGGTAACTAAACTGGCCGTAACTCTTAGCGCCGGATTACTATTAGCCGCATGTACCAACACCGGGCAAATCGATACAGAGAAGTTCGATTTCCAAGAAACCGATACGCAACCAAAAATCGCTGCCGACGCCCAGAAAGTCGTAATCGGCCACACCTATATTCCAAACATTCAGTTTGCGCCCTCGTATATTGCGAAAGAAAAGGGACTTTTCCCCGCCAACCTGGATGTGGAACTGCGCCACCACGGCGCTGACGAAGGCCTCTTCAACGCCCTTATTTCTGGAAATGAAGACCTGGTAATTGCCTCTGGCGATGAGATGCTACAGGCCCGCTCAAACGGTCTGGATTTGATTTCCGTAGGCAGCTACTACCAGAAGTATCCTATCAAGGTGATCGTAAAAGCCGATTCTAAGATCAACTCGATTGCCGACTTAAAGGGAAAGAAAGTTGGTTTGCCAGGTGAATACGGAGCTAACTGGTTTGCGCTGCAAGCTGCTTTGAAAGAAGCCAAGCTTGAAAAGCAGGACCTGACAATTCAAAGCATTGGTTACACGCAGCTGGCAGCCCTCAAATCGGGGCAGGTGGATGCGGTTGTCGGGTTCACTAACAACGACACCGTGCAGTTCCGTTTAGCAGGCGAGGACGTTAAAGAAATCTCTCTTTCCGATAAAGAACTTCCCCTTGTTAGCGCAAATATTGTCACCACCGCCGAATACGCGAAGCAAAATCCTGAAGTGATTAAATCCGTCTTGAAGTCCCTGGGGAAGGGAATGGAAAAGAGCGTTGCGGATCCCACGGTTGCGGTGGAAGTTACCAAACTGTATGACCCGAACTTGAGCTCTCCAGAGGCTGAAAAGTCTGCGTTAGAGACGATTAAGGCTACCAACTTGCTGTTTGCTCCCAATGGGAAAGTAAGTTTGGAACAGAACTTAAAGACCTGGGAGGAAATGAATGAATTCCTCAGTTCTTTAGGCGTTTTAGGTTCTAAAGTGCGGGTGGAAACTGCGGTAACGAATGAATACCTGCCGTAAAGAGAAACAGCTTTGGCTGTTTTAGACTGTAAGCGTTTCGCCGGTGCCTTCTGTGCGCCGGCGAAAACAATTCTGTACCAGCCGTTACACTAGGGGCATGAGCGAAAAAATCCAAGGTGACCTGCGTTTGTTAACCTTACTGTTAACCTTACGCACTGCCCCCAGAGGCCTGTCAAAAACCCAGATTTATCAGCTTATTCCCGCCTATCAGCAACTCAATGAAGCAGCCCGCGAGCGGATGTTTGAACGCGATAAGGCAACGCTTAACGAGCTGGGGATGACTTTGGTGGTTTCTGCGCAAAAGGTAGGGGAGCCACTTTATGTGCTGCAGCTTCCAGCGGCGCCGCTGCGTTTGGATGTGGCGCAGCGGCACGCTTTAGATTTGGCGGCACGCCTGTGGTATGACGCGGATGACTGGGGGAGTGACCACCAGCTATTTCGCTATAAGGTAGATGCTTTTTCTTTTGATGATGCTTCTGCGGTGAAGGCGATTGTGAGTGGTGGAAAGACTGCCAGTAGCCTTTTAGAAGCGATTACCCGCGGGCAGGTAGTACAGTTTTCATACCGTAAGCTTGCTGAAGAAACCGCGGAGCTGCGCCAGGTGCAACCGGTAGCCTTGGTCTTTAAAGACCACGCTTTATATTTAGAGGGGATTGACCTTGGCAAAGGGGCGGCGCGTACGTTTCGGCTTTCGCGGTTTGTTCCGGATTCGCTGCAGGTTTTAGGGCAGACTGATCCGGCGCAGTTCCCGGCACAGCCGGCTACCCAGCGGATTAGAGAAATTGAGCCTTGGCTTTTTGTTGCAGATGATTTCCAAATGCAAGCTAGTTTCTGGGCTGCGCCAAGCAGTTTTGCGAAGTTAGTTGAAGCTTTTTCTAATGAGGTTTTTGTGCCGCGTCCCGGCTGGTCGGTGTTTCGGGGTTACCCGGCTACTTTTAAAGTTTGGCTAGAGCGGATTTTGGCGTTTCCGGACCAGTTGCTGGTTGCTGATCCAGGTGCTTTACAAACGACTGTGCAATCGCTTTTAGCAGCGGCCGCAGAGGGGCAGGAAACCGATGGCAACTAAACTCAGAGACCGGTTAGCGGGTATCTTTGCCCTGATCGAATATGTGCAGCTGCGGGGCAGTTGTGAGTTGCCACAGTTAGCTGCTCATTTCGAGATGGATCCGCAGCAGCTGCGGGACTTACTAACCCAGCTTTCGGTAATCGATTTACCGCACTTGGGTTGGGATGATTTACCGGTGGTGGACTTTGACCTGTTGGATGACAATCAGGTGGAGTTCCTTTCTGTCCCTGACATTCAGGTATTTCACTTTTCCCGGGCCGAGGCGCAGGCGCTGTTGCTGGGGCTACAGTTGTTGCTTCCTACGCTTACTGCTAAGCAGGCTACGGGAGCTGCAAGTTTGCAGCGTAAACTGATCGACTACTATCAGCTGGCTGACTATAGCCAGTACTTGGAAGTGGTTGCTAATCCGCGTTTAACCCAGTATCAGCAGTTGCTTGGTAGCGTGGCGGCTGCAGAGGGTTGGGTGACTTTTAGCTATCAAAATGCCCGCGGCGAGGTATCGCGCCGTACTTTCGCGCCGCAGGAGTTGGCGGTGTTAAGTGGGAATTTGCTGGTGCGGGGTTGGTGCCAGACAAGTGGGCAGCAGCGTACTTTTCGCGTTTCACGGATGAAGGATTTACAGCAGGTAGAGTTTCCCGAGGACGCCCCCGAAGCTCTTTCCGTCGCTTCGAAGCGTAAACGTTATCCGCAAGTAAGACTGGTTTTAGAACAGTTGCCTGAGAGTTTAAAAGAAGCTGCTTTGCAGGTGGTGGAAACCGAAAGTGGGGTAGAGGTGACGCTGCGCGTGCTGGATCCGCAGTGGTTTCAAACCCAGCTTTTATTACACGCGGACTTAGTGAAAGCCTGTTCTGATGAAACCCTGTTTGCATTAACGCGGGCTAAAGCACAACGCGCTGTGCAGTTGTATGACCTCTTCAGAGCGAAAACGTTGTAAATGCATTAAACTAGGAAATGACCTGAAATTTTCAATGCAGATTGTGAAGGAACTATTATGTTGCACTTCGTTGGCGCTTTCAAACCATGGCACATTATTGTCCTGGTAGTTGTCTTTGTACTTCTCTTTGGCGCTTCTAAACTTCCAGAAATCGCTAAGAACGTGGGTAAGTCCGCGAAGGTTCTGAAGAAGGAAATGAAGGAACTGACTGAAGAAGATGCGAAGCCAGAGGGCGTACCAGCTCCTAAGCCAGTTGACGCAGTAGATGCTGAGCAGCCTGCAGTAAAGACTTTCGATAAGGAATAAACTCTAAAGCTTTATGGGTTTTAAAAAGAATAGTGATCCAGATGGCGTCATGCCTCTGGCAGATCACCTGCGGGAAGCCCGCCAACGCTTAATCTATGCGTTGGCGGGAATTTTCCTATTCACAATCGTCGGGTGGTTTATTTACCCCTACGTTTTTAACTTCATGGCCCAACCATTAGCTGACTTGCGCCACATGGGCCGGCGCGCCGAACTGAACTTTGATACCGTCTCGGCAGCTTTTGACCTAAAGCTGCGGATTTCGATGTTCTCTGGGTTCTTACTAGCCACGCCCTGGTGGCTCTATCAAATCTGGGCTTATGTGGCTCCGGCACTGCATAAGAATGAAAAGCGCTATGTTTTAGGTTTTTCATTCGCTGGGGCGATTCTATTCTTACTCGGCGCCGCTACGGGCATTTGGATTATGCCACACGCAGTTGAAATCCTGACTTCTTTTGCCCCCGAATCTTCAGTCACCTTAATGCATGCCAGCGTTTACTTCAGCTTCTATATGCGACTGGTAGTCGTTTTTGGGGTGTCTTTCTTAGTGCCTTTGGCAATGGTCGCGTTGAACTTTATGAACGTGGTGCGCGGGGAAACCTTCTTAAAGTACTGGCGTTGGGCAGTGGCAATTGCCTTCGTATTTGCCGCGGTTGCTAATCCACTTCCCGACCCTTGGACAATGACTTTCCAAGCGCTGTTCCTGTGTGGCCTGTACTTCCTGGCAGTTGGGGTCGCGTTTGTACACGATAAGCGTCGCGATAAGCGTTTAGCGAAGGAAGAAGCTGAGTTAGATGCTGCACTGGCAGCCATTGCTGCTGCCGAAGCCAAAGAAGACTTAGAAGCCCAAGCAACCGCCCAAGTACAGGCGGGAACAGCTCAAGAAGCTACCTTAGTAGCTAAAGAGGGAGATGGTAAGTGACGCGACGTAAACGTTCCAGGCAAAAGCAAGTAGCGGCAAACCTTGAACCCGCAGAGCTCTCGCCAGCTGAAAAGTACCGGCAAAGCCGCCAACGGGCCAGCTACTTGCAGTCTGAACGTGCCAGTTTCGCCGCTGACTTAGACTTTTTCTTAGATCCCTTCCAAGAAGAGGGGATGGCTTCAGTTGAAGCTGGCCATAACGTGCTGGTGGCAGCTCCCACTGGCGCCGGCAAAACCATGGTGGGGGAGTTCGCCCTCTACCTGGCTTTAAAACACCACCAGCGGGCTTTCTACACTACGCCGATTAAAGCTCTTTCTAACCAAAAGTTCCGCGAGCTCACTGAAAAATATGGGGAAGAAACCGTTGGCCTGTTAACTGGTGACGTTTCTATTAACGGCGACGCCCCCATTTTGGTAATGACCACCGAAGTGGCTCGCAACATGATTTACCAAGGTCGCGACCTTTCTGATCTGCGCGCCATTGTCCTTGACGAAGTCCACTACCTGGCTGACCGTTTCCGCGGTCCCGTCTGGGAAGAAGTAATTATTCACGCCCCCACTCACATTCAAATCGTTGCCCTCTCAGCCACGGTTTCGAATGCGGAAGAATTCGGTGACTGGATTGACTCAGTGCGCGCGGGCTGTGACATTATCGTCTCTGAAAAACGCCCAGTTCCGCTGTATCAGCATATGATGGTGGGCCGGGACATTATTGACCTCTACGCTTCGAACTCTTCGAAGCAGATTAACCCGCAGCTGCGTTCCGCGATTTCTAGGTTACGAGGACTAAGTTCCCGTAATGAACGCCAAACCGCCAGGCATTTAGCCGGTGGCCGCAGAATGCGGGAGGTCCACCGCCGCCCTCGGCGCACTTCCCGTCCCGAAGTAGTAATCAGCTTAGACCGGGCGAATCTGCTGCCAGCTATTTATTTCCTCTTCTCTCGCTCTGGCTGCGATGAAGCGGTTGAACAGGTGATTAACGCCGGCATCACGCTCACTACAGAAGCTGAACGCCGCCAGATTCAAACGGCTGTGGACGCTGCCGTAGCGACTTTAGCGGGCGAAGACCTGACAGTGCTGCGGATTAATGCGTGGCAAATGGCTTTAGAAGCCGGGGTGGCTGCCCACCATGCGGGGCTTTTACCGGTGATGAAAGAAACCGTTGAAAAGCTTTTCCAAGCGGGGCTGGTGAAGGTAGTTTTCGCTACCGAAACTTTGGCTCTGGGCATCAATATGCCGGCGCGCACCGTAGTTTTAGAAAGCTTGCGTAAATGGAATGGGGTAGCTCGCGTTCCCCTCTCTGCCGGTGAATACACGCAGTTAACCGGTCGCGCGGGCCGGCGTGGCATTGACGTTGAGGGCCATGCGGTGGTGCTCTATCAGGAAGAACACGAACCGGAACTGGTGGGGTCGCTGGCTTCGAAACGTACTTATCCGCTGATTTCTGCTTTCCGTCCCACCTACAATATGGTGGCAAACTTGGCAGCTACTGGCGATTTAGAATCGGCTCGCCAAGTGATGGATCAGTGCTTTGCGCAGTTCCAGGCAGACCGGAAGGTCGTGGGTTTGGCAGTGGAAGCAAAGCAGGCAGAACAAACTATGTTGAGCCTCGCACCGCAGGTGGAATGTCACTTGGGGGGTGCGCAGGAATACTTCGCTGCCCGGGAAGAACTCACCTTCTTACAAAAGCAGGCGGCAAAGCAGAAGTCCTTGCGTTTAGTTTCTGAAGTTGTGCAGCTGTTGCGTGGTTTACAGCCCGGACAGGTGATTGCGATTGCGGGGCGCCGCCGCGGCGGAGACGCAGTAGTCGTGAAAGCAGCGCACCCGGGGGCAGCCAACCCACAGGTGCAGGTTGTATTTTCTGACGGGCGTTTACAACAGGTGACGGCCACTGAACTACCGCAGGGATTCAATGTGGTCGGCAATCTGCGCCTGCGTAAAGAATATGCGCGCAATGTGCGCCGTTTCCAAGGTGAAATTGGTGCGGAAGTGGCGTTGGCACGCAAGCAGGGGCGTCTGGGCCGTGCGCAGCGAATCAAACCCAGCAGCGGCGCGAATATTGAGCGGATTAACCAACTGGAAGAGCTGGTGCGGTCCCATCCGGTGCACGGCTGCTTAGATAGAGATGCGCACGCTCGCAACGCCGTGCAGTGGATGCGCGCGCGCCGGGAATACCAGCGTCTGGTTTCCCAGGTAGAGACGCAAACTTCCACGGTTGCGAAGCGTTTTGACAAGATCGTGTTGGTTTTGGAAGCGCTGGGGTGCCTGCATAACGGCGAGCTGACCGGCGCGGGGATTACGTTACGTAGTATTTATGGCGAGCGTGACCTGGTGGTGGCTTTAGCATTGGAAGCTGGCATTTGGGACCAGTTGGATGAAGCCCAGTTGGCAGCGGTGATTACTACTTGCGTTTTTGAAGCGCGGAAGGATCATACCCCGGTTTTGGAAGTTCCCGAGGGCGCTAATGGCACTTTGGGACAGGCTTTAGCTGACACGCAGCGGATTATGTACGACATTAACCGCACTGAATCTCAGTTGCAGGCAACTACTTCACTGCCTTTGGAAATGGGCTTAGTTTACGCCATGTACTGGTGGGTGAAGGGAGACTCTTTATCCGAAGCAGTAAGTGCCTCTGATTTAGAAGCCGGTGACTGGGTACGTTGGTGTAAGCAAACGATTGATTTACTGAGCCAAATTGCGGTGGCTGCGCAGAATCCGAAGCTGGCTGCTACGGCGCGAAGCGCCGCTGACTTAGTGCGCCGTTCAGTGGTGGCATTAGGTGAAGGAGCTTAGCGGGTGCACGCGGGCTTAAAGCAGCGCGGAAGTGCCCGGAGCGCTTTCTTCCAAGACAAAACACGGGCACTGTTGCTTACCCTGCTGGGCGCAGGAGCATTCTATACGGCGTTTCCTCCGGTTTACTTTTGGCCGGGTACGATCATCGGTTTGACGCTGCTTTTAGTGGCGCTTGAGAACCGGTCTTTTAAAGCGGCGTTTGCTTTAGGTTGGGTGTTTGGCGCCGGGTTCATGGGCGGGCATATTTGGTGGATCTACGTTACCGAGCAAAGCCTGCTGATGTGGTTTTTGCTGGTGAATTTGCAGGCTTTTTTCTTTGCGTTAGCGGCGCTTTTTTGGAAGCTTTGGCAAAGCGTCACCAACTCGGTGCTGCTGCGCGCCGGCGGTTTTATGCTGCTGTGGCCGGCGTTTGAACAGTTACGCGGACATGTGCCGTTTACAGGTTTTCCCTGGGGGTACGCCGCCTATGCGCTGACTGATTCTCATTTGCGTGCTTGGGCGCCTTTAGGTGGGGAAGTGCTAGTTTCTGCAGTGGCTGCCCTGTTAGCATTTATCTTCAGCGCGGTGGCTACCTTTCAAGTGCGCCGCCTACAATGGGCTTTTGTGGCAGTGCTGGCAGTTTTTGCCCTGCCGCTGGTGATTCCCGCTCCGCAGACGGTTTCGGCCGGAACTTTGCGCATTGGCGTGGTCCAGGGAAACGTGGAAGAGCCGGTTAAAGAAACCTATCATACGCCGAATAAGGTCTTTAACAACCATTTAGCGGAAACTGAGCTAATGCTGGCTGCCCACCAGGATGTAGATTTGATTCTCTGGGGCGAAACGGCGATTGATTTAGACCCTAATTGGGATGATTCTATTGACCGAAAGTTACGGGCACTGGCACGCAAATCTGGGGTGCCCATCGTCACCGGCTATATTTCTGAGTTGGATGGGAAACGTTCGAATCTGTACGGTTACTGGACTGCTGCTGGCCAGGCGCCTATGCAGTATGCGAAGCAAGAGCTGGTACCTTTTGGGGAATATTTACCGGAGTTCTTCCAGTGGGGGCCGTTCTTGGACCTTTACCGCTATGGGGTGGGGGACTTAAAGTTCGGTGAAAAACCCGGGGTTTTGCCGGTTGAGGTTGCTTCTGGGCAGGTGGTTAAGTTGAGCGTGGGCATCTGTTTTGAAGCCGCTTTTGAACACGTGTTTACTGACCGCTTGGGGGCGTTAGGGGAGTTGCTGGTAGTGCCGACTAATAACTCTTCGTTTGGGCGTACTTCTCAGTCTGCGCAGCAGATGCAGATGGTGCAGTTTCGGGCTTTAGAGTTCCAGCGTCCGGCAATACAAGTCTCTACTAACGGCACTTCTGGCATTGTATCACATTACGGTACGGTGATGGGGGAGACCGAGCTTTTCACTGCCGATAACTTAGTTTATACGGTAGAACTGCGCCGAAGCGTTGGGAGTTTCCGCGGCCTGCAGGTTTATCCGGTGCGCGAAGCGATTTTAGTTTTTCCGCTTATAGTTCTGGTCGCGTTCTTATTTGCAAAGTTTCGCCAGTTGCCCAGGCGCCGGTTTGCTGGGGATAAGCAGGATCCGTTAAAGCAGCCAATTGAAAATTCCGAGGGCGCCGTCAAAACTTTCTAGTTCAGATGGAACTAGTAAGCGTTAAGGGGCGCCCTCGGGAAGAAAATCTGTAAAACTATCAGCGCTGGTAAGCGATACCGTCACGCAGTTCGCCGCGGCGCAAAGTTTCTAGCTGTTCTTGCAGAAGTTCTTCAAGTTCAGCTTCGGTGCGGCGTTCTACCAGCATATCCCAGTGGGTGCGGATGGGCTTGTGTAATTTTTCTTCTTCGGGCTCTGCAGTGCCCAGGTATTCAGCCATATTGCCACATTTGCATTCCCAGGTTGCGGGAGCCGTAGCGTCCAGGGCCATGGTGATTGAAAATACGTGGCCAGCTTCGCACTGGTATTGTTTTTGGGTGCGTTCTGCAAAAACGATGCCTTCTTCGGTTTCTAGGGATTTGGAACCGATTTGCATACCTCGCAGGGCGTGATCTGCCATGATAACCAACTTTCTAAATAATTACGGTAACGCTTTGATTATGGAAGATTATTATTTGCGTGAGTTTAGAAGTGGCTGGAAGTGGCGAGTTTGCGGGGTTTTACATGGTTTCAAACTTCCCCTTCAATCCGATAATGTACATTATGTCAGATAAGCGGGCGGATAAATATAGGGCAGCAACCAAAGCCACTACCCTAGATTTATAAACCAAAGAGTTTAAGACGCAGTACGACGAGCCCTCCGGCGCGCAGCCAACTCATCAAACATCACTTCATTACCGTCAAGTTCTTCAGTGGGAAGTTCTGCCAGCGTACCTTCAATCTCACGCCAAACGCGACCAACGGCAATTCCAAAGACGCCTTGGCCACCTTCAATTAGGTCGATCATTTCATCGCGGGAACGGCATTCATATACTGACGCACCATCACTCATCAAAGTAATCGAAGAAAGATCAGCTACCCCACGGTTCTTTAAATGTGCCACTGCTTCGCGAATCTGCTGCAAAGATACGCCAGTATCAAGCAATCGCTTCACTACTTTAAGAACCAAGATATCGCGGAATGAGTACAGTCGCTGCGAGCCAGAACCGTGCGCCGTGCGAATCGAGGGTTCCACCAACCCGGTGCGCGCCCAGTAATCGAGCTGACGGTAGCTAATCGAAGCTGCCTGCGCCGCTACCTTACCGCGGTAACCGGTGTCTGGACCAACATTTTCCAGCGAACCACCGAATAATACGCCCTGGTAGGCGTCTTGTTCGGGGGCAGACTGGGAAGTCTGCGACTCGGTGCCGTTGGCCATTTGGTTCTCCTCATTAGTAATTATACCGCGTTGATATATATACCTTACGGCCTAGTCTACTGATGCGAAAGGTTATGTGTCGGCGAGTCTAACCTTAAAGTTAAACTTGAGACTTATTCGTTATGAAACGGAAGTTTGCACCCAGCTCCACGCTTTACAAAACCGAAGCTACGCCCACTTCCCTACTTTCAGCGATTAAGCTTATCAATCTCAATGCGCAAAAGCTCCTCATGGAGCTTATTTAAAGTAATCCCCAAATCGCGAGCTTCAGCATAAGCCTTTTCCCGATCATTCGAGCGATTGCGCCCACGCGTATGAGACACCACCTGATCAATCAAATCCGCATGGCGAGCCGCCGCAGTTTTTACAGTACGAACGTTGCGAGCCGGAATTCCCAGGGCTTGCAACTGTAAACAAGTAGCCACTACCTGTACGGAACGAGTCGGAAAATACCCGGCAGTATCCGGAGAAATCAACCCAATTTGGGTTAATTCATCAATTTGCGCTTTAGTTGCGCCCGTCAAGTCACACAGTTCCCGCACAGTCACGTATTCTTTCGTCGGAACTGCCACCACACCCCCGGTAGCAACTACCCGCGTACGTGGCACAACGTCTGCAACTTCCAAACCAGCGTCTAATCCCGCCAGCTTTTCTTGGATCATCTTCAACGGCAAATAGCTATCGCGCTGCAGCCGCAAAATATAGCGAATCCGCTCAATATTAGCTAAAGAATACTTCCGGTAGCCGGTTTCAGAGCGATGCGGCGCCAACAAACCAGAATCTTCCAAATACCGCAGCTTCGACTGCGAAAGTGCCGGAAACTCTTTCTTAACTTCAGTCAGGACATGGCCAATATTAAACTCAGGTTCTTGAGAAAGATCATGTGGCCAAGTAGTCGCCGGTTGATCAACACCTACTTTGGCAGTAGATTCAGCAGAAATAATGTGAGACATGGGAGCATTTTCAAAATAATAGTGGGTTTACAACGGACACCGTAGGACTAAAGCGCATTAACCGGCGATCATTGTGCAAAAAACTAGCACTCAAAATGATCTGGCCGTGGCTACGCTTACCTACTGCGCAGGTGATGGATGGTAAGTCAGACGATACTTACCGATCTGAACTTCATCACCGGGTTGCAAAACCGCAGACTCAGAGCGTTCCCGGTTGACGTAAGTGCCATTTAGTGAACCCAAGTCACGCACTAAGAAGCCTCCCTCATGGACCCTGAACTCGCAGTGCTTACGGGAAACCGTTACGTCATCAAGGAAAATATCTGCCTGAGGGCTACGTCCAGCCACAATCTGGTCCCCATCCAGTAAGAAGCGGGCACCAGAGTTAGGACCGCGTTGGACAATCAAAAGCGCTGAGCCAGCAGGCAACGCATCTACGGCAGCGCGGTCATGGGCAGATAGTGCAGGAGCAACAAAAGTATCCTCAGTTTCGTTACCGCTACCGATAACACCGAAAATACTGGTTTCTGAGGGGTCAGGTAAATTCATCTCAGTCATATTGTTCTCCTCGCACGAAAGTTTAATAAAGCTAAACCTTTAAGTAATAGTTTAAGTCTAAAATATTTTTTTAGCTACGTGGCTCTTCTTCAACAACCTGTGCATACTTAAGCTCAGCTGCTTCGGCGACCTCGAAAATCCGCAAAGTACCAATCCGCGTATAAGTGACAGTGGCTCCCCGAGTCCGGAACTGCTGTCCCGCTCCCCTGGCAATCTCCAACGCCGGCTGAATCGTATCCGCATCCCCAATAATATTGAAAACATACGGGCTGGAAATCGGTTTCCCATTTACCAAAATCCCCCCGGCATCTTTTTCAATATAAGTAGAGGCATTGACGCGAATCCCATTTAAAGAAACCGCTTCAGCTCCGGCATTGCGAAGCTCCCCCAAAACCATCACAAAGTTTTGAACGCGCGCCTTTTGCTGCGGATCAGCAATAGTCATCACCAGTCCCGGGCCTTCCACCGGTACCGTTCCAGCGGCAATCTGCGCAATTTCTCTTTCACGCACAATCGCTTTTTCTGCGGTGTCTGCTTTAGAACGCTCGTCTTTAAGATTCGCCAGTTCCTGCTCTAAACGAGCTTTTTCTTCGCGTAGAGCTGTCTCATTAGCAGAGAGGTCATCTAAAATCGTCACCAGTTGAGATTCGGGTAAGCCTTCGAATGGGTCAGAACGCTGCAGTTTAATCTGCGTAGCCATTGTCCAGCCCAAAACGAACAGTAATAGAGCCACGATCACATGAACGGGCCTAAACCGTGCGGTTAAAAGTGCTTTCAACCGCGGTAAAGCAACAGAGGTGGCGCCCGGAGTAGGAGTTTCCATTACGCCCCCAAGATAGAGCGGCGAATCGCCGCGGTATTAGAGAAGATACGGATACCTAAAACTACCACCACCGCAGTAGTCATCGCGGAACCAACGCCCAGTTGCACGCCTAAGAAAACCAACAATGAAGCCACAAATACGTTCCACGTAAAAGAGACAATGAACACGCGGTCGCTGAACTTCCCCTCTAGATAAGCGCGGCCAGCCCCAAAGAGTGCGTCAATTGCTGCCACCACCGCCACTGGTAAATAGGGTTGAATGCCCAAAGGAATTTCCGGATCAAACCAAATGCCCAGGAAAATCCCTAATAAGAGTCCAAAAACCGCGATCATTGATCTTCCTCTTTCACTACTTGAATTGATTCTATGCTAATTTTCGGCACGCGCAGGGCGGGAAGCACCAGGTCTTCTGCCGGAGTAACCGTTAAAGTAATCCCAAAATCTTTATAGAGATCCGCAAAATAGGTGCCGGTACTGCCGGTGGTAACTCCCCGGGCAAGTGCCTCAGTATTACCAATCACCGTAATCTCATAGGGCTGCGCCACCGGCTGGAAATTCACTAAAACTGAAGAACCGGCTGTACGTACCGGAGTACGTGGCCCAATGCGAATCCCATTAATCGCAATCCCCTCAGCACCGCTGCGCCACAGTTCGTTAAGGACCAAGCGCAAATCCTGGTCCTGCACGCTTCCATCCGGAATCTCAGGGTTCCCACTTTGCAAAACGATTTTTAAGCCCGACCCTTTAAGTGCTACCGCGTGGGCAGAAACTAAGAGCGGTTTGGGAACCGACGCGAAAGTAACTTCCTGTTCTGCGATTTCTTTAACCTGAGCATCTAAAGCTTTAACCTCTGCCAACAGCTGGTCACCCTTAGCTTGTTCGGCACGTACCCGATCCAAAAGCTGCTGGTAGGTAGTTTCTTTTTCAGTACGCGTAGAGATCAAAGACTTCACCGCCACCGTACTGCCCGCAGACAATACCACGGCAATGATGAAAATCAGGATTTTCTCGTACAGCGTATACGGACGGCTTTGCTCTTCCGTAGCCGAGTAACCGTAGTTAAGCGGGTCATATAACAGTGCCGAGAGAAGACTCATCGAGTTTTGCTCTCCAGTGGGTTGGTGGGTAGACACGCTGGCTGAGGCTACCACCGGCGCGTCGGTAACCTCAGCTTGTGCTTGCTGACCCACTGGATTAGTCTCTGTCACTGAACTGACCTTATTCCATAAGTTACTTGCTCACTCATTTACTCTTAACGGGGCGCTTTAAGTAGGTGACTACTTACTGCCCCAGCCAGTGCCGTTGGATCGCTACCGCCTGTTTCAAATGATGCTCATTTTCAACCATTAGACGAGTTAGCGCATGTGGGGCATCTGGATAAGAGTCTAAGAAGTTCTTCGCAATGTACAGCAGCGCGTCCGTGTTTTCTTTATTGGAAGTATCTACCGCCAGCGGGTAACCCCCGGTTACAAAGCGCGTGCCCATCACGATCGAATGGCTCTGCCAGTAGTCTAAAACCGTGCCAAAGAACTCTCCGGCCAAGCCCACCATTCCCGGCTTTGTACCAGAAATATTCAGACCGTCCAAAATAGCAGTTACCTGGTTATTAGGAAGATCCCCGTTAACTACCTGATCCCAAGCATTTAAGCGACTATTCCGCTGTGGGATAGCTGCCTTTGCTTTCAAAGTAGCTACTACCGCTTCACCAGAAGGATCAGCCGCCAAATATTCATCAAGCTGCGTTTCAGTTACCAGCTCATGGGTAGCGGCAGCTACCAGCGCCTGCCACTTCAAGGTTGGGCCCACCGGGAAAGCAAACTCTGCTTGCGCAATCACACGTTCTAAGAACTGTGTCTGCAACGTGCTGACACGTCCCAGGTAGGCAACTAAAAGCGTCAGGTTAGTAACCCATTCTTGCTGCAAGTTAGGGTCTTCAAGTGCAAAGGCGGTAGTAATTAAGTCATCCACTAAAGTGATTCCAAAATCATCACGCACTTGCGCCGGCAAGTAAAACTTCACAGCTAATAAAGCCTGATCGAAAATGCTCTTTACCAGCGCAAACTCAGTTTCAGCAGGTAGGTGCTTTGCCATGGTCAGCAGGTAATCTTGCACCGAAAGTCGACGGTTTTCCACCGCTGCCCACAGCGCAGACCACACTACCGCCCTAGTCAAAGAAGTAGGCAGTTTAGAGAGGTTTGCTTTGCAGAACTCTAAAGCGTCCTCATCAAGTTCAACCACCGCGTAAGTTAAGTCATCGTCATTAGGTAAAACGAACGCGACTTCAGTCCAATCAACCGGGTAGTCAACTAAAGTTTCTTCCCCGGTCAGTTCTACCTCAGGTTTAGCTAAAAGCTGTCCCCTGGCATCATAGAAACCAAGTTTAAGAGCATGCGGACGAAGTACCGAAGCGCCCGTAACTTTATCAGTGCAATGTTGCGTTAAGCGCAGACCACCGCCCTCGGGAAGCCTCTCTAAACGTAAACCAGACGGGCTGGAAGTGTGAATCCACGCCTGCTGCCAAGCCTGCAAGTCGCGGTCAGTGCGGCCCGCTTCTGCCGCAGCTTCTTCCAAAGCTGCCAACAAGTCCTGCATCGAAGCCGAACCAAACGCGTGCCGCGCGAAGTATTTGCGTGCGCCCGCAAAGAACACGTCCTGTCCCACATACGCGACCAACTGCTTCAAAACTGAAGCACCCTTCGCATAGGTGATGCCGTCAAAGTTCTGCTTGGCCGCTTCCACGTCGGGAATATCAGCTGCGATCGGGTGGGTGGTTGGCAACTGGTCTTGCAGGTATGCCCATTCCTTACGGCCAGCTGCAAACGCCGCCCATTCTCCGGTGAACTCCGTATTCGCAACCAGACCGAAAGACCCCTGGTTATCGGCAAACGACTCTTTTAGCCACAGGTCATCCCACCAAGCAGGCGTCACCAAATCGCCGAACCACATGTGGCACATTTCGTGGAAAATAACGTTTGCACGCCGCTGCTTATGGGCGATTGAAGGCGTACCACGGCTAATGAACTGTTCATTGAAAGTTACGCAACCGGGGTTTTCCATCGCACCGATGTTGTATTCGGGGACATAAACCTGGTCGTATTTGCCCCACGGGTAGGTGAAGCCATAGTTTGCGTGGAAAAAGTCGAAACCGGCGCGAGTTTGCGCGAAAACGTCTGCAACATCGAAGTACTGTGCCAGGCTCTGGCGGCAGTACAGGCCCAGTTCAATGTCTACGTGCTTTCCGTCGCTAGCTCCCCCGCTCCAGGCACCATCGGTAAAACGCGCGTAAGGACCGGCTACTACCGCCACGATGTAGGATGAAAGCGGCAAGGTGGGTGGGAAGGAAACCAGTTCTGCTTCGGTGTTTAATGCGGTGCGAGTGGCTTCTTTGGTGTTGTGGAGTACCACCCAACCGGTGGGGGCAATCACGTTGAACTGCCACTTGGCTTTCATCCCGGGTTGGTCGAAGCAGGCGAAGACTCGCCGCGCGTCGGTTGGTTCAAAGTGGGTGTAGAGGTAGGTGTTGGAGTCTTCTGTGTCGAAGTAGCGGTGTAGCCCCTCGCCGGTGGTTGAGTAGGCGCAGCTAGCGACAATTTCAACTTCTAAAGGTTGATTAACTGGAAGGTTTTGCAGCTCGACGCGGCTGCCAGTGAAGGTGTAATCCGCTGGTTCTCCATTGAGACGCACAGCCGCTACTTCGGTGGCGATTAAGTCAATGAAGGTAGCCGGTTGCGCTGAGGTAAACCGCAACGTTGTATGTGAGGGGAAAGTTAGTTGCGTTTTGTCAGTGCTTTGCGAAAGGTCTAGGGTTACGGAAATAGTGTCAAGGTTAGTGGCGTTGGCACGTTCCAACGCTTCCACGCGAGTAATAGTCTGCATACATATTATTCTAGTGGATTGTTACTGGGCGTTGGCGGGCACACCCCGCAGAAACACTAGCCTTCGCGCTCTTTCGCACGGGAAAGCGGTTTCCCGTGCGAATTTAGCGGGTGTGGTCCCTCAATTCGCATACGAAAGCGGTTTCCCGTGCGAATTTGGCCCCGCAACCCCCTCAATTCGCATACGAAAGCGGTTTCCAATGCGAATTTGGGATTTCGAGGGCGCTGCACCCGGCTTACCGCTTCCCCATCCGCCTTGCCGCTGAAGAAGTATTCTGCACCGGACGCGAACTGCGGAACGAACGCATCCGATCTAATGACTTACTTAGTGGACGCGCCTCAACTGCACTTTGCGAAATAGAGGCGAAAAGCGGCATCAACAACACTGAAAGCGCGCCCCCAGCAACCAAAATAGATGCGGCACGCGGCCCCATCGCCCCAGCCTCAGTAGCCACGTGCGTAACGGCCACAATAATCGGCAGCGAAGTAGTCGCATAAAATGCAACAGTGAGACGATCTCGTGGCGAATACTGGTCGGCATCTACCGTGAAGTAAGTAGCGAAGAACACTGGTACAGCGCGCGCCACTAAAAGGCCGAAAACAACCAACGCCAAAGCCCAAGGAACTTCCAAAACGGCCGCTACATTGATAGACGCGCCAGAAGTGATGAAGAACAGCGGGATCAAGAAGCCAAAAGCTAACCCATCAAGTTTCTGTTCCAGCTCTTCTCGGCCAGTTGGCAAAATAGTGCGAATAATGAAGCCCGCTGCGAAAGCACCTAAGACAACATCCAAGTCGAATACATAGGCTAAGAGCACCAGCCCCACCATCAGCATTACGGTTAGACGAACCGTAGTTTGCGCAGTAGTTTCAGCTTTCAAATGGACAAATTTAACCAGGCGTAAACCGGCGTCGCGAGCTTTTACTGGAATAACCGCCATAGTTACGGAAACAGCCAGGAAAATCGCTAAAATCAACACCGTTTCCCAAGGAGAGCGCACCGAAAGAAGCAGCGCCATGGCTACGATTGGTCCCAGCTCACCCAAAGTACCGTGGGCTAAAACATCCAAACCAACATTGCTTTTCATCAGCCCGCGCTCTTTAAGAATCGGAATCAAAGTCCCCAATGCAGTGGCAGAAAAAGCAATCGCTAACGCAAATGATTCAATATAACCAGTGACTCCAGGAATGAACTGCACCAAAGTCAAGGCAATGATGAAAGTAGCAATCCACCCACCCAAAGCTGAGAGCCCGCGTTTACCGCGCATCTCTTCAACTTCAATCTCATAGCCGGCTAATAGAAAGAGGAAGGCTAGTCCCAGTTCGGTAAGTAGCTTAATAGAGTCCGATAGCTCAATGAATCCCAGTACATACGGGCCGGCCACCATTCCTAGCAGAACTAAAATAACTGTCTCAGGAATAATTCTTTTTGGAATAATATGTGCCAAAAGCGGGGCGAAAACGGCGATCACAGAGATTACAAATAGTGAGCTAAATTCGGTCATAGAGGGATATTCTTTCTGTGGTGAAGCCAGCTTACTCCCCCACTTTGGGTTGTCCTTTGACTTACCAAGCCTGAATAACCGGATAAGTCCTTTAATAGCATAGGGTTTTTAGCGCAGCTTTTCCTGCGCAAACATACGCAGTGGCTTAATCCCTTACTAAAAGCACCATTACTTCCGTATGCGCAGTGCCGGGGAACATATCGAAAACCCGGGCGCGCAGCGGCTTAAAGTTCGTTAAAGCCTTTAGATCTTTCGCTAAAGACACGGGATTACATGAAGAGTAGATCACCGCTTTTTGGGCACCGGTATTCAGCCACTGCGCCAGTTCCACACCAATTCCTCGGCGCGGTGGGTTAACCAGCACTAAATCTTTTGCGGACAGTTGCAATCCGCCCTCGGAAAGCGAAAAACTGGTGGCATCGGCAGCGTAAAAGTCCACGTTTTCCAACCCCGATGCCAAAGCACCACGTTTAGCGGCCTCAATCGCCGGCGCAGAAATCTCTACCCCGGTAACCTGCCGACACACCGGAGCCAAAAATAACGCAAAGCCACCCACCCCGCAGAACAAGTCCACCGCGCGCTGCGGCTGTAAGACAGTGGCCCAACGCTGCGCCTGCTGGTACATGGCGTGCGCAATCAACGTATTCGTTTGGAAAAAAGACCTGGGTTGCAGCTGGATCCGCGTCTTCCCCAACGCAAACTCTAGATAGTCGCCAAACAGGGGCAGTTCTTCCTCACCCTCTGTGAGCGCCACATGCTGGGGCAAAATGTTGACGCTCATCATCACCACTTGCGGAACTTCGCGGCGCATCTGCGCGGTAAAAGCCCGTAGCTTATTCACATGCCGATGTGACCGCAGCACCCAACGCACCATAAACTGCCCCGCCGGATTCTCAGTCACCAACAGGTACTTGAGCTCCCCCGTTTTCTCAGCCACCCGGTAAGGGCTAATGCCAAGGCGGGAAATCCAACTTTTCAAAACCGGGAAAAGGGCGCGAAGCCGCGCCGAATAGAGGGGACAATCGCTTAAATCTTGTCCCGCAAAGTCGCGGTCTAAAATCCCCAGTTGTGGTCTTGCCGCAGTGCCACTAACCACCATTTTTGCCTTATTACGAAACCCAAACTGCGGTGACTGCTGGGTGGGGAGCCAAGCGGAAGCAGGAATTTCCGGCAGGAGTAACTTCACGGCTTGCGTCTTAGTTTCTACTTGCTGCGCGTATGGCACGTTGATTTCCGGGCATGAATGACACACCTGAGCCTCAAAATAGGCGCAGTTTAGTGAAGAAAATGCCGGTGAAGTCATAAAAGGATAGTAGCAATCTGATTGGCAAAATCCTAATGAATCCGTTAAACTGAAACAGTTGCAAAACAATCAATACGGGCTGTGGCGCAGTTTGGTAGCGCACTTGACTGGGGGTCAAGGGGTCGCAGGTTCAAATCCTGTCAGTCCGACAAAACTAAACAAGCTAAGTCAGATTTTCTTAAAGTCTGACTTTTCTTTACGTCCGAAAAGGGTATCTTATGAACCGTCGCGGCCTGGCGATTTCACTGCTTTCTTCGTTCACGTTTGCGATTTTCACATTCGTGGCGGCCGCTTTGGCTCCGCTCACCGGTTTACAAATCTGGGGTTGGCGTCTGTTGCTAACTATCCCGGGCATTTTGCTGGCCATGCTGTTGGTGAAGCGTTTCTATTGGTTTACCGACGAATACCGGCGGATTAAAGCTAACCCGCGGTTGCTGTTAGTTTACTTATTCACTGGCCCCATGTTGGGCGTGCAAATGTGGCTGTTTGGCTGGGCCCCACAAAATGGTTATACGCTGGAAGTTTCCCTGGGGTATTTCCTGCTCCCCCTGGTGATGGTGCTGATTGGGCGTTTCCTTTTCAATGAGAAAATGTCGTTTTTAGCTTGGGTTTCTACGGCGGTAGCCTTCGTAGCCGTCGCGTTTGAAACCTACCGTACCGGAGCAATTGGCTGGGTAGTGATTCTGGTGGCAGTTGGCTATCCGGCATATTTCGTGCTACGGCGGCTGACGAAAACGGATGGCGTGGGGGCGCTTACCTGGGAGTTGGTTTTCGCGTTGCCGTTTGCTTTCTATTACGCGTTTGCCGAGGGCGGTCTGGCGAATGCCTTTTCGTCGATTAAAACTACTTCCCTACTGTTGGCTTTAGGCGCGCTTTCTATTATTGGCCTGATTACCTATGTGTTGGCAGCGAAACTTTTGCCGTATGTGATTTTTGGGTTGCTCTCTTATTTGGAACCGGCTTTAGTTACTTTAGCTGCGGTTTTGATTGGTGAGCGGATTACTCCAGAGCAGTTCCCCACCTATTTGGGGATCTGGCTGGCCGTGGCGATTATGGCTTTGGATGCGGTGCTGGCAGTGGTGGCTAAACGCCGTCACGCGATTGGGCCGGTGCGTCCGTGGCGTCGTAAGCGCGGTAATGCTGAGGCTTAATAGTTTAAAGGCTGCCTGGTATCCCGGTGGTCTATTTCTTAGTTGGTTTTCGTTACCTTAACTAGAGTTTCTGCGTAGGTTTTCACCTGCTTCTTTCTGAGATAACTAGGGCTTTTACCGCTGCTTGAACAGGTGTTGTACACCACCAAAAATTACTTGCGTACGCAACTAAAGTTATTGTAGATTATTCCCATGACCTCAACACACAACTGGGATGCTTGGAAAAAGTACATCCACACGGCCGCTAATATCCTGGCGGGCGCAGAAACTCAACTGCAAAAACTCTATAAGCTCACGCTTTCTGACTTCGACGTTTTAGTTACCCTCTACACCGCACCGGAACGCCAGCTTTCAATGAAATCACTGAAAGCTAACGTGCTGGTAACTACTTCGGGACTTTCCCGCGCAGTTACGCGTATGGAAGAACGTGGTTGGGTAACTAAGCACACTGATGAAAACGATAAGCGCGCAGTAATTTTGAAACTCTCCGCTGCGGGCGCCGCGGCGTTTGAAGAAATTGGCCCGGTTCACCGCGCCTACGTGCGAAATATTTTCTTCGACGCACTATCTGCGAAAGATCAGGAAGCTCTAGGCGTTGCCCTAACGCATTTACAAGATCACCTGGATCGTTAGTCTTCCTTTAACTGGTCCCGGTAGGCTAAGAGAAAAGTGAGTCACTCCCATGCAAATTGGCGTTTTCTCAGTATCTGATATCACTCCAGATCCCACTACGGGGCGGGTGCCAACCGAACAGGAACGGATTCGCGCAGTAGTTGAATTTGCACAAACCGCAGAGACAGCTGGTTTGGACGTTTTTGGTTTAGGCGAGCACCACAATCCGCCGTTCTTTTCCTCTTCACCTACGACGACCTTGGCTTATATCGGTGCTTTAACGAAGCGGATCAAACTTACGACTGCCACAACGTTAATCACTACCAATGATCCAGTGAAGGTAGCAGAAGACTACGCGATGCTGCAGCATCTAACTAAAGGGCGCAATGACCTGACTTTAGGTAGAGGCAATACGGGACCGGTTTACCCGTGGTTTGGGCAGGATATTCGCGAAGGCATTAACCTGACTATCGAAAACTATGATTTACTGCGTCGCTTGTGGAATGAAGATGTGGTGAACTGGCAGGGGCGTTTCCGCACTCCCCTACAGTCATTTACGTCTACGCCGCGTCCGCTTGATGGGGTGGCTCCCTTCGTTTGGCATGGTTCGATTCGCTCCCCCCAGGTGGCGGAACAGGCAGCCTACTATGGGGATGGTTTCTTCCATAACAACGTGTTCTGGCCTGAACGACATACGCAGCAGATGATTTCGCTTTACCGCCAGCGTTTCGCGCACTATGGGCATGGCCGGGAAGATCAGGCGATTGTGGGCATTGGTGGCCAGATTTTTATGGCCGCCAATGAACGTAAAGCAATTGAGTTCTACCGCCCGTATTTCGATAATGCGCCAGTCTACGGCCATGGCGCGCCACTGGAAGACTTCATGGCCTCTACTCCACTTACCGTGGGGACAGTCCAGCAGGTAATTGACCGTTATGGGCAATATCCCCAAAAGTATGGGAACATTCAGCGTCTCATGTTTTAGATTGACCACGGCGGCCTGCCTACTGAGGTAGTGAAGGAACAAATCCACCTGCTGGGTGAAGAAGTGGCCCCAGTTTTGCGAGAAATCTATGATTCACACCGCGCCGCTGATGTTCCTGATGCGCCTACACATGCCAGTTTAGTAGCTGCTCGTGATGCCGCTTTAGCTAAGGCAGAGCATGGTCCTTGGCAGGACGCCTATCGATTTGAAACGGGCGATAACTGGACCGGACTTCGCGCTGAAGACCGTGCTGAAGACTAAGAACGGATGATAGATACATGGCGTTGAAAGTAGTTGCCGTATCCGCTGGACTATCAGTTCCTTCATCAACGCGGTTACTCACCGACCGTTTGATAGAAGCCACTAAAACGGCGGCGGAGACTGCCGGTGTAGAGCTTGAGTTTTCTGTCATCGAGCTGCGCGAACTGGCTTTAGATCTCTCTCATTCACTGCTTACCGGTATGCCGGTTGAGCGGGTTGAGGCCGCCTTAGATCAGTTGGAAGCGGCAGCTGGTTTAATCGCGGTGACACCGATTTTTGCGGGGTCTTACGCGGGGCTGTTCAAAACCTTCTTTGACCTGGTGGGGACGGAACGTTTAGCCGGTACTCCGGTGGTGCTTGCAGCTACCGGCGGGTCGGCGCGACATTCTTTAGCAATCGAATATGCATTGCGTCCGCTGTTTACTGCAGTGCGGGCCGCCAGCGTACCTACGGGAGTATACGCAGCGACCGACGATTTTGGCGGTTCGGGACAGGCTGGTTTAGAAGCGGCTGGTTCAGGTTTACATACCCGAATTGAGCGCGCCGGCGCCGAGCTGGTGTTCGCGGTGCAGGCAAATCAAGCGGATCAGGCCTTGGCACAGCGCCACCGGTGGGTGTCGTTTTCCGAAGCAGCAGCTGCGCAAAGTACCGCAGACGCTCTGGGGCAAGCAAAGCACGCGTTGGGGCAGCCTAGTAACGCTGTGGGGCAGCCGGGTCAAGGCGCCGCAGCCACCTTGCTGAAATCTGACGGTACTAAAGGCCGGCTACGCCCGGATTTAGAAGATTTCGTGTCGATGACAGAGATTTTCAAACCCGGCAGTTAATTCTGCACCCGGCAGCTAGTTCTGCGCCGCGTTGTCTTGGGGCGCCCGGCAGTTAGTTATGCTGCGGACCGTCTTGGCGCCGCCTGGCAAGTTTTCAACCAGCGCGATTTTGGCGAAATAATAGTTCCGCTGGCGTCCTCGGGAAAACTCTCAGCAACCCGGTCTCTTTCCCGAGGGCGCCTTCCCAACCTGAAACTAAAAGAAATACGTATATTACCCGCAGATAATATACGTATTTCTCTTAAAACTAAGCTAATGCTGTGCGAACTACGTATATTCCCAGGCAGGCATATACGTACTTCAATCTCAGACTAAAGCTGCTGCGTGTTCTGGACAAGACACAGTTTCGCACTCTTCACAGCAAAGCAGACGCTTACGGCAGGCCAAGTCAGTACAGTTAGCCAGGCGAGCAGTTGGTTTGCCACAGGAGTCACAGGTGGACAGCACCTTAGCACCCGGAGCGAAATCCATAGATTCACGCCCGTCAAAGATCGCCAAAGAGCCTTCCCAGTAGCCGTCGTTACCGTAAGCTTCACCGTAGCGCACAATGCCACCATCAATCTGGTAGATCTCGTTGAAGCCGCGCTTCTTCATCATGGCTGAGAGCAATTCGCAGCGAATCCCACCGGTGCAGTAGGTAACCACCGGCTTATCTTTAATATCGTCGTACTTACCGGATTCAATTTCTTTAATGAAATCGTGTGAGGTAGTGACATCTGGAATAATCGCGTTCTTGAAGCGGCCGATGCGAGCTTCCCACGCGTTGCGACCATCAAAGAAAACTACTTCGTCGCCCTTTTCTTCCAAAAGCTTATGCAGTTCAGCAGGCTTAAGGTGGACGCCGCCGTCTACCACACCGTGTTCGTCAACCGTAACGTCATCGGGAGCGCCAAAGGAAACAATCTCATCACGGACTTTAACCGATAAACGTGGGAAGTCCAGGCTGTAACCGTTTTCGTCCAGGCCGGTGCCTTCACTCCACTTGAAGTCAATGTCACGGAACGCGGGGTATTCGCGGGTCTTCTTCCGGTACTTCTTAATCGCTTCCAAGTCACCGCCAACCGTGCCGTTCAGACCGTGCTTTGAAACCAGAATACGTCCGCGAAGTCCCAGGCTTTCACACAGGTCGCGCTGCCAGAGGCGGATAGCTTCAGGATCTGGAATGGGGGCAAAGGCGTAGTAGAGCAACACCTTAGGAATAGCCATTGAGCTCTCCTCAAAATAAATAGGTTTTTTCTTATGCTACGTAATAGTTTAGCCGTTTGTACCTCTTTTAGCGACTAGGTACAAACGGCTAAACTTAACTACTTACGGCGCTTTTCGCGAACGCGCACGGAAATCTGGATGGGGGTGCCGTGGAAGCCAAAGTCCTCGCGCAAACGACGTTCAATGAAACGGCGATAGGCGGGATCTAGGAACCCGGTGGTAAAAATAACGAACCGTGGTGGCTTGGTAGAAGCCTGGGTGGCGAACAGGATACGAGGCTGTTTCCCTCCGCGCAGTGGGTGTGGCTTAGCCGCTACCAGTTCTCCCAGGAACGAGTTGAGTCGGCCCGTTGAAATACGAGTTTCCCAGCCTTCTAAGGCTTCATCCATGGCGCGTACCAGGCGGTTAGTGTGCCACCCAGTTTTCGCCGAAAGATTGATCCGGGGTGCCCACTGAATCTGCTTCAGTTCGCGTTCATGCTCAGCTTTCAACTGTTCGCGGCGGTCTTCGTCCACTAAGTCCCACTTGTTGTTAACGATTACCACTGCGCGGCCAGCATCAATAGCCTGTTGGATTACGCGCACATCCTGTTCCGTCATGCGTTCGGAAGCATCTAAAAGAACCAGCGCCAACTCAGCCTTTTCTAAAGCAGCTTGGGTACGAATCGACGCATAGTAGTCGGCTCCGGTGCTGCGGTGCATCTTGCGGCGCACGCCCGCAGTATCCACGAACCACCAGGGGCGCCCGGCAATTTCGATAAGTTCATCCACCGGGTCACGGGTGGTACCCGCCAGGTCGTTTACAACCACACGTTCAGATCCGGACAGTTGGTTCAGTAAAGAGGACTTGCCTACGTTGGGGCGCCCGATTAGGGCCACGCGGCGAGGACCATCTTTTGGCAGTGGGTCCGCTACTGCTGAGACAAGTGGCAGAATTTCCATTGCCTTATCCAGCAGGTCGCCAGCTCCGCGCCCGTGTAGTGCAGAAACTGGGAATGGTTCGCCCAACCCCAAGCCCCACAGGTAGGCTGCATCAGCTTCTTGATTAACTGAATCCACCTTATTTGCTGCCAGCAAAACTGGTTTCTTTGAGCGACGTAGCACGCGCACTAGCTGTTCATCAGTGTGGGTTGCCCCTACCGTGGCGTCAACTACGAAGATTACGGCGTCAGCCATTTCAATGGCCAGTTCAGCTTGGTCGGCTACAGCCTTATCCAAGCCCTTTACGTCCATTTCCCAGCCGCCGGTATCAACTAAGGTGAAGTCGCGGCCCGCCCAGTGGGCTGGGTATGAGACGCGGTCACGGGTTACCCCGGGAGTATCTTGCACAACCGCGGCGCGGCGTTCCAAAATACGGTTTACCAACGTGGATTTACCAACGTTAGGGCGCCCGACAATCGCTAGTACCGGCAGGGCTTCAGCTGCGTCATCATCATCAAAATCGGCGTATTCACCCGCTAGCAGTGCTTCGTCTTCGTCGGTCAGATCATATTCTGCCAAGGCGTTTCGCATAGTGCGGGTGCGGGCATCAGCTTCTTCCGCAGCGGCTTCTTTGCTAAACAGCGTATGTGCTACCAGGTCATAGAGCACTTCCATTGTTTCTTCCACAGTTTGCGCAGAAGTGTCCAAGGAAACTACCCCGTTGGCGGCGGTAGTGAAGTTTACGACGGTGGAGTCTTTGGCATCGCGTTCCAGAACCTGCTTCTTCGTATCTGCCAGTGCAGCTTCGGTGACTTCGCCAGTTTGCTGCGCCGCGCGGCGGGCTAACCGGGTTTCTTCCGAGGCCGTTACCAGGACGCGCAGGTCCGCGTCTGGCGCCACAACGGTGGTGATGTCGCGGCCTTCTGCCACCATGCCGGAACCGGAGCGTACGGCTTTTTCAATGATTTCTCTTTGCAGGCGACGCATAGTGTCGCGGACTGCTAGGTTTGTGGCTATTGCAGAGACGCTTTCAGAGATTTCCTTTGACCGGATGGCTTCGGTAACGTCAGTGGTGCCCACAAAGACGCGGGTATCTGCCGGGTCGTTCCCCATTAGCAGTGGGAAGGAGTCGGCGGCGCCGGCGGCAGCGTCGTGGTCGTCTACTGGTAGGCCGTTTTCCAAACAGTACCAGGTAAGGGCGCGGTACATCGCGCCGGTATCTAAGTAGCCGATCCCTAAATCACTGGCAAGTTGGCGGGCTAAAGTAGATTTGCCTGAACCGCTTGGCCCGTCGATTGCTACTGAGAGTCCGTATTGCGCAACTAAGGCTTTCAGTTGGGATAGTTTGTCAGCGTAAGTCATGATGCTCCTAAACTTCGCATTTCGTGCAAAAGGTGGTTGGTATAAACCCGGCTGGGGTTTAGAGTCCAACTGAACGGTAGAGTTCTTGCAAGATTGGGCCTTCAATACGGCGGGTTACGCCCGGGTGGAGGCGGCCAATGTGGACTGGACCGAACTGGATGCGGACCAGTTCAATCACTGGGAAGCCAACAGATTCAAGGATGCGACGTACAATCCGGTTACGTCCTTCGTGCAAGGTGAGCTGTACTAAGGTCATTTCCCCGTAGTGGTCGGTGATTTGGAAGTCGTCTACCTTAACCGGTCCGTCTTCAAGCATGATGCCGCGCGCCAGTTTCTTGCCCAATCCGCGGGGTACTTCTCCGTGAACGGTTGCTACGTACGTCTTAGGAACTTCGTAGGAAGGATGCATTAGGCGATGTGCCAGTTCACCATCGTTGGTTAGCAGGATCAGCCCTGCAGTGTCGGTGTCCAAGCGGCCCACGTGGTAGAGACGCTGATTATACTGTTCTACGTATTCTGCCAGGCAAGGACGTCCTTCCGGATCTTCCATGGTAGATACTACGCCGGCTGGCTTATTCAAGGCGATGGTGAGGGACTTCGTGTCCAACATGATTTGGTTGCCGTCTACGTGGATCGTCTGTACCGAGGGATCGACGCGTACGCCCAGTTGGCGGACCACTACCCCATCGACTTTGACGCGCCCTGAGGTGATCAGGATTTCTGCGTGGCGACGGGAGGCAATCCCGGCTTGGGAAATTACTTTTTGCAGGCGAATGCCATCTTCTACGTGTGGATCGTTTCGCATTATTCTTCCTCTACAGTTCTTCGGCTAGTTCTTCAAGTTCATCTGCTGCTGGCAAGAAAGGGGCCAGCGGCGCAAGTTCGGATAGGTCTTTTAAGCCCATTTTTTCTAAAAACTCGGTGGTAGTTCCCCAGAGGGTGGCGCCGGTGGCAGTTTCACCGACTTCTTCAACCAGGTGCCGGGCAGCAAGGTTGCGCACTACGGAGTCGACATTTACCCCGCGAATATTAGAGATTTTTCCTTTAGAAATGGGTTGGCGGTAAGCGATTACCGCCAGGGTTTCGAGGGCGGCTTGGGAAAGCTTTTGATTTTCATTCCCAACAACAAATTGCTTTACCTGTTCGGCGTATTTGGGGTTACTGTAAAAGCGCCAGCCGTCGCCCGCTTGTCTAAGTTGCAGACCGCGCCCCGAAAATTCAGCAGCGAGTTCAACCAGTACAGCTTCCACTGCAAGGGGTTGCGCTTGGGTGGCCCGTGCTAAAAGGGATACCGAAACCGGCGTATCTGCCACGATTAAGATTGCTTCAATAGCGGTTTTAAGCTCAGCTGTAGGCGTTTGCACTACTGGGGGCTGGGCATCCATGTTGACCTCCCGTCAATACTCATTACCTTTTAATCATACTTGAGTAAGCCTAAGTTGTAACCGCACTGAGGCTGATTATAACTGTGAGATTGGTAGCCGCCCTCGGAAAAATCCGGTTGCTAAGCTCAGCCAATCCAGATAACCGTAAAAGGTGCCAGCGGGGCGGATTGTTCAAAGGAAATCAGGTTCTCACGATAGAGCTCTAACAGCGCCAGAAACCTAGAGACAATCATATTCGTATCCTGGGCATCAGCGCAGAGCTGGGTAAAACTGGCTTCGCCCAGCTGCGCCAGGCGTTGTGCTAACAGTTCTTTTTGCGGGGCAACGGGGACCAGCACGTCATGCAGGTGACTGATTGCCACCTGCGGTGGCTGGCGGGTTAAAGCTGTTGCCGCTAATCTGGCTAACTCGGTGGGCGAAGTGTGCCACTGTAGTTCCGGCAGTAACTGTTGTAGCTCTGGCGGCAGGGGCACCTCGCGGGCAAATGCGCCACTATTTGCTTCCCAAAGCGCACTAAAAAGCCCCGCCACCTGTTTGAAAGCGCGGTACTGTAAGAGCCGGGAGAACAGCAGGTCGCGGGCTTCGAGGTATTCAAAGTCGGGGTCAGTTTCAATATCCGCCACCGGCAGCAGCGAACGGGCTTTCATATCAAGCAGTGTCGCGGCGACCACCAGGAATTCGGTAGTTTTTGAAAGATCCGCATGGGCGCGCATATAGGCGATGAAATCGTCAGTTACCTGGGCTAGCGAAACTTCAGTGATTTCCAGTTCGCGTTTCGAGATCAGTCCTAAAAGCAGGTCGAATGGGCCTGAAAAATTCTCTAATGTAACTAAAAAGTCAGTGTTAGACGCAGCATTTGCGTCGTAAGCTGCGTCGCTAAATGCTGTTACAGGGGCTTCAGGCTGCGTCACCGCGCGCGATTACTTCCCGGGCCAGCTGGCGGTAGGCTTCCGCTCCGGCGTGGGTGGGAGCGTAAGTGGTGATTGGCTCGGTTGCAACCGAAGCATCTGGGAATTTCACCGTACGGCGAATCTGGGTGCGGTAAACCTTTTCCCCAAATGCCTGGTGCAAGCGTTCCAATACTTCCCGAGAATGCAGGGTGCGGGTATCCACCATAGTTGCCAAAATACCGTCAATCTTCAGGCGCGGATTCAGACGGTCAGCCACCATATCGATGGTGTCCACCAGCAAAGCTACGCCGCGTAACGCAAAGTATTCCGCTTCTAGTGGAATCATCACGCCATGTGCGGCGGTAAGCGCATTAACGGTGAGTAGTCCCAAAGATGGCTGGCAGTCAACGAAAATTACGTCGTATTCATCCAAAATCGGTCGTAGCACGCGGGTTAGGGCCTGTTCGCGGGCTACTTCGTTTACTAACTGAACTTCTGCGGCAGAAAGGTCAATATTGGCGGGAATAATATGCAGGTTTGGAACCTGGGTTTCCACAATCGCGTCTTTAACGTTGACTTTAGAAGAAAGCAGCAGGTTGTAGATAGTGAGTTCTAAGTCTTGTGAGGCAACGCCTAAACCGGCAGAAGCGGCGCCCTGCGGGTCGAAGTCTACAATCAGGACGCGCCGGCCGTATTCGGCCAGTGAGGCAGCTAGGTTAATGGTGGTGGTGGTTTTTCCTACCCCACCCTTTTGGTTGCACATAGCGATAATGCGCGCCGGACCGTGGGAGGTTAGCGGCGCGGGCACAGGAAAGTCAGTATCTGCAACGTTGTTCTCTGGCAACGGAATTAGGTCTAGCTGTACGTCACTCACCCTCATAGGTTAGCACGAGGATGTGTGGAGGCATGGACTTCACGCAGGGTATTCATAGAAACGCGCGTATAGATTTGTGTGGTGGTGACCGAAGCATGTCCTAAAAGCTCTTGGACGTCGCGAATAGATGCCCCGCCTTCAAGCAGGTGGGTGGCAAAAGAGTGGCGCAGGGTGTGGGGGGAAACCTCTGCTTGGCAGTCGGCAGCAGTGGCGGTAGTGGAGATAATTTCCCAGGCGCTTTGGCGGCTTAGGGCTCCGCCGCGTTTATTCAAGAATAGGGGGTGTCCGGCGGGTGGGCGCGCCGCGGTTTTTAAGAGGGCGGGTCGGGCCGTTTCCAAGTAGGTTTGTAGCGCTTGTACGGCGTAGGCTCCCAGGGGAACCAGTCTTTCTTTTCTTCCCTTTCCGAAGAGGCGCACGTACGGGTACTGGCCTTCTAAGAAAAGGTCGTCCGGAGAAAGGTTAATGATCTCAGAGATACGGGCGCCGGTGCCGTATAAAAGTTCGATCAGGGCATTGTCCCGTGGTCCAATCGGGAAAGGTCGGGCAGCGCTGACGGTCAGCATAGCGCTTATTTCTGCCAGTGGAATAGCTTTGGGGAGGGTTTTTGCCTGTTTCTTTTGGTCAAGGTCACCGGTGGGGTCAGCATCCAGGTAGTCTTCTTCAATCGCGTAGCGAAAGAGGGCGCGAATAGCGGCGCGGGCGCGGGCGATAGAGCTGGCTTTAAGAGGCGGGTGGTCGGCGGAGCCGGTGGAGAGTTCGGTAAGGTAGCGATTAATTAGTTTGGTGTCGATTTGTGCAATAGGGCGGTTTGCGAGCTGCATTTGGTTTAAAAAGCGCTCTAAGTCGCGCCGGTAGCCGGCAACGGTATGTGCAGAAGCGCCTTTTTCGACGGTGAGATAGTCTAAAAAGCTCTCTAACACCTGCGCAGAAGTGTTTTTTGCCTGATTCTTCGACATAATATGTAGTGTAAGGGTTTTTTACTTAAGGGGTTTGACCAAAATGACTTTGACTTGGACTGATTTAGATTCTCGCGCCGTCACCACGGCTAAGGTGCTAGCTGCAGATGCGGTTGAAAATGCGGGATCTGGACATCCGGGTGCGGCGATTTCTTTAGCTCCTGCCGCCTATTTACTTTTCCAACGTCACCTGAAGCTGGACCCCACTGACCCGCATTGGGTTGGTCGCGACCGCTTTGTGCTTTCTGCTGGGCACTCTTCCATTACCCAGTATGTTTCCCTCTACCTGGCTGGGGCTGGTCTGCAGCTTGAGGATTTGCAGAAGTTCCGTACTTTTGGCTCCCTCACCCCGGGACACCCTGAATACGGTCACACTGATTTCGTTGAAATTACCACGGGTCCGTTAGGTTCGGGCATTTCTTCGGCAGTTGGTATGGCAATGGCGGCGCGTCGTCAGCGGGGAATGTTCGACCCGCAAGCTCCTGAAGGTGAGTCTCCATTCGACCACCACGTGTACGTTATTGCCGGTGATGGCTGTATGCAAGAAGGCATCACCGCTGAAGCTTGTTCTTTAGCGGGGGCGCAGGAACTGGGTAACTTGATTGTTATCTGGGATGACAACCATATTTCGATTGAAGACGATACGAATATCACCTTCTCTGAAGATGTTCTGGCACGTTTTGCAGCGCAAGGCTGGCACACCCAGCGCGTCGATTGGCTAAAAGATGGCGCATACTGCGAAGACGTACACGCTTTGGACGTGGCTTTGCAAGCAGCTAAGGCAGAAACTGGTCGCCCTTCGATTATTGCGCTACGTACAATCATCGGTTGGCCAACTCCGGGCAAGCAAAACACCGGTGGAATTCACGGTGCGGTGCTGGGTGCGGATGCGCTGAGCGGTTTGAAGGAGGCTTTGGGAGTTTCTCCTGAAGGCTTGTTCCAGTTGGATTTTGAAGCTGTTGCTCACGCGCAAGAAAACGTGGCTAAGCGTGGTAAGGAACTGCGTGCCCAGTGGGATGCTCGTTTCGCTGCTTGGGAAGCTAACGCTGGTGAACGCGCAGAGCTTTTCCGTCGTTTGTTAAAGCAGGAACTACCCGCGGGTTGGGAGGCTGCGCTTCCTAAGTTCCCTGAGGGTAAGGCGATCGCTACTCGCGCCGCTTCGGGTGAGGTTTTGAACGCTTTGGCACCAGTACTTCCTGAACTGTGGGGCGGTTCGGCTGACTTGGCTGGTTCTAACAACACCTTGTTGAAGGGGGAAAAGTCCTTTATTCCTGCGGCTCGCGCTTCTAAGGTTTTCGAGGCTTCTCCATACGGGCGTAACCTGCACTACGGTGTGCGTGAGCATGCAATGGGCGCGGTTATGAACGGGATTGCGCTAGAAGGTTTCACCCGCGTTTACGGTGGTACTTTCTTTGTCTTCTCTGACTACATGCGTGGCGCGGTGCGTTTGGCTGCGCTGATGGATCTGCCGGTTACTTACGTGTGGACTCACGATTCGATTGGGGTGGGCGAAGACGGCCCTACCCACCAGCCAGTTGAACATCTGACTGCCTACCGGGCAATTCCAAATCTGGCTTTGGTACGTCCCGCTGACGCTGCGGAAACAGCTGAGGCTTGGAAGCAGACCCTGCTGCACCGTCACCCAGTGGCTTTGGTTTTGACTCGTCAGAATCTGCCTAACCCAGCGCGCGCCGGCGAAGGTGCGGTTGCTGCGGGCGAGTTGGCTCCCGCTTCTGGTTTGGCGCGTGGCGGCTACGTGTTGCAGGACTGCCAGGGTACGCCAGATTTGATTTTGCTGGCGTCTGGTTCGGAAGTGCAGTTTGCGCTGGAAGCAGCGGGGATTCTTTCTGCCGAGGGCGTTCAGGTGCGCGTTGTTTCCATGCCATGTATGGAATGGTTTGATGCTCAGGATGAGCAGTACCGCGAGTCGGTGCTTCCGGCAGCAGTGACTAAGCGTGTTTCGATTGAAGCTGGTTTGGCGATGCCTTGGTTGAAGTACTTGGGCGGAGCTGGGAAGGCTGTTTCAATTGAATCCTTCGGTGGCGTTGGCAGCGCAGATCAGCTGTTTGCTCACTTTGGGATTACTACTGAGAACCTGGTGGCTACCGCTAAAGAAGTACTAGCCCAGTAATTGGTTGTTTAATTGTTTCGATGCGGGAACGATGGTTCCCGCATCGAAACAATTTTAGCGGCGTTTCCGGGTGCCGAATAAGGTTCGGTGGATTTCTTTGCCAAGTTGGGTGCCGAAGCTGCGCAGGGCTGACTTGAACATGCCTTGACCGGCTTCCATTAGTTCATCGGCTAATGATGGTTCTGGTTTTGGTTGGCGTTTTGGTTGTGGTTTATCTTCACCAGGGAAGCCGAGTTGTTCCCAGGAAGGTTCAGTGCCAGTTCCGCCGGGATAACCTGTACCACCAGGATAGCCAGTTCCACCCGAGTAATCCACCGGCGCGTTGGGCGGCACCTGGACCGAAGGTAACTCACTCGGCGGCGCTTCCACCGGCTGCGGAGCTTCAGAAAGCTTCTCGAATGCAGAATAAGGGTCCACCTCATCACGGTACTTTGGAAGTAAGGTTGACTGAGAAATTAAGGCTTCTCCACCGCCCTCGGGGAGCGGACCCATAATCCCCTGCGGAGCAAAAAGACGCGTCGGAGCCACCGGAAGCGGCGCCCCCTTCTCACTCAATACGGTAACTACTGCCTCGCCGGTACCCAACGTAGTCAGCACCTCATCCAAAGGCAAATCAGTCAGTGGGAAAGACGAAACCGTTTCTTTCAAATCCGCCACGTCATTAGGGGTAAAAGCACGCAAGCCGTGCACAATCCGCGACCCCAACTGCCCCAAAACTTCCGCCGGAATATCTTGCGGCGACTGCGTAATGAAGAAAATCCCCACGCCTTTAGAACGAATCAACTTAACCGTCTGCACTACCTGATCTAAGAAAGCCGGTGTGGCATTCTTGAACAGAAGGTGCGCCTCATCGAAAAAGAACACCAGTTTCGGCTTATCCAAATCCCCCGCTTCAGGCAAAGTTTCAAACAGGTCCGCCAACATCCACATAATCAGCGAAGAAACAATCGCCGGCTGACGCAAAATCCCATCAATCGCCAGGACCGAAACAACCCCACTCCCCTGCGCGTCTAAACGGAACAGATCAGCCGTATCAAAGGCGGGGGTGCCAAAGAACTCGTCACCACCTTGACTTTGCAAAACCGTGGCGGCGCGCAAAATCACCCCGGCGGTCGCGGCCGAGACACCGCCAATTTTCTTTAGCTCAGCCTTCCCATCCTCAGTTAAATACTGGGTGACAGCCTTCAAATCCTGCAGATCGACTAACGCCAACCCCTGTTGGTCAGCCCAGGTAAAGAGGATCTGCAAGGCCTGTTCCTGAGTAGTGTTCAGACCCAGAATCTTCGCTAACAGCAGCGGGCCAATATCCGTTAAAGTGGTGCGCACCGGAACGTGCGTGGGGGCACTATCTTTGGGAAGTTCCCCCAGGGCAAGAAGTTCGATGGGGAAACTACGCCCCTGCCAGGCTTGTCCCAGTTTCTGGGTGCGGGCAAGTAACTTCTCTGAAGCCTGCCCCGCTGCGCCAATCCCCGTTAAGTCTCCTTTAACGTCAGTGACTAAAACTGGTACTCCCGCGGCGGAAAGATTTTCAGCTAGAAGCTGCAACGTACGAGTTTTGCCAGTACCGGTGGCACCGGCAATCAAACCGTGGCGGTTCAAAATATTCAGTGGAATACTAACCTTCGCGTCCACATACGTGTTCGCCGGATCGATCGCTACCCCCAGGGGCAGGGAATTTTCATGCTGGTAGGCGGTAGTAATCGCCGCCAGGGTCTTCTGTGATACGGTCCAACCGTGGGTATCTGCGCTCATAGTGTTAAGTCTAGTTGAAAGTCGCCTGCGGTGGGATTAAGACGCATCCACACGTAAAATAAAACCTAGAACAAACGTGTCCCCCGAATGCAGGGACAGCAACTTCACTTAAAGAGGTTTTCTTTGGATACGACGAATACGCCGCGGCCAGTGGGCGCTTCTGAGCAAACTGTCGCCAGCTTACATGATTCCCGTGACCGCCGACTGCCGCTGATTGCACCCCCTTGCGGGCTGGTCATTTTCGGAATCACCGGCGACCTGGCACGTAAAAAACTGGTTCCTGCGCTTTATGACCTGGCAAATCGCGGTCTGCTTCACCCGGCTTTTGCCCTCACCGGTTTTGCTCGGCGCGACTGGAGTAACAGTGAGTTTGAAGATTTCGTCTTGGCTTCAATCAAAGCCTACGCACGTACCCCTTGGGATGAAAGCACCTGGCAGCAGTTTAAAGCTGGATTGCGTTTTGTTTCCGGCACTTTCGACGATGAGGCGGCTTTTGACCGTTTAGCCCAAACCGTCACTGAATTAGACCAAACCAGAGGCACCGGCGGAAACCATGCTTTCTACCTGTCGATTCCACCAGATTCCTTCCCCAAGGTAGTCTCCCAGCTGGCTCGCTCTGGCTTAAACACCGATCGTACGGATAGTTTCCGCCGCGTCATCATCGAAAAGCCTTTCGGCGACGACCTGGCATCCGCCCGGGCATTAGCGGAAGTTTTGCAAAAGGTTTTCGCGGAAAAAGATACTTTCCGCATCGACCACTACCTGGGTAAAGAAACCGTTCAGAATATTCTAGCGATGCGGTTTTCAAACATTATGTTTGAGCCACTTTGGAACTCTAGGTACGTGGACCACGTGCAGATCACCATGGCGGAAGACATCGGTATCGGTACGCGCGCTGGCTACTACGATGGCATCGGCTCAGCTAAAGATGTGATGCAAAACCACCTGCTACAGCTCTTAGCCTTAACAGCCATGGAAGAACCAGTCACCTTCGATGAACGCGACCTAAAAATCGAAAAACAGAAGGTACTATCAGCCTTGCGTCTGCCGGAAAACCTGGCAGAAAACACGGTAATTGGCCAATATACTTCCGGCTGGCAAGGCGGTGAAGTAGTCAAAGGCTACCTTGAAGAAGACAATATTCCCCCAGATTCACGCACGGATACTTTCGCTGCAGTGAAACTCTATGTGGATACGCGCCGCTGGGCCGGAGTGCCTTTCTACCTGCGCACCGGCAAACGATTAGGAAAACGAGTTACGGAAATTGCCGTGGTTTTCAAACGCGCTGCTCATATTCCATTTGATAAAGCCGCCACTCAAGAACTTGGTAATAACGCGCTGGTGATTCGGATTCAGCCCGATGAAGGGATCACTTTACGCTTTGGTTCTAAAGTTCCCGGTAACGGAATGCAGGTGCGCGACGTTTCCATGGATTTTGGTTACGGGCATGCTTTTACCGAAGATTCCCCACTGGCCTATGAACGTTTGCTTCTAGACGCCTTAGCGGGAAACTCGCCGCTTTTCCCTGGGCAAGCGGAGGTAGAGCTCTCTTGGGCAATTATGGATCCTATTTTCCAATACTGGGCTAAAGAAGTTACCCCGGTCCCCTACCGTCCGGGCACTTGGGGGCCTGATGAAGCCCACGAAATGTTAGCTAAAGAAGGTCGTAGCTGGAGAATCCCATGATCGAAACCTTAACGAATACCACTTCTGCAGCAATTTTTAAGCGCCTGGCAGAACTCACTGAAGAAGCGGCCATTCCTGCAGCCGGCCGCGTCTTGAACCTGATTGCCGTAGTTGCTGACGAATCCCAGGTCGCTCCCGCCATTGAACTGTGTTCAGCGGCTTCGGTGGAACATCCTTGCCGCGTGATTGTCGTGGTAAGTTCTAACGAACTGGTTTGCCGCGGGTTAGACGCTACCTTACATTACGGCACGGAAATGGGTGCCTCAGATGTAATTGTCTTAAATGCCGGTAGTTGCGCCGCAGAAAGCCTGGACTCTTTGGTAATTCCGCTTTTGATTGCCGATACTCCGGTCGTTTGTTTCTGGCCTTTTGATGCTCCGGCAGCTCCTGCGCACCACCCACTGGGAAAGATTGCTTCGCGAAGGATTACCGATTCACGGCGTCTTAGTGCCCCCTTTGATTCATTACGGCAGCTGGCTGAAAACTATGCTCCCGGAGACACCGACCTATCTTGGGCAGCGGTAACGATGTGGCGTGGGCTGGTGGCAGCGATGGTTGATGAAGCTAAGGTTTCTCACTTTGATAAGGTGCGTGTAGTTGGTAATCCCGCACATCCAGCCCCTTACCTGCTAGCAAAATGGTTGCAGTTGAAGTTGGGGGTCGCTATTGAGTTTGTGGAAGCGCCGGTAAAAACCCTTGAATCGGTCACGCTTTTTTCAAATGGGAGTGTCTTTGAGCTTTCGCGCGCTGACGATTCCTCAGTTGCGGTAATGCGTCGGCCAGGGCTTGCAGAGACGACTGTGAATCTGCCGCGCCGGCACAGCCACGATGCGCTGATGGAAGACCTGCGTCTGTTAGATGAAGATCCCCTCTACCAGGAGGTTTTAGCACTGTGCCTCTGACTTCTGATGTGCGCGTATTTTCTAACGTTAATGAGCTTTATGCGAAAGTGGCGAAGGCGTTTATTCGCAAGCTAACTGAACTGTCTCAGCAGCGTTCGCGGATTCAGCTGGGGGTGGCGGGCGGTTCGATTGCCACAAAGCTGTTCCCCATGGTGACGCAGCTTTTGGATGCGCATCCTGAGCTGGCACAAGAGTGGGTGCCGATCCACATTTGGTTAGTGGATGAACGCCACGTGTCACTTGCTTCGTTAGACCGTACTTCTGCTTTAGTGCGGAAGTATTTGACGGATAAGTATCCGATTTTCATTTTGCATGACGTGCCTACGCCCGATGTTTGTCCTGATCCGTTTGCAGCAGCCCGCGCCTATGAACGAGACCTACTAGAAACGTTTACGCCCTCTCAGTTAGGTACTGATCCGGTGATGGCCAAGGCACAGACTATTCGCTTAGATTTTGCTTTGTTGGGGATGGGGCCAGATGGGCATTTTGCTTCCCTTTTCCCTTCCCACGAGTCTTTACAAGCCAGTGGTTTAGTCACAGCGGAAACTGATTCTCCTAAGCCGCCAGCTATGCGGGTGACAATGACTCTAGAGTTATTGCGGCGTACGCAGGTGTCTTGGTTCGTGGTGACGGGTGCGGATAAGGCCCCGGCGTTAGCGCATGCGGTGCATGGCGCAGATTACCGGGAAGTTCCGGCTTCGGCGATGAATCAGGTGGGGACTACCTGGTGGTGTGATGCTCCGGCGGCGGTGCGGGTTAATCCGCTTCGTTAGGCTGGGTTTGGTTGCGCAGTTTCTCGAGGGCGTCCATAAGGAGCTCTTCGGCTTGTTCAGGGGCGCGGCGCCTGTGTAATTCCTGGTGATGGGAGGCGCTAAAAGCGTTTGGTGGCTGCAAGCCCTGCGCTTCAGCTGCTTTCGGCGCTGAGGGCTGTGTGGGGCGCGTGCGGTAGGCCGGTTGTTGGCAGATAGTGCAGTTCCAGCTGGCCGGTGCGTCTAAAAGGGCTTCGACAGTAAAACTAACGCGCGTGATATGATCACGCGCGCAGAAATATTCGACTTGCGCCGAGTTTGGCATTTATCAGGCCACGAATTTGGTGAGAACGCCAATCGCAACGATTACAGTAACCCAAACGGTAAGAGTACCGAAAGTGATGAGGTTCAGGTTGCGTTCGGCTACGCCTGAGGAACCGGCAGTTTGGGATAGGCCGCCACCGAACATGTCGGAAACGCCACCGCCCTTACCCTTGTGCATCAGCACGGTGAGGATCAGCAACAGGCTGGAGATTGCCAGCAGGACGTAGAGGAAAATCATGATTGCGTTCACGCGGGTTTCCCTTTCGAGTTTGAAACTTCCGCAATTTCTTACCTAACTCATCAAGTTTAACTAATTTCAAAGAAATTGCCTAGTTTGTAGCGTGTAAACAGCTGTCTGTGTCGTGTGATCTGCATAGTTTTGGGTGGGAAGAGGGTATCTTCCCACCCAAAACTTACTTTAAGCGTTTAGTTGCTCAGGCGTCGAAACGAGCGATCTTAGAGAATTCGCCAGCTTCCAGTGAAGCGCCGCCAACCAAAGCACCGTCAACGTCTTCCTTTGCCATGATGTCAGCAACGTTGGAGGACTTTACAGAGCCACCGTAGAGGATGCGGGTAGCTGCAGCAGTTTCAGCGTCGTATAGTTCTGCGATACGTGCGCGGATGGCTGCACATACTTCCTGTGCGTCTTCTGGGGTAGCTACTTCGCCAGTGCCGATTGCCCAGATTGGTTCGTAAGCGATTACGGACTTAGCAACTTCTTCAGCTGAGAAGCCTTCCAACGCGCCGTCAATCTGCTTCAGTACGTGTGGCACGTGTTCGCCTGCCTTACGTACTTCCAGGCCTTCGCCACAGCAGATGATGGGGGTCATGCCGTTATCCAGGGCAACGCGAGCCTTGGTGTTAACCTTCTTGTCGCATTCGCCGTGGTATTCACGACGTTCTGAGTGACCGACAACGATGTAGGATACGCCCAGCTTCTTCAGCATGGTTGCGGAAACTTCACCGGTGTAAGCGCCAGCTGCGTGTACGGAAACGTCCTGAGCACCGTACTTGATGCCCATTTCGTCGCCTTCTACAACGGTTTGTACTGAGCGGATGTCAGTGAATGGGGGGATGACGACAACTTCAGTCTTGGTGTAGTCGAAGTTAGCGTCGGAAAGTGCCATGTGCAGGCCCTGTACCAGGTGGATTGCTTCCAAGTGGTCCAGGTTCATCTTCCAGTTACCTGCCATTAGTGGAATACGTGCCATTTTTCAGTCCTCCAAAACTGCGATGCCTGGTAGAGTCTTACCTTCGAGCAGTTCGAGGGAAGCTCCACCACCGGTGGAAATGTGAGAGAAGGTGGCTTCGTCGAAGCCCAGCAGACGTACTGCTGCAGCGGAGTCGCCGCCGCCAACTACCGAGAAGCCTTCGCCTTCGGACATTGCTGCTGCCACAGCCTTAGTGCCGTTTGCGAAGTTTTCAAATTCGAATACGCCCATTGGGCCGTTCCAGGCAACGGTCTTAGAACCGGCAATCTTTGCAGCGTACAGCGCCTGGGATTCTGGGCCGATGTCCAGACCCATTTGGTCTGCTGGCATAGCGTCTGCTGGAACTACGGTTGGAGTGGCGTCCTTGTCGAATTCAGGAGCTACGACGATGTCAACTGGCAGTACCAGTTCTACACCCTTTGCTTCTGCTTCAGCAATGTATCCGGCAACGGTTTCTACGTTGTCCAGGTCCAGCAAGGAAGTGCCAACTTCGTAGCCCTTTGCCTTCAAGAAGGTGTAAGCCATGCCGCCACCGATAACCAGGATGTCTGCCTTGTTTAGCAAGTTAGCAATTACGCCCAGCTTATCAGCTACCTTGGCGCCACCGAGTACTACGGTGTAGGGGCGTTCTGGGTTGTCAGTTGCTTTACGGAGGGATTCGATTTCCTTCAGTACCAGCTGGCCGGAAGCAGATGGAAGCTTCTTAGCAATGTCGTAAACGGAAGCTTGCTTGCGGTGTACTACGCCGAAGCCGTCGGATACGTAGGCGTCGGCTAGTTCGGCAAGTTCAGCGGCCATTTCTTCGCGTTCTGCGTCTACCTTTGAGGTTTCGCGGGCGTCGAAGCGAACGTTTTCAAGCAGCAGAACTTCGCCTTCAGCGAGGTTTGCGGCAAGTTCACGGGCGGATTCGCCGGTGATGTCTGCTGCCAATGCTACTGGGGCGTCGATCAGTTCGCCCAGGCGCTTTGCTACTGGAGCCAGGGAGTAGGCTGGGTTTACTTCGCCCTTTGGACGACCCAGGTGTGCCATCACGATTACTTTGGCGCCGGCTTCACGGAGCTGGTTCAGGGTGGGCAGAGCTGCTCGGATACGGCCGTCGTCGGTGATTACGCCATCTTTCAATGGAACGTTGAAGTCGGAACGGACCAGGACGCGCTTGCCTTTGAGGTCGCCCAGGGTGTCAATAGTGCGCAACATAGATGCTCTCCTTAGAGTTCTTGTTGTATCTGGCTGGATTGCTTTTCTAAGCAATGACGCCCGCGCACGCCGGAGCATGCGCGGGCGTCATTTATACGCTCTTAGATGCGTTTAAAATCAGAGACGCTCGCCTACGTATACGGTGAGGTCTACCAGACGGTTGGAGTAACCCCATTCGTTGTCGTACCAAGAAACAACCTTAACCTGGTTGCCGATTACCTTGGTCAGAGGTGCATCGAAGATGGAGGACAGTGGGTCGGTGGTGATGTCGGTGGATACCAGGTAGCCATCGGAGTAACCCAGGATGCCCTTCAGTTCGCCTTCAGCTGCTGCCTTCATTGCTGCGTTTACGGATTCAACGGAAACTTCGCTCTTTGCGGTGAAGGTCAGGTCGGTTACGGAACCGGTTGGGGTTGGAACGCGCAGTGCGTAGCCATCCAGCTTGCCCTTCAGCTGTGGCAGAACCAGGGAAACTGCCTTTGCAGCACCGGTGGTGGTTGGAACGATGTTCAGAGCTGCAGCGCGTGCGCGGCGCAGGTCAGAGTGTGGTGCGTCGTGCAGACGCTGGTCACCGGTGTATGCGTGGATGGTGGTCATCAGGCCGTGTTCGATGCCGAAAGCTTCGTCCAGAACCTTAGCCATTGGAGCCAAGCAGTTTGTGGTGCAAGAAGCGTTGGAGATGATGGTGTGCTTTTCTGCATCGTAGTCGGTGTGGTTTACACCAACAACGAAGGTTGCATCTTCGTTCTTTGCTGGAGCAGAGATGATAACCTTCTTTGCGCCACCTTCGATGTGTGCCTTTGCCTTGTTAGCATCGGTGAAGAAACCGGTGGATTCGATTACGATGTCAGCACCCAGTTCGCCCCACTTGATGTTTGCAGGATCGCGTTCTGCCAGAGCTGCAATGCGCTTGCCACCAACGGTGATGGATTCTTCGTCGTAGGTAACTTCCAGGTCCAGCTTGCCGAGGATGGAGTCCCACTTCAGCAGGTGAGCCAGGGTTTCGTTATCAGTCAGGTCGTTTACAGCTACGATTTCTACGTCTGCGCCCTGTTCAAGAACTGCGCGGAAGAAGTTACGGCCAATACGGCCGAAGCCGTTAATACCGACGCGGATGGTCACAATGTCCTCCTGTAATGCTACTTAGCATTTTCGTCTTTGAGTTATCTAAAGAGGGCCGAACTGCCCAATTTAGACCGCAGATTGGCTGCGGTTCCAGCAAGTTCTAATTTACACTGTTTTCGGATTTTTATCAGGGTCTGATGACCTATTTAAAACGTTCTTACAAACTGAGAACGTGGTTAAAAGTAAACTGCCTTGAGTTTCCAAAGAACTCAAGGCAGCTACTTTTAAGACTCGTCTAGCATTTCCATAGTGATGGCTGCTTCCGTATCGGGAATCCCCTTCTCCCCCGCCACTTTATCGGCAAGCGCTAAGAGACGCCGAATACGTCCCGCAACTGCATCTTTAGTAAGCTGCGGTTCAGAGAGCTTCCCCAGTTCCTCTAAAGAAGCTTCCTTGTACTGCAAACGCAGCTGCCCCGCTTCAAACAGGTGGGCGGGAATATCATCTCCCAAGATTTCAAAAGCGCGCTGTACGCGAGCTCCGGCAGCTACTGCGGCCCGGGCTGAACGGCGCAGATTAGCATCGTCAAAGTTAGCTAAGCGGTTGATATTCCCACGCAGTTCGCGCCGTTGCCGGCGGGAATTCCAGATTTCAAACGTTTCTTTGGCCCCCAGCTTATCAAGTAGCAGCGAAATGCCATCCGCATCTTTAACCACCACGCGATGGGAGTTACGTACTTCGCGCACACGTGCAGTAGCTCCCATACGCCGGGCAACGCCAACTAACGCCAAGGCAGCTTCTGGTCCGGGAGCGGTCAGTTCCATGGAGGAAGACCGTCCTGGTTCAAGTAAAGAACCGCGGGCTAAGAACGCGCCGCGCCAAGCAGCGATGGCTTCTGCTTCCCCACCCGAAACAATTTCCGGAGGAAGCCCCCGAATCGGTTGGTTGCGGTGATCAACTAAGCCAGTTAAACGCGCCAGCTGATCAGCTCTTTCAACTACACGCACCACGTAGCGGTCCCCTTTTTTAAGAGCACCCCCAGAGACTACTACCACCGAGGTAGAAACGTTATAAAGTTTGGCTAAAAAAGCGCGTAACCGCGTGGCTGCCTGCTTGGAATCGAGTTCAGCTTCAATCACTACCCGCCCGTTCACTTCATGTAATCCGCCAGCAAAACGTAGCAAAGTGGCAATCTCAGCGTTCATTTGCGAAGCTGTGGTGACTGGATGTTGTACCAGTTCCTTTTTCAAGCCTGCGGTGAGCGCCATAGTTAGCCTTTCCAAAAGATTTCAATATCGTAAAAACTTTACCCGAAACGGGTTGAAATAATCCTGCCTCAGGCACAAAAGTGAATTATGCCAACCAATTTTCAGGGGCGTTGACTTCTCCTAAAACCCCTTCAAAGGCATCTCGCAAGGCAGCCGCTAAACGCAACGGGTCGTGTAGTCCAGAACGCGCTCCAATACAGACTTGGCGCAGTAACAGACGGGCTCCTAACTCACGCGCCGCAGTTTCCAGCTCGTCAATATCGTCCGCCATCGAAGGATCGGCGATTACTACATCGAGGGCGAAACGGGGCGCATATTTTCCCAGCAAACGCACATGATCAGCAGCCGAAAGCGAGTCTGTTTCACCCGCCTGTTCCGTCAGGTTGAGAATCAGAGCGCGCCGCGCCGGAGTGCTTACTAAAGCGTCGTGGAGTTCCTTAACCAGCAAGTGTGGTAGCACCGAAGTGTACCAAGAGCCCGGTCCTAAAACGATCCACTCAGCTTCCGCAATGGCTTGTTTGACTTCCCCAGCTACCGGAGGATTCTCAGGAATGATGCGAATATCTGCTACCTTACCGGGGGCTTTTGCCACATTGACTTGCCCTCGATAAGTACGTTTTTCACCGCCCTCGGGAAGAATCATATCCGCTTCAATTTCCAACGGTACCGAAGCCATCGGCAGCACCCGCCCGTGGGCTTGCAGAAGTTTGCCAACCCAATCCAAGCCCTTAACTTCATCCCCCAAAAGCTGCCACAGAGCAACGATTAGAAGGTTACCAAGCGCGTGGTTATCCAAATCTCCATCGGTTTTGAAACGGTGCTGCATGACGTCGCGCCAGGTGAGTCCCCATTCCGAATCATCACACAGCGAAGCTAATGCCATGCGCAAATCTCCCGGGGGAAGTACTTCCATTTCTTGGCGCAGTCGCCCCGAAGAGCCCCCATCATCAGCCACAGTAACCACCGCAGTCAGCTGATGGGTGATGTGCTTCAGCGCGCGTAAAGTTGCCGATAAACCGTGTCCGCCGCCAAAGGCAACGACTTTAGTGCCCGCTTCACCGCGCAGTGGCCAACCTTCTTTATCCAACATGGTACTCATCATTCACGCCCTAAATCTCGGTGAATTACCCGCACGGGGAAACCTTTTTCGCGCAGCTTCGTCGCAATCAGCTCAGCATTTGCCACCGACCGGTGCTTACCGCCGGTACAGCCAATCGCAATGGTCACAAATGGTTTCAGCTCATTCAAATACCCGGCCAGCATCGGGGCCAGTAGTTCCGCATAATTCTGGGCAAATTCGCGGGCTCCTGGCTGGTCCAATACATAGCGCGCCACAGCTTCGTCGCGCCCCGTCAGATGCCGCAACTCGCTCACCCAGTACGGGTTTTTCAAGAAACGCACGTCAAGTACGTGGTCGGCATCCAGCGGTAAACCGTACTTAAAGCCAAAGGACATAACGGTCAGTTTCAAAGCTCGGTTAGAGTCCCCCGCCACCACGTCGCGCATATGCCGAGTCAGGTCATGGACACTCATCTTTGTAGTGTCAACGATTTCATCTGCCCGCTGGCGCAGCGGGGCCAGCATCTGCTTTTCTTTCGCAATGCCGTCAAGGATACGCCCGTCTTCCTGCAGCGGGTGGGGGCGACGGTTCGACTCATAGCGTTTCACCAGTTCGGCTTCGTCAGCCTCTAAGAAAATCAGCCGGTAGGAAATGTTTTCCGCCGCCAGCTTCGCTAGAACCGCTTCGAAGTCGTGGAAGAACTCACCTGAACGCACGTCAACTACTGCAGCCAAACGGTGCACGCCTCCCCCATCGGGGGTCATCATCCCCGCCAAAGCGGGTAGCAACATGGGAGGAAGATTGTCGACCACGTACCAATCTAAATCCTCTAAAGCCATAGAGGCTCGGGTCCGTCCGGCGCCGGACATGCCGGTAATAATCAGCATTTCCGTCCCCGGATTTTCAGGTAGCTGCGTAATCGCATCTAACACTGGGATGCCAGAAGGAACGGTAGGAGGATTGTTGGGTTCGATGGGTTCGTGATTAGTCATGTACCTAGTTTGCCAGGTTTTACGCCAAACTGACTACGATTTAGACTTCTGCTTCCAAGTCAGCCGCGTTTACGGGCGGGTGGAAATGGTTATAAATCTCCTGTGCTAAAACTATTCCAATCCCGGAAACTTCGGTAAGTTCCCCCACTTCTGCAGTGCGAATATGCTTCACTGCCCCGAATTTGGCGAGCAGGGCTTTCTGCTTTGCCGGCCCTAAACCGGGGATTTCATCTAAGACGGATTTGAGCATTGACTTAGAGCGTTTCTTTCGGTGCGCAGTGATCGCGAACCGGTGGGATTCATCGCGTAAATGCTGTAGCAGGTACAGCCCGGCGGAAGTACGCGGTAAGATCACCGGATAGTCTTCTTGCGGTATCCAGACTTCCTCAAGGCGCTTCGCTAAGCCAACAATCGGGATATCGACGCCCAGTTCTGCAAGCGTACTAACCGCCGCATTTACTTGGGGCAGGCCGCCATCGACCACCACTAAATCAGGACGATAAGAGAATCGACGAGGGCGCCCAGTCAACTCATCTACCGGTCCGGACTGTAACTTAAAGCCGTCCTCATCGTAACCTTCCTGCCCGTTTTCTTCTGCTAATAGGCGTTTAAACCTGCGGATCAGCACCTGCCGCATGGCGGCTGTATCATCCAGGGGTTGGTTATCTGGACCTGGTTGAATCGCGAAGGAACGGTAGTCTTTCTTCCGCGGGGCGCCGTCTTCAAAAACCACCATGGAAGCGACCTGGTGTGTTCCCTGTAAGTGAGACACGTCGAAACATTCAATCCGCAAGGGAGCGTGTGGAAGCTCCAGGTAGGCGGCAATTTCTTCCAAGGCGACGGACCGTTGGGTTAGGTCGTTAATCCGTTTCGAGCGGTGGTGGCGCAGGGTTTCCGCCGCATTCTTTTGTACCGTTTCTTGGAGCACCCGTTTTTCACCGCGGGCGGGCACTCGGATCTTTACTTTAGAACCGCGTTTTTCGCTTAACCACGCTTCCATAAGTTCTGTTTCAGCCGGCAAGAGGGGCACTAAGATTTCTGCGGGAACTGCATTCGTTGGCAGGTGTTCAAAGTCATCAACTGATCTAGCACTGCGTTTTTCTGTTTCTTTTACACCGACTGATTCGGCAAAAGCCTGCTGCAGAACGTCCCTGAGGATTTCCGCATCACTTTCCCCGTACTGGTTGTTTAAAACCCAGCCGCGCACGCCGCGGATACGCCCGCCACGCACGTGGAAAAGGTAGATGCCACTTTCTAACTCGTCAGATTCTAAACCGAAAACATCTGCGTCAGTACCGTCGTTAAAGACAATCGCATTTCTTTCAAGCACAACTTCAAGAGCCTGCAAGTTGTCTCTCAGGCGGGCGGCTTTTTCAAACTCCAGTTCGCTGGCAGCCATTTTCATGTCGGCACGGAGGTTCGCTAAATACGGGCCCACTTTGCCGCCCATAAATTGGCAGAGTTGTTCAACGCGCGCGCGGTGAGCGGCTTTACTGATTTTTCCAGTGCACGGCGCCGAGCATTTTTCTATATAGCCCAACAGGCAGGGCCGTCCCTGGGATTGGGCGCGCCGCAGTACGCCGTCAGAACAGGTGCGTACTTGAAATACTTTCTGTAGCTGCTCTGCGGTGTCACGCAGTGCCCACACCTGGGAGTAGGGTCCAAAGTAGCGGACTTGTTTTTTGCGGTTTCCGCGCATTATCAGCATGCGGGGGATTTCTTCATTTACCGTTACTGCCAGATACGGGTAAGAATGGTCGTCTTTCATCATCACGTTGAAACGTGGATCGAATTCTTTAATCCAGTTGTATTCCAACGTGAGGGCTTCGATTTCAGAGTTAACTACGGTCCACTGCACGTTTGTGGCTGTGAAAACCATCTGCTGGGTACGTGGGTGCAGGTTTGCAGGATCTTGAAAGTAGCTAGTTAAGCGGTTGCGCAGGTTTTTGGCTTTTCCCACATAGATGACGCGCCCATTGGCATCAGAAAACCGATATACGCCGGGATTTACCGGTATATCGCTGGTTTTGGGACGGTAAGTGAGAGGATCTGCCATGCCTTCTATTGTAGTCAACTGCGGGTTTGAAACCAGAATGTAAAACACGTGCTTAGATTCTTCACACCGGGTGCTAAGGTTAGCTATGTAAACGTATTTTCCCTAGCTTTTAGGAAGTTACCGCATGTTTACCACTCGTGAAGAGCTACTGGCTTATGTAGCGGAAAAGAACATTGCTCAAGTTGACGTTCGTTTTTGCGATCTGCCAGGGGTGCAGCAACATATTACGATTCCCGCCAGCCAGTTAGAAGCGGCTTTAGATGACGGTGTAATGTTTGATGGCTCGTCTATTCGCGGTTTTACGCAGATTCACGAGTCGGATATGAAACTGGTGGCTGATATTGCTTCAGCGTATATCGATCCTTTCCGTCCGGTACCGACGTTGAATATGAACTTCTCAATCGTCGATCCTTTCACTGATGAGCCGTTTGGGCGCGATCCGCGCCAGGTGGCATTAAAAGCTGAAAGCTACCTGCGTTCTACTGGGATTGCCGATACTTGCTATGTGGGGGCGGAAGCTGAGTTTTTCACGTTTAAGGGCGTGCGTTTCCAGTCTCACCCGCATCACACGATGTTTGAAATTGAATCTGAAGAGGGCTACTGGAATTCCGGGCGCGCTTCAGATGACACTTTCCAAAACTTGGGGCACACGGTTCCCCAAAAAGGCGGTTACTTCCCGGTAGCGCCCCTAGATGGTCAGGTGGACTTACGCGACTATACTTCGGAAGTTTTAGAAGAAGCCGGCCTGCAGGTAGAGCGTCACCACCACGAATGTGCTTCCGGCGGGCAGCAGGAAATCAACTACCGGTTTGATTCCCTCACCCATGCTGGCGATGACATGTTGAAGTTTAAATACATCGTACGTAACTGTGCTTTGCAGCATGGTTACACGGCCACCTTCATGCCGAAGCCTCTTTCCGGTGACAATGGCTCGGGCATGCACTGCCACCTGTCGCTGTGGAAGAACGGCGAACCCCTTTTCTATGACGCAGCCGGTTATGGGGCTTTGTCAGATACCGCGCGTTGGTTTATCGGCGGTCTACTTCGCCATGCTCCGGCGTTGTTGGCATTTACGAACCCATCTATTAACTCTTACCGTCGTTTAGTGCCCGGTTTTGAAGCGCCCATTAACTTGGTTTACTCGGCTCGGAACCGCTCTGCATGTATCCGCATTCCAATCACGGGTACTTCGCCGAAGGCTAAGCGCGTTGAATACCGGGTGCCTGATCCGACGGCTAACCCATATTTGGCTTTTGCTGCTTGTTTGATGGCTGGTATCGATGGGATTCGCAATCGAATTGAACCTCCAGCTCCGGTAGATAAGGACCTCTATGAGCTGCCTCCGGCAGAATATGAGGATATTGAGAAACTGCCAACTTCGTTAGAGGCTGCTTTACAAGCTCTGCTTGATGACTATGAGTTCTTACTTGAGGGCGATGTTTTCACTGAAGATTTGATTGAGACTTGGATTAACTATAAGGAAACGCATGAAATCGCTCCAATGCGGGCTTTGGTGCATCCTTACGAGTTCCAGTTGTATTACAACATCTAAGACAGCTTAGGTTTTGGATCGCCCTCGGGAAAATCCGAGGGTTGATTCTTAATCTTTAGGCGTTAACAGTTGATTGAAGATTTTAAGTAGCTAAACTAGAGTAATAACCATCAATATCTAAAAGCAGAAAGGCGTATCTAGTGGGACTCTTTAGGAAAGAAAAGACGTGGGAAATTCCGCTGAAGCGCAAAGCTAAGCAACACGAAACCCTCTACACTTTCTTATCCGAACGTGCAGAACGCACGCCCAACGCCCCCGTTTTAGAACGCCGCACCGCTGTGGGTGGCTGGCGTGAAATCAATGCCCGCGACCTACAGATCGAAGTTGATGATGTAGCCCGCGGCCTTTTAAAAATGGGGCTTTCTAAAGGCGACAAAATTTCTATCATGGCAGCCACCTGCACCGAATGGACCATGCTGGACTTAGCTGCCCTGTCTCTGGGCATCATCGTAGTACCGATTTACGAGTCTGATTCCAGCCTACAGATTGAGTGGATTACCAACGATGCACTGCCAGCTCTAGTAGTCACCGACAATAACACTCGTTTGGAACTGGTTAAAGCCGCAGCCGGTCCTTCCGTCCGCGAAGTTCTCTCTTTCGACAACGGGGCAATTCGCCTCTTGCAAGCACGTGGTCTGGATATTTCCGACGAACAGCTCCGCGCCGCCCAGAGCAACGTTGATATTGATGATGTCGCCACCATTATCTACACTTCCGGCACTACCGGAATGCCCAAGGGTGTTACCCTCACCCACCGCAATTTCGTTGAAACTATCTACGGTGCGCAAGAAGCAGTACCCGAAATTGTGCTTTCCCCGGAAACCCGGTTCATGCTCTTCCTGCCTTTAGCACACGTGCTGGCCCGCTTCGTACAGTTCCTGATCTTGGCTGGCAACGGCGTATTCGCAAACGTTTCTGACACGAAGAACCTGCTGGGTGACTTGAAGACGTTCCAGCCAAGCCTGCTGCTACTAGTTCCCCGCGTGCTGGAAAAGATTTACAACGCTTCCGAAGCAAAAGCTGGTAAGGGCATTAAGAAGAAGCTGTTCCGCTGGGCAGCTGAAGCTTCTATTTCCTACTCGAAGGCTCTGGATACTCGTCGCGGCCCCTCACTGCGCCAAAAGCGTCGTTTGAAGCTGGCGCGCCGCTTGGTACTGCATAAGATTAAGGACGCGTTGGGTCCAAAGATGCGTTACATCGTTTCCGGTGGTGCTCCGCTTTCGCCTACCTTAGGGCATTTCTTCCGCGGTTTGGGATTAGATTTACTGGAAGGTTACGGGCTTTCCGAAACCACCGGTCCCCTCTCGATTACTCGTTTGGCCAGCCCGAAGATGGGTTCGGTTGGCAACCTAATTCCGGGTAATAAGATTAAGCTTTCCGATGAAGGCGAAGTGATGGTTAAAGGCAGCGCGGTTTTCGCCGGCTACTACAATAACCCGCAGGCAACCGCTGAAGCTTTCGAGGACGGTTGGTTTAAGACCGGTGACATTGCCAAGGTAGATAAGAAGGGGCGCCTGTACATTACCGGTCGTTCTAAAGATCTATTAGTAACTGCCGGTGGAAAGAACGTGGCTCCAGCTGCTTTAGAGGAAAGCCTGGTGACGCATCCACTGATCTCACACGTTGTAGTAGTTGGCGATCAGCAGCCTTACATTAGTGCAATTGTGACTTTGGATGCGGAAATGCTGCCAACTTGGTTAAAGAACCACAACCTTCCTTCTATGGATCCTTCCCGGGCGAAGGCTCATCCGAAGGTAATCGAGTCTATTTCTGCGGCCATTAAGCGAGTAAATAAGTCGGTTTCTAAGGCGGAATCGATTCGCCGTTTCCGTTTCATTGACGCTGAATTTACAGTTGAGAATGGTTACTTGACGCCCTCAATGAAGTTGAAGCGAGCTAAGGTATCAGCTGACTTTGCTACCGAAATTGCTTCTCTTTACGATGGTTCGAACGATTCCATTTCGGTTTCTTGAAAGACGTAAATGCGTAAGATTCTGGTAACCGGTGCGACCGGAGGAATTGGGCGGGCGATTTGCGCTGAACTGGCTGCTGACACGCATCTGCTGGTGGCCGGACGTAATCCGCAGGCGGTGAACGAATTAGTTGCCAGTTTGCCCGCGGCCAGGCCCTTTGTAGCGGATCTATTAGACGAGGCAGCTATAGAAGCCGCCTGTCAAAACTTCACTGAGCTTGATGGGTTGGTGTTGAATGCTGGGATTGGTTTCGCTAAGCCAGTAGCAGCAACTTCACACGCCGAATGGCTAGAGATGATGCTAGTTAACGTGGTTTCTGCAGCGGATCTGACGCGGCTACTGTTGCCGGCGTTGCGTCGTTCCCGTGGCCAGGTGGTAGCGATTAACTCAGGGGCTGGTTTTAATGCTGGCCCCGGGTGGGCAGCATATTCGGCGTCAAAGTTCGCTTTCCGGGCTTTCGCTGATTCGCTGCGTGAAGAAGAGCGCGCACATATCCGGGTTACTTCCGTACACCCAGGAAGAGTTGATACGCAGATGCAAGTTGATCTACAAGCTTCTTTCGGCAAACCTTATAATCCAGCAGAGCACCTGCGCCCGGAATCGGTAGCTAAGACTGTACGCGCAGCTTTAGACGCGTCGCCTGAAGCATGTATTGAAACGCTTTCAATCCGCCCCTGGTAAAACCATTTTCTAAATAGTTGGAGCAAAGCCTTCTGATGGCTTTGCTCCAACTATTTATTTAGTTAAGGATCTTCTTTAAGTACCGTCCGGTATGGGAAGCACTAATTTTTGCGACTTCTTCAGGAGTACCGGTAGCTACTACCTGTCCGCCCCCGGCACCTCCTTCTGGACCCATATCGATAATCCAGTCGGCTGACTTAATCACGTCCAGATTATGCTCAATTACGATTACTGTATTGCCTTTATCTACCAGGCTTTGCAGTACCAGCAGTAGCTTGCGAATATCTTCGGAATGTAGACCAGTGGTGGGCTCGTCAAGTACATATACTGAGCGCCCTCGGGTACGCCGCTGCAGTTCTGATGCCAACTTAACGCGCTGCGCTTCCCCACCGGAAAGAGTAGTCGCGGACTGTCCTAACCGCACGTATCCTAAGCCCACTTCCACCAGGGTTTGTAGGTGGCGAGCAATCTTGGGAATGTGCGCGAAGAACTCGGCTGCCTCAGAAATCGGCATATCTAAAACGTCTGCTACGCTCTTACCCTTATAGGTGACTTCCAAGGTTTCCCGGTTGTAGCGTTTACCTTGGCAAACCTCGCAAACTACGTACACGTCAGGCAGGAAGTTCATTTCAATCTTGATGGTACCGTCACCCTTGCAGGGTTCGCAGCGTCCACCTTTGACATTGAATGAAAAACGGCCCGCGGTGTAGCCCCGTACCATCGCTTCTTGCGTTCCGGCAAAAAGGTTCCGAATCGCGTCCCACACGCCAGTGTAAGTAGCTGGGTTAGAACGCGGCGTGCGACCAATTGGTGACTGGTCTACGTGAACTACCTTATCCAGTTCCTCTGTTCCGGTCACCGATTTGTGGCGCCCCGGCACCAGCTGTGCGCGATTCAAACGCTTCGCCAAAGACTGGTAGAGAATACCGTTTACCAAAGTAGATTTACCTGACCCAGAGACGCCAGTAACTGCGGTTAATACCCCCCGTGGGAAACTTACCGTTACGTTGCGGAGATTATTTTCATTCGCACCGTGTACGGTGATCGCGTGTTCTAAATCTGCTGGGCGACGCTGGGTGGGGACCGCAATTTGCTTGCGCCCAGAGAGGTAGTCGCCGGTAAGTGAGCGAGTATTTTTCTTTAGGTCAGCTACCGTACCCGAGTGGACAATCTGTCCGCCGTGCTCTCCGGCACCGGGACCGATATCGACAATCCAGTCAGCATGCGCGATGGTATCTTCATCGTGTTCAACCACAATCAAGGTGTTACCCAAATTGCGCAGTTTCTCTATAGTTTCAATTAACCGGTCGTTATCTCTTTGATGCAGGCCAATAGAAGGTTCATCTAAAACGTAGAGGACTCCGACCAGGCCCGAACCAATCTGGGTAGCCAGACGAATACGCTGAGCTTCCCCACCTGAAAGGGTACCGGCGGAGCGTGAGAGGGTCAGGTAGTTCAAGCCAACGTCTACTAAGAAGTTCAGACGCGCCAAAATCTCTGTCATAATCGGTGCAGCGATTTTTTGTGCGCGTTCTTCTAACTCAACCTGGGCTAAGAAATCCCGGGCCTCAGCAACCGATAGGTCAACTAAGGCGGCGATTGACAGCCCGTTTATTTTTACTGCCAGTACTTCTGGCTTTAAGCGAGCTCCCTTACAGCTCCCGCAGGGAATTTCCCGCATGTAAGAGGTGAGTTTTTCCAGCTGCCCCTCAGATTCGGTTTCTTTGCGTTTGCGTTCAATATAGTGCACGGCTCCTTCAAACCCCGTGGAGTACGAGCGAACGCGTCCAAAGCGGTTTCTAAACTGAACGTGAACTTCATGGTCTTTTCCAAAAAGCAATGCCGCTTGGATATCGGCGGAAAGATCCTTCCAAGGGGTCTTTAAATCAAAGCCCAGTTCCTTTCCAAAGGCTTCAAGAATTTTTTGGTGGTATTTATTCGAGGCTGTCCAAGGGCCAATCGCCCCTTCACTGAGGGAAAGCCCTTCATCTGGAACCACCAGTTCTGGGTCGACTTCTAAGCGGGTACCTAACCCCGTGCAGGTGGGGCAAGCCCCGTAGGGAGCATTGAATGAGAAGGTACGTGGTTCGATTTCTTCTAAAGAAAGCGGGTGATCGTTTGGACAGGCGCGTTTTTCTGAATAGCGACGGTACCGTTGCGGATCATCACTGTCTAAATCGACCAGTTCAATTACCACCAGGCCTTCGGTAAGCTTCAGAGCAGTTTCGACTGAGTCGGTGAGGCGTTGGCGGATTCCTTCGCGTACCACTAGACGGTCGATAACCACGTCGATCGAATGTTTGAGCTTCTTTTCAAGAACCGGTACTGATTCTAAGCGATGTTCTTCCCCATCAACCACCACACGGCTATACCCTTCGGCGCGTAGCTCTGCGAAGAGTTCCGCATATTCGCCTTTTCGTCCGCGTACCATGGGGGCGCGCACTTGGAAGCGGGTGCCTTCTGGCAAAGTGCTTACTGAATCGACGATCTGTTGCGGAGTTTGCGCAGTAATTCGCTCATCACATTTTGGGCAGTGGGCGATGCCTGCGCGCGCGTAAAGCAGACGCAGGTAATCGTAGATTTCGGTGATTGTACCGACGGTTGAACGCGGGTTACGGGAGGTTGACTTTTGGTCGATTGAAACTGCCGGAGAAAGGCCTTCAATAAAATCAACGTCTGGCTTGTCCATCTGTCCCAAGAATTGGCGGGCGTAAGAGGAAAGCGATTCAACGTAACGGCGTTGCCCTTCAGCGAAGATCGTGTCGAAAGCCAGTGATGACTTACCGGATCCAGACAGGCCGGTAAAGACGATCATGGCTTCGCGAGGAAGATCTAAGTCAACACTTTTTAGGTTGTGGGCGCGGGCACCGCGAACGATAAGTTTTTCTTGCACAAACCAAGTTTACCTAACAAACCACCTCATCGCACAGATGTTCGATATTTTGTGAGCAGGCTCTTATAGCTGTGCTACCTTAATAGTTTGGTCTAAGATTTCAGCTACCCGTACCGGCTGTTCCACCGCCGCTTGATGGGCAGCATCAGCGATTACCACCAGGTGGCGTTTAAGTGCCAGCTTTGATTCATCTGCCGGTTCTTGCGCGGTGCCGTCTTCAGCCATGAGCTGCTTTTCTAACAGTGCAAAGGCTTCTTGAGCGTCTAAGACACCGAAGCCCGGGTCAAACTGCGCCGATGCCAGAGTGAAGACTTTGTCGGCTGCTAAAGGACTTTCTCTAAGGTCTAAGGTAGCTAATATTTCGCAGCATTGCGCGTAGCCTTCTGGGTCACAGCGCAGATAAACCTCTTTTACATGCTCAATTTCATCGCGGCGAGTATCGAACATAACGTCTGTGAACCACCGTTGCATAGTGGCATCTGCCAGATAGCCAACTCCTTCAGCACGCACTTTTTCGGCTCTCTCCCACCACTGTGTAGCAGGTAAGTTCACTGGGCCGGCGCACAGTACAGTTGCTGACAGTACCTGCTCTGGATGCTGGGTGGCACCATACCAGGTGAGCATTCCACCAATTGAAATCCCCCCTAGGTGGAACTTTTCTACCTGAAATTCTTTGAGGGTACGCAGTAGGGCGGAAAATACTGCTTCTACTGGGCGTTGTTGCGTATGTTTACCTGCAAAGGCGCCCTCAGTAGGAAAATCTTTAAGGGGAGCCGAGCCGCCGTGCCCAGGTAGATTAACTAAGATAACCCAAGGGTATTTAAGGTATTCAACCACGGCGCTGAAAGAAGATGCATCTGAGCCAAGGGCATGTAATAGCACCAGCGGGGCATCTGCTTCACTGCGCTGTCCGAATTCGATTGCGTGTAAGACGTCCATGTCTGCTCCTATTATTCCGATGCGTTAGTCTTGCAACTGGCTAAGGATCCATCAGAAGATTACTAAAATCCGCTAACTTCATATTCTCACCTTAACCTGTATGTGGCTACTTATCTTGTTTTTGAAGCTTCACTCCCGGACTTTCCCACCAGCGCAACGGCAAACCAAGGGTATCCTAAGAAGGTGCAGTTAAAGAGTCTTACCACTTATTTTGACCCGTTCGTAGCCAGCATTTTGCTGATTTTGGCGCTGGGAATTTTGATTCCGATTGACCAAAGTTGGATTACCTTCCTGCAGCAAGTGGGCACGTGGGCCGTCACTACCCTATTCTTTGTCTACGGGATGCGTTTGCCTACTAAAGAAGTATGGCAAGGGCTCACAAATGGGCGTTTGCAACTGAGTATTCTGGCGGCTACTTTCCTTGTATTTCCGCTCTTAGGTCTGCTTTTCGCAAAGGCATTCACGCCAATTTTAGGGGCGACATTTGCTTTAGGCGTTCTCTATCTCAGTTTGCTTCCCTCTACCGTGCAAAGTTCAGTTTCTTTTACTTCTATCGCCGGGGGTAATATTGCTGGCGCAGTTTGCGCTGCCACTATTTCGAATATTAGCGGCATGTTTATTACTCCCCTGCTGGTGTGGATTTTCATGGGCGCAAATACCGGTATCTCAACTGATTCGGTGGTGGATGTGCTTTCGAAGTTACTGTTGCCCTTCGTGTTGGGACAGCTGTTGCAACCGTTTGTAGGTACCTGGGTGCGACGTGCTAAGTACCTGACTAAAGCAGTTGACCGAGGGACGATTCTGATTGTGGTGGCAGCGGGAATTTCCGGAGCCACCGCACGCGGACTGTGGAGTACCGTTACCGGCTGGCAAGTGCTGTGGCTGATGGTGGTGTCTGCGCTTTTGCTGTTTATTTTGCTGGCGCTAACTTGGGCTTGGGGTAGCCACTTAGCGTTACCTTACGGTGACAAAGTAGCGTTATTGATGTGTGGTTCAAAGAAGTCTTTAGCTACCGGCCTGCCCATGGCGGCGATTATTTTCTCTCCCCAGGTGGTGGCTGCGGTAACTATTCCAGTGATTGTTTTCCATCAGATTCAGTTGGTGGTGGCGGCGGTTTTAGCGCGCCGGTTAGCGATTCACAGCGTCGGTGAAAAGGAGTCAACATGGTGAAGAAAAGCAGGTTTCGTAAGCTCTTGCTAGCTGGTTGGGTGCCCGATCAGCACGGGGCTTGGCCAATGGCATTATTGCCGGCTTTGGTGGGGATTTCACTGGCTGGTTGGACGCTTGTGCACGCCTGGTTGTTTACCACTTGGCTGGTGGGTTTTCTGTTTTTCAATGTGGCTGGGATTTGGTTTAAGGCTAAACCTGCTTCTCGGGTACGCACCCGGGTTAAGCCAGCATTTTTAACTTATTTGGGTTTAACTTTAGGGTTTGCTGCGGTGCTGGCGGGGTGGCTGGGGAGAGCGCAGGTGCGGGTTTTACTGCCCTGGGCGCTTTTCTTTATCCCGCTGATGGCCGTGACTTTTGGAGCTTTTTACCGGGGGGATGAAAGGTCCCTGGTCGCCCGGGTGGCCACGATTGGCGCTTCGGTTTTGATGTTGCCGTTTAGTTTTGGCCTATTGCGTGTGGACGGCGGGTTCACGGCCTCTGGTCCGTGGCTACTTACCGGAATCTTTGGTTGGTTTTTCATTGCTTCTACGCTCTTTGTGCGCTCGGTGATTCGTGGCAAGGATGATAACCGGGTGCTGGCAGCGTCGTGGTTGTGGCATGGCCTGGGGTTCGGTGGGTTTTTCTTCCCCGCAGTTGGTATTTCTATCGTTTGGCTGGGATTTGTTGGTTTAGCTTTTACGAGGGCGGTGTGGTTGCCACTGAGTCAGCGCCGGGGCTTAAAGTTAACGGCCGGTATGATTGGCGGCGAAGAGTTCCTGATGACGCTTTTGCTACTTTTCTTTATGTGGTTTGCCTAAGGGCTATGTTAGTTGGTAATAAAAAATCCGCACGCATTTTGCGTGCGGATTTTTTAGTTTTTAGTTTTAGCCAAAGATGGCAATCAGTACGCGAACGACAATCAGGATGGCTACGAATACTGCAGTAGAAAGAGCTACGTGCGGTACCAGTACGGACTTAGCAAAGCCGTTGTGGCGGTTGAATCCAACGTAGATTAGCAGTTCTGTTAGCAGGGTCATTGGTAGCAGCACTACGGTCAGGATCAGCACAGTGAAGCGAATCATCGCGGTGCCTGGTAGCAAGGACAGTAGGAAGATAGTTACCAAAAGTAGCAGTGATGGCAAGTAGGCTACTGCCAGCAAGTTGAGGGCGCGTACGAAGCTGTATTCCTTTTGACGCAGCTTAGCAGCCAGCATCAGTCCGGTAGCTCGTAAAGCTAGGCCGGCGGCGAATAGGATAAGCAGGGCGAAGAGTACCTTAAAGAAGGTGCCTGGACCAAAGCCCATGTAGAAGGTGTAGCGTTCTGCGAAGCTGCTAAAAGAGCTGCCTCCGAAAATCAAGGAGCCGCTCTGTCCTGCCAGGCGGCCGAGGAAGAAGGTGTAAACCAGTGCGCCAAAGCCGGCTACGACGCTGAGGACTGGAATCCAGAAGTTAGCGCTCTTATCACCTAGGTCCAGGGCTTCGCCGGTTTCACCCTTCCAGATGTGCTTGAGTACCTGCATGAAGGGGCTCTTTTGTGCGCCGCTCATCGCGTTGCTCATTTGTTCTGAGAAGGAAGGTCCAGCTGGCTGAGCCGCCTGTGGGGCGGCTCCTGGCATTGCCATGGCAGGTACTGGTGCGCCTGGTTGTGGCGCCTGCTGGCTGTAGTCGTACATCTGTGGGGCTGTTGGCGCCTGTGGTTGAGGCATAGCTGGCATTTGTGGAGCTACTGGTGCCTGTGGTGCGGACCCATCCATTGGCATTGGTGCTGGTGGTGGGGTCGGCTGTCCTTCCGCCGGCATCGGAGTGTTTTCAGGAGTAGTCATATGAATCTCTTTTCAATCGGTGCTTAGCTGCCACATATACATTGTCCGTGTATTTGGTAGCCAACATTTCCAGTAATATATTAGTGCACAATCTAAAGTAAAGATAGCGCAAAGAAATGTGTTGTGAGATTTTACAGTGCTACTACTGCAGCACGAATACCCGCTGGTACTTCATAAAGTAGCAGGAGTTTATCATCGAGCCAAGCTGCTTCAACATAGCCACATGGACCGGTGGTGAAACAACCGAGTTCTTGCCAAGGCGCACTTAAAGAAGATTTAACTGCCAAATAACCACCTTGGCGGCCGGCCCCTGAGTAGGCGAATACCAGGCCCTGGCTGGTAGTTACCAAAGCAGCATTACAAGCAGCTGCTGGTAAGCTCTCGTCCCAAACTGGTTCTGACCAGGTCAATCCCCCGTCCTCGGATACGGCAGTGAATCGTCCCAGTGCCCCCGTTTTAAAGGCAGAAGTGCGGCGCGCACTTAACACCAGTTTGCCGTCCAAAAGCCCGTAGGCGGTTTCATCCATGTCTTCACCCGCGGGAAGTCCCGTCACCCAGGTGAGACCGCGGTCTGCAGAGCGCATGGTGAGGTGGGTGGTAGTGCCATCGAAACGGCGGGCGACCAGGGGCACTACCCAGGTTTGCCCGTGCTCATATGGAATCACCACCCCATGTCCAGAGGTCGCAAAAATCCCCGCAAAATCGCCGTAGACTGACGCCGTCGCATCTGTATAAGTCCAGGTTTTTCCGCGGTCATCTGAAATCGCTACCTCAATGTAGAGGGTATTAGCCCCCGTTGGTTCTCGGTATCCGGTAGAACCAAAGAATCCTACTTCCCGGCTGCGAGCATGCACAACCACTACCCGGTCTGCGTACGCCAGAATACAGGGGTCAGAGTAGCCGGTTAGGGGATGTTCGCTGCCGGTTTTCCAAAGTTTTGGACTGTTAAAAACTAAGTTATTCTGTCCCAGGATGCCTTCTACCAGACCCAGTGAGTTAGGGTTTGGTAAATCGGCTGCCATAGCGCCGCCTACTGCTTCCCAATCGGTATTTTTGGCGGCTAAACGAGCATCGAAAGCAACCAGTAAAGATCCGTCCGCGAAGGCTGCTAGGGCGGGAACGCGGGTTTCAATTGTTTCTGGTAGCAGCGTTCGCATTTGCTCTACTGTAACTACCTCAGTTTGCGCGATAACTTTCATGTTATTTCCTAGTTTTTGCCAAACTTACGGCGGTAGTTACGCACTACGCCTTCAAGGATAACTGCAACGGTAGTGAAGCCGCCCAGGATGAACCACCACCCATTCGCGGTGGGCCACTGCAGCGCGAAGAAAGCGCGTGCCGCCGGTACCAGGAGCACAATCAGCCCTAAGGTAGCCATTGCGCTCAGCAATATGCTTCGCCAAACGGTTAACGGGCGGGACATGACTGAAAGCATGTAAAGGCCGCCGGACACTACGGTGAGCGTAGCTACTGAAGCAGCTAGCTGTGGGTTAGCTGCAAATACGCGGTAGCCGATCAGTCCAGCTAGGGCCAGGGTAATGCCCGAGGGAACTGCCAGCCACAGGGTACGTTCTAAGAATCCCGGACGGTAGATCCGGTAGTTAGGTTCCATCGCTAGGAAGAAGGATGGAATTCCAATGGTCAGTGTGCCGATAATAGTCAGGTGACGTGGTAAGAAGGGGTAGCGCCAAGCCATTACTGACACGATAATTGCCAGTAGCGCCGAATAGGTCGTTTTGGTGAGGAATAGTGAGGAAACGCGTTCCATATTGGCGATAATGCGGCGCCCTTCAGCAACCACTGCGGGGAGCTTCGCAAACTTTCCGTCAACTAAAACCACTTTTGCTACGGCTTTGGTTGCCTGTGCGCCGGAGCCCATGGCGATGCCCAGGTCGGCATCTTTTAGAGCCAGTACGTCGTTTACGCCGTCACCGGTCATTGCTACGGTGTGCCCGTGATGTTGTAAAGCGTGTACCATAGCTCGTTTTACTTCTGGGGTTACGCGGCCAAAGACGTCGTATTCGGACATGATATCTGCCAGTTGGGTCATGTCTCCGGTGAGGATTTCGGCTGGTAGCTCGCGAGCATCCATTACCTTAATCTCGCCTTCGGCTTTTACTCCAACACGTTTTGCAATCGCGCCTACGGTAGTGGGGTTGTCGCCAGAGATAACTTTAATCTGTACTTTTTGGCGTAGGAAGTATCCCATGGTTTCAGAAGCGTCTGGGCGGATTTCTTCTTCCAGAACGACTAAAAGGATGCCTTCTAAACCGGGGAGGAAAACTGGGTTGTCGACATCTAGACCGCCCGTAGTGGCCCGCGCTAGGCACAGTACGCGCGCTCCGGTAAGTGCCAGTTCGGTAACCTGTTCAAGCATAGTTGCGCCGTTTGTGGCGCTGGTGGCGATAATTTCCGGTGCGCCAAAGTACCAGGTCTGGTTTGCTTGTGCGAAAGCTGCCCATTTGCGGGTGGAGTCAAAGGGGACCAGCTCCCCGTCGGTCAGTGGGTTAGCGTCCACCAGTTTTTGCGTGGCGGTAGCAGTTTCGTTTGTTCCATCGGCGACCAGAGCCGCCAGTGCCCCATATGCTTGCGACACGTCCTGAGAAGTGAGGTTGATGATTTCGCGCCCGGTGATGGCTCCTGAGGTAAGGGTGCCGGTTTTGTCGACGCACAGGCGATCTACGCGGGCGAGTACCTCTACGGCGTTTAGTTCTTGGATGAGTACGCTTTGGCGCGCTAAGCCGGCGGCGGCAATGGCAAAGTTGAGGGAGGTCAGTAGGACCAGGCCCTGGGGGATCATCCCCACTACCCCGGCGATCGCTAGAATAATCGCGTGGCGCCAGTCGCTTTCGCCGGTGTTGAGCTGTGACCACACGAGCAGGGCTACGACTGGAACGATTGCCCAGGAAATCACTTTCAAAATAACGTTGATGCCGTCTACGATTTCTGACTGGGCTTTTTTGAATTTCTTTGCCTGTTCAGTCAGCTGCTGCGCGTAGGCGTCTTTCCCAATGGCGGTGGTACGAATGATGCCTTCACCGGCAACTACAACGGTTCCGGACAGTACGTTGTCGTTAATCGTTTTGCGCACGGCTACAGATTCGCCGGTGAGCATCGATTCATCGATTTTTAGAGCTTGAGAAGCAACGGTAACGCCGTCAGCGGGGACCTGCGAGCCTTGGCGCAGGACCACCAGTTCATTTAAAAGAATCTGGTCTGAGCTGATTTCTTGTTCTTTTCCGTCGCGGATAACGATTGAGCGCGGGGCTTCCAAAATGGCCAGTGAGTCCAGGGTGCGCTTTGCGCGGATTTCTGAAACAATCCCGATCACCGCGTTGGATACCATAACGATGCCGAATACGGAGTCCTGCCAGGAGCCTACGAAAATAACTACGATAATCGCGCTGGTTAGAATCGCGTTGAAAAGCGTGAAGATATTAGCGCGAATAATCGTTGAGATGGGGCGGGACGAGGTGCGGCGCACGTAGTTGGTTTGGGCGCCGGCTGCGTAAGCGGCTTCGGCTTCGCTTTGGCTAAGTCCAGTCAGTTGTGCGGGGATAGTTTCGGTCATCTGTGATCGTTTCGTTTAAGAGGTTTTAATAACTTCGAGGGCGGCAATTAGAACTATTGCCGCCCTCGAAAAGTTTAGATTACTGAGCTACCGTCTTAGTTGCATCAGAACGGGACTTCCAGATGGAAGCAACCACAGTCAGAGTCAACGTTACGACGATGAAGGACAAAGACATCGGAATGCCAATTTCTGGCACATCGAAGTGTTCGCCGTTATTGATAAAGGAGACGGTGTTTTCGTGCATCGCGTGCAAGATCAGCTTCACGCCAATGAAGCCAAGGATTGCTGCCAAGCCCCAGTGGAGGTAAACCAGACGTTCCAACAGCCCATCGATCAGGAAGTACAGCTGACGCAGGCCCAAAAGTGCGAAAGCGTTTGCTGCGAATACTAAGTATGGTTCGGAGGTTAGACCGAAGATTGCTGGAATGGAGTCAAAAGCGAACATCAAGTCAGCAGAGCCAACGGCGATGATTACCAGCAGCATTGGGGTTAAGTAGGTGCGCGCGCCATGACGATGCAGCAGCTTGTCAGAAAGGAAGCCGTCGGTTACCGGGAATACCTTGCGGGTGACGCGTACAAAGAGAGGTTCAACGTAGTCTTCATCGTTTTCGTGATGTCCACCGGTAGCTTCGCGTACCTGAGAGATCGCGGTCCAAATCAACCACAGGCCGAAGATGTAGAAGATCCAAGAGAACTGGTTGATCAGCTGGGCGCCAATTAGGATGAAGAAGAAGCGGAGTACCAGTGCGATGATGATGCCTGAGAGCAACACTTTTTGCTGGTATTCGCGGGGAACGCGGAAAGCGGCGATGATGATCACGAAGACGAAGAGGTTATCTAAAGAAAGTGACCATTCGGTGATCCAGCCAGCCCAGTATTGGGTCGCGTAATCCAGGTTCCAGAAGTACCAAACTACGAAGCCGAAAGACACAGCTAAAGTGACATATCCGGCGGTCCAAGAAGCTGCTTCTTTTAGGGTTGGGGCGTGCGGGGTGCGCACGTGACCAACGATATCAACTGTAATCAGAGCGATTACCAAGCCGATGAGGATTAGCCAGCCGGCCAAGTGTACGTCCAAAGTTTTCTCCGTGTCTAAGGTTTGCTTTTAAACAAACGTGCTTACTAATTTGCTTCAATACAATTTCTAACTTTACCGCAGTTAGAGGACGGCTTCAGCATAGGAAACTGTTAGGCAGAACGCATTTGTCTTAATTCTTGTTTGAGTTCCTTCAACTCGTCCCTAAAACGCGCCGCCAATTCGAACTGCAGGTCCTCGGCAGCTAAGTGCATTTGCGCGGTAAGCTCCTCTATTAAGTCAATCAGTTCAGCTTCAGCCTGCGCATTATGAACTGACTTAGGTTTACCGCTTGCGGTTGAATCCGCGGTCTTTTTAACGGGCTTTCGATATCCGCCCTCGAGCAAATCCTGCGTATCGATATCTTCACGTGCCAACATATCGGTCACGTCCTGAATCTTCTTACGCAACGGTTGCGGATCAATCCCATGCTCACGGTTATACGCGATCTGCATCTCGCGGCGTCGCTCTGTTTCGGCAATAGCTACCGACATAGAATCTGTAATCCGATCTGCATACATATGCACTTCCCCAGAGACGTTACGTGCTGCACGACCAATCGTCTGAATCAAGGAAGTCGTAGAGCGCAGGAAGCCTTCTTTATCCGCGTCCAAAATCGCCACCAAAGAAACTTCCGGTAAGTCCAAGCCCTCACGCAGTAGGTTAATGCCAACTAAAACATCGAACTTACCCAAACGTAGTTCACGCAGTAACTCGACGCGGCGCAACGTATCTACGTCCGAGTGCAGGTATTCGACGCGAATCCCCCGCTCAGCAAAGTAGGTCGTTAAATCCTCAGCCATTCGTTTCGTCAACGTAGTAACCAACACGCGTTCATTACGCGCAACCCGAGTTTGAATTTCCCCAAGCAAATCATCAATCTGATGTTCAGTAGGTTTAACTACGATTTTTGGATCTACCAAGCCCGTGGGGCGAATAATCTGCTCTACTACTCCACTGGAACGTTCCAACTCATACTTGCCGGGAGTAGCCGAAAGGTACACTGTCTGCCCAGTACGTTCCAAAAACTCCGCAAACTTTAAAGGCCGGTTATCCATGGCCGAAGGAAGCCTAAAGCCATGTTCAACCAACGTGCGTTTACGAGACATATCCCCTTCATACATGGCCCCAATTTGTGGAACCGTCACATGGGATTCGTCAATTATCAACAAAAAATCATCCGGAAAGTAATCCAAAAGCGTATGCGGTGGGCTCCCAGCTTCACGTCCATCAATATGGCGCGAATAATTTTCAATCCCCGAACATGAACCGATTTCTCTGAGCATTTCCAGGTCGTAGGTAGTTCGCATCCGTAGACGCTGTGCTTCCAGTAGCTTGTTGCGAGCTTCAAACCAGGCGACGCGCTCATCTAACTCTGCTTGGATAGACGCGATCGCTTTCTTCATCCGTTCTTCTCCCGCTACATAGTGAGAGGCGGGGAAAAGATAGGTATGGTCAACCTTGCGGATCAAATCGCCGGTAAGTGGGTGTAAAACTGCCAGCGAGTCCACTTCGTCACCGAAAAATTCGATCCGGATAGCAAGTTCTTCATATACCGGAATGATCTCTACGGTATCTCCGCGGACTCTGAAAGTTCCCCTGGTAAAAGCCATATCGTTGCGCGTATATTGCATAGCTACCAGCTGGCGCAGGAAGCGCTCGCGGTCAAGTTCCATTCCTACTTCTAGCTCAATCATACGATTCACGTATTCTTCGGGGGTACCCAGACCGTAAATGCATGAAACTGAAGAGACGACTACTGTATCTCTGCGAGTTAGGAGCGAGTTTGTGGCCGAGTGACGGAGCCGTTCAACTTCCTCATTGATTGAAGAGTCTTTTTCAATAAACGTATCCGTTTGTGGCACGTAGGCTTCTGGTTGGTAGTAGTCGTAGTAGGAAACGAAGTATTCAACCGCATTGTTGGGAAGTAGGCTGCGCAGTTCTGAAGCTAACTGGGCGGCCAAAGTTTTGTTGTGAGCCATGATTAGCGTAGGGCGTTGCACCTGTTCGATTAGCCAGGCGGCAGTGGCAGATTTACCGGTGCCGGTGGCTCCTAAAAGGGTGATGTCTCGCTCCCCTGCCAGGATCTTTTCAGTTAGTTCTTTAATAGCTTTCGGTTGGTCGCCTGAAGGGGTGTATTCAGAGATTACTTCAAAGGGGGCTTGGCGACGGGTAATTAATTCACTCACCCTTTCAGTTTACGTGGCTTTTGCAAATTCAGTTTGGAGGTTAGTGCGTTAACGTAGCGGTGGTTAGTAGCATTTGGCACCCCGAAATGTGTTGTCATATCGCGAAAACTTTGGGCGACTTCTTTTTAAGGGTTAAAAAATTCATACAAACAAGTTACACTCGATATACCAGCTTAAATACATCAATGTTAAATACATGTTGGATGGATAAAAATAATGAAAAAGAAAAAAGGTACATCTGTACTAGCAATTGCTGGGGGCGTTTTGGCGCTAACTGGCACGATGCTAGTGCCAATAAGTGCGTATGCGGCAAATGTGGTTGATGAACCAACATTGAAAGCTGCTATCGCTGCTGGTGAGGATGTAACGTTAACTGGAAATATTACCCTAACGTCGCCGTTAGTGATTCCAGCAACCTATGCTGGCAAGATTGACGGTGGCGGTTTTACAGTAACAGCTAACTTAGATATAAGCTTTACCGGTATGTCTCGCAACGGTATGTTCTTCGTACAGGGGAAACCCACGTTCACGAACATTACTGTTGACGGCGAGCACAAGTGGCGTGGTTTTTGGGTTGAACCGCAAGGCGAGCTTAACCTGGATCCGCAAACCCACGTTACTAATGGTCGCGGCAATATTACTTTCGGCGATGGTGGCGCTATTTTACTAGCGGAAAACTCGAAGCTGAATCTTAATGGCGCGAAAATCAGTAATTCTGAAGGTGTCCTGGTTTCGAAGAACAATGGAATTGGTGATGGTGGCGGTGTGATGGCACGCGCCGGCTCGGTGGTTACCGGTACCGATTGTACTTTTGAAAATAACAAAACCAGTGCGTCAGAAGACTCTAACGGTGGTGGCATTTTCATCATGCGCGGTAAACTCACCTTGGACCGCTGTACTTTTACCGGTAACTCAGCCGTACGTGTTATCGACAAGGGCAACCAGGGTGCTGGTATCTACGCTACTTTAAGTTTTGTAAAGGTAACTAACTCAACTTTCAATGTTGGAAAGCATTTTAATACCGGTGGTGGCATTCGTACGCATCTGGGTACTTAGTTTGTAGATGAATCTACCTTCAACATCCCAGATCTGGGCGATAGCTACGGTATCTCCGGGGGTGCTATTGCAGTCGAGTCTACTTACACGCAGATTCTCAACTCAACTTTCACTGCAACTGGTGCTTCGAAGCTTTCCTTCGCTGGCGGTTTCATCACTGTAGTTGGTCCAAATCCGCAGGTTCCTACTGCGGGCGCTTACCCACATGGGTTTACCGTTAAGGCTTCGACCTTTACCGGTTCGGGCTCTAGGTGGAATGGTCCGGGAATCGCGACTTTCGGTGGCGGTATTGCTTTCGAGGCCGATAATAATTTGCAAAATAATTACACGGCTCTAATCGAAGGTTCTACTTTCCAAAACATGGCTGCCGACGAAAATGGTGGTGCTATTACAGTTACCACTCGTGTTGGACATTCCGGCGGCGGCGTTAACCTGACTCTACGCGATACCACGATTACTAATACGCGTACCCGCTTTGCTTGGGCTAACCAAGCTGGTGGCGCTATCTACAATGGTTCTGGTAACACGCTGACGATTGAAGGTGGCTCGATTAACGGCTGTTTCGCCCCATTGGGCGGCGGTATCTTTAATGACGGCACTTTAATCTTGGATAAGGGCGTAGTTTTGGATAACAACACTACCTACAAGCTTGGTGGCGGTATCTACAACAACGGTACGTTAACTGTTGCTAACGCAACGTTGCGGAATAACCGTCACGCTGAGGGTAAGCCTTTCCCTGGAAAGTCTGCCCCCAATGAGCACGTAGGTGGCAATATTTATGCGAAGAAGGACGTTGTTATCAAGCCTGAAGCGACCTTTGATGCTAATGACGTGCGCGTGTTAGATAAAGAGTCTGCCGTCGTGCTAACTGGCGCGTTAACTAAGCAGTTAAACGTGACTATCAGTGAAAAAGCGTTGCCAAGTAATACTGTTTACCAGAACGAAACGCAGGTTCGTAAGGTTGGATATTTAGTTGCTAAGGGTGATGGCACTTATCAGCCAACTGCCGCTGATGCGAAAATCATCCACTACCTAACCAATAACACTGATCCAGCTGAGGTAGGAGATCATACTTCTCTTGGTAAGTGGGATTACGTTTTGACCCCGGATAAGACAATTGTGCTGGGGCAACGGGCAAAGGTCGTTTACAACCCGAACGCTGGTGCTTTCGCCGGTGTTACCGGAAATCTGGTTGAAGACTATGTTGTATTCGCACCCGATAAGGCTTACCGAGTTGGCACTGACACCGCGGTGTCGAAGCTACCTGTAACCGATCAGGAGCCTACCCGCGACGGATTTGCTTTCCGCGGCTGGTATGTACCGGCGGGCCCACATGCTGGTTTGGACAATACGGTGGCAACTGAACCTGCTTTCGTAATGCCTAACTTCTTCGGTGGAGATGCTTTTGACGGAACTACCATTTTGGATCCGAATACGCTTACTGCCAATGCTGTCTGGGGGAAGGCTTGGAAGGTGACTTACGAGTTTAAGTCAGCTCAGGCTGATAAGACTCTGCCAAGTGAGGTAACTAAGCTGCTGCCACCAGCTAAGACGGATCTGGTACACGGCTCTGATGTCCCAGCTGTAGCAGCTACTTTCCCTGAAGTACCTGTTACCGGCGGTAAGTGGGTTTTCACTGGTTGGAACGCGGACACCGCAGTTAAAGCCATCGACGGAAACCACACTTTCACCGGCACCTGGCAGTTCGTTCCAGCTACTTGGAAGGTGACTTACGAGTTTAAGTCAGCTCAGGCTGATAAGACTCTGCCAAG
>JAUNKY010000004.1:85821-103072 GCA_030532515.1 Actinomycetaceae bacterium
CGCGGACACCGCAGTTAAAGCCATCGACGGAAACCACACTTTCACCGGCACCTGGAAGTTCGTTAAAACGGTTGTACCACCTGCGGTTAAGAAACCTAGCTTACCGATGACTGGTTCAACTATGGCGATTTCACTGGGTCTAGCGGGAGCCTTCGCAGTAGCCGGCACCATTGCCGTTGCGATTCGCCGCCGCAAGGCATAGTAAAACTAAATAGGTAAACACTATTGGGGGGTCCATTCGGACCCCCCAATAGTGTTATTAAGACTAGGAAATAGCAAACGCTGTTAACTTGTAATAAGGTCTATCGGCGCCCTCGGAAAATGCTAATTAGAAATGCACCTAAGCCGTCTCACATACCGCGAATCGCGGCCACAATCTGCGCTACATTCTGCGGGTCGGTACCAGCCCGCCCATCTGCGTAAGGGGCCCGGAAATGGATTTCACTAGCACCCGTCTCACGCAGAATCTGCGCCGCATTATGGGCGCGGACTCCCCCAGACGCAATAATTGTTAGCTTACCTGCAGTTTGGGAAATATCCTCATGCATCTGTGCACAGTTAGCAACCGAAGCGTGTCCACCCGCTGTGAGAACCGCATTAAAGCCTGCTGCCACCAGGCGTTCTAAAGCTTCAGTTCGATTCACACAAGCATCAATCCCGCGGTGGAATACCAGCGTCCACCCCTGAGCGGCAGCTACCATCTTTTCCAGGAAGTCAACCGGTACTGCCCCATTTTCATCTAACGCCCCCACTACAAAACCAACTGGTACGGAAGTGTGCGCGTACTTGGTGCGTAAACGCGCCACTTCCTGTACCAAGTCGGCCTGTAGCTGCGGAGTGTGGATGAAACTCTCATAGTATTCGCGTACTAAGATACGCAGGGCGAAGGGGGTAGGAAATCCGGTGATCATATCCAAGGCGCCGTTGATTAACTCATCCGGTGGAGTCAGGCCGCCTACCTCTAAGCGCACGCATAACTCAACCCGGTCTGCACCTGCTTGGTAGGCAGAAGCAATCCCAGCTAAATCTTCAACGCAGACTTCAATCACCGTCATTTTTTAACCTCTTCTATGCCTTTGGCAGCAACGGGAAGTGACATGCCACCTGATGTGGGTGCCCGTTGCGACCAACTGTGCCTTTTTCTTCCAAAACCGGGACTTCATCAGCACACTTAGCCTGTGCAAACGGACAACGAGTTCGGAAACGACAGCCACTAGGTGGATTGATCGCAGAGGGCAGTTCGCCTTCAATCTTAAACTTTTCACGGTTTAGGACTGGCTCATCAATACGCGGTACGGCGTCGATAAGCCCGCGCGTGTATGGGTGCAGCGGATTCTCTGTAACGTCATCTGCGTCTCCCATTTCCACTAAGGTGCCCAGGTACATAACCCCAATCCGATCCGACATATAGCGCACGACCGCCAGGTCGTGGCTAATGAACAGATAGGATAGCCCGTACTGATTTTGCAGGTCGCGCATCTGGTTCAAGACCTGCGCTTGGACTGAAACGTCTAAGGCGGAAACCGGTTCGTCACAGACAATTACATCGGGGTTAAGAGCCAAAGAGCGGGCTAAACCGATACGTTGCAGCTGCCCACCAGAGAATTCGTGTGGGTAGCGTTCCAACGCGTTATCTGGCAAACCGATTTTTTCAACCAGTTCTTCAGTTCGTTTCGCGCGTTCTTTCCGTTTACCGGTCTTTTGGATCGCCATTGGTTCGGAGATGATTTCATCCACGCGCATACGCGGATCCATCGCAGCTGCAGAGTCTTGGAACATCATCTGCACCGTGCGGTGGAACTTAATGCGATCGCTACCCGTTAGGGTGGAAAGATCCTTACCATCTACAACCACGTGCCCCGAAGTTGCTTCATCAAGGCCGGCGATTACTCGTCCCAGGGTAGATTTACCACAACCGGATTCACCTACCAGACCGAAAGTTTCCCCGCGGCGGACTTCAAAGGATACGTCTTTCACTGCCGACACGGTGCCGACTGTGCGGCGGAAGATTCCACCGGCTTTCGCTTCGAAGTCTTTGCAGACATCTTCAACTTTCAAAATTACTGGCTGGTCTTCCAGTGACACTTCAGTGTCTGAGAAGTTTTCAACCAGCAGTTTCTCACCGCCGGGGTGGAAACAGGCCACCTTGTGGGTTTCGCCAACTAGCACCGGAGTTTTGGTGCGGCATTCGTCAGTTGCGAAGGTACAACGAGGTGCGAATGGGCAGCCAACGATTGGTTCAGTTAGGGAAGGTGGCATGCCGGGGATCGAGTACAGGCGTTCCCCTGAGTGGGTGGCGCGCTCTGGCAGGGCTGCAAGTAGCGCGCGCGTGTACTGGTGGTCTGGAGAGGCGAAGAATTCTTTCGAGGGCGCCTGTTCCATGACTTGTCCCGCATACATAACTGCTACGGTGTCAGCGCGTCCAGATACTACTGCCAGGTCGTGAGTAACCAAGATAACGGCGGAGCCGAATTCTTCCTTTAGTTCGTCCAACAGATCCAGGATCTGCATCTGGGTGGTGACGTCTAAGGCGGTGGTTGGTTCGTCTGCGATAAGTAGTTTTGGATGGCAGACCAGTGCCATTGCGATCATGGCTCGCTGACGCATGCCCCCGGATAGTTGGTGAGGGTAGTCGTAAGCGATTTTTTCAGCGCGGGGCATGCCCACCCGACGCATGATTTCAATCGCGGCATCAGTAGCGTCTTTTCGTGAGTAGTTGCGGTGTACTAAGAGGGATTCACCGATTTGTTTCCCAATGGTCATCGTTGGGTTTAACGAGGTCATTGGGTCTTGGAAAATCATCCCCATTTCGGTTCCGCGTAGTTTACGCACGGTTTCAGGTTTTTCTTTGGTGATGTCAACACCATCAAAGATGATTTCACCACTGGCGACATAGCCGTTGGCAGGAAGCAGGCCCATTACTGCCAGGGCGGTCATGGTTTTACCTGAACCGGATTCACCTACGATGCCTAGAGTCTGTCCGGCGTAAACGTCCAGGTTCACCCCGTTTAGCGGAGTTACCTGTCCTTTTCTACGTGGGATAGTGACGTGTAGATCTCTGATGGAAAGTAGTGGTTGAGTATTCATGTTACTTTACCTCTTCCGCAGACGGACTTCGAAAGCGTCGCGCAGGCCGTCGCCAACGAAGTTGAAGGCCAGTACCAGCAGGATGATGGCAATGCCAGGTGGGTAGATCAGCCACCAGCGTCCCGAATAGATTTCGGAGATGCCGGTAGAGAGCATGCCACCCCAGTTGGCAGCCGGTGGTGGTACCCCTAGTCCCAGGAAGGATAGGTAGGCAACATAGAGCACGGCGTCTGCTACCTGGAAGGTAGCGTTTACGATGACGGTACCGATCGCGTTGCGCACAATGTGGGTGCGTACCGCACGCAGTGGTTTACCGCCCATACCGCGCATGGCGGTGACGAATTCGCGTGAGCGCAGAGCGATGGAGTCGCCGCGGACCATACGCGCTGGGTTTAGCCATGCGAACGCTGAGATAACCAGCACCAAAATCGGAATAGTTGGTGTCACGATGGTTGCGATCAGCATGAATAGGAATAGGGCGGGGATGGACATTAGGGAGTCTACGATACGCATCATCACAGCGTCTACCCAGCCTCCGACGAAGCCGGCGGTTGCTCCCCAGATAGTGCCAAATGCGGTGGCCAGCAGCCCGGCAGAAAGGCCAACAACCAGTGAGGTTTGTCCGCCTAACATGAGACGTCCCAGCTGGTCGTAGCCAACTCCATCGGTACCAAGAATAAAGCCGTCTTTGCCCGGGGCAATGTGAACCTGTGCGAGGTTCGTGTGGACTTGCTCGGATTGGTAAATCAGTGGTCCTACGAAGGAGAAAAGGACCAGGAAGATTACCAGGGAGAGACCAAAGACGGCAAGCTTATTTTCAAAGAATACGGCTACGCCTTGGCGGCCCATGCCAGCGCGTCGCCGAGTGGTTTTTGGCTCTGACATTATTTGCCTCCTGAAAGTCGTACGCGTGGGTCAACCATGGCGTAGGCGATGTCTGCTAAGAGGGCGCCAATTACGGTGGCGAACGAGACAATCAAGGTAACGGCTAAAAGCACTGGATAGTCACGTGTTTGTGTGGCTTGCCAGAACATTAAGCCCATCCCCGGATAGTTAAAGAGGGATTCGACCACCAGCGCACCTGAGAACAGGTGTGGCACGTACATGCCCAGCAGGGTGATTACAGGGAATAGTGAGTTCCCCAGGGCGTGCTTTAGGGTGACGCGTGCCGGAGAGAGGCCCTTGGCTTGCGCGGTACGAATGTAGTTCTCGTTGAGGTTGTCAACCATAGTTGAACGCACGTAGCGGGTGAATGCAGCAAGCGCGACGATTGCCAGCGTAATCACCGGAAGGATTAGTCCTTGCCATTGCGAGAAGATTTCTGCGAGGGTGAATCCCTGGGGGGCTTGGGGTGGCAAAATTGGCCAGACTTGGGAGAAAAGGACGATCAGCAACATGCCGAGGAAGAACAGTGGCGTTGCGTAAGCCAGCAGGGCGATGCCGGTGATGATGTAGTCGGCAGCTTTGTTACGGCGAACTGCCTGAAGAGCGCCCAGTGGCACTGCGATCGTAACTGCCACGATAGTGGACAGAAGACTTAGGACAATGGTTTTTGGCATACGTTGGGAGATTAACGCAGAGATTTCCTGGTTTTGTTGGAATGAGAAGCCCAAATCGCCTTGGAAAAGGCGTCCCAGGTACATGCCGTATTGGATGATGAAGGGCTGGTCGTAACCCATCTGTGCGTTGTAGGCCATCAACTGTGCTTCAGTGGCTTCCTTGCCAAGTGCGGAGCGAGCCGCTCCACCTGGAAGCAGATGCAGGATGAGGAAAGTGAGGAAGGTGACCAGGAACATCACGATAATCGCTTGTCCTAGTCGTTTCAGAATGTAACGCCCCATTTGGTGTTAGCCTTTCTGGCGGTGGGGTTACCTAAGCGCTGTTTTGGCTTAGGTAACCCCACCTAGATTGGTGCGACGAGATGATTACTTACGAGACCAGTCCTGTGGGTACATACCCAAGGTTGGTTCCTGTGGATCGATGCCACTGATATCAGCCTTGTAGGCAGATACCTGGGCAACTGGGTTAGGCATCCACAGTACTGGCAGGTCTTCTGCCAGGTAATCGTTGTATTCCTGCATTGCTGATTCGTCAGCAGATACCAGGGTCTTTTGAATCAGTTCGTCAGCCTTTGCATCCGAGTAGGAGCCCAAGTTTACTGGCGCATCGGTAGCGAAGAGGCGCTGACCGGATGCGTAAACTGGGTAGTACCAGGATGCTTGTGAGCCGAAGAAGGACAAGTCCCAGTTACATTCAGTATCGGGCTTGCACTTTTGGGAGACGGCTACTGAGTCTGGCACTTCCTGGATTTCCAAGACGATGCCAAGCTTAGAGAACTGGGACTTCAGTTCTGCCATCATCTTAGTGGTGGCAGTGAAGCCGGACTGAGAGATCATTACGAAGCGCAGTTCGGTGCCGGCAGCAATGCCTTCACCACATTCATTTGCTCCCGTACCTGGGCGTTCACAGGTGGTGACGCCGTCTGGGTTGATCTTCCAACCGTGGGATTCCAGAAGTTCCTTTGCCTTTTCAGGGGCGAAGCCGTATGCACAGCCATCCAAGGAGCCTGCCTTACCTGGTTTCTGTGGTACAGGGCCACAGGTTGGGGCAGCCATTTCTTGCCAAATGACCTTAGAGATGGATTCTTGGTCAATTAGCTGCTGAAGTGCTTGACGGATGTACTTTTGCCTGAAGATTGGGCCGGTCTTAGGGTTAGCGAAGTTCATTGGCATGTAGGTGATGGACCAACCGTACCATGGAGAAACCTTGTAACCTTGGGATTCGATGTAGCCACGTTCTGAAATGGAACCAGCTGGAATGTAACCGTAGTCGATACCGCCCGAGCGCAGGGTGTTGAATTCCGAGTCATCCGAGGTGAATGGCTTGAAGACAACTTCCTTTACCTTTGCCTTGTCGGAACCGGTGTAAGCTTCGTTTGCCATCAGCTTAACTTCGCCCGAAGGAGTGTAGGAAGCGAGCTTCCATGGGCCAGAAACGGTCTGCCACAGTGGGTTCTTACCGTACGAGGCTGGATCTTCAGAAGCCTTCTTCAGGTACTGGAAGATTGCCTTTGCGCCAGCTTCGGTACGGTCATCGTCAGAGATCTTGCCGTCATCGGAAGTCTTTGCCCAAACGTGGTGTGGAAGTGGAGTTAGAGCTGCCAGCTGGTTACCCATGTAGAAGCCCGGTGCGTAGACTTCGGTGGTGGTCAGCTTAATAACCTTTTCGTCAACAACTTCGAAAGAGGCTACGTTGTCTGGGAAGTTACCCTTACGATAGGAAGCCCATTCGTCCTTGTTGTACTTAATCAGGTTGAACCAGAACTCGATGTCACGAGTGGTCAGTGGGGTGCCATCTGACCACTTCATATCCTTCAAAGTAATGGTGTAGGTCTTGCCGTCTTCGCTCAGTTCTGGCACGTTGGCCAGGGAACGTTCGGCATCAAGGTTGTACTTGGCGTTTCCTTCGAGAGTGAAGTCAAACAAGGCAGGCCATTGCATGGAGCGGAAAATACCGTTTTCGCCTTGGGTCTTGCCAGGTACGGAAATTGGGAGAATCCAGGTAGGTGTCTTCAGCGCAACACTGATAGAAGAACCGCCTGCCTGGGTGGAGGTACCGGCGTCTGGTTTAGCCGCACCCTGTGGGGTTGAAGAGCTGCCACAGGCAGCTAAGCCCGTGACAAGTGCACCAGCTGCGGCAACTGCCAGCACCTGACGCATTCGGTTAATCCGTTTCATCCTTGAAACTCCTTTCGAATTCGGCGTTTTAAATCGGCTGCCGAGTTTCCGATAATTTGAGACTAGCAGGATTTTGGTTACTTTGTGATAACTTTCGATAACTTTTTAGAAAATACGCTAGACTTATTACAAGAAGTTGCAATAACTCGTTTATTAGACCCGCTATTTTGCAAGGAAAAATCAGGTGTCTCCTGCAGTAAAACCAGAGCTACTCCAAGCCGCCTACCAGCTGATTCAAAATGGAGAAGCGTCGTCGCGCGCTGATATTAAGAACATTCTGGACATATCTGCCTCGACTGCTTCAAACCTCACGCGCATTCTTTTAGAACAAAAGTTAATCACCGTCGTCGGCACTTCCGCCTCTACCGGTGGCCGCCGCGCTGCCCAGTTTAAAGTAGTTGAACCAAGGGCAGTTATTGCAATTGGCGAGCTCGGTTCGAAGCACGCCTTACTAGCAATCACCGACTGGGCAGGTCATCTTGTAAAGACGAAGGAAATCTCGCTTGAAATCAGCGACGGTCCAGAAATTATCCTCGACCAAATCGCTGCCACCTGGCTTGAAATGCTAGCTGAATATGACGGTCGCTTAAAGGGCTTCACCGCTTGCGCCCTGGCCCTACCCGGTCCGGTAAACCCAGAAACACAAATGGTAATTGCGCCGGCGCGTATGCCGAACTGGAGCAACGTCCCCGTCACTTCCCTACTTTCAGAGCGTCTCAATTGCCCCGCATATATTGACAATGACGCACGCGCTGCCGCCCTCGGAGAAGTGGGTGCCACCGCCCAAAACTACCAGAATTTCATCTACGTAAAAACCGGTTCCGGGATTGGGGCAAGTTACGTAATCGATGGAAAACCCTACACCGGAGGCAATGGCCTGGGCGGCGACATCACCCATACCTTTTCTTTCCCCTCCACCGAAATCACCTGCGCCTGTGGGCGCGTAGGCTGTTTGGAAACGATTGCTTCCGGGTATTCCATCCGGAAAATCTTGGCAGAACAGGGACTTAATTTACCCAATATGCAAGAACTTATAAAAACTGCTGAGCATGCCGACCCACAGGTAACCTCAGCGATCCGCAATGCAGGCACCCGCCTTGGCGAAGCACTTGCTCCTTTGGTTAACTTCTTGAATCCGCAGGCAGTTATCCTGGGGGGTTCCCTTTCCGAGGTCGGTTTGTTTAAGGCTGCTGTCCGCGCCGCCCTCTACAACGCCTGCCTCTCAATGGTTTCGGAAGAGCTCGAAGTTGAGCTCTCCACCCACCGCCGACACTCTGCCCTGATTGGCTTAGATAAAGCGGCTCGTAGCCGTCTGCTCCCCACCCCGGGAGCACCGCTTTGGAATAAGCCAGTTGCAAATGCAGAAACTGCGGCACTTTAATCACTTACCACGCAACTATTAGTGAGCAGATTATGGTTAACTTCGAAAACCGCGTTGGTCCCGCCCATTTAGCGGCAAAAGCCAACTATCCGCAACCGGTAACCCCCCGCTGGTTTAAAGACGCAAAGCTAGGATTCTTCATCCACTACGGGCTCTACTCTGTTCCCGCCTGGGCCTACCAACCAACGGGCGAATACCACGGTGTAGAAGCCGCCTACACCTACCACCAGTACGCTGAATGGTATGGCAATACCTGGCGCATAATGGATTCCCCCTGCCGAAAATTCCATGAAGAAACCTTCGGAGTGGGCACTTCCTACGAAGATTTCACCACCGGTTTCCGACCAGACGTCGATAAACTCACCGAAACAGTACAGCTGCTTATCGATGCCGGAGCAAAATATATTGTGCCCACTACTAAACACCACGACGGTTTCTGCCTGTGGGATACTGACTCAACCAGTTTCAACAGTGCTTGGCGCGGTAGTGGCGTTGACGTAATCCAAGTTATTACTGAGCTAACTCGCGCTGCCGGCGTAGAAGTCGGTCTTTATTTCTCAGGTGCTTTAGACTGGCACGTATCAGATTTTCCGCCAATCGAATCCGACCGGGATATCTTCGCTTACCGTCGCAATGACCCCCAGTTCGCCGCCTACGCTTTCGAACAGTTAATGGAACTAATCGAAAAGTTTTCCCCCAAGCTACTTTGGAACGATATTGATTGGCCAGATGCTGGTAAGGGAGATGACGATTTCAGTCTCACCGAACTTTTTAAAGCGTTCTTTGCAAAAAGTCCAGACGGGATTGTCAACGACCGGTGGGGAGTCCCCTACCACGGTTACCTTACCCGCGAATACACGCACGTCGATAAAACCTTAGACGTCGCCTGGGAATCCACCCGCGGCCTAGCAAAGTCGTTTGGAGTAAACCACAACGAGGCAGACACCGATTTCCTAAGTGTTAAAGAGTTACTGCACTACTTCATTGACGTTGTTGCCAAAGGTGGTAACCTGCTGATCAATGTGGGGCCAAACGCTGATGGCAGTTTAGAAACGCGTCAAGCCACCATCATCCGCGGTTTAGGTGCTTGGATGCAGCACTACGGTCAGTTCATCTATGGTTCACGCCCCTGGATTCGCCACGCAGCCGAGCCACGTTGCGTCCCTTCCCCAACCAATGAGCGCTATCTGCATCTACCGGCAGATCATCCTCTGGCCGGTTTAGCCGTAATGATTCTCAACCCCACGGCCACTCACTTCCAAGTACCGGCAGACTTCCCTACCCAACAGGGCATTTGGTACTGGGAAGGTGAGTCCCAACCAGTGGCAATCCATCCGGGGGCTACCCTGCCACTACCACCAGTAACATCAGACCTGCCGATCATCCTACACATTCCAACGCTTTAACCATCCAGTTTCATCTACAAAGGAGTATCACTATGGAATTACCTCAAATTTGGCGCCCTCGGGTAGCGATCTGCGGTATTCATATCGAATCTTCAACGTTCTCTCCCCAACTTTCCTACGAACATAACTTCACGGTGCTTCGCGGCGCTGAAATGATGCAGCGTTATGCCTGGCGAGATGAAACTTGGAGCCAAGCCATCGACTGGCTACCAGTTTTCCATGCGCGGGCGCTTCCCGGCGGAGTCATTCACCGCCCTGTCTATGACGCTTGGAAAGCAGAAATCGTTTCCGGTGTGGCGCGGCTCCACGCCGAAGCACCACTTGATGGGCTTTTCTTCGACGTCCACGGCGCAATGAGCGTCGAGGGGCTCTTAGATGCCGAGGGCGACCTGATCACTGCCCTGCGCGAAGTGATCGGACCAGACGTAATGGTCTCTCTTTCCACCGACTTACACGGAAATATGTCGGAAGTACTTTTTAATGCCTGCGATTTGCTGACTACCTACCGGATGGCACCGCATGAGGATTCTTCCGAGTCCCGCCGCCGCGCCATGTATAACCTGGCAATGCGACTGCTGTCCGGGCAGGGAAAGCCGGTGAAGAGCCTGGTTCATATCCCCATTTTGCTACCCGGCGAAAAGACTTCCACCCGCATCGAACCTGCGAAGCGCCTGTATGCGCGGATTCCTTATTTAGAAGCGTTGCCAGGAATCCTCGACGCCGCTTTTTGGATCGGTTTTGCCTGGGCTGATCAACCGCGTTGTAAAGCAGCCGTCGTAGTAACCGGTGATCTACCGGCAGAAGAAATCAGTGCTTTGACTCTGGCGTGGGCGCAAGAGATTTGGGATGCGCGCGACGAGTTCGAATTCGTCGCCCCCGTGGATACGATGGAAAACTGCTTGGCCTGGGCAGAAACTGCGCAGCGCCCCACATTCATCTCCGATTCTGGGGACAATCCGGGAGCTGGGGGTGGCAATGACGTGACTTATGCGCTTCATCATTTGCTACAGTGGGAGCCCACCATGTCAGGGAAGCTACATACTATTTGCGTTTCCCTACACGATGCGGCTTCGGTTGAGTTGGCAGAGAAAACTGGGGTAGGTCAGGTGGCCGACTTCCAAGTTGGCGGCAAAATTGACGCGCGTTGGCCGGGACCTCAGGCTTTGCGTGCTAAGGTGACGAATATTGCCGAGGACGCCATGGGAGGCACTTCTGCGGTGCTTCGCGTTATGCGCACAGTTGACGGAATTGACCAGGAAACTGGTTTAGATGTGGTGATTACCCAAAACCGTAACCAGTTTGCTGATATGGAACGTTTCTCTGCAGTGGGGCTGCGCCCGCAGGATGCTGATCTTGTGGTTGTAAAGATTGGGTATTTGGAACCGGATCTTTACGATATGCACCGGGACTGGAAGATGGCGCTTACCCCGGGTGGGGTCGATCAAGATTTGCTGCGTTTAGGGCATAAACTAATCGACCACCCGATGGTGCCGTTTGATACTAACCCTGCAGTTTTGGATGCTGTTGAATTACATCCCATAACTGTTGCACCTGTTGCTCCAGCTCACTGATACTTCCGGAGTTATCGATAATATAGTCGGCGTGAAGCGCGCGTTGTTCATCCGTTAATTGGTTGGCGATGCGCGCTTTTGCGTCGGTTTCAGACATGAGACGATGCTCAACCAGACGTTTAATGCGAGTGGCTTCATCGGCGACCACTACGATTACCAGGTCCAGGCAGGGTGGACGTCCGTGGTCAACCAGGATGGCAGCGTCATAGACGGCTACTTCCCGACTGCCGATTTTGTAGAGTTCGTCTAAAGCTGCGTCAGCGATTTTTGGGTGCATGATTTCGTTAAGCTCATGCAGTTTTTCGTCGTCATGAAAGACAATGTCAGCTAAGGCGGGACGAATCAGCAATGGTGGCGTAGTATCGGTGAGGATCTCGTCGCCAAAGTGCTCCGCTAATTCGTTTAGTACTGGGGGGTGGCAAACAACCTGGCGGGCCAGCACATCTGCATCTACAATATGTGCTCCGTAGCCTGCAAGTAGTTTGCTGATAGTGCTTTTGCCTGAGCCGATGCCGCCGGTTAAACCAATCCAGAGTTTGTCTGCGGGAGCCTTTACCTGCATTTTGTGGTGCCTTTCACTTTGAGTCCGCTTCTATTATAGAGGGGATTGATTCACAAAGCGTATATGATCTGGGAGTGTATAAATAAATGTGCGGGTGGATTATCCACCCGCACATTTAATATTTGCTTTTTGCTTAGTTAGGCGGTGTGCCTACTAAACTGGTGAAGCCCAGTTAACTGATGCTCAGTTACCGGTCAGCTTGTCACGCAGAGCAGCCAGAGCTTCGTCAGAAGCCAGGGTGCCTTCGTTTTCAACTGGGGTTTCGTAGGATGCTTCTTCTTCTACTGGAGCTGGAGTTTCTTCAACGTCTTCTTCCAGTGCCTTAGCAACCTGTGCCTTGTGAGCTTCCCAGCGTTCCTGAGCTGCAGCGTATTCTGCTTCCCAAGCTTCGCGCTGTGCTTCGTAGCCTTCCATCCATTCCTGGGTTTCTGGGTCGAAGCCTTCTGGGTACTTGTAGTTGCCGTTTTCGTCGTATTCGGCAGCCATACCGTATAGGGATGGGTCGAAGTCTTCAGAAGTTGGGTCTACGCCTTCGTTTGCCTGCTTCAGGGACAGGGAGATGCGGCGACGTTCCAGATCAATGTCGATGATCTTAACGAATGCGCCGTCGCCTACCTTGACAACCTGTTCAGGTGCTTCGATGTGACGCTGTGCCAGTTCAGAGATGTGAACCAGACCTTCGATGCCGTCTTCAACGCGTACGAATGCACCGAATGGAACCAGCTTGGTAACCTTGCCTGGAACTACCTGGCCCAGAGCGTGGGTACGTGCGAATGCCTGCCATGGATCTTCCATGGTTGCCTTCAGAGACAGGGAGACGCGTTCGCGGCTCATGTCTACTTCCAGTACCTCTACGGTTACTTCGTCGCCAACCTCAACAACTTCTGCTGGGTGGTCGATGTGCTTCCAGGACAGTTCGGAAACGTGTACCAGGCCGTCTACGCCGCCCAGGTCAACGAATGCACCGAAGTTTACGATGGAGGAAACTACACCAGTGCGTACCTGGCCCTTCTGCAGGGTGTGCAGGAAGTTGGTGCGTACTTCGGACTGAGTCTGTTCCAGGAAGGAACGACGGGACAGAACAACGTTGTTGCGGTTCTTGTCCAGTTCGATGATCTTTGCTTCCAGTTCGCGGCCAATGTATGGAGCCAGGTCGCGAACGCGACGCATTTCAACCAGGGAAGCTGGCAGGAAGCCACGCAGACCGATGTCAAGGATCAAGCCGCCCTTAACAACCTCGATAACGGTACCGGTAACGATGCCGTCTTCTTCCTTAACCTTTTCAATGGTGCCCCATGCACGTTCGTACTGAGCGCGCTTCTTGGACAGCAGCAGACGCATGCCGTCTTTGTCTTCCAGCTGGAGGACAAGAGCTTCAATCTTGTCGCCCACCTTGACGATATCTTCTGGAGCAATATCGTGCTTGATGGACAGTTCACGAGAAAGAATGGTGCCTTCGGTCTTGTAGCCGATGTCTACCAGAACTTCGTCGTGGTCTACCTTCACAACAGTACCTTCGACAATGTCGCCTTCCTTGAAGTACTTGAAGGTTTCGTCGATAGCTGCGATCAGGTCTTCGCGCGAGCCAATGTCGTTAACGGCAATCTGCTCGATCTGGGGCTTAGAGGTGGTCATAAAAATATGTTCCCCGTTTTTTATATCTAGTAATGGACAATTTCTTTAGCGTATTTTACAAACACTAATCTGTAAAACACACCAAATATAATACTATCAGGACAGAGAGCCTTTTAAATAGCTGTTTTTATCCCTGCAGTAAATTGTTTTAAGAGAGATACCTCTCAATTAGTGCGTCTCTCAGTGGGCGGCTGCCTGCCAAGAAGAACCGACTCCAACTGAAACGTCTAGTGGAACGCTCAGCTTCACTACACTTCCCATCACTTCTGTCACGATCTGGGTTACTTGCTGGACTTCGCTTTCCACAACTTCAAGGACCAGTTCGTCGTGGACTTGTAAAAGCACTCGGGAAGCCAATCCCTGGGCTTTAAACTTCTCCATTACCTGATGCATCGCCAGTTTGATGATATCTGCTGCCGATCCTTGGATAGGTGCGTTTAATGCGGCTCGTTCTGCCATAGCTCGTAAAGGTTGGTTAGAAGCATTCAAATCAGGCAGATAACGGCGCCGCCCCATCATTGTGGCGGTATAACCGCGTTCCCGAGCGTCCTCAACAACTTGCCCTAGGAAGCGGGCAACTCCACCGAAGCGCTCTAAGTAGGCGTCGCGAAGTTTCGCAGCTTCGGGCACTGAGATGCCCAGTTGTTGGGATAGCCCGTAGGATGACAGGCCATAGGCTAAACCATATGAGGTGGCTTTAATCTGTGAGCGCAGCGCCGGCGTGACTTCCTCAACTGGTACGCCAAATACCATTGCCGCTGTGGTACGGTGCAGGTCTTCCCCCAGATTGAAGGCTTCAATCAACCCTGCATCTGCTGACATGTGGGCCATTAGACGCATTTCAATTTGGGAGTAGTCAACTGTCATTAGGTGGTCGAATCCCGGTCCGGGGACAAAGGCTGCGCGAATCCGCATACCTTCGGCAGTACGCGCCGGAATGTTTTGTAAGTTCGGGTCTGTTGAAGAGAGCCGTCCGGTAGCTGCTACAGTTTGTTGGAAAGTAGTGTGAATGCGCTCGTCAGAATCTACGGCATTCAACAAGCCTTCCACAATTTGGCGAAGCTTAATCTTGTCTCGGTGTTCTAGCAAAAACTTTAAGAACGGATGCTGCGTCTTGGCGTAGAGTTCCACTAAAGCTTCGGCGTTAGTGGTGTACCCTCGCTTAGTGCGCTTCGTTTTGGGCATCTGCAGTTCTTCAAAGAGCACCGTCTGCAGCTGCATTGGCGACGACAGATTTACTTTATGTCCAATCGCGTTATACGCAGATTCTTCGGCACGTTCTACCTGTTCAGTAAATTCGGCCAAAAGCTGCTGTAGCACTTCCAGGGACATGGCAATCCCGGTGTCTTCAAGTTCGAATAAATCACCCTGTACCGGGATTTCCAAGTTTTGGTAGAGATCCCATAGGTCATCGCGTTTCAGTAGCTTTGTAAACTCTGCGTTTAACTGGGCGATTGCTTGCGCACTGTTAGCTAGATTAGTGAAGTCTTTTAGCAAGGTCAGTTGTTCTGCTTCTCCAGCTAAGGTAAGTCCCAAGTATTTTTCAGCCAAAGTAGGCAGCGCATAGTTGCGTTGGTCTGGTCCCAGCAAGTAGGCAGCTAGTTCCACGTCACCAGCTGGTTGTGAAAGCTTCCATCCCGTAGCTTTAAATGCGTGCCTAAGTCGTTTTCCGTCGTGGGTAATCACCGGGTGGGTGGTTAACAGCTTTTCCAGTTCGGCTATTTGGGTGGCGTTTAAATCGCGTGGCTCACAGGCAAATGCTTCGCCAACATTCTCAGTTACGTAGTACAGGCAAAGCGCATCCACTTCCCTACCGATTAGTTCTGCAGCAAGTACCAGCGGCTGATTTGGAGGCACGGCTTTAATCCAAGCAGTGAGTTTGCTGATTTCTGTCTCTAGCTGCAGCGTAACCGTAGGACTCTCTTCATTTCCTGTTTCTTCTGGGTTCTCGCTTGGTCCGTCTAAGGCGAATACGCGTTGACGGAGGCGGTTAAACTCTAACGCGTCAAACAGGTCATTTAACCCGCTGCGGTTGATTGCCGCCCGTTTAAGGGCAGTTACCTCTACGGGAAGGGAAATATTTGTGAGCAGTTCATTTAAGCGGCGGTTGCGTTCTACGTCGGGAATGCTTTCGCGCAAGGCTTCCCCGCGTTTCCCCCCAATTTTAGCGGCGTTGGCAATGACTCCTTCTAACCCGCCGTATTGCTGTACCCATTGGGCAGCGGTTTTTTCACCCACGCCAGGCACGCCCGGTAGGTTGTCGGCTTTCTCGCCGGTCAGAGCAGCGATATGCGGATACCATTTGGGTGGGACTCCGTAACGTGCTTCTACTGCGGCTGCGTCCATAAGTTTTAGGTCTGCCGGAGTCCGCCCCGGATAGATGACTTTCACGTTATCGGTGATCAGTTGGAAAGAGTCGCGGTCGCCAGAGGCAACAAGCACCTGCATTCCCTCAGCTTCACCAGAGGTAGCCAGAGTGGCCAAAATGTCATCTGCTTCGTAGCCTTCTGCGGTTAGCCAGGTGATGCCCATATTTTCAAGGACTTCTTTGATTAGTCCTACTTGGCCTTTGAACTCTTGTGGGGTTTCCGCGCGACCCGCTTTGTACTCGCTGTATTCCGTGTTGCGGAAGGATCCTGAGCTGGTGTCAAAGGCTACTGCCAGGTGAGTGGGTTGGTGCTCTTCGATGAGCCGTAGCAGCATGGTGATGAACCCGTAGACGGCGTTGGTGGCTTGCCCGGTGGTAGTAGTGAACTTTTCAACTGGCAGTGCGTAGAAGGCGCGAAATGCCATGGAGTGTCCGTCAATAATCAGTAGTTTTGGTTCGCTCATTTTGATTCCTTGGCGCTGGGCAAGTTTTCGTGACACGATAGTGCCATGAGTGATAATTTTTCTTTCTCTCCTGATTCTCTCATGTCCCGTATGGGAATGCGTATTGTTGAGTTATCCCCTGGACGGACTGTAGTAGAGATGCCTGTAGCTGGTAACGTACAGCCGGCGGGGTTTTTACACGGGGGTGCTTCGGCAGCTTTGGCTGAAACTGCGGGGTCGCTGGCTTCTATTGCTTACGCTCAGCAGTTAGCAGCCGAGGATGGGTTAGCGCGCACGGCTGTGGGCACCGATTTAACGATTTCGCATTTACGTCCCGGAGTGGGGACTACCGTTACGGCGGTAGCTTCCGCGGTGAAGTTAGGCAAGACCCGTTGCGTGCATCAGATTCAGATTTTTTCCGAGGGCGGAAAGCTAATCTCTACGGCAACTTTGGGCAATCAGTTGCTGGAACTTTAGTAGGTTAATCAGTTAGTGGCTTCCACTTTCAAGTGTTTGTTAGTTTCAGTTGCTGCTGGCTTCAGAGTCCAAGTTAACGTGGCAAGTGGTGCCAACAGCTATACCTTTTCGCGTAGGTAAGCGTTTATCTCAGGGCTAACTTCCACGCGTGCTGACGCATTTGACTTAGGGCTAACTTCCACGCGTACCTGCGCATTTACCTGGGCGCTTACCTACGCAGAATCTTAAACTCGTATCAAAATCGCAAACTGATACGAGTTATCACCTAAAATCAGCACAAAATGCGGATAACTCGTATCAAAAACGGTTTTTGATACGAGTTATGGGTAAAACCGGTCGTAAAACGGGGATAACTCGTATCAAAACGTAAATTTGATACGAGTTTCAAAATCCGGGTCTAAACTTCCCTCTCCCGGATCCTCCCTAAAACGATTTACGTACATTGACCGGCAAGAGTATACGTAGCGCGATTTTGGCAGTCGGAGCATTTACGATGGCTGCTGTTTACCCCCCTTACCTAAGAACTGGCTTCTTGAGTTCTAGGGATCGTTGCAACGCTGGCCTTGGAAGGGGTTGGTTGTTGT
>JAUNKY010000027.1 GCA_030532515.1 Actinomycetaceae bacterium
CAACAACGAAAAACCCAAACAAAATCAATAAGAACTGTCCAATAACCCCGAAATGCGAAGCCTCTGCCTCTCACAGCGCACAAAAAAGGACATTGAGTTAAAAAGCGCCTGTCGGCGCGAAGGCCACTCGTGGTGGCAAAAGTTGGAGCCCGGGGCTTTATTAACTCAATGTCACTACTAATTTTAAAACCAATTCCCACAAACCGCCACATTATGGGAATATCGAAGTGTGAAAGAAGTTAAAACGCACGCTTCCAGAAGCAAACACCGCGCCCAGAAAAAGCGGTTTTTCCTTGATGTTCTCAACGAAAACGACCAGTTCGGGAAGATCATTAAACTCCCGCTTCGTTACCTTTCTGCAACCACAGTAGTTCTCTTACTGTTGGTAATGGCTTCCCTCTTTGCCCTGACGAACCAACACGACGTCATCACTTTCACCGTTGCCGTGGCAGTAGTCATCCTCGCCTATGGTTGGCGCGACTTAGCTGGAACACCTTCCCGACACGGCGCACTTTTCACCATCTTGGTAGTTGGCATTATCAATATCATCGTGATTCGCCTCACCGGCGACCTGGCTTGGGCGGGAATCTCAGCCGGATTAAGCGTCCTGGTCGCTGCCATTGTGGAAATGCAACGCGCTATGCCTCGACTAAATCTGATCGAATCCATTTCAACTTCAGTTTTCGGCGCGCTAGTTGCCATTATCGGCTCTGGCTGGGTGGCTTTGGAATCCTCACAGCTTTGGTCCACTATCTTGCTGGTCTGCACCATTATGGTCGCTGCTGCCGTGGTCGGTAACCAAGTGGGCTCTACCCTACTAACTAATGCGATTGGCGCGGTCTCAGCCGGCAGCCTCTCAGGTTTGGCACTGGGATTCGTTGCCACACAGCTCGATAACCATCAGCGCATCGCCCATCTGGCTTTAGACTCACTTTCAACTAAAATCGACCCCACGGTAGGTATCATCCTGTTAACCACCAGCTTAGGTTTTGCCTTAGGAGGGGTAATTGCCACCGTGGACGCACTATTTGGCGAACATAACCGCCAGTCCAATGAAAAAGCAGCTTTTGCCCGCGGAGCCATGAAATTCCTGTTAGCCGTCATGCCAATCTACGTGCTGATTCGTACCGGGGCTTTCTAGTTTTAACCACACAGTTAGGGTTTGAAGATGATCCACATTCCAGAGAATCTGCCTTTAAAAGTAGCGCCTTTAACTTGGCTTTTGGGGACTTGGCAAGGCTGGGGCGTTTTTACCGACACGCCCTCGGAAAAATCTGCGGAAACTGCCCACCCCGCAAGTAACTGCCTAATCGAATACGATATCCAGGTAGTCGGTGACCAACTGCGCCTGCGCCGCACAATTTGGCGCACCCAACCGGGCGTCGTGTTAGATAACGAAGCCTCGGTAGCTACCGGCGTTGCCACTTTAGAAAAGACTACTCTTGCCTGGCAGACCACGGGTTTTTGGCAAATCCAAACGCACCCGAAATTCCCTGAAGGCGTGCTAATTCAAGCCACTTCGGCTTCTAACACCGGCAATATTTCCCTCTGGCAAGGCACCGCAAAGGGTCCGCGCGTGCAGCTAACTTTGGATGTTTCGGCCGCTGCCCCACAGTCTCGCACGTTAGAGTACGGGCAGCTGATGCTCGGCGTAGCAGAAAGTGACCTTTTCCTAGTTGAATCGTTGCAGTTTACCGATTCAGAAATTACCCTTTCCGGACGGCTGGCAAAAGTAGCGCAGGCAGAGACTATCGAACTGCTCCCGGACGGACCGGCTTTAGCGGGGGTTATCGATGAGTGAGCAGGCTTTCACAGCAGCGCTTCCCAAAGCAGTCTTATCTACTGAAAACCCTCTTATTGTGCACCATTACGGGGATTTATCCACCGAGCAGTGGGAGCTTGAAGCTGGCCGTGCTCTGACCGATTTTTCGGATTTAGCGGTGGTACAGGTGGCCGGGCCCGACCGGCTTTCATGGCTAACTACCCTGTCTTCGCAGATTCTCTCAGGAATGACTCCGGCAGATAGTCGTGAGTTGCTACTTTTGGATCCGCAGGGGCGGATTCAGTTCGCGTGTGCCGCTTGGGATGACGGGCAGGCAACTTTCTTACTTCTCGAGGGCGCCAAAGCAACTGATTTAGTAGAGTTCTTGCAGCGTATGCAGTTTATGCTCCGCGTAGAAGTAACCGATGTTTCCCAGCGTTACACCGCGGTTGCTACCGTCTGCCCGGCAACGAAAATTGTGCAGTTACGCGAAAAACTAAGCGCCCTTCCAGGAGCGGTATTTTCTTGGGTAGACCCGTGGCCGGGGGTCACTTTAGGTGGGGCTACCTATACGCCTGTTGACTTTAGCCATCCGGCTAAGGCTCGTAAACGCCTCTACCTATTGGTGGAAACCGCGTGTCTGTCCCAGTTCCGCCAGGCTTGGGAGGCTGCGGACTTTTCTAGCTCATCCTGCCCCTGGGCGGGGCGCAATGCCTGGGATGCGCTGCGCATTGAAGATTTACGCCCTGCTTTTGCGATGGAAGTTGATGAGAAGGCACTTCCCCACGAGTTGGACTGGTTGCGCACGGCGGTACATTTACAAAAAGGCTGCTACTGTGGGCAAGAGTCAGTGGCTCGGATTGTTAACTTAGGGAAGCCCCCGCGCCGTCTGGTGCTGTTGCAACTCGATGGTTCCCAGTCAGTACAGGTGAAACCCGGGGCTGTAGTGAAAGCTGGCGCTCGCGCGGTGGGTACGGTAACTTCAGTTGCTCGCCACGCCGACTTGGGGCCAGTAGCATTAGCGTTGGTGCGCCGCGGCTTAGCCATTGATTTGCCGCTTAGCGTCGCACAGGGGGATGAAGAAGTTCCTGCGTTGCAAGAAGTTATTGTCGATCCGGAAGGGAAGTCTTCGGCTTCTCCGGCGCAGCGTCCCGGCGCTGAATTACGTGGGGTTAACCTGCGTCCGCGGGAGGTTTAATGCGCGCTTTAATCCAAAGAGTTAATGGCGCTTCGGTAAGTGTCGCCGGTGAGGTAGTCGGAGAGATTTCCGGCGCAGGTTTGTGCGTTTTGCTGGGAGTTACCCACACTGACGGGCCGGCGGAAGTCAAAAAGGTAGCTGCTAAAATCGCGGGGCTGCGGATTATGGAAGCTGAGAAATCCGTTTCCGAAGTTGGTGGCGCAGTTTTGGTGATTAGCCAGTTCACTCTCTACGGTGATACGCGCAAGGGGCGGCGTCCTTCTTGGGTAGCCGCGGCTCCGGGTGAAGTTGCTGAGCCCCTGGTTGACGCGGTGGTTACTGAACTTCGCGAAGTCCATGGCCTCTCCGTGGCAACCGGAGTTTTTGGGGCGAATATGCAGGTTTCACTTACTAATGATGGTCCGGTCACCGTTTTAGTAGAAGCCTAAAGAAAACTCCCCTTTGACTTGAAAGGGCGCCCTTTGCCTAAGCACACTGCCTACGCGGTAGCCAAGCCCGCAATGCGCTTATTCAAATCAGCTGGTTTTCAGCCTCTTTGGGCGACGCGGTGAACTTCCACCGCCATTACTTCTGGAGCTTGCCCCGTTCCTTCCGGGTAAGCCACGTGGACGACTGTCAGTTGCCCAGTTTGATCTAAGTCAGTACCTTCTGGGAACTGACGGGCTACGTTAATCGAAGCAGCTTCTACCAGTGGTGCCAGCATATGTTCAATAAGTTCGGGGTGCGCGCTAATAGCTAAGGGTGCTCCGGGGAACTTCAAGAGTTTTTGCACTACTTCCTGTGCGCGGTCTAGTTTTACAATCTTGAACTCTGGTTTCCCCGCCTGCGCCTCGCGCGGAGGTTTGGGTACCGGAACAGCCGGAGCCGTTTTTACCTGCGACGCGCCGCCCTCGGAATTTTCTGTTGCCAAAGCAGGTGACGGCGGAACTTCTCCCGGTTTTGGTAGGGCCGGCACTTTCAGTTGCCCACCCACGCGGGCGGCGAACATGGCCGGGGATGGGACGGTACGTTTCGGAGTTGGCGGCTGCTTAGTTTCCGCTTCTGAAGTGGGCGTTTCAGCTTCTAAAGCGGGTGTTTTAGGCAGTCCCACGGTCGGAACGTAGCTGAGTTCTGCCGGAAGTTTCAGCTCTTCAGCGACGTTTAGGGAGGTTCCGGAAACGATACTGTAGGGCTCTAAAGTGCCTTTGCAACGTTTTGCCGGTGAACTTAACAGCCGGGTCACCCCCAGGGCAGAAAGCATATCGATCAGCTCAATTGCTTGGCGAGTACCGGCACGGGAGAGGGTGCGCGCAGCATCTGGACGGTTGCGGCCAACACACTGCGCGTGGCTGAGAAATGCCATAGTGGCAGTGACCAGTTGGCCAGCTTCAGCACGCGCAACCAAGTCGTCCAGCAGACGCCGATCTCCGCGGCGAGTCAGCATTTCTCGGGCTGCGGCAGGACTTACCCAGCGGGCTTCGTCGATTTCTTTTTTCGGTGCCGGAGTTACCGGCGGCCGAGTATTAGTAACTGATTCTTCACTGGCGGGGACTCCCACCCAGTAATAAACTTCCTTAGTTTGCCCCATGCCCAGGCGGTAACGTTGCGCAGTCATCGGAGCGTAGAGGCTGACGACAATACCGGTTTCTTCTTCTACTTCGCGCACCCCTGCGGCCAGTAGTGGTTCGTTGATTTCGGCTTTACCTTTGGGCCATGACCAGTCGTCATAGCGGGGGCGGTGGACCAGTAGGACTTCGATTTCTGTGGCAGTGAAATGCTGCCCTAAACTCGGGGTTTGCTGTGGGTCAGCAGGTCGCCAAACCAGGGCACCGGCGGAACGGACGATGCGCGAAGGAATGGGGCTGGGGCGGGTTAAAGAGCCTTGACGTGCGACGGAACCTGTTTTTGCTACAGGTTTTCCCGCGGGAGCAGGAGTTTGCGCGGACTCTGGCACCGCCGGCCCGGGAACGGGACGAGGTTGTGTCAACGTTTTCTACTTAAACTTGTACCTGCCTGCGGGTTTTCGCGCAGAGCAGTAGTTGCGGATAGGTCAGATCTACTTCTGATTCTACCGCGTTTAGGTCAGCAGGACGAGGGCAGGTTTTTACCCGCTAGTTTTACGGCCTGGCTTGCCTTTAAATCAAGTTTCCCAGCAGGTCGCGATCTGCGGCCAGTTTAAGTTCTTTGGCAGTGAGGGTAAGGGCTTTGGCCCGGCGAGTAACTTCCGTTGCCAGCTCGTCTCTGTCACTTTCGATCCAGTTGCTTCCGTAGGTGGCGCCAGTTGCCAGCGCCCACATGGCAGCGGCCACGGCAGTTAGCAGCGGTGCAAGTTTCCCCCACTGGGTGGGTGCGATTTGCAGCTGGGCGCTAAAGAGCGCGTCGATTTCTTTATCGAGGGCGCTTAGCTGTATGTTTTCTACCAGTTCGGCGCTACCGGTTTGTTTTAAGGCTGCAACCCCGGCGTTGAAGCGTTCTGCAACGGTTTCTACGTCTCGGCGGTACCACTGTTGGAAGAGGTAGAGTCGCCAAAAAGCTCCGGCAAGGGTGAATGCGGGTTCGTCTTCCCACAGGTCAGCTACTACATCTACCCCACTGTTAGTGATGGTTTCAACCAGGTGGTCAATGGCGTCCTCGGTAAAATCTTCGTCAGCCAAGCCAAGCAGTGAGCGGGCGGCGGTGTTTGCGAAGTGTAAAGTGGCAGCGGGATCTTCTGCGCCGATGATGTTTTCAGCTTGTTCGGCGCTTAACATTGCGGGACGACGAAACCTAGACATGTTACTCCGTGGTTTTGGGAACTCCGGCGAGGTACTCGCGGTAGATTAGCTGTAGACTTCCCAGGATACAGAAAAACCCTCGCATTTGCGAGGGGATTTGTGGCGACCCCGACCGGGCTCGAACCGGCGACCTCCGCCGTGACAGGGCGGCGCGCTAACCGACTGCGCTACGGGGCCAAAAATAAAATAGTACCCCCAACGGGATTCGAACCCGTGCCGCCGCCGTGAAAGGGCGGTGTCCTAGGCCGCTAGACGATGGGGGCCTATTGTTCTGTTTGGAATCCCGCTTGAGCTCTTCGCTCTTTCGTTCTCCCGTTTGGAACTATTTAAGTCTATGCAATGAACGCACCTCAATGCAAATCGATACGCTGTGACCCTGCTCACCAGGGGTTTTTGCCTGGTAAAAACCCGCAATACAAAACACCTTAAACCCTTGAAACAGGTAGTCTAATAGCATGGATACGAATACAGAAACCGTAGCTAAAGAAGCTGTTGACATCCTGCAATTCGCCCTCGGAATCGTCGGCGGCGCCGCTGCCGCACTGTTTGTGGGGCTACTTGCCTGGACGCTGGTACGTCTTTTGGCACGTCGCAGCGAAGGTATGCTGACTTTGAAGAAGCGAGTACGCACCCCGTTTCTCTCTTTCTTCCCTATCGTGGGCGCGTGGATGGGAATCCAGTACACGGTGGGCCGCTTCGGTTTGGACAGTCCTTGGATGCCGTATGTTCAACACGTCGCACTGATTCTCACGATCCTCGTTATCGGCTGGCTGTGTTTTGTTGCAGCGCGCGTGATTGAAGATGTCGCCAAACTGCGCTCTGAGGGGTATTCTTCCCGGCGTTTAACCACCCAGGCGCAAATGTTCCGTCGCATCCTACAAGTGGTTATCGCGATTTTTACCCTGGTGTCGATTATTTTGACGTTCCCAGATGCGCGCGTGCTAATGGGGTCAGTGCTTGCTTCAGCGGGCGTTATCTCTTTAGTCGCCGGTTTAGCAGCCCAAGATTCTTTAAGTAACACTTTCGCGGGCTTGCAGCTTACTTTCACAGATGCGATTCGCGTGGGCGACTACCTTAGCGTAGATGGCATGAACGGCACGGTTGAAGAAATCACTTTAACTTATGTTGTGATTCGCATTTGGGATGACCGGCGCATTATTTTGCCGTCCACCACTTTCACTAAGAATCGGTTTGAAAACTGGACGCGCGTCCACACCAAACTGTTAGGCACCGTTGAGTTGCGTTTGGATTGGCGGGCTCCGGTGGCACTTATCCGCCAAGAAGTTGACCGCCTTCTAACGCAAACTGAGCTGTGGGATCAGCGGACTGTGAACGTGCAAGTCACGGATTCAAACGAACAATGGATTTTAGTGCGAGTTGTAGTTTCTGCTGAAAATTCTGGAAATCTGTGGGATCTGAAATGCTTCTTACGGGAAAACCTGGTGCGTTGGATTGTTGAAAATGCCCCTTATTCACTTTCTCGCGTGCGCTGGCAGCAAGAAGAGATTAAAGAAGTTGCCCACAATCGCAGTGATGAAGAGATTGTGCGATTAGCTCAGGAACTGGCGGCGATCGAAAACGCTGACAGTACGGCAGTGAATACTCCGGCGATTGATTTACCTGCTGAATCCGTCGCAGCTACTGCGCCACCAGCAAAAACTGCGCAAGAGGCGCGCCTGCAGGCTTCTAAGAAGCGGGCAGCTAAAGTACGTCGCAAACGGATTCGCGACCGAGTTAATGAGTTGCAAAGTCAGGAAATTGCCGAAGAAAACTTTGATAAGCAGGCGCTCCCTCCGGCGAAGTTACCTTTAGGCGCTTCGGAAACGGTGGTGCTAAGCGCTTCTGACCTGTTGGAAGTCAATCAGTTGGCAAAGCAGCCAGAGGCTTCGACTAAATCTGATCGGCTTTATTCAGGCAGCGAGGACGCTGAAGAACGCGCCCGTTTAACGCAGGGTCCGGGGGTTGAGGCTTTCCACCAGCGGGAAGTTACCACTGTGATGCGCGCGCTGCGCGACGGCGAGATAACTCTCGATGAGGCACTTTCGCGTTTTGAGGATTATCCTGAATCTCAGCAGAAGATTCGTGAAGAACATATTGCTAAAAGGAAAGAACATGAGCGAAATTCAGATTGATTTAGAAGCCGCGAAGCGTACTAACGCCCAGTGGAAGGAAATTCTTACTCCAATGGAGTACCACGTTTTGCGTGAGGCTGGTACGGAACGCCCTGGTACGGGTGCTTTGCTGCACGAAAACCGTGAGGGCACTTATCGTTGCCGTGCTTGTCAGGCAGTTTTGTTTAAGTCTGAAACGAAGTTTGACTCTCACTGTGGCTGGCCTTCATTCTATGCGGCCGAAGATGCAGCCGTACGCTTGCTAGAAGATACCTCCCACGGCATGGTGCGCACCGAAGTGCGTTGCGCGAACTGTGATTCTCACCTGGGGCATATTTTCAATGATTCCCCGCAGACTCTTACCGGCCAGCGTTACTGCATGAACTCTATCAGCCTCACTTTTGATGAAGCTGAGTGAGTTTATAGCCGAAGATTTCAACTACGTTGGTAACTGAGTTCTTAAATAGAGTCCCCGCTCCACTGTTGTTCATTATTTCTGGGATCACCCAGTATTTAGGGGCTGCCGTGGCAGTGGGGATTTTCGCCTCCCTTTCCCCAGCCACCACGGCGTGGTGGCGCTTTGCGCTGGCTTCCTTAGTTTTATTGGCTTGGCAAAAGCCTTGGCGAGCAGGCTATAACTTTACCGATTTACGCAATGCGGTAATTTTCGGTTTGGTTATGGCGGGGATGAATATTGTCTTTTACGAGTCGGTGGCGCGTATTGATTTAGGGGTGGCGGTTTCACTTGAGTTTTTGGGTCCGGTGGCAGTTGCGGTGTCACTTAATCGCACTTGGCGCGCGCGTTTAGCTGCTTTCCTAGCCCTAACTGGAGTGGTGGGTATCTCTGGTTTCGCCCTGGATTTAAGTGCTCCACAGGTGGGGTTAGGCCTCTTTTTCTGCCTGTTAGCCGGGGCTTTATGGGCGGGGTACGTGCTTTTAGGGAAGCAGGTTTCCGCTAAGGGGGGCTTACATTCGTTAGCGATCGGAGCTTTTGCCGCTACCATTGCCTACGCGCCTTTTGGGGTGACTTCACTTCCCACGGTGTTTTCTGACTGGAAGTTGCTGGCATCTTTGGCAACGGTGGCGATTATGTCTACTTTGGTCCCCTACTCTTTGGATCAGGTAGTGTTGCGCCGTTTAGATGCGCCTACTTTCGCGCTTTTAAATGCGTTACTTCCGGCAACTTCGCTGATAATTGGAGTAGTGGTTTTGCATCAGCTGCCGGGCGTGGCTGCGGTAGTTGGTCTGGTACTGATTTCAGTTTCTGTTTGGCTGGCGACTTCTGCGAAAGACTGATGGCAGTCGGAAAGTAGTTTGCGATGGGTACTACCGGGATTGTTGGTTTCATTGTGATTGGAGCTCTTTTGGGAGCAATCGCGCGCCTGTTTATGAAGGGTAATGAGTCCAGCATTTTAGTGTGGACGGTGTCTTTGGGGACGCTGGGGAGTTTCTTAGGTGGTTGGACTGCGGGGCTTACGCAGGCGCGTCCCGGAGGGTTGGTTTCGTGGATTGCTGCGGTAGTTATCGCATTATTTCTGCTGGGAATTTATGGTTATTTCAACACTAAGCGCCGGTAGTTTTGTACCTGGAGCAGAAAACCGCTAAACTTGGTTTCTGATGGGCCTATAGCTCAATTGGCAGAGCAACGGACTTTTAATCCGTGGGTTCAGGGTTCGATTCCCTGTGGGCCCACCGCTTTACCCCGACTGTTTTTCAGTCGGGGTTTTTAGCATTTAGGCATTTTCCTTGATTTGGCAGCGTTTTCCGCCCTCGATTTTTCTCGAGGGCGCCCACCAGCCTCCCAATTCGCATACGAAAGCCATTTCCCGTGCGAAATCAGCCTCCCAACCCCTTCACTTCGCATACGAAAGCCGTTTCCCGTGCGAAATGCGACGGGATGCGGGTAGTTCCTCGATATGCTTTTAACAACGCACTTCCCGGCCCAGAGAAAGACCAACCATGGCGAAGAAACTTAAGGACTACTACGATCTCAGTTACGCAGCTGACCTCAGCCAAAAGCTAGCTCAGGTTTCTCAGGACTTCGATGCGCAGAGATTTTTGGAACTGGTAGAGCCAACCTTACTGAACTTGGAGTTCAATGACCGGCAAGTTTTAATCGCCACCGCCTTACAAAAGACTTTGCCAAAAGACTATGCACAGACCCTCAAAATCTTCACGCAGATCTTAGGTCCAGAGCTTCCAGGCAGTTTAGGCATGTTTACTGAAGGATACTGGCTGTGGCCAATTGGGAAATACGTCGAACTTTACGGCGCCGAACACTTTGCAGAAAGCACTGAGTTCAGTAAAGAACTAACGAAACGCTTTACCGGCGAATACTGTATGCGACCTCTCTTAGCGCGTTTCCCCGCTGAAACGATCGCCTTAATGGTGCAGTGGAGCCTTGACGAAAACAAACGAGTACGCCGTCTGGCCAGTGAATGCCTGCGTACACGCCTGCCGTGGGCGAAAAAGCAACTGGTTGTCTTAGCGCATTTCGATAACTATCTGGAAGTGCTTTCTAACCTACGCAATGATCCAGATAAGACGATTCAAAAGAGTGTGGCGAATAACCTCAACGATCTTTATAAAGATGCACCAGAAAAGTTCGCCTACATTATTGCGTTGTGGCAGCAAGCACCGGTTTCAAAAGAGTGCGCGTGGATTATTAAGCATGGTTCGCGAACTCAGCGTAAGAAGCTCGAAGCAGCTTCTTAAAACTAAACCTGCTAAACCAGTACCGCTTACCTATCTACTCAAAAAGCCTGAAAGTTCTAATAAAAATACGGGTGGGACGAGCGTCACATCTCAGATTAGGGCCACGAATTTGCAAATGCAGGCAAAAACCAGTTAAGCTAATGAAGTCTTATGGCCCCGTAGCGCAGTCGGTTAGCGCGCCGCCCTGTCACGGCGGAGGTCGCCGGTTCGAGCCCGGTCGGGGTCGCTGGATTGCCAGCGATAATAACTAAATATCGTGACAATCTTGCCTCTGTAGCTCAGTTGGTAGAGCGTTCGACTGAAAATCGAAAGGTCACCGGATCGACGCCGGTCGGAGGCACGAGCAACCCGAAGAATCTCTGATTCTTCGGGTTTTTTCGTATGCGCCAAGCCCTCTCGCTCCTGCCTCACTACCACCCCGGTGCCGCCCAACACCCAAAAACTACAGCATTTCTATTTACAATTAGAACAAGCTCCAACACACAAGCCTTACATCTTGTTTCAATGTAAATGGTCATCAAAAAGTAAAGTCGACAGAATAGCACAGTTTTTAAAGTCGGGCAAATATTCTTTAATTACCCCCTTGAACTTCTTAGTGTTTGGTTAAATTTCAAGGGTTTTGTTCATAAAATCACAGAACCTTCACTCATTTCCTATTGCCCCCAGCAGAAGCACCTAAATAGAATAGATGAAACCATCTAAGCAAAGGAGAGATAGTGAAGCGACCATTTAGACAGTTTCTTGTATTTACAAGTGCTTTAGCAATAGGAACTACCGGACTTATGCAAATCGGAGCAGTGGCTGAAGAAGATAAGCCCAGCAACGGTTTGGCAGTAAACACCGATTGGGAACCCAGAGCTGAAGCTTGGAACAACTACTCCTATAACGTTCCCAGGAATCACGCTTATCGCATTTTTCTCCAGAAAGGCCTCGGAGCTGTATCAGCTGTTGCAAATGTGGGAGATGTACATGTTACTGCTTCTCTCAAACAGCTGCCTGACAACAAAACCAAGTACAGCTACCTGTTAGGAGCTGCAGGTATCACCACTACCCAAAAAGCCGGAGCCAATGCAAATACCCACTTTGCATTCGACGAATCCCTTGCAAATGCAGAGGGGTTGAGCATTATGGTTCCATCTGCGCTACATTGCTTCGGCGAAGAAATCCCTTTTAACAAAGTTGCCGATGCCCTCAACTATGACGGCATCTGTGACATGGCAGAGTTAACCTTCACTTTCGACCGCCCAGTCTCAGACCCAATTATTGATTTCACGGGAATCGGGGGTGGACACTTCACTCGCAGCACTGTAGTGAAGATCCCGGAACTGGACCCTGCTTTCCTTAAGTCCCTAGCTGACAGTGGCAAGTTAAATGATTGGTTTGTAGAACGCATCTTTGCACGTGGCACCTACGCTAACCAGATTTTCACCTTGCAAACTGAAGGCGCTACCCTTAAACGCCTAGACCCTGCTCCAGAAGAATCAAACCTGGTAGTTACCGATAAAACAGTTGACCTGCGCAAGTTCAATGCAATGGGTACCTGTACTGAAAAGGTCTCTAACCGAGTGATTCCAATACCAGATAATGCTTGGCCTGGCGGCAAGCGTCCTGAACAACTCATCGCAGACGCACCGCTTGAACACGAGAAATCCGGTTGTGGTTCAGTCATGGTAAAGGGAGAAAACCTCACTAAAGTTACCTTTAAGGTATCTGCTCGCTTTAGCCCCTTCTCAAAGTACTTCCCTAAAGGCTTCGGCGGTAAGGGAGAACCCGGAGAACTGTGGAACGTTTCGCGCGAACGCGGTTTAGCTGCTCTTGATGATTCCAAGCGTAGATTTACAGGCAGACCAGACGGTGTCAACGGCGCTTTTTGGCCAATCGATCTGCCCCTTCCTGTCGAAAATCTTTTCCACAAGGGAGACCAAGCCTTTAAAGATGGCTCAATCGCCGATTTTTACTTAGATATTGTCCCGGCTACCACCGTTGCAGATCTAGCCACCGTGAACGTGCGCCTGCCAGACTACACTATCGCTGCTGCGGTTTGGATTGACGACAACTACAACGGTTTGAAAGAATCCGGTGAAAAGCCACAGGTTAGCACCAAGGTGGAGCTATTAGACGGTGAGAACAACGTGCTGGCTACCACCACTACCGATGCTGAAGGTAAGTACGTATTCCGTGGCCTATCCCACGGCGTCGATTACCGCGTGCGCATTGCTGAGCTACCTGCCAATTATGTTGTCACCCAAAAGGGGGCCGCTGATGCAGAAAATACTTCCAAAGCTGAACCAGCAACTCGCACTACTGATGTGATTCGTTTCAGCCGAGATGCACATTTAACGGATCCAAGCGCCGCTGCGAAGCAAGACAAAACTCAGAATATTGGGATCGTCAAGATCGCTCCTGCGTTGACGGTAACGAAACAGATCAACGGGCAAGATGCCAATACTGAAGCGGACGCCGTTTCAGTTGCCCCCGGAGCGGAAATGAAGATTTCCGTAAAGATCGAGAACACCGGAAACGTGCCTCTACAAGAGATTATCTTCGCAGATGATTTCCTCCCAGCTGATGCCTTCACCGCCAGAGGCACCTTCAGTGGTACTTTGCTTCCCGGAGAAAGCGTCTGGTTCGATGCAGTACAGATTGCGCCAGCAGACCCCCAGTCTCTCACCGGAAAGATCACAGTGACTGCAAAAGCCTATGACTTCAACGGTAAGGCGATTGTGGCTCCGGCAAATCCGGGCAGCACCGATTTCACAAACGTAAGTGGCTCTAATGAGGCACATGCGAATGTCACTGCGAAACCATCCGAGGGAACCACCCCCGGCAAGCAACCGGGTGAGGACGGCAAGCAGCCGGGTGGAAAGGTAACTACTCCGGCTAAGCCACTAACGCAAAAGCAGCTTCCACTAACTGGTATGCAAGTAGGTGGTTTCTTAACTGCCGCAGGTTTGTTACTTGCCCTGGGAGCGTTCTCAGTAGCAGCAACCAAGCGTCGTCGCTAATCTGCACAAAAACCTAAGTAATCGCTTCACTTAGTTACTCTCTGGTGGGGGACGGAATCTTCTTTCTGTCCCCCACCAAAGCTTTTAATAAAACTACTTTTGCACACCAACCGGAGGATTTTAAAAGATTCTTCCCCGTGAATCGATAGCGAAAACCACCCGGATAAGCGACAATTGGGGACATGAGCAAGAAGTTAGAAACTATGGCATCCAGTAACGTGGTTCTCAAAGCAGAGAACCTCCGTTACTTCAATAAAGGGCTGAAACATCATCTCAGTTTCGAGATTCATGCCGGAGAAACTATTGCCATTTTAGGAGCCTCAGGCACGGGCAAAACCACACTGCTAAATACCTTAGCGGGGTTGTCTGCTTCTGACGGTATGCTCATTCTTGCCGGCCAGTACCTCAACGATCTGGCACCTAAAACAGCCGCTGCCTTGCGGGCAAAACACTTCAGTTTCCTAAAAGCTAACCCTCCGGCTCCTTTAGCGCGCAAAGTTAAAACGGCGGTGACTGAAACAGCCACTGCCCTGAAACAAACGCCTCCCGCCTACTTTTCACAGATTATCGCTGATTTACAGCTTGAACCACTGTGGGAACACCCTTTAACTGAACTAACTGATAGCGCTAAGCAAACTGTCGCTTTAGCTTCCGCCCTCGGGAAGAAAAGTAAAATCTTATTTGCCGACAACCCAACCCGACGGATGACTCCCGACGATACGGAACTGGCGATGCATACCCTGCGGAAAGTCGCCAAAACCCACCAGCTGGCGGTGGTCTATTCAACTTCGGACCCAGCGTTGGCGGCGCTGGCAGATCGCGTGCTGGTGATTCGCAACGGGGAAATTATCGTTGAACTAGCCAACTCGAACGATCCCCAGCAGCTGGCAGTTTTCACCAGCTACTTAGCTGAGCTGGCCTACCCACCTCTGCAGGCAGATATACCCACTAAAGACTTGGCAGATGCTGAGGGCATGGCAGCGGACGCGAAGTTCACAGACGCTGAGGAAGCGCCGGCGGAAACCGGGCAATTCCCCATCATTTTGCCGCTTCCAAACCGCCCGGCAGAACCGGACTTGGATTTCGACGAGGACGATGCGCAAATCCCCGAGGACGATGCGCAAAACCTCTTTTCCCCACCAGCGGAAATTACCCTAGTGCATCCGCCCAGCGAAACGGACACAGAAGAAATTGACTTAACGATCTTGGGTGAGGCTCCGGCTCCGTTGCCGGGGGAAAGTTTGGAAGAAACGCTGCAGCGTTTGGCTCCGACGCGCAGTTTCGACCCAGATTCTGCGCACCTGCTAGATGAAGCGCAACGTATTCTGAACTCTTTGCCAGGTGCCGTAGCTCCGCAGCCGAATTGGCCAGTGAACCGAGGTAATGAAGATGCTTAAACTCTCTATTCGTTTAATGCTGCGCGATATTCTCCGTTTAGCGGGAGTGAGTGTCGTACTTTCGGCTATGTCCGCGTCGCTAGTGCTGAGTTTCGCGCTTTTTCCCAAAGCCCCGGTTTTAGGGGGAATCCTCGCAGCGACACTGGCTTTTCTGACGCTGGCAGTTTCCGGAGGGTTTGCGTATGCTTTCACCATTCGCCACAGTCCCTACCTGGGGTATCAGCATTTGCATGGATGCAAGCTAAGTAGTGTCACATTAGTAGCAACTGGCTTGCCACTACTCTTTTCCTGGTTGGGAATTGGGCTGGGGGTAGCGGGCGGTTACCTGCTGCTTACTTCTACAAAGCTCAACACTTTCGCGGTTTTTGTTAAGGCAGGCGCCACTGCGTTTACCTACGCGTCGTATGAGGTGACTCCGGTTGTTGCCGGGTTAGTTTCGGGTATGCTGTTAGCGCTTGTTGGGTTTTTTGTTCTCAGCGTGGCTGTTTCACCTGCGCTGATTCGTAAACACGCCACGATTTAGCCGGTTAGATAGCTGTCTTTTAGCTTTAGTAAAATGCCTTTGGGATCGCGTAGATTCAATGGAGATAAAGACAACTACGCGAATAAATGAGAAACTAGTAATAACGTTTAAAACTCTAGGAGAAGATAATGTCAACCGAAAGTTCCCAGCCAGTCGAACCGGTCACCATTGTAAATACCACTCAGTCGCGTGGGGCTACCTCCATTGGGCAACTTTTTGCCGAAATGTCTGAGCAGATTTCTACCTTGGTTCGCGGTGAAATTGAACTGACGAAAGTAAAAGCTGTTTCGATGGTTAAGAAGCTTGGCATCGGTGCCGTGCTTTTGGCTGGTGCGGGTCTTTTTGGCCTGTACCTGCTGGGTTGGATTTTCCACTCCATCGAACTGGCGTTGGCGTTGGCGCTTCCTGCGTGGGCAGCAGCTTTGATTACCACGGGTATTTTGCTGGTAATCGTTTTGGTTCTGGCGGGTCTGGGACTTAGCTTGCTGAAGAAGGGGCAGGCCGACAAGCCAAATCCAAAAGAGAACATCAACCTAAACATTGCCGCTATTAAGAAGGGTCTGGGCAAATGAGCGAGGCACGTACTGTCGAAGAGATTGAAGCTGAAATCCAGCGCACTCGCCTGGCATTGCAGTCTACTGTTGACGAGATCACCCATCGCGTTGATCCTCGGGAACAAGTAGCTGAGATGAAGGAACGCGCTACTGCTTACGGTGAGACTGTGAAAGAGTACGTACTGGAAACGGTTGAGCGTGCTAAGGCTGGTTCGCCAAAGGACCTTGGTATTTTGGCTGGCACTGCTGCGGCTGTAGTAGTTGGTCTAGCGTTGTTGTTCAAGCGCTGATAGCGTTTTAAGTCCTATCCCGGTCGAATTTGTAGTTCTCACTTCGGTTTTCTGGGCAGAAATAACTGCCCGTTTGGAGATAGAGAATATGAGACAAATTCGATACAATAGGCAAGGAAGTTTAGTGAAGTCTAGGGGCCGTAAGGTTCCGTTAGATAGTGGAGGGGGTCGACGCCTATGGGGCGCGGCCGTCAAAAGGCCAAGCAAACGAAAGTCGCTCGTAAGCTGAAGTACTTCAGCCCAGAGACTGACTTGGACGCTTTGCAGAAGGAACTCTCGGGAGAGCGTAACCCAGAGGATTCACCTTATGGTGAAATTCCTCCAGCAACCGAGGAAGATGATTGGGAAGACTATCGCTAAAAGTTAGTCAAGAAGTGGTGGCATCTGCCGTTTGGTAGGTGCCACCACTTTTTTGTTGGTAACCCAGGTTATTGGAGTTATACGACATTTGGGGGTTATTGGACATAAACGGTTGATTTTGGGGCGTAGCTTTTGGGTTGGTTTTTGAAACTCGTATCAGTTTGCGATTTTGATACGAGTTATCCCTGGTTTAGCCCCCGTTTTACCCATAACTCGTATCAAAATCAGTTTTTGATACGAGTTATCCTCATTTTGCGTTGGTTTTGGGCGATAACTCGTATCAGTTTGCGATTTTGATACGAGTTTGGGATTTTCCTGGTAGCTGGGTGCGCCGCCCTCGTAAAAATTTTCCCGAGGGCGCCCGCCAACCTCTCAATTCGCATACGAAAGCCGTTTCCCGTGCGAATTTGGGACCTGCCAGCGCTGAATTCGCATACGAAACGCGTTTCCCGTGCGAATTGAACACCTGCTCGTATACACGGAAAACCAGCCTTTCATCTACATAAATCCAACAAATGGTCAAAGTTTCCTATAGCTAACTTTTATGAGACCCTATATGCACTTTAGAAAGGAGTCTAAATGCGTATCGTGCGCAAACTATTAGCCCCCTCAATGGTGGCTACGTTAGCGTTAGGGCTTATCCCCGCAGGTACTGTTGCCTACGCCAGCCCAACGCCTCAAGAAGACAACACGCTAGGCTTGATTAAATCTGCTCCGCAGGTAAAACGCGTGAAAGTTATGATCCTGTTACAGGCGCAGCCAGACGACGGACCAGCCTTTGCAAACGAACTGGTAAACCTCCGCGCCGTGCAGAACTTGCAAGACAAACTGCTGCAAGAATTTGATCTGCTTCCTGACCGAGAATTCGGTCTGCTCATCAAAGGTTTCTCAGCTTGGGTTAACGACACTGATATTGCCCAAATCAGTGCTCACCCAGAAGTAGGACGAGTATCCAAACTCCGCACCTACGCTCCTTTGGAAGTTACTCCCACCAGTTTCTCTGCCTTGGTCCCAGCAATGCACAGCGCTGCAGACCTGACCAACTCGGCGCAAGCTCGCAAACAGTTCAACCTGGACGGGCGTGGCCTGGTAGTTTCCATCATCGACTCGGGGTTGGATATCCACCACCAAGATATGCAGCTTTCCGCTGGGGTGATTCCCAAATTGAAGCCTACTGTTGGTTTCACGCCGAAAATTCCTTTCGGCTACAACTATGCAGACGAAAACCAGAATGTTAAAGACACGACCTCAAGCCAGCACGGCCAGCACGTTGCCGGGATTGTGGCAGCAAATGCCGGAAATGACTCTGCGGCAGTAGCGAACTTTACCCGCGTAAACGGTATTGCTCCGAACGCACAGCTGTTGGCGATGAAGGTATTCTCTAACGATCCTGCCCGTGGAACTGGTGCGGCTGCGGATGACATCATTGCGGCAATTGAAGACTCTGTTAAACACGATGCCGACATTATCAATATGTCCCTTGGCCAGGCGAACGGCGGTTTCGGAGAAGATTCCGGCGAACGCTTAGCGGTTCAAAATGCTCGTAAGTCTGGCGTAGAAGTTATCGTAGCTGCCGGCAACGAAGGTAAGAACAGTTCTTTCGACGGGGTAGCTCAAGACGACCTGGGCCGTCATGACGATGGAACCGTAGGTACTCCCTCGACCGCGCCATCTGCCTGGTCCGTAGCCAGCTTCGAAAACACCATGATTGTGCGCGCCCTGGGACAATTCCGCGCATTTGAAAAGATTTCTAAGCCTGGTTCCAGCGCGCCCGCGGCTCCTCCAAGTGTCCCGGGGAACCCAGTTCCGCCACCACCACCGTTGCCTGCGGTTCCGCCGCCACCGCCACTTCCGGGGCAAAATGCAAGGACCCAGGATGTTCCGCCGCCGCCACCGCCACTTCCGGCGCCACCGGCGCCAGCTTTACCACCAGCTCCACCGGGACCACCACCGGCGCCAGCTTTACCACCAGCTCCACCGGGACTTCCGCCGGTTCCTCCCCCACCACCGGGACTTCCTCCAGCACCCCCACCTCCACCGGGGCTACCCGCAGTTCCGCCATCTCAGCCTGAGAATCCACGCGATGCCTCAGCTGGCGCCCTCGTAAAAGATGGAAGCTTCATTTACGACCTGCAAACCGGCTCTCTGGATGGGAAAACCTACCGGGTGGTAGATGGCGGGCTGGGTAAAGTTGGCGACGTAACCAGCGCGGCCGAGGGGAACTTCGTGCTCATCAAACGCGGCGACGTCACCTTCCACGACAAGTTCTTCCAGGCGCAACTGCATAAGGCCGCCGGCGTGATCATCTACAACAATCAGCCCGGTTCCGAAGATTTACCTGGCATGGGTGGGATTGAGTCATTCAAGTTCCCCGGCTTGGCAATTACTTACGAGGACGGTGAGGCTCTGAAGCAGTTACTTGCTGACGGCAAGCTTGTAGAAATCACCCTCACTGAAAAGCGCAAGGCCGTAGCCAACCCAGCTGCTTTGCACCCTTCAGATTTCACGTCTTGGGGTACCCCATCAGACTTGAGTTTCAAACCTGAAATTGCGGGAATTGGTGGGAATGTTTTCTCTACTGTGAATGACAATAAGTATTCGGTAAGCTCCGGCACTTCGATGGCTGCCCCGCATGTTTCTGGGGTAGCGGCCCTGCTGATGCAACACTATGGGCAGGCTTTCCCACAGCTGTCGAAAGACCAGCGGATTGTCAAGGCTCGTACCGCTTTGTCCAACACCGCGCAGGTGCGTCTAAATGCTCAGGGCGTACCGTTTGCGCCGCGCCAGATTGGTGCCGGTTTGGTTGATACTGTAGCGGCTTTACGCAGCGAGGTTACGGCTACGGTGGGTAATCGCCCGGTTGCTGAGCTGAAGGAAGTTAAGGGTTCAGAGGCGTTCACTGTTACGCTGCGCAACGACGGTAACCAGCCGCAGACCTTCAAGGTGGGGCAAACCTGTGTGGTTAATGAAGTTGAATCCCCCGCAACGGATACTGTTTGTGGCAGTGGTGAAGCCGTCACCGCTTCGGCAGCAACTGTTTCTGTTCCAGCAAAGGGCTCGGCTGAGGTGACTTTCACGTTGCAGGCGCGTACTGCGGATGCTCACTGGGTACAGGGTTGGGTGCAGTTCACTTCAGCATCTGACTCGCATCCTACGCTTTCGGTTCCTTATTTGGGGTTTGCCGGAGATTGGAACGCGGAAAAGATTATCGATACTCCGCTGTATAGCGATGAACCACCGGTCTTAGGGGCAGGTGGGCAGACTCCACCAATGCGTACTGCCTTGTTCACCACTATTAACGGCGGTGAGCTGACGCTTTCTAAGGACGCGAGCTTCATTTCTCCGAATGGTGACAGCTATTCTGATGCGGTTTATGCGAAGGTGGCGTTGCTGCGAAATAGCGCGCAGATTTCTGTTTCCGTTCACGCGGAAGATGGCAAGTTGCTGCGGCAGTTGGGGAAGGTCGAGGACGTAAACCGAGCTTCTTTGAAAGGGTTAGCCTCTAGCCCACGTGGCTCTTTGACTACCGATTTGTCGGGTATTTCTTTCAACGGACGCCTTTACGACGCGCAAACTGGGAAGTTCTCTACGTTGCCGGATGGAAAGTACATTTTCCGAGTTTCCGCTTCATTGGGCGCTGATTGGCCCGCGCAGGTTACTGACATGGCATTTGGAATCGACACGGTAGCTCCACAGGTGCAGATTCTTTCTTCTGAAGTGAATCAAGATGGTCAGGCTGTCTTAACGGTGCGAGCAACTGACGACCACTCGGGCGTTAACGCGGTACAGGGCTACCCTGGTTTTGGTTCGATGATCCCTTCTGAAGAGTTGGGTAATGATACTTACCGGTTGACGATTCCAGCTCCGCAGCTGATGGAGTACGTTGAAGTTTACGTTTCTGACTACGCTACTAACGTAGTGCGGAAGGTGAAGTTCTTGAAGGACGAGCAGCTTTTCTTTGATTCTGCTCCGTCTATCCGCGATGAGCACTTGGGTATTAAAGCGATTTCTGATCAGACTGATGAGGCTTTGTTTGTCGATGGCAAACTGGCTTTAACTGGTCGGGTGGGCGCTGAGGTAGCTTCAGTGCGTGTTGTTAACGCAGCTGTGCCGGGTACGGTTACGGAAGAAAAGATCGGTAAGGATCAGCGTTTCATCGTGCATGTTCCGGTTGAGAATGGTCAAAACGATCTGCAGGTTGAGGCACTTTCTGCCACTGGTGAAGTTCTTTTCACTCGTCCTTTGAGCTTCTCGGTAGACAAGGAATTGCCTGAGCTTACCTTCTCACTGCCTGCTGGAGCTCCCGAGGTTCCCGCTGCGTTGAATGCGGATGGGACGCTGACAGTTACTGGTAAAGTTACCGATAACATGGCGAAAACTCCGGTGCTTAGTGTTAATGGCACTGCGGTGCCAGTTGAAGCTGATGGTAGTTTCACCTACACGTTCACTCCAGCTGAGGCGGATTCTTTCGTAACGGTCCGCGCGTTAGATGGAGCGAATATGAACCAGGTTTTGATTCCGCTGGCCCGCCCGGCAAAGACTTCGGAAGCGCTGCGTTTAGTTGCGAATGCCACCATTGAACGAGCCATTAACTTCGTGCAGGTGGGGGATGATTCTGTCACCGGTGCTGACGGGGTGTACACCTTCACTTGGGCTGGGTTACTTTCGCGTCTGCCAGCTTCTTTCACGGTAAATGGGAAACCAGTTACGGTAGAAGCAGATGGGCGTTTCCGCATTGATTTGCCTTTAGTAGAAGGAATTAACTCTTACAACGTAGTTCTCACTGATCACGATGGTTCGCAAGTTAAGGACACTGCTTTGCGGGTTTACTTCGATACGCATGCGCCTGGTTTAACTTTGGATAAGCCGGCTATTCATGCGGACGGAGCACTTTACGTGCAGACCTTGGACCCGGTTACTTTTGCAGGTGAAGTTTGGGATAACGCTTTTGGTTATTCGCTGACTTTGAATGGCAATGCGGTAGAGTCTTTCTCTTCTCGTTTTGAGGCAGATCCTAAGATTAACCGCCGTCCTTTCTCTCACCAGGTACCGGTTGCGGATAAAGATAAGATCCTTTTGGGTCTGTATGACCAGGCTGGTAACTCTTTCTTGCAGCTGATTCCAGTTGTTCACGATCCTGTGGCTCCGCAGGTTTCGGTTGCCGGAGTACAGGCAAATCAGCAGGTGTTGCCTTCCCAGGTGATTAAGGTGACTGCTAAGGATGAGCATTTAGCTTCCTTGCGAGTTCAGCTTGATGGCGCTCAGTTGCAGCTTTTGGAAACTAAGGTGGTTGCTGCGCCGGGAGCTGGCTTTAACTTAGTGGGTGATAAGGACGCTGATTTGGTGACTCCGGAGGGTCTAGCTAAGGCTGATACTTTGGTAAAGGTAACTTCAGCTGAGCAGCTTCCGCCTACTGGCGAGGGGTTCACTGAGCTTACTTTCGCAGTTTCTACTCCGTTAGCAGTGGGTGAGCATGAGCTGGCTGTGACTGCTGCAGATAAGGCTGGTAACGTCACGGTACAGGCAGTTCCCTTTACGGTAATTGCTAAGAAGACTGCTGATGATGGTTTATCAACTGAACCTGTGAAACCTGCACCTCAGAAGCCACAGGCTCCGCAGCAGGCACCAGATGGTTCTCCGCTGGGTAGTGGTAACCAGGGCCTGTCTGTAGAGCGGAATCAGCAGGGTCTGTCAGCCCAGCAGTTGGCTAAGACTGGTGTGTCTGCGCAGCTACCTTTGGTTCTGTTTGTGCTAACGGGCTTGGTTGGTCTGGCTGGTTGGGGTTGGGCTCGCCGCCAGAAAGCTTAGTCAGTAGGTTTGACCAGAAAAACCAGAAAAGCCAGCACCCCCTTAGCAAAAACCCGGCTGGCTTAACCGGTTTTGTTTCTGTTCGATGCGGGAACCCCCGTTCCCGCATCGAACAGAAACCTAACAAACCAAACAATTAACGGCTGGTTTTGCATATTTTTAATGCGGGAACGTGAGTTCCCGCATTAAAAATATGCAAATACTGCCAAGCCCAGGTTTAGTAACGGTACTGGCCAACCAGCAAAGCCGCGCCGCCGTCAACCCCTTTCGCCCCTTGCACCAGGCGCCCATCAACCTTCGCAACTACTTCCGAAGTCACTACTCGGCCCAGTTCCCACGCAGGCATTTGGGCGGAAGCCAAGAACTGTAACGCTGCTTCAGCGTCCTCGGCCGCAACTACTGCCACCATGCCAACACCCAAGTTCAAGGTTTCTTCCAAGGCATGCCAAGGAACCTCACCCAAAGTGCGCATAACGTTGAAAACAGGTGGAATTGTCCAAGTATCACGTTCCACTACCGCCGTTAAGCCGGTGGGGATAACCCGCGAAATATTCGCGCCCAAACCGCCCCCGGTGATGTGGGACAGCGCGTGCACTCCCCCATCTAATGCCTCAATCAAAGCCAAACATTCGCGCGTGTAGAGGCGGGTTGGTTCCAGCACTTCCTCACCCAAAGTACGCCCAAATTCGTCGACGTGACGATCCCATGCCCAGCCCGCGTCAGCGATAATACGACGCACCAAGGAATACCCATTCGAATGCAACCCAGAAGCCGCCATGCCAATCAGCACGTCACCGGGCTGCACGCGGTGCGCTCCCAGTAACTTGGGTTCATCGACAACGCCCGTAGCTGCCCCGGCAATATCGTATTCATCGGCTGCCATCAGCCCCGGGTGTTCAGCAGTTTCCCCACCAATCAGCGGACAATCAACCGCAGCACAAGCCTGCGCTACGCCGCGAACGATATCCGCGATCTTTTCAGGCACAACCCGACCGGTAGCAATATAGTCGGTCATCAGCAACGGACGCGCCCCCATTACCACCAGATCATCGACTACCATACCCACCAGGTCTTGGCCGATAGTATGGTGAATATCCAGGGCCTGGGCGATCGCTACTTTAGTGCCCACCCCGTCTGTTGAAGACGCCAGCAGGGGTTTTTGCATCCCCTTTAAAGCAGACGCGTCGATTAGCCCCGCAAAGCCCCCGGCCCCACCTAAAACGGTGGCGTTATGTGAAGCGTTTACGGCAGCTTTCATTAGTTCTACCGCGCGGTCTCCCGCTTCGATATCCACGCCCGCAGCCGCGTAGTCAACCATAGTTGGCTCCTTTGTTTTGCCTGGGCGTTTTAGTTATCCACCCAGATGTTATCGGTTTTCGTCAGGTAGATAAGGTCAGCAGGTGGTGGCACCTGGAGTGCCGGGAACCGGAGTTCCCGGTGGGATCGGCATTGGGTATTCTCCGTTGAAGCAGGCCAGGCATAAGCGTTCTTGCGGTTGCCCGGTGGCTTCTACCAGCGCTTCCAAAGTCAGGTATCCCAGCGAGTCCGCCCCGATTGAACGGCAAACCGCGTCGGTATCCATGCTGGAAGAAATCAGTTCTGCCCGCGTCGGGAAGTCAATCCCGAAGAAGCATGGCCACATGACCGGCGGTGCGGAGATACGCACATGAACTTCCTTCGCTCCGGCGGCTCGCAGCATGGCAACCAACGCACGTTGGGTGTTACCGCGCACGATTGAATCGTCCACAACCACCAGGCGTTTGCCTTCGATGACTTCGCGTAGCGGGTTAAGTTTCAGGCGGATTCCCAGTTGTCGCAGGGATTGGGTGGGTTGGATAAAGGTGCGCCCGACGTAGGCATTTTTCACCAGCCCCTGCGCGTAGGGGATTCCCGAAGCTTGCGCGTAGCCAATCGCAGCGGGCGTGCCTGATTCCGGGGTGGCGATTACCAGGTCGGCATCGACGGGGAATTCTTTCGCGAGGGCGGCGCCCATAGCTTGCCGTGCCACGATAATCGACTTACCCGCGATCTTTGTGTCTGGGCGCGCTAAGTAAAGGTATTCAAAGGCGCATCCGTGTGGGGTGGGGTCAGCGAATTTGTATGAGCGCACGCCATCTGAGTCAATGGCGATAAGCTCACCAGGTTCAATCTCACGGACGAAGTCTGCGCCTACGATGTCTAAGGCGGCTGTTTCTGAAGCTAGCACCCAGCCCCGAGACAGGCGTCCTAACACCAGGGGACGAATCCCGTGAGCGTCGCGGGCCCCGTAGAGGGTACGTTCGTCCATGAAGCATAGTGAGAAAGCCCCGGTGATACCGGGTAGAACGTTTAAGGCGGCTTCGATCAGCGAGCCCCGAGCAGTTTGGGGTACTTCTACCTGTGGGTCGCTGGCTTCGCGTTGAGCTTTTTCTTTGGCACTGCCGTAGGCTCCCAGCAAGGCGGTAAGCACCATGGTGTCAGTGGATTCTGGGCTAATCGCGCGTTCGCTAACTTCTTTAGCTTTTTCGCGGAGTTCTTGGGTGTTAGTGAGGTTGCCGTTATGGGCTAAGGCAACTGACCCGGTGGGGGTGGGGCCCAGGGCAGGTTGGGCGTTTACCCAGATGTCAGCCCCGGTGGTGGCGTAGCGGACGTGGCCAATTGCCAGGTGTCCTTTTAGGCCGGTGAGGGCTTGTTCGTCGAATACTTGGGAGACTAATCCCATGTCTTTGTAGATGCGAATAGCGCGCCCGTCTGAAACGGCAATACCGGCGGATTGTTGGCCGCGGTGTTGCAGGGCGAATAGACCGAAGTAGGTGAATCGTGAGACTTCTTCACCTGGGGCCCAGACTCCGAAGACGCCACATTCATCTTGAATTGGGCTATCTTCGGGCAGCAGTTCTAGGGATAAATTTTCATCTCCACGCACAGTTACATTGTGACATAGGTCAATCAGGCTCCGCCTGCCTGTGTCAAAACGTGAACAAATCTGTTGCGTTTTTGGTTACGTGCTCTGCCTGCGGTTATTTTTTGCTTTGGGTTTTAACTATGCATTCTAACTGTTTGCGCATGTGTAGACGTCTACACATGCGCAAACACGACAATCCATACTATTAGCGCATCCGTAACCACCTACACATGCGCAAACACGACAACAAAAATGGGGGTAGTGTCCAAAACTGGACAC
>JAUNKY010000028.1 GCA_030532515.1 Actinomycetaceae bacterium
ATACGAAACCATCTACCAACCAACCATCTGACACCAAAACTTGCACCAGACCCATCATTAAGAACATGATTACGCTTGATGCCGGAGAAAGAGACGCCGAGGGATTTATAATGAACATTTTTGAAAAGTCTAAAGACCCATCCAGCGCAACTGACTGCACTATCCAAGTGGCGGTTAAGTCCGAAATAGTAACTAACGTTGAAACGATAGCTACTATCGCCCCATTTGTCACAATGAGACGGGCAAACATATAAAGTAGTTCGGTAAAATCTTTCGCACCGTTTCTTGAAAGAGCTACTTTTACGCCACCGAACATAACAGCGATAATAGCCGCGAACATCTGCCAATAATGCAGATGCTTAAAAACGAAACCCGAGCCACCTTCTGTTGCGTGAAAAGAGACTGTGGGGATATTTGTCCATGCTGCCCCGTAGGAAATCATAGACGCCTTAAAAGCGTTCATAGCATACTCTGAAATCGACTTTAAGGTATTATCTACAGCCGGTTCAATAACCCATTCTCTTACATAGCAGGTAAGTTCAAAGATCCCACACATTTTCCTACCACCTCTTATAACCAGATTGTTCTACAGAGAAAATCTCAGTAATCGTTGCTTTAGTATTCTCAGTTGCAACAAACTTCCAATCACCGTTGTGGTATTTCATTTCCATACCCCACGAAATCAGTTTGTTAGGAGCATCAGGACGCGAGAACGCAATGTAAACCACAAACCGATCTGGCTCATCGGTTGGTTGCAGTAGCCAACCTTTAAGTTCAATAGGCGGTTGTAGGGTAACAGGACGGGCACGCACTTGTTCCAACGCGATCTTAGAAAACTCGTTTGGGTACAAGAACGCTTCATTAACTTCAACGTGTTTTTCCCCTGAAAGAACAAGAGACGCATATGTAGCAGCAGCTAAAACAGCGCCTTCACCAGAAGGAGCAAAACAATGTGGAATACCATCTAAAACTTTTGCCCCGTGTGCTGAAACCGGAATCTTCACCCGATCCCCCCAAGGAACCCAGTCAGAAACAAAACCTTCTTTTGGTTCAGCCGTTAAATCAACACCTTCAAACGAGCAATTACTCGATTCTTTAGAATCAGATTCTTTCGCCACACCTTTTTCAGTTACAACACTTTGTTGCGTTTGACTGGAATGTGCAGGGGAAGTTACCGGCTGATCTGCATTAGTTGAACCAAAAAACTTAATGAAAACAGTAGCAACGCCTAATGCGAGGACTACAAGCAAAAATAAGGCTGAAACAACCCAGCCTTTAGTATTAAACGCCTTATTATCCATCATTAAACGCCCATAATTGCGGAAATAATAGAGGTAGCAGAGGCTACGATGGTACCACCTGCAAGAACAACCGCTACCCTTCTCATACCATCCCTAAACCCATCGCCCTTGTTGTCGCTAAATGCGACTGTTACTCCAACGACAATAAGCGCAGCAACAAGAGCAACAATTGCACCCCAAAAAATCCAGTTCAAAACGAGCTGCGCCTTGGATGCCACTCCAGGAGGTGCTACCGGCGAAGGCGTCGGAATATCGAACTTTAGAAGCACAGCTAAAATAGCAATTTGCATAGTTTTCATGGTTATCTCTTTTCTGTAGTAGTTAAGGAAGAAAGGTGAGTAAACGCTTTAACAGCAGCTTTAGGAAGCCCCTGTTTACTTCCCGGCGCAAGACGCCACGAATCAATGAAGGGAATAAACCACGATTGTGGGAACCCTCTACAAACAAACTCACGAAACGTTTTCAGTTCCTTCAGCTCTTTAGGATGGTCAGCCAGTACAACAGCCCCTAAAAGACGCCCTTTAACCCGACCTTCACTCCACGCGCGCCCCGCATCACTCAAAGCATTAAGCCCGCGCATATCGCCACGCGCAACGAAAACAACCCCATCATTAGAACTTGGAACACCCCAGTTAAAACCACATTCAGCAATACCCGTAACAGCAGATAGCGAGCTTACACCCGCCCCGGCGTGTGCACCTACAAGCAAAACCCGCTCATAAGGCACATAGGCATTTTGACCACCCCACACCGGAACAACCGGCACAGCAGTAGTAACAACAGGATTAACTGGAGTATCAGTTGGTTGTGAACGCAACCAAGGATTTTCGTTCATTTGCACACCTCCTTCTACTTAATAAGTAGAAACCCCCGCGCACACCTAAAACCGTGCGCACAAATGAAAGGCAAACTAAATGAACTTCCCACCCCTAAGACTTGACGTAGACATAAACGAAGCATCACTATACGTCGCCGGACTAAAACACTCAACCTTCCCAACCGACGAAAACCTACACAAAGTAGCAATCGACAAAGCCTTTGAAATCGTCCAAACCCACGGCAAAGACCTCACACTAACCATCAACGACAAAGGCAAAGAATACCGCCTACTACTAACCAAAAACGGGGACACCATCGACCAAACCCCACAAGAAACCACCGCACCCAAAAAAAGCAGTAAAAAACTAAAGCTAACAGGCTACATCACCCTTGCAACAGCTACTTTAGCCACCGCATCTTTTTTTGCAGTAAACACGCTACTACCAGCAGAAACACATATACCAGCAACTACACACAAACAAGTAGATACAGTTGAACAAGTACCACAAGCAAACAAACTTCCAACTAAAAACCCACAAACCAGTATAAAAACCCCAGACAAAACACAACCAAAAACTAAACAACTACAAACCATATCCAACAGCACCACAAGTTCAATAACTAAACTCCTTGAAATAACCGCAAAAGAAACAAAAAAACCACTCGAAACCGCAAATAAAGAAAACAAAGAAAACAAACCTACAACACCAGCACCAACACCGACGCCAACACCACAACCACCAGTCCCAGCGCCTAACCCCAAACCACCAGCACCAACACCGGCGCCACAACCAGCACCAAAACCCGAGCCAGAGCCAACAGCACCCGAAAACTTCATCACCGATATGTCAACCAACGCTGTCTCAGGAAAAGGCTCAGTCACTTTCACCGTAAGGCTTGTTGGGGGCAATGCGCCCGTCACCGCAACTATTGCCGGACGCACCCTCACTTTTAACGGAACAGGTACTATTAGTGGTATACCCAAAGGCACCTATACTTGGACAACTTACGTAGACGGACTATCTAACTCAGGAACTATCACAATCCCATGAAAGACGACGACCCATACGCTGTAATAACCACAAAAGCTGAACACTTCTGGATTTACTGTATAACTTTGGATGGAAAACGCCCTGAAGATTCAACTCAAATAGAAGAATGCCCAACCTATGAATACGGAAAGAAACTCGTAACCCCCACTTCAAAAACCTGGATTAGAAGCGTAAAAATCCATGCCTCCAACTGGGAAACAATACCACCAGGACTAGACCTCGACCTACCAGATATGTCCGAAGGTATCCCCATTAAAGACCCTGAAATGTTTATTGATCGAGAAATCCAGTATTACTACATAATCGTAACCGGCGGATACGAAATCGAAGAAGCACCACTAGAGTGCCTATTTACCTGCTTCAACTATCAAGAAGCAAGCCGCGTAGTATCAAGAAGTAAAACACATGGTACAATCTATATTCGGCAGATAACAATCGATTATGAACCCTGGTTGGAAATCCACCCAACAGACCATCCAAACCCGCCCGAGGCGCCACCAAACCTCGCGCTTTTATAATAAGCAAAAAGAGTAAAGAAAAATGTCACCCCTAGGGGTGACATTTTTGTCACCCTCCCCACACGCAACCTAAATTTGTAAGCTAGTTCACACTATTGTTTAAGTAGTGAAACTACACGATCTATCAATTCAGCTTGTTTCTCTACATCGGGCGTTGCTAAAGTCCACTGATTACGACGAGTGCCAACAATTACACTCATCCACAGGCGCCGCGCTTTAACAGAAGGAACCAACATCGATAACGCAGTGTTCTCAGCAGCCTTAGTATGGCGGCGAGAGTGCCCATAATTCGCAGCAATGTTCAACAAAATCTTATGAGCGCCTTGCACAACAGTTTCATCAACACCTTTTGAAATAAAAGCAGCGGCAATATCCGCAAGCACAGTCTCAGTAGTAACAGAATCGACTTCCAACTTTTCAATTGCAGAATCAATTTGGGAAAGTTCCTCAATATACGACTCTATAGACTGAAGATCATCAGTAAAAACAAGATTCCTATCTAGCGAATACAGTTTGTAAGCCTCACGCAACACAATAGTTTTAAGTACAGCCCAAGGGTGATCTGCGTCCACGATTGTTTGGGCGTTCGAGCGGCAAATTTCAAACGCGCGACCTAACGTATCATCAAACGAAGCATCAAAATCAAACCTTAATCGTGTAATCGCGTTAATCAGTCGCCTTCCAGCAATACGCAGAGTTTCAACAAGCATCTCTGACGCGCGAGGCACCCACCCAGACTCAATACAACACTGCATCAGCTCACGCAAACCAGCATCGTCTTTTTCACTTGGAATAGTAGCCGGAAGGCTATAAGTAGGGGGAGGCAAAATCAAATTTTGTAAGTGAGCATCAGGATTTTTCAAAAGCGTAATACGCGAAGCTTGCTGACGGCCAGTAACACCTAAACGCATCTCACGCTTCAAAACACCATCTTTTTCAAGATCATCTAACACCCTAAAAACCTGGCGACGCCCCTTGCCAGCACACTTCGACAAGTGAGCGATTGAGACAATGCACGATCCCGAGGCGTCGCAAAGCAAAGCTAGTTCATTCAAAACCACCTTGTGGGTAGTATTGCGCACCTTACACGAGCGCGCCCACATCATCCAATCAAACTCACTCACAACGCCACCTCGAAACCACCAAGAGCATCTTCAACCAGCGAATAAAACTCATCACCACCAAGAGCCAGCAACGCTTCACACGCTTCAAGCTCACTACAGCCAGAATCGTTTCGCACACTAGATGCAAGCACCTGGCAAACCCTAGCCACCACGTAAGGGCGGGAAACAAGCGCAGTCCCACGAACCCTACCAGCCAGACTTTCAAGCGCTTTTTCTGCTGGAGTTAGTTCTTCACAGGCCGGATACAAAACCTCATCAAGAAGCGCGCCACCCCGCGCATTACCTGACGTTGAGGGAACAACATACACCATGCGCTCCAACCGACTTGCAATCAGCCCAGGCATGTAAGAAACCCTCTCAGGCAAAGTACCGGAATTCAAGTAATTCTTCACCGCACCAGGAGAAACACCAGCATCAAGCAAAGGCTTTAAAACCGCCCAAACCAAGCTCATGCCCCGCCTATCAAACCCACGCATCGATTCTGGAATACACGCCAAAAGCAAAGATTCATCAACGCCGAAGGCGGATGAATCCACCAAAACATCGGCACCGGAACCACCAAGCCCAGCCGCGCCAGTTTCAAAAACGGCTTGCGCGCTACTTTCAACTACTTTTGGCTTGGTATGGATTGGAGGTTTAATTGAGGGTTCTATGTTACATATGGTGACCGACTGTTTCCTCTGTGGACTACGCAAATTTTCCACTGTGGAACCCTCCACCCCCTCACAGGGGAAAATTTTTCCTCTGTGGACATTTCCTTGAAATTCCGCGGTTTCTTCCACAGGGGAAAGATTTTCCTCTGTGGACTTCCCACCAGCTTTTAACTCAGCAATCCGCGCTTGCAACTCCTCACCAGTAACCTCTAAATGCAACCGGTAAGTAGTACCACTACGATGCTTATGCGCAGGACGAGTAGCACACGCCCCCTCAACATCCTTACACCACGCATAACGAGGCTCACGCGACAACAACCCCAACGCTTCCAACGTTTTAAAATGCGTTCTCAAAGTACGAGTACTACACCGCGCACGCTTAGCAAGCTTCTCTAACGAGTGCCACGACACACCATCATTATCAGCAAAATCAGCTAAAGCAAACAACACAAGCGTCTCAGCCGGAGAAGTATCAACAACCTCATCCAACGCCCACGAAATAGCCTTAACACTCATAACAGCCATCCAAAGAAAAAGCGGACCAACAAGAACCAACAAGCAGTGTGAGCACCAAACAAAAGTGCACACCCACACCCACCTAAAGAATGAACGGTGTTGGAACGGGCGGTAACCCGCTCCAACACCACCCCCACCGCTACCGGACGTAGCGCAAGGGGCAAACCAACCAGCACAAGCCAGTTGGACGAGACAACAGAAGGACTGTTGCCTCAGATGGGAGCAAACCCTGCTCCCCATCAACCACAATCAGATCGGAGTAAGAATCATGGTTGAAACCTCCAAAACATTCACTCACTTGCTTCACCACCCCTCAAAACGTAAGGGGAAATAAGATGAGCCAGCACACCACCGGGAACAAAACACCTACGCAACCGGCCACCAGAATCAGCACACCTACGAACGAGGAAGAACACAAACAAATAGTCACTTTCCTCAGCGGGGAACTCAGAAAATACCCTGGGCTGCCTAAAATCCCAAAAAGCCTTAGAACACCCCCGCTTTTCGGTAGCCTTCTTGGCTACTGGTGCAATGACCGCCTGGTACACGCAGTTTTCACGTGCCCACCGTACCGTGAAGCCAGTAGCCTTATCACGTACCGGCCCAGCGAAATAGACACCATTCACTGGCTGCAAACGAAGGTCACAATCATTAACAGCCTCTACACAAGCCCCAACCACCGCAGACAAGGCATCGCGCTTAACACACTCGAATACCTCCACGCCCAAGCTATCGAGAACCAGCAACGCTACCTCATAGCCGCCCTCACAAACCAACCAGCCATCGATCTGTTCACCAAAGCTGGGTACACAATCCAACCACGAAGTACTAACCTTGTAGTCTGGAAAAATAGAACGGAAAAAGGAATCATTCCAGGCACTACCGACACGAGATACGCAATCCTTGAAGTTACCCCTACCGACGCCCACACCATCACCGCCGAATAAAACCCGCCGAGCAACACTCTTCTCATCAGATAAATACTCTCTAATCGCCGGTTGATTCAGAAAAGACTCACAAACACTCTTCGGAAACTCACGAAACATAGAGAGATCCAACTCAGACGGAAACGAAAACCCCTCAAACTCCACCCCAGCGTAATCAAACCGAGTTACAGCACCGTTAAAAGCTACGTCACTCATAGTCGCGCCTTCACAGTCCACGCGCCCGTATCATTCCAACGCACCGCGTCAATAACACCACTGTTAGCCAAAGCAGCTAAAGAAGATTCAAGAGACCGAGCAGAACAATGTAGCGAAGATGCTACTTCCCTTGGATCAATCCGAAGGCGTCCATTCCTATCCCCATGCGACGCAACAAAAACCAACACAAGACGCTCCAACTGCGACTTAGGCGCATCAGACGCCCACGCACGCAAAACAGTACGCATCTCACTCACCCTCAAAACCAGGCAAAGGAACATCAGAAGATTCCTGCTGAGTGGTAGGAGAAGAAAGCACACTTGGGAGCGAAGGTTTATCTTCAGACAAGATCACAGGAGAAAGCAACGCCTCAATATCGGTTTTCTTAAAAAGCACACGATTACTTGGGAGGCGTACAGCGGGAATTTTCCCGGTGCGCGCCCAACGAAGCAACTGAGCTTTATTGACGAAAGGAATCATTTCCACCGCCTGTGCGGCAGTAATTAGATTATTTATACGATTTTCGTTCATGTGTATAGAATATAATTGAATTTAAGTTAATTGCAATCATTTTGTTGAACGATATTCGTAAGAATGTTATGATTAAGGTATGTTTAATGAAATTAAATTAATGACTATCAATGAAGCGATAGGGGCTACGATTGCTCAGTATATGTTTCGCTTTGGTGTAAGCAGAGCGGACTTAGGAGCAGTTCTTGGTGTGGCTGGGGCTAATGTTTCGCTTCGTTTGCATGGAAAATCTAAATGGACTGCCGAAGATCTTATTTCGGTTGCATGCTACTTCGATGTGGATCTAGATGACCTTCGTCCAACCCCTGATGGTATGGGTGGCTGGATCCCAGCACCATTTATTCCGGGTAAAGCAAAAGCCCCAGCAGCTAAAGCTACTGAGGCTAATGAAGTGGTAGCGGGGACAGGATTTGAACCTGCGACCTCCGGGTTATGAGCCCGGCGAGCTACCGAACTGCTCCACCCCGCGTCGGTAATATCTACCTTACGTGAGATCACAGCGCCCATGCAAATCTGCAGTGGGTGTGGTTAGTCACGTTTGGTAAGATGATTAAATACAAAATCGAAATCCAAGCAAAACCCGTCAGGAAAGAGGCTAACTAGTGAGCGAAACTTCCCAGCGCGACAAAACCATGGCAATCCTCAGCCAACCACAGCCAAAAGGCTTCGCCACCGGCTATGTGAAAGCTGAAAACCTGAACCAAAAAACTCGCCGGCAACGCCTGCTGGCAGCCGCCGGATGGGCATTCTTCACCCTTTTGTTCCTGGGACTACCAACTGACATCATTCCCAACCCCATCTTCGCCCGCGAAGTACCCATCCGCTGGTGGGAATATCCGGTAATTGTCGCCACCGTAGCCCTTACTTTCGCCTGGTTCGCAGTCCAAGCTCCACCAGCCCTGGATAAACAAAACTCGCGCCTGATTGGCGGCGTAACCCTGGCGCTCTTCGCCGTGGCCTGCCCCGTTTGCAACAAAGTAATTCTGCTGCTGATGGGCACTGCCGGCGCCCTCAACACCTGGGCTCCGCTCCAACCCTATATCGCCGCATTCTCACTCATTGCCCTGGGAGCCGCCCTGTGGCTACGCATCGTCAGCGCCCGAAAGCAACGCTAATAAACCCGAAAACAACGGTAACAAAACAGAAAATAACGCTCATAAACCCTCGACAGGTTTAAATCCCGCGACTAGCTTTAGCCTCCAAAAGCTCCGCCTGCAACTTAGCCGGCAGAAGCTTAAACGGGCGAAATACCGGGTGCACCCAGGTCCAAACTAGCGAAATCCCCACCATTAAAGCTCCCAAACCGATCGCTAAAACCGGTGAAAACCCGTATAGGTAAGTTCCTAAAAACGGTGCAAAAATCCAGGTAAACCCGCCCACCGCGTGAAGCAGCCCCGCCACCGAGCCCTGCTCTTTCGACCCAAAACGCAAAGAAGCACCAGCGTTATAACCCGGGCCGCCAATCCCGCCCCCTAAACCTTGCAAGAAAGCAAACACTAACAGCAACCACAGAGGCAAGTGGAACATTAGCGAAGACACGGAAACAAAGACTAATAGCAGTCCCGAACGCAGCAGCCGCTGAGGGCGCCACCCCAGGCGCTTAACCAAAAATAACTGCGCAAACATCGCCCCAGCTGCCTGAATCACCATCGCCCAACCGGTATAGAAAACCGCTAGCTGCGGTGAATACCCATAGCGGTCTTGCAAAATGAAACCGATCGTAATCTGCACTACGCCATTGGCGAAAAACAATCCGAAACCCGCCACAATGTAGGGGAATACACGCTTATCAGTAAAACGCACTTTCGGAGGATTCGCAGGCTTTTCAACGGCCTTTGAAGACGGTAAGAAAACCACTGCGATCGCTAACGCCGCCCCTACAAACAGTGGCGTAGCGTAAACCGGAGCCAGCAACCACCAAGCAGCTAAGAAACCAGAAAGCAGTGACCCAGAAATAGTCGCGATGTTAAAAGCCGCTCCAAAAGAAGCCATCCCCCGCACCCGAGACTGTTCCGTCGGGGTAAGCTCGGCAATCAAAGCCTGCCCCGTAGGAGGAACCGCTGCTACCGCTGCACCAAAGAAGAAACCACGCGCCATAATAATGCCCACTGCCGCCACTGTGGCAGTGATCCAACCGGCAGTACGCGCATAAGTCGTCGCAGCAAACAACAAACCAGCAGTAGTTGCCAAAACCAACGCGGATACCAAAACCGGCTTACGACCCCAAGAAATAGAAAGGCGCCCCCACCGCTGCGAAAGCGTCATCACCATCAACGCCGCCAGCGAAACGGTAGCCCCCATATGCCAATCTTGCATCCCCAAAGAACGCGATAGCGGAGCCAACACCGCATTCAGCAAAAACTGCCCAATATAGGTGAAGAAAACCATTACCACCAGGGTATTAATCACCCGGTTAGCCTGCGCCGGCGTCAAAGATGACGCAACGGAAGATGACGTAGCCGAAGACGACGCAGCGGAAGAAACAGAAGCATTAGTCACCATCTAAGAATACGGCAGAGACGGTAGCAGACACCGTACAAAAACCACCATCCCACCTATCCAAACCAGTGACATAGCGCATGATATAGGTTAGCTCGAGCTAAGTTCTGACATTTTCCGCCCTCGGGAATAAAATATAAAGTGGTTTTGCACCCAACCCAGAAAATGAAACCATGATCGAATTCATTAACGTATCCAAACAATTCCCCGGATCGCCAACTAAAGCGGTTGACGATTTCTCCCACGTCATTCCCAGCCGCGAAATCCATGTTTTCCTGGGGTCATCCGGGTGCGGGAAAACCACTTTGCTACGCAGCGTCAACCGCATGGAAAACCCCACCAGCGGCAAAATCCTCTGGGACGGCACCGACGTTGCCACCATGAATGACGTACAACTACGCCGCTCTATCGGCTACGTCATGCAATCTGCCGGCCTGATGCCACACCGCACCGTCCTGGACAACGTCACTACCGTCCTACGCCTGCGCAACGGCAAAGAAGATCCCAAACAAACCAGCGCGCAAATTCGCGCTCGCGGGCTGGAAATGCTGGAACTGGTAGGCCTAAACCCCGACCTGGCAAATCGCTACCCAGCGCAACTTTCCGGCGGACAAGCCCAACGCGTGGGGGTTGCACGCGCCATGGCTCCCAACCCACGCGTGATGCTCATGGACGAACCTTTCGCCGCCGTGGACCCACTGGTCCGCACCCAACTGCAAGACCTGGTGCGCGACCTGCAAAAAGAGTTCAAAACTACCGTTCTATTCGTCACCCACGACGTTGACGAAGCCGTGCGCCTGGCCGACCAAATCATCGTACTTTCAAACGGCGCGCAAATCCGCCAGCGCGGTACCGCCCGCGAACTGCTAACCAACCCCGCAGACCAATTCGTAGCTGACTTCCTGGGAATCATGCCAGAACGCGAGCTGACGCTAGGGGCGCAAGGGCAAGTATTCTCGCCAGATGGTCGTCCGCTGGGCAAACTCATGGAGAACTAACCATGACTTGGCTTGCTAACAACTACGACCACGTGCTGCACCTACTGTGGATGCACCTGCTCTTAGTGGTGCCGGCAATCATCGCAACCTTACTGATTTCCGTTCCCCTAGGCTATGCGACCACGCAGACTCCGCGCCTGCGCGAACTTTTCCTAACCACCACTGGGCTGATTTACTCCATCCCTTCGCTCCCGCTTTTAATCGTGCTCCCGATTATTCTAGGGATTCCGCTACGTTCTAATCTGAACGTGCAGATCGCCCTGACTCTGTACGGGTGCTCGCTACTGATCCGCGCCGCCGCCGACGCCTTTGACCAAGTCGACCGCCAAGTGCTGAATGCTTCCACCGCTTTGGGAATGAGTAAACTCAGCGTCTTTTGGAAAGTGCACCTGCCGTTAGCGGGGCCGGCGATTTTGGCGGGGCTGCGCGTTGTTTCCGTGGCAACTATTGCGTTGGCTACCATCGGCGCACTGCTGGGTATTTCTTCGCTGGGGCTCTTATTCACTGACGGGTTACAACGGTCCATCATGCTCTCTGTACTCACCGGCATTGTGATGACTGTGGCGCTGGCAGTGGCGATTGACTTGCTGCTGGTGGTTTTCGGACGCCTGCTAATGCCTTACCAACGAGTTATGAAAGCCAACTCTTCTGAGGTAGTAAAGGCGGGGATGCCAGCATGAATTTCTTTGTAGAAGCTATGCAGTGGCTAGCTGACCCGGCTAACTGGAGCGGTACTGACGGAGTCTTTAACCGCGTATTTGAACATACTTACTATGCGTTGCTGTGTCTTTTCGTAGCCTCGCTGATTGCTATTCCACTGGGCCTGTTCATTGGGCACACTGGCAAACTGCGTTCTTTGGTCATCCTTTCTACCGGTAGTTTGCGTGCGATCCCTACCCTGGGGTTGCTTTCGCTGTTTGGGCTGCTTCTGGGAGCCGGAGCTCAGGCACCCCTGATTGCCCTGGTAATCTTGGCTATCCCCACGATTTTGGCGGGCACCTATGCGGGTGTTGAAAGCGTCAATAAACTTACCGTGGATGCCGCGTACGCGCAGGGGATGACAACTTGGCAGGTGCTGCTAAAGGTTGAGCTGCCACTGGCTTCTTTGCTGATTTTGGGTGGGTTGCGTTCTGCCATGCTGCAGTTGGTTTCTACCGTGACGCTGGTAGCTTACCTGGGTGGCGGGGGATTGGGCCGGTATCTTTTCCGCGGCTTGGGAACCCAAAATTACGCGTTGATGCTGGTGGCATCGATTTTGGTGATTACTATCGCGATTTTCTTCGAGGGCGGTTTCGCTACTCTTCAACGCTGGAATAAGCGTAAGATTCATAGATAAGTACAAGTAGATTAAAGAGGTATGACATGCGTGAAATGAACCGTCGGCAAGCCCTGAACCTGATGGGCGTCTCCGGCTTTATGGTACTGGCAACCGGTTTGGCAGCGTGCTCTAACGTTGACCCACTGGCTGACGGTGGCGCTAAGCCAATCACTACCGACCGTAAATCCGTTGACGCTGAGGGCCCACTGGTAATCGGCTCTTCGAAGTACTACTCGTCCGGTATCATTGCGGAAATCTTCGCTCAGGTTTTGGAAGCTAAGGGACTGTTCGTTTCTCGCCAGTACAACATTGGTGCACGTGCAGTATTCCTCAAGGAATTTGAAGCTGGCAAGATTGACCTGATGCCTGAATACGGTGGCAACTTGCTGCAGTACTACAAGAAGGATTCCACTGCAGTTACCACCGATCAGATTCGTGAAGAACTTCAGACCGCGTTGCCACAGGGGATCACCCCGCTGACGCTGTCAGCTGCTGTTGACCAGGACTCTTACTGCGTTACCGATAACTTTGCTATCAACAACGCCATTGGTTCTATTGCTGATTTGGCTCGTTTGGGTCGTCCGATTCGCCTGGCAGGTAACTCTGAACTGGCAGATCGCCCATATGGTCCAAAGGGCTTGAAGGAAAAGTACGGTCTGGAAGTTGAATTGGTTCCAGTTGAAGATGGTGGCGGCCCTCTGACTGTGAAGGCGCTTAAGGACGGTACTGTAGATATTGCGAACGTTTTCTCTGCCGACCCAGCTATCCGCCGAGAAGGTCTGGTGCCTTTGGCAGATCCTAAGAATCTGATTGTGGCGCAAAACATTATGGCAATTGCGTCTGCTCGCGTGCCTAAGGACGCGCAGGATGCTATTAACCAGGTGCTCGAGAAGCTGGATCAGACGGGCATTTTGGGAATCAACTACGCGTCTGTCGTTGACCAGAAGCCAGCCGATCAGATTGCTGCTGATTGGATTGCTAACAACCTGTAGTAGGTTTTGATAAAAAGTTCGCGTAGCCGTTTTGGCTACGCGAACTTTTTGTTTTATATCCGGCAAAAGGGCCCATTTCGCATACGAAAGCGGTTTCCCGTGCGAATTTGGGGGGTTAGGGTGCTCAATTCGCATACGAAAGCCGTTTCCCGTGCGAAGGGGGATTACTTGCGGCGGTAAACTGCAACCTTCCAACGGGCATCTCCGGACTTCTCACGCCAATCTGCATCAGACTCTTCCGGCACCAGCTGCCACTGCTCTAAATCGATTTCCGGAGCATACACAACCGGCCCAGAAACCTCCACATCCAAATCCAGGTAAGAAACCACTAACTCATCCGCGATCGGCATCGCCTCACGATAAACCGCGGCACCACCAGCAATCCACACCAGATCAGAAGTTTTTTCTGCTAAAGCTACCGCCTCAGCTAATGAAAACGCCACTTCGCCGCCCTCGGCAACAAAATCTTTATTCCGCGTAATCACAATATTGCGACGCTGCGGCAAAGGCGCAAACTGCCCCAACGCCTCCCAAGATTTCCGCCCCATAATCAGCGGATACCCCAAAGTACACTGACGGAAATGCTTAAAATCAGCCGGCACATGCCAAATCATCCCGGACCCAGTCCCCAGCCTTCCAGACCGATCCTGCGCCCAAATCATCTTAATCGTGGCCACTAAAACCCCTTAACAGACCGCACCAAACCCAAATCAGACTGCAACAGAACCAAATCAGACTGCAACCGGAGCCTTAATCGTAGGGTGATGCTGGTAATCGTGAACCACTACATCTTCAATCTGGTAATCGAAAAGCGAATCCGCCTTGCGCAGTTCCAAAGTAGGGAAGGGGTACGGCTGCCGGGAAAGCTGCTCGGTAACTTGCTCAAAGTGATTCGAATAAATGTGGCAGTCCCCGCCAGTCCACACCAAATCACCCACTTCTAAATCACACTGCTGCGCAATCATATGCGTAAGCAACGCATAGGAAGCAATGTTAAAAGGCACCCCTAAGAACATATCGGCACTGCGCTGATAAATCTGCAGAGACAGCTTGCCATCCACCACGTAAAGCTGGAAGAAAGAATGGCACGGCATTAACGCCATCTTATCCAACTCGGCCACGTTCCAAGCGGAAACCAACATACGACGCGAATCTGGATTATTACGCACCAAATCCAGAATCTGCGTTAACTGGTCAATATGCTGCCCATCCGGGGTTGGCCAAGAACGCCACTGCACGCCATAAACTGGCCCCAAATCGCCGTTTTCATCAGCCCACTCATTCCAAATCCGAATCCCATTTTCTTGCAGCCACTTCACGTTAGAAGAGCCATTCAAAAACCAGATCAACTCACCCACTACGGACTTTAAATGCACGCGCTTAGTGGTAATCAACGGAAAACCCTGGCTTAAATCGAAGCGCAGCTGCCGACCAAAAACAGACACCGTACCGGTGCCAGTCCGGTCAGTCTTTTCAGCTCCGGAAGTGAAAACTTCTCGTAACAAATCTTCATACGCCGTATTGATCGCAGTCATTAGTTTCTCCTGAAGGGGTGGGGAGTTTTCCAGATACCTAGTGGGAATCTCTAGCTATCTAATCGGAAGTTTTCCGGGATACCTAGTGGGAATCTCTAGCTATCTAATCGGAAGTTTTCCGGGATACCTAAAGGTTAGCCAGAAATAAGCGGAACGGGAAGGCTGACGGGAAGATTACTTACAGAAAAACGAAAACAGAGAACCTCTTACAAAGAAGTATCCTCTGCCAACGTGGCATCAACAACAATCGGGAAGCTGAAAGTAGCCGGAACCGGACCTAAGAACTCGCCGGTACCCTTAATCACCTGGTGAGCCATCTTATGCCCAACAAACCAGCCTACGCCAGCTCCGATCCCAAAAGGCATGATCTTACCGAAAATCGAAGTAGCCCCTTTGCGGATCAGCAGCTTCTTCACACGGTTCGCTAAGAAGCTATTCACCTTAGCCGAAGCATTCGTAGAAATCTGTTGGAACGAAGAACGCATTACCCGAATCGAAGAAAAGCCCAGCTTTGCGGTAACCAGTTCCGTGGCGTCCTCGCCCAAAATAGAGGACATAACCAACATCCGACGCATTTCTTTATCTTCAGTAGGCACCCCGTAAACGTGGGCTACGCTCAGCACATACAGGCCAGCTTGCCCTAAAAACGCTACGAACTGCGCGGAAGAAACCCCCAGGCCCGCAATTGTGCCAATGCCGGGGAACGCCGCCACCGCACCGGTTGCCCCCGAAGAATAGGCGGAAGACTTCCGGAAACGCTGCCCCAGGATTTCAATAATCTCTGCCGGGGTAGCATCCGGGTGCTCTAAGCGCAGTGCGTTAACTCGGTTAGCGATGTAATTCTGCGGAATCTCAGTCATCGCATCGACTGCCGAAGCAACGTCGGAAACATTCTTAAACTCACTTGCTGCGTCGCCAACGCTTTTCACAGCAGAGCTAATCTTTCCAGGCACCGACTTGAGCATTTCTAAAACCGCCATTCATTCTCCTAGGGGCGTTTAGTCTTCAGAGGTGATAACCAAGTTATCGGTCATCCCATTATTTAAAGTATGAGAGATAGTGCAACGACGTTCAATCGCAGCGCGAACTCGGCGTTCCAAAGCCTCTAACTCTTCAGTAGACAGCCCGGACAAATCAGTGACGATTTCAATATCCATGTGGGTGAAACGGTCAGTTTCCTTATCGTAATCCCCCGAAACACCAATCGTAGACTGGTAGTCATCCCCCAAAACCGCGGCAAAGCGGGCGTCAGAAGACGTCGCGTTACATCCAGCCAAAGCCAACTTCAACAAATCTCCCGGAGTAAACTCGTCATCTGCGTGCCCAATCTTCACCGAAGGCCCCAAAGAAGAACGCCCTACGAAAGAACCGGTGCCTACTCGCTCCAACCAAAGTTGCTTTGCCATTGTTACTCCCAAAAGGTTAGTTAGCTAATAAAACTTTCAAAAGCCTGGGTTTCCAACCGGATTACAGACTCCAAATTATCAACAACCAGCTGCTCGATTTTCTTCCCAAACAAAGGAATAGAGACTTTCACCTCTAAATCAATAATTCGCTTCGTCGCACCGCCCTCGGGAACTAATTTAGAAAATCCCTTCACCGAAACCGGTAATCCGCCCGCGTCAACTTCAATAATCCCGGTGTTATTCGAGGTATCCCATTCGTCGCGCACCTGCAGCTTCACCCCGGTAGGAGGAATAAACTTCCCCGCGATCGGCGGCAACCGCAGTGCCTCAACCGTTGCCTCCAGATCAGTAACAGCCACAAATCCCTGTTCGGAAGGCAGAACCTTCCCCGCGTACTTAATCCCTTCGGGATCATTCGTGAACTGCTGTTCAATCCGCGCAGTCAAGAAGGCGGCATCGCCTAAAACTTCTACCACTTTCTCAAGTGAAGCAGGATAGGTGATTTCAAACGTCGTCTTCATAACTCCCTTTCAGCCCAGCTGACTTGTTCGTAAACCTACTTCTACTTTACGGGCAAAGCACAAAAAACACAGGTTAAATCGTAAAGTAGAAGTATGCAGAGTTTGACTGATTACGCCCGCACTTTAACCGACGGTTCCCTTCAGCCCGAAGACATTCACTGGCTCCAGCTAATTTTGGCGGATTGGCAGGTTGTATCAGATCTGGCGGGTGCTGACTTAGTCATGTGGCTGCGCACCGCAGACCACCGGTATGTGGCAGTTGCGCACGCGCGCCCCGCCACCTCTTCCACCGTTCACTTCGAGGACGTAGTGGGCATGTATGCCGCCCCTTCCAGAGTAGTTTCGCTAGATAAAGCCTGGGAAACGAAAAAGGTGATTTCTAACGCGGCCGCGAAGTTCGCCGGCACTTATTCTTTGAAAGAACTTCTCATCCCGGTGATGACCAAGGGGCGAGTTTTAGGCATTATTACCGCGGAAACGAATCTTTCCGCTCCCCGCTCAATTGGTTCGGCAGCGAACTGGACGATGGGTGCTGCTCTGATCCTGGCTGAGATGATTACCCGCGGAGAATACCCCTATGACGCGACTCCTGCTGCAGTGCAACACGGGCAGCCGCGTGTGATTGACGGCGCGATTTTGCTGGATCCAGATGGGATTATTAAAGAAATCACTCCGAATGCTACGTCTTGTTTGCGCCGCCTGGGAATCCGTGAAAATCCCGTAGGGCGCCTGTTAATCGAAGACGTTACCCAAATCGTACAAGCCAACCGCAGTATTGATGAAACCTTGGCGGTAGTGGTGATGGGTAAGGCCTCTTGGGTAGCTGAGGTAGAGCGCCAGCAGACTACGGTTACTCTACGCGCCGTGCCGTTAAAGAATGGTGATGAACGCTTGGGGGCGGTGCTTCTGACCCGTGACGTTTCTGAAATGCGTCGCCGCGAGCTGGAACTGATGACTAAGGACGCGACGATTCGCGAAATTCACCACCGGGTGAAGAACAATTTGCAGACCGTGTCCGCGCTGATTCGTTTGCAGGGGCGTCGCAGTGAGTCTGAGGAAGTACGCGCAGCTTTGGCTGAAGCAGAGCGGCGCGTGACCACTATTGCTACGGTGCACGCCGCTTTGTCACAGACGATTGACGAACGCGTTGATTTCAACGAAGTAGCGCGGCAGGTGCTTCCGTTGGGGGTGGATTTGGCACGTACCAAACACCACGTTTCCTTGGAAATTGACGGGGATTTTGGGGTGGTGAAAGCCGATAATGCGCAGGCATTAGCCACGGTTCTGACCGAACTGGTAACTAATGCGGTTGAGCACGGTTATAGGGATTACGGTGGGGTAGTGCGAATTAGCGCTAGCCGCGATGGGAAGGCTCTGCACGTGTCGGTAACTGACGACGGGTTGGGAATCGAACCGGGGCGAGCTTGTTCTGGTTTGGGAACGCAGATTGTGGATACCGTGGTTGCCGGCGAGTTGGATGGCAGTATTGAGTGGCATCGCCGCGAAGACGCTAGCGGCACGCGGGTTGAGTTGCATATGCAGCTAGAAGCTTAATCAATGCGGGAACGTTAACTCCCGCATTGGTAAGCGGGGTAACAATACGAACAAACCCGTAGCTTCTAACCTCCCAAATCAATGCGGGAACGCTAACTCCCGCATTGGTAAGCGGGGTAACAATACGAACAAATCCGTAGCTTCTAACCTCCGAAATCAATGCGGGAACGCTAACTCCCGCATTGATAGGTGGGTGCGAACCACGCGGTGGGCTGCGGGCACTTTACTCTGACCGAGGGCGCCCGCCAACGCAATTAGCTTCCTAAAACCGCTTCCAACCCGGCGTCTAGTAGCTTTTGGAAAAGCTCTTCGCTTATCACCGGCACTCCCAGTTCTTCAGCTTTAGTAGCTTTAGAACCAGCGCCCGGACCGGCCACCACAAGGGTTGTCTTCTTAGAAACTGAAGAAGAGGCTTTTGCCCCGCGAGCAATAATGGCAGCTTTGGCACTTTCTCTGTCATAGCCGGGCATCGTTCCGGAAACCACGATAGTTAGCCCCGCTAAGGTTTGCGGTAGCTCTTCGCTAGCTTCGTCTTCCATGCGGACTCCGGCGCGCGCCCAGGCCTCTACAATCTGGCGGTGCCAGTCTACTTGGAACCAAGCCACAAGAGATTCGGCAATAATCTGCCCCACCCCTTCCACGTTGGCTAACTCAGCTTCAGAAGCTTCCTGTAAGGCAGGTAAAGAGCGGAAATGGTCAGCTAAAGCCTGCGCCGCAGTGGGTCCTACGTGGCGAATCGACAGTGCGTTCAAAACGCGCCAAAGTGGCTGCGCTTTCGCTTTTTCAATCTCTGCCAACATAGTGGTCAAGTCCTTCGTAGGACGCGGTTCGCCGCCTTCCGCCCAAGATCCATCCTTACGTTTACGGCCAGTGGACCAAAAGGCGTTTACCTGCCGCCAACCATCTTCAACGCCAGTTGCAGTAGCCAGTTTCTTCGGCAGTTTTCCGTATTTCCAGACGTAAACGTCCTTTAGTTCCTCAGCTGTGAGGTTAAAAATGTCGGCTTCGGAACGCAGTACCGGCTGTTGCTGCGGTGGTAATAGGGCAGCTGCCACGCTGTAGAGTTCCCCGTGGTGGGTGGCCGCGATAGTCGTTTCATCTAACTGGAGAAGCTGCGGATCACCGCCCTCGGATAAAATCACAACGGGCTCTCCAGCTGCCAGCGCGGAAACCACTTCGGAACGGTTGAAATCCGGTTGCGTAAGTGCCAGCGCGGATTCATCGCCTAACCCTTCAATATCGAAAGCCGAACGGCCCCCCAGGAAGGAAATGCGCTGCGTGATCTGGGCCGGGCAAGTTGCCTGATTCGGGCAACGCAAGTCCACGTCACCTTCTTTAGCCGGAGCCAGCGGCGCCCCACAAGAAGGACAATCCGCGGGCATTACGAACTCTTTTTCAGTGCCGTCACGCAGTTCTAACACGGGACGGAGGACTTCGGGAATAACGTCTCCAGCCTTGCGTAGCACCACCGTGTCGCCAATCAAAACGCCTTTGCGCTTCACCTCATCTTGGTTATGTAAAGTCGCTGAAGAAACGTGTGATCCGGCAACCAGCACCTTTTCCATCACGGCATAGGGGGTGACGCGACCGGTGCGCCCCACCTGCGTGCGAATATCCAACAGTTTTGTGTGCACTTCTGTGGGTGGGAACTTATAGGCCGCCGCCCAGCGCGGGGCACGCGAAGTTGTCCCCAGGGCTGCTTGGAACTGGCGGGAATCGACTTTGAACACTAAGCCGTCAATTTCGTGTGCTAAGTCAGCGCGGTGCTTGCCGAAATAGTCGATTACCTCATCGATTTGCGCGTGGGTTTTCAACAAACGCGCGTAGGGAGAGACAGGCAGCCCCCAGGAAGCTAACAGGTCGTACCAAGCGTGCTGCGAATCTGGCGGGTTATCACCTGAGAAAATCCCGATCCCGTGGCAGACCATTGCCAGCGGGCGTTTAGCGGTTTCGGCTGAGTCTTTTTGGCGCAGTGAACCGGCAGCGGCGTTGCGTGCATTTACGAAAGTTTTTTCTTGGCTTGCGGCCCGTTGGGCGTTGAATTTTTCAAAGTCGGCAGTGGGGAAGTAGATTTCGCCGCGGACTTCTACCCGTTGGGGAAAATCGCCACTTAGGCGTTTGGGGACATTTTTAATAGTTAGCACGTTCGCTGTGACGTCTTCGCCCACGCGCCCGTCCCCGCGAGTGGCGGCGCGCACCAGCACTCCTGCTTCATACAGGATGGAAACTGCCAGGCCATCGACTTTCACTTCGGCGAGGATTTCTGGTTCCGCCTCTCCCAGGCCGGCGCGGCAACGATCCAGCCACTGATGGACAGCTTCGACGCTGAATAAGTCGTCTAAGGAAAGCATGGGGATTTCGTGGGGAACTGGGGAAAAAGTATTTTCCGGGCTGCCCCCCACCGTCTGCGTCGGAGAATCGCTGGTGACCAGTTGCGGCCAGTCCGCTTCAAGGTTTTTTAACTCTTCAAAAACCGCGTCATAGACGGCGTCAGATTGCGTGGGAGCGTCTGCGTTGTAGTATTCGTCCCGCATTTGGTTGATTTGGGAAACCAGGGCTTCCCACTGTTCTTTGATTTGCGGGGGAGTAACCGTCAGTTCGGCTTCGGAAAAATCTCTATCTTCGCGCATAACACTAGTTTCTCATGGGCGTTCCCTACCGGTTGGGCTCTTGGACGAGTGTCCCCAGGTGGATTATGGTCTTGGTTACCCACAGGCTGGCGCCGCCTACGTTACGTGGGAAGCGGCTTTTTGCTGGAATCAGAGTATGCAGAAAATCCAGTCGTTTTCCTCTCACCTTTACTGCTTGGCGGGGCCCGATGCCGGTACCCTCTTTCCGTTAGCAGACGATTTTACTTTCCTAGGGCGGCGCACAGAACCTGGGGATAGTTCCGGCGTCTGCCTAGATGATGCGCAGACTTCACGGTCACATGTACTGCTAGAGAGTTCACACTTTGGAGTGCGGGTAACTGATTTAGGAGCTTTAAACGGAACTTACTGGGGAAGGCTATTTCACCCGTTGCCGGGGTTTACTCTAACTTGGGTTCTTTGGCGTAAACTCAACGCAAGTCAGGCTGCCGGTGGCCTCAACCAGGCTACCGGTGGTCTCAACCATACTGCCAAGAGTTTGGCGCAGCGCCTACAAAACGGAGATTTATTGAAAGTAGGACAGAACATTTGGCAGCTTCGAGTATGTGGAGCAGATAGTATTCTAGGGCTTAATCCTGCGGATCCTTTGCAAAAACCGGGACAATCCGGTTGGATACAAGCTGGCGGAACACGTCCGTCAAAGGAAGCTGCTGCACTATCTGCGCGTCCGCACCCTTGGGGAGGCCTAGCGCAAAATAGATTTCGCCAGCTACTTTTCAGCTTACTTCCCATAGTTTCACTGACTATCTTGGGGTTAAGATTCCTCCCAGCTTCCCTGGTTTATCTAAGTATGCTGCTACTTTTTCTGGGGTTAGGTTATCTGGGGTTAGTTCGCCTACATCGGCGGCGCTTCACTGCCTATTGGGAACCAACCTATATTTGCCATTTACCGGTGAAAGCGGGTTCTAAAACTGCCCAGTTTGAACTAGCTTTGCCGCCTTCGCTCAAATTCCAAAAGGTTCTGGGACAAACTCACTTGCAACGTTTAAAGCGTGTGGGGAAACCACGCCGAGTCTATTGTCCGCCGGGTGTCACCGCAGTTTCCGGCCCCGAAGCGACAGCCTGGGCACTGGCTTTAGCTCTCCTAACTACTCTGCATTTGAAAATACAGGGGCAGACTCCGCAACTAACGATTAAAACTGCAGCTGTTTTCGTCAAAACTGATCAAAACCCGCAGACCTGGACTTTCACCACTGAAGCGGGTGAGAATATTGACTTACGTTTACAGTTAAACTCGCCAGCTCCATTTAGCGGGGCAGCTAGAAAACAAGTAGTTGAACTATTTGGAGCACAGACCGCGCTTCCAAGCGTACTAACTTTAGAAACACTGCGGGCACTTACTAAAACCGTGGGCCGCGCCCCACAGGAAGCTTCCTTAGAAGTTCCAGTTGGCTTAGATTCTGAGGGGAAACCCTACTATCTGGATTTGGTGGCGGCTGGCCCCCATGGAATGATTGCCGGTACCAGTGGCTCAGGAAAATCAGTGGCCCTGCGAACTTGGTTGCACCAACTTTGTTACACCTACACTCCGCAGCAACTGCGCCTGGTGCTATTTGATTACAAGGGCGGGGCGGCTCTACGGGAATTTACCTCTTTACCGCACGTGGAAGGCTTAGTGACCGACCTCGTACCAAAACAAGCGAAGCGAGTCTTAGCTGCCCTGGCTGCGGAAGTAAAAGACCGCGAAAGCCAACTTGCCGCCCGCGGGTTTGCCGATATTGCCCACTGGCAGGGAAGCGACCCGCAGACTTGCCCGCCACGGATAATCTGCGTGGTGGACGAGTATAAGGTGGTAAGCCAAACCCACCCGCAGGATGTAGAAACCCTCTTGGATCTGTGCGCTCGCGGGCGGTCGCTGGGAATCCACCTGCTACTGGCAACTCAGTCAGCCGCCGGGATTGTTACGGGGCAGATGCGGGCGAACTTGAATCTGAAAATTAGTTTCCGCACGGCGACAGTGGCGGATTCTTTGGACCTGCTGGGGACAGCCGCGGCGCATCAGCTGACCCAAAGTGGGGTTTCGCTGCTGACGGATCCGCGGGCAGAGGGGGCGCTGACCCAGGTGCAGTGGGCTTATGCAGAGCCGCAGTTGGCTAAAACCACCGCGGTGACCGCTTCACTGTGGAGACCGCCCTTAGCTGAAGCAATTACTGAGTTAAGTAGGGAGTTTCCGCAGGCTTTGTTTGTTGCCGACCAGGTTGAACAGCGCCGGCACCTGCCCGTGCAGTGGGAGGCTGGTCCGGTAGCAGTTGTGGCCGAGGACGCTCCCCGCCAACGCGTTTTACAAACGCTTTTCGCAGCTAACTGGGTGGACTTGCAAACCTATCCCGCGTCAGAGTGGGCAATGCGCTTGCATAATGCAGTGGCTGCAGGGCAAGTAGTGGTAGTCGCAGATTTGCATCGGTTCATGGGGCAGTTGGAGCAGCAGTTTGGGATGGGAACCGGCAGGGAAGTGTGGGAAGAGCTGTGCCGTGCCAATCGTAAAGTCTTGGTTGGAGTTAACCCGGCTGATTTTGCGCTGGTGCGTTTAGTGTCTCAAGTGCTGTTACATTGTTCGCCAACACAGGCGAAACAGCTTGGATTGGCGGCAAAGTTAGTATCGGGGCTAACTGATTTGGATGTTAAGGAGTTTTTGATTCTACGTTGGCCGGGTTTGGATACTGAGTTTGTTTCGACTGGTTTAGCAGTGCGGCGTGCGTCGGTTGTGTCAGAAGCAACCGGAAACGCTGAGGTGAGGTTACCGAAGGTTTCTGCAGGGGCTAGTGTGGAGCTTTTTACGCGGCGCGGGGCAGAGGCTGCCGCTGAGCTAGCAGGAAGGCGCTTCATAGATGCGCTCTATGGTGGTGGGGTAGCAGGGATTAAATTAGAAGTCAAAATTGTGGGCGCTGAGAATCATATTCGAAATGCCGAATCTGCACGTACAAGCACGTCTAGTGTGCGGGCTTACTACGGGCTGGGCGCCACTGAAGTTAAAGCTTTGAAATTGCCTTATTTCTTGAAAAATACGGCATTTTATGCAGAGGAAATTTGGGTCCAGAACGGGGTATTTTGGGATCGTTTTACACCGTAAAAGCGTAGGGTGAGCAGTTGCACAGTATTTCTAGTTAGAAACTTTTCATTTCCTATTGTGTAAATGCTCGAAATGATACACACTTGTTATCTATGCACGTGTAAATGTGCAGGGACACTAGATATTCGATGTAATCAAAAAACAGCTTTAGGAGCACAAAAGAAATGGATTGGCGCAGTCAAGCAGCGTGTCTAAATGTGGACCCGGAATTGTTTTTCCCAATTGGGAATACCGGGCCGGCAATTGCTCAAGCTGCAGAGGCTAAAGCCGTTTGTGCTTCTTGCACCGTGAAGGATACCTGCTTGCAGTGGGCTATCGACAACAACCAGGATTCTGGTGTTTGGGGCGGTATGAGTGAAGACGAGCGTCGCGCTTACAAGCGTCGCAACGCACGCGTCCGTCGCGCTGGTTAAGAAAGTAAAGCGCTTCGAAACTCAACCGAGCAGAAAAGTACAGACGAATAGAAAATCGGTGCGGGAGTCTCCCGCACCGATTTTTATTTACGTAGCTTAGGGAAGAAAAACAGTCCATTTCGGGGTTATTGGACAGTTCTTATTGATTTTGTTTGGGTTTTTCGTTGTTGTGGTGCG
>JAUNKY010000029.1 GCA_030532515.1 Actinomycetaceae bacterium
GCGGCCTCACAACCGTGTCATGAAGACTTTCACCTAACCCTCCGGAAGCTTTTTGACCAATCCGTGAAAAATCATCCGTAGAAGCAGGATTCCAACCAAAGTAGTCTCCTACCATAGTTGCTGTCACATCGGTAGATACACTCAGGCCAGTTCCCGAAGAGAAATCCCACAAAAAACTAGCAGCTTTAGAATCAGGAATATCCGCATTAAAGATTCTAAAACTATTCCCATACCTACCAGCGCTACCAAAACCAAGACTAGCGTAGCTAGTAATAGCATCATAGGGAGTTATGACCTTATCATCTAAGTACACTTGTTTAGTATAGCTAGCTGTTGTTTCCGTGAAACCACCAACCAAAGGGGCATACACTTTATCAAACCTATCAAGGCGACGCGCATACAAACGGTCAATCCGGGTGAAATCCGCAGGATCGTTAAGAATACCTGCTCGCATTTTATCCATCGCAACAACATGTTTCGTTCGCCCGCTAAACCAACCGCCAAAAGGCTTTTGGGATGCCCTCGTTACAGATCTAGTATCCTCAAAAATCTCAAACGCTCGTTTTGCGCCGGGATGGCGTGCGTAACGGAAAGACTTAGCTAAACCACCTGCAGCCCCGCCTAAAAGACCAAAAGCGCCACCAAAGATAGCTTCTTTACCGAACTCTGAGTATGCAATTTCTCCCTTTGTGTACTTTTGCTCAATCAAACTAAAGCCACCCCCAAATAAAGCGCCCGAAATCATGGCAGCGCCAAGGGGACCTCCCCAACCAGTGGCAATCAAAAAGATGCCACCGACGATCATGATCCCACCAACAAGGTAGGCGTTTCTATCCAAGAAGGATTGTGACCGGTTCGCATTGTAGGTATCAAGGATAGCGGTATCGGTGATGGGTTTAAGCCCGTTGGGGTCTACTAACGCGAGTGGGTCATTTGCCGCGTAAGAATAAGTGTTTACTTCCCACACGCTACCGGCATCAGGATATGGCCAGGGATCAACGCTTAAGAATCCTTGCGTATACGGGTCATATAAACGTGCGCCCAGCCACTGTAAACCCTCGACTGTAACTGTGGCTCCACTATTCGCATAAGGATCAAGCAGATCCATACTAAACCAGCGTTGGAAAGGACCACTGCCCCCCGCAGTATGCACACCAGCTGAAGTGTCAGAGCCGTTGGATACATGAACTAATTGCGGGAACATGTTTGCCCTGTCCCAAGTCAGCTCACGTTCACCTACTTTTACTACTTGTCCTAACCCGTCCACATGCACGCGCAGCACCCGGGTTTGCCCATCAACCGCGTGTTCTATGGAACGTAAAAATCCCCGAGCATCCCAATCATAAGAAACTACCCCCACTAAATTAGGTGCTCCACTGGCATACTCAAAGATGGTTTCTTCACTACGGTTACCCGCCGCATCATACTTAAATGCGACCGTACCTGTTAGTTCCAAACCGCCCTGCCCCTTGTGGGCAGCTTCCAGGGTACGGACTTCATTTACCTGCCCCGGTCCCGCGTATGTAAACTCTTGAGCCCAAACTACGTCGTCTTCTTGGGTAGCAGTTTTACGCACCACTTGCCCTAGAATGTCGTACTCCCACCGCACGCATAAGTTACCGTCAAAGGCTTCTACCAGCTGGTTCGCATCATCGTACGCATAAGTTACTTGCTCACTGCCCCGGGTAATGCGAGTAACTCGACCCCACGCATCCCGTTCAATCCCAGCATCAGTTGTCCCATTAGAGGCAAAGCGAATGAAACCGTTTTCATAAGTCCAGGAACTTACATTTTCGCCCTGAATAGCTTCCACAACCCGACCAGCTTGATCGTATCGGAATTCAACGACTCCTAATAGAGGATGGTTCACGCTGGTTAGTAAACCGTCCTGACTGTAGTAGTATTCGGTTTTTTGCCCGCTCACAGCAAAACCAGTGCGTCGTCCCACCGCATCATACTTCCACTGCTGGGTCTGATGGAAATGCCCCGCAGCAGACTCTTGAAAACGCAGACGCCCCAGACTGTCCCACACCAGCGTATGGGTAGTCTCAATTGGAGAAAAACCATCCGTGTAATCGCTTAAACGCATCACCCGCAAGGCCTGATCGCGCTCGAACCTTGACAGGAGCTTCCCATTCGCGCTGATCGATTCTACTTCACCTTGCGCATCGTAAGTGTATTCTAACGAAATCCCTTCGGCACCTGTCTGAGAGATCAACCTTCCAGCTTCATCATATGAAGCTTCTGTACGGTTACCATACCAGTCAGTGGAAGCTACCAGATTTCCAGATGCATCATATTCTCTGGTAGCCAGCGAACCATCCGGGGCAGTAATTTGCACCAAACGCCCTAAAGCATCGTAAGCGTAAGAAGTAACTCCACCCACGCCGTTAATAGCCTTAACCAGCTGACCCGCCTGGTTGTACTTGAAACGACGAATGCCGTTAATCAAATCTCGACTATAAATCAGCCTTCCACACAGGTCGTAATCGCGTTCAAACCTACCGTGTCCAGGAATATAACCAGCAACCATTCGGCCACACGAATCGTAGTCAAACGTCGTTTCTTCGCCAGAGGCACTGCGGACACAAGATACTTTTGAATCAGCATTGTAAAAGTAAGTTTCCGTACCTTTACCACTACGCGTAACTGTTTCAACCCGCCCACACGCGTCGTAAGTATAAGTATTTATTCCGCCCGCAGGGTCAGTTTCACTAACAATCCTTCCTGCTACGTCACGCACCAGTTTAGTGATGCCTCCTTGGGCATTAACCAAACTGGTAATATTTCCCAATGCATCGTATGTAACTGAGGTTGCGTCCCCTGCCTCTGAGACAGTTTTGACGATCCGCCCGTATCCATCGAACTCCAGCTCTCCAATAGACTGGGTTCCTGTGATAGCTTGGATTTTACCTTCCGTGATGTCTCCAGAAACCAAAGAAGTAATGCCAGTGGGGTCGCTAAACCTATTCAGAACTCCATTTACGTCAAACCCGTACCGCCAAGTAGCCCCACTGGGATCTGTTACTTCTTTCAACCTCGATAAACCATCATGGCTGAAACGCCACATAGTCTCATCTGGCAACCGAAGTTCTTTTAGGTTCCCTAAATCATCGTGAGAGTAGGTGGTTGAATTACCCAACTCGTCGGTTTCACAGAAGATTTCCCCGTCAGTGCCATAAACAACAGAGCTTACCGCCCCATACGGGTCAGTGACGCTAAGTGGCCGGCCAGCTTCATCGTAAGCGTACTTCCAAACAGCTCCGGCAGGGTCTTTAAGTTCTGCTACCCTACCCAGTTGATCGTAGGTTAATGAGTAGGTGTTACCCGCCGGAGTAGTAGTTGCGATTAGTCTACCAACCTCGTCACGGGTGTAGATGACTTTACCGCCCTGTGCGTTTTCAATTCCGATCAGGTCTCCACGCATATCGTAAGTGAAACTTAAGCCCACTCCAACAGGATCCTCTAGGTAAAGTAGTTTAGCCCCATCCCAGGTAAGCTTCGTAACCCCACCTAAACCATCATGGATTTCGATAGGATTACGCTTATGCGCATGTGTCTCATAAACGTAGCGAACAATCACCCCATTTTCGCCGCGGGTGCTAACTACTCGATCAAACTCGTCCCACTCATAGTGCAGCTCGGCGCGAGTAGGTAAAACCGTGCGGACAATGTGCCCTCTTTTATCGAAGAAGTTAAAAGTCTGTTTACCTAAGCGGTCAGTTACAGACACTAAGTTATTATTCGAATCATACGAACGCGACACGCGCTGCCCATCCGTGTCGATAATACCGACGGTACGCCCGTAAACGTCAGCAATCCACGTGTTAGCACGACCGCCATCAACATCACTAACTAATGTGACATTTCCAGGAAGGTAGACGTACCTCGATTCTCTTCCGTGAGCAGAGATTTGGGAAAGAACTCTACCTTTTTCGTCATAGGTGTTGATACATTCAGACACTCCCGCAGCTGAAATAACCTGCCGAATAAGGCCTTCCGAGGTGTGGGTGTAGGTGCGCGTACCATTTAAGGTACGGGCTGCTACCAGGTGGTTATCACGGTAGCTAAATTCCACGAAGCTACCGTCACTGGCAGAGATTTTAGTTAGTTTGCCATTGTCATAAGTGCAGTTGAGAGTCTCCCCGTTTTCATGTTCCAAAACGTCAACCAAACCAGTTTCAGCGCCACGCCACACACGCACGCCGCGGCCGGGACCACCCCACGACCCTTTCCAGTTGCCTGTTTCATCGAAAAGCCAACAGCTTCCCTCGTTATCGGCGATTACAAAATCTGTTGCAGCGACTTTGAAAAAGTCATTAAAGAAGCTGGTTTCATTGAAGTATGGGAAGTCTGCGGCTGTTTGGATCCAGAAAATATCGCGGTCTGCTTTGAGCGCAACCTGCCTATCCCATAGGTTATCTTCAAGTAGGAATTGTACGTGGCGCCCATCTTCTTTTACCCATGAAAACAACTCTGCTGTGATTTCCAGGCGTTGGTCAAGAATACTTTCCCAGCCAATGCCGCAGATACCTTGAACGCCCTCACCCGGCTCACTCAGTTGCTTAACAGCTGTAAAAGAGTTGTACATCCGCCCAAAGTATAGTGCACTAGAAGCACCTTCTAGACGAAGATCCAACTCAGGTTCAATGAAGTTGCCGGTAACAGTGTTAACCGGGTCGTCTGCATAACCAGTAGAAGGGTTCATCCCCGCTAAACGCACCGAGGGAATTTGTAATACTCCACGCCCGCTCGCGCCCAAACCAGCCAAGCTGAGTGAATAAAGAAGCGCCTGGTCGGAAAGAAAAACCACTTCAGAAGAGCCACCCGCTTGTTTAAAAGCGTTGCTAATCGTAGTCAGCCACTGATTCTCATCCCGGTTAGCAGTATTAAAAGCCCGGCAAACCGCGATAAAATCGCTCATCCCGTGGATGGCCTGAGCGCCATCTTTAAACTTCCAGCCAGTTTCAAAAGAATCATATGCCTGCTTAAGCCGGTTAAGCGGGGCATCAAGCGCATCACATAAACTATTTGAGGTAACCACATAGGCATCTAATGCGTCTGGACGGGCAGCAGAGATGGTGGTTTCCCCAGCTTTTGAACCGACACTGGGAGTTTGACGGTTACCCGCGGTAACGCTTGCTGGAAACTGAATCTGTGGAGCCGGCTTCGGATTCAAATCCCCCGCATCAATAGCTGGTTCAGAATAGAGAAAATCGTAAACACCAGCCAGATAGTTCCAACGATCCCTCTCCCACTCATCATGTTCGCGCTGCCACTGTCGTGCCCGATCAATCCGCGCCTGCTCATCTTTCGCCGCAGTCTGCGCTCCCTGAACACCCGCAATAATCGCATCCAACGCAGAAACCAGTCGCTGCCCATCCCCAATTCGAGTCTTCTGGTTGGAAGCAAACAGATCCGCAAAAAACCCAGCGAAATCAGCCTGCGCCGCTGGCAACGCCAACCCACGACTGTCCTCGTCGTAAATAAGCGCGTTCCGCAAAGAAGTACAAGCATCAATCAATCCGTCGGAAACATTCGCAATCGCGGCATTCCAAACATCATAATCAATTGCTTTAGGTACCGTAGTCACCAGAAACCACCTTAATTAACGACTAAAACAGAACTAAGCCAGGTAGATGTGCGCACGCACACCCACCTGGCCTTGTTTAAATGCTACTGACCGCCACCTGCAGTGAAGATGTTAGTTGCAATCTGCTGAAGCTGAGTACGGAGTTCTTCCAGTTCAGCCCGCGCACGATCCAAAGCACTACTGGTTTCTGGCCAAACCTGTGAGCGGAAACGGTCTGCCAAAGGGCCATCCCAAACATTTGGGTCAGACAGAGTCTGCCCCTGAGAGTTCAACTGGTTGATTTGATCAGTCAGCCCGCCGTCAATAATCGCCTGAATCTGCTGAATGCTTGCTTTCGCCTGTTCGGTTGACAAAACGCGGCTCATACGAATACTCCTTCGCAGTATTACAAAGCTTCACAAACTCCGTGAAGCGACTACCAGAATTAAACTAACACAAGAATTTTCGCACCGCATACAATCACAACAGATTCCTCATTTTTCAGGAAACTTTAAGGAAATTTACGGGTGTTTTCAAGCAAAAAGTCCCACTCCAAGGTAAGCAGTATCTCACCGCCCTCGAGGGTAATAAATGCCAAATATACCGATAGAATTCTGATGTGCTGAAAAACTATCGTGAAATCCTAACTATCCCCGGCGCCTGGCAATTCTCAGCCGCCGGACTAATCGCACGCTTCCCCATGTCAGTAGTGGGAATCGCGCAAATCCTCATGATCACCGCCCTCTACGATTCTTACACGCTCGCAGGGCAAGTCAGCGCAGCCAGCATCATCTCATACGCCATCTTCGCCCCCCTGCTGGCAAAACTCGTCGACCGCTACGGACAAGCCAAAATTATGGGCCCCACCCTGGCCATCTGCGTTGCTGCCCTGGGACTACTTATCGGCGCCGCCCTCTTCAAAGCCGATCCGCTCTGGCTCTACCTCTTCACCTCAATCGCCGGCGCCTCTTCGGGTTCACTAGGTGCACTGGTCAGATCCCGCTGGACTTTAGTAGTCAAAACTCCCGCCCAAATGCACACCGCCTACGCCATGGAATCTACTATCGACGAATTCGTCTACGTAGTCGGTCCCGTATTAGCTACCCTCTTAACCACCGGAATCCACCCGGTAGCCGGACTAGTCCTTGCAATCAGCTGCATCGTAGTAGGTGGAACCTGGCTACTCAGCCAAAAATCCACCGAACCTCCCGCCGGAGCCACCCACGTCAGCGGACCCCAAACCCAAGTTATCCTCCACCCCCTGATCATCGCTTTGGGACTGGTCTACCTCTGCGCCGGAACAGTCTTTGGCTCCATCGACGTTGCCGTTGTAGCCTTCACCGAAGAACTTGGCAATAAAACAATGGCCGGCGTACTGCTGGGTATCTTTGCAGCCGGATCAATGGTGGCCGGACTGCTTTACGGCTCACGCACCTGGCGTTACCCACTGTGGAAACTCTTTGTCGGTGGCGTACTAACCCTGGCAATCGGCTCTACCCTAATCACTTTTTCAAACACGAACCTCACCATGGCCATCACCATGTTCATCACTGGCTTCACCATCAGCCCCACTATGATCAACGTAAACACCATGGTGCAACGCACCGTCAATGCCAGCCAACTCACCGAAGGCCTCACCTGGATGTCTACCTTCATGGCAATCGGCGTTTCCCTTGGAGCAGCCTTGACCGGGCGCATCGTTGACCACGCCGGTTCATCCGGTGGCTTCAATGTCGCGATCATCGCCGCCTGGGCCATGGTTCTCATCACCCTGGCCGCTATCCCCGTCCTACGCAAAGCTTCAAAAGCCACCGACGTAATGGGGCACCACTAAACAAAAAACCACGCCCACAATTTCTCATCTCTTTATACTCAGACCACCATCTCTTATCTCTTCACACTCAAAGGAAACTCACTTGGATCTGCTAATCGGCCTCTTCCCCTCTCTCATGTTCGGTGGCATGAACGTCCTCACCGGCTACATTGGCGGAAACCCCCGGCAACAAAACCTGGGACTAGCCCTGGGGGCCGGAACTCTTTCACTCCTCTTACTTCCCCTGGTTGATAACAGTTGGGGACTCAACACCTTTATATTGGGTTTCCTGGGGGCCGTATTTTGGTCCTGTGGGCAAGTCTTCCTGCTCTTAGCCTTCAAATTCCAAGGCGTCTCAAGGTCAATGCCAGTTATCGTAGGTGTCCAACTGGTACAAAATGCCCTGGTCGGAGTGCTGGTATTAGGCGAATGGCGCTCCACCTTAGCCTTTACTTTCGGCTCTTTAGCCCTCACCCTCATCATTGCAGGCATTTACGCTAGCAGCTGGCATGAAAAAACCACGCCTAAGAATCCCCAGTTTGACCTGCGTAAAGGCATGGCAGCATCCGTAGTTTCCGGCATGTTCTATGCCGTTTACCCCTCAATGTTCCAGTACTTCAAATTGCCCACCGAAGACGTCTTAGGACCGATGGGAATCTCTATCCTCACCTGCGGAGTACTGTTCACCTTCGTTTTACGTCGCATTGAACCGCGACCCGTGCTGAACCGCAAACTTGCTTTCCTCATTGTCCCAGGGATGATGTGGGCACTAGGAAACCTGGCTCTACTGACTTCTTCAGCGAAACTTGGCGTAGCCACCGGCTTCACCCTCTCACAGCTGGGCGTAGTTATTTCTACCTTGGGTGGCATTTTCATCCTGGGCGAAAAACGCACCCGAAAAGAAATGATCCTAGTCTTTATCGGTATTACCCTGGTAGTTTCCGGTGGAATTCTTTTAGGCGTAGCCAAGAGTTACGACATTAGTTGATAGGCTTATAGTGTGATTCTTACAGCGGTAACCAGATTCGGAAATTTCTTCAACTCGACAGTTGCACAACTACTGCACGAGTTAGGTTGGCGACCCGAAATGATCGGTTACGGAGGAATCGGCTCTGAAACTGAAGCCCGCATCATTGGACGCGCACTAATGTCACCCACCCCTTTCGAAGAACGCTTCGAAGCCTGGGCGCGTAATGTGGGTGTCCCCACCGTCCACGAAGTCGCCGAAATGGCTGCCACTTCTAAACTGCCCGGCACTAACTTAATTGCCGATGCGCTGGGTGAAAACTATCAAACCCCCGAAGGTGACCCCACATCTTCGGACTCCCGCGGCGAACGCGGCTGGCGGCAGTTCATCGATGCACAAATCCCCTTTCAACCAGTCTTGGTGACTTTAGGAAAAGCTCGTAAAGTACTTACCGCTGATCGTGGTGGCTACGTAGACGTCGTGCTCAAAAACCATGGTCTTACCGCCGGCTGGCAGGTCGCCACTATTCAAGCGTTAGATGTTTCCGCCGTCAAACGCGGCGAAAAACGAGTGCGCGCTTCTAAACCGATGTTAGTTCCAGTGCGAATCGTGGCCGCCAACGAATCCCACGGGATCGTTTCCGACGTTGATGATACCGTCATGATTTCCTGGTTGCCTCGCCCGGTTGTCGCCGCTAAAAACGCTTTCTTCACCTATGTTTCTGACCGGCAAGCTGTCCCTGGGATGAGCAAGTTCTTACAGTTCCTCTCTCACGCACACGCAACCAAAGCAGCCCCTGCCGATGCTGACCCCCAGAAGTTACTTCCCCCCACCATTTACCTCTCTACCGGAGCTTGGAACGTTGCTCCCAGTTTGCGTCGCTTCCTAACCCGCGGTATTTTCCCCGCGGGAACTCCGCTGATGAGTGACTGGGGACCGTCTCAAACCGGTTGGTTCCGCTCTGGCCCCGAACACAAGCGTAAAGAACTGCGCCGCCTCACCCAGTTAGCACCCCACCTAAAGTGGTTCTTAGTCGGCGACGACGGCCAGCACGACCCGCAGATTTACGCGGAATTTGCTGCCGAATATCCAGACCGGGTGGCGGGGATTATGATTCGCACGCTAACTCCGGCTGAATTGATTTTGTCTTCCGGCAAGGCCAGTGCATTAGGGCAGCTTTCTCACATTTTCGAGGGCGTTCCAGATTCAATCCCCGTATACGTCGGACACGATGGCTTCGACTTAGCTCGCCAAGGAAGAATTAACGGTCTTTTTAAATAACCTTCTGCGCTTATGTGGGTTATTCAACTGCTGGGCACTTAGCCAATACCGCAATCATAGTTTCTTTCTCTGCAATAGTTACTGAAAGGTTCCACTTAGCTTTAACGCGAATCTGCCGTGCCACGTAAGCGCAGTGGTACTGCTCATTGGGGGGAAGCCACTGGTCTGCTCGCTGCCTTCCCTTATCTTCATTAACATACCCAATTACCGCCAGCAGGTTTTCAGGGTCATTCGCGAACTGCTGTCTTTTAAGAAAGTCCCATTGGTATGCGCCCGCGCGCCAAGCGTCTCCCAACGCTACCACGTGATCGATCTGCACTGCCGCAGAAGTTTGCGGACCGCGGGCAAATTCCACATACTTTCCGGTATAAGGGTCCTCTAAAATCCCGCGCATAACCACACAGTTGCGGGGGAAACCTCGTTTATAGTCGACTTCACGCAGGTCTCTGCCCAATACCTCATTGCGGGTGTCACAACCATCGTTGTCCACATCCGCCCAACTTTCTCCGAAAACCTCTCGGCTATAAGGTGGGGCGTCATCACCAGAGCGTACTGAAAGCGTCGCCAAAGCAGTTTTTGCCTGTGAAGCAGGTAGCTCGTCTAAACTATAGCCTCCCCAAATGCTGCGGATAATACTTGGGTTTAAAACAAATACCAGGACACCCGCAAGTAGGATGATTGCCGCGTAAATCAGCAAATCGATTTTAGAGAACCCGAATTTAGGCGCCGGTTTTTGAGGTTTGTCTTTGATTTCAGACATCTGGCACCGCCCTCGAGAAAGAAACTTATCCACAACCCACTGTGGAAAACCTGTGTATTTTACGAAAAACTGTGGACAACCTAGTTTTTGTTGTTAATTCCTCGCTGCCCGCGCGACTTAATATTCCGCAAATCCAAAGTCCACTCAGGATTCGTAGGCAAACGCCAATTCCGCCAATGCGCTACCGCCGTAAAAGATGACCCCACAATCGTCGCCACCAGCATCCCCAACATCGGCAACCCCATGTAGAAAAAGCCAATCGTAATCAAAGAAGCCACAATCGCCGGAGTCGCATACAAATTATTCCCCCCAAACACCATCGGCACACTACCAGAGGAAATATCACGAATCATACCGCCACCCACCGCGGTCATCACCCCCAGCATCAAAGCCGGCATCACACCGAACCCCAAGCTAAGCGTCTTAATCGCGCCAGTAGCCGCCCAAGTTCCCAAAACCACGCCGTCAGCGAAAATAATCATCCGCACCGACCACTTAGAATCAAACTTCCACAAGAACGCAATCAGCGCCCCAAACAAAGCCGTCACCAAATAATACGGGTCCGTTAACGCAAAAGGCGGGCCAGCTTGCAACATCACATCTCGCACAATGCCGCCACCCATCGCCGACATCATCGCTAACACTGCGAACCCCACGATATCAAACCGTTTCTGCCGAGCAATTCGCCCGCCAATAATACCGTTAAGGAACACGCCCGTTAAATCAATAACCCGAAACAGGTCCGGCAAACTCTCATTCAAAGAATCCAACCAGGCGTAACCTGAAACCAGCATTAACAACCACCCACTAACCTACTGCTGCAGCTCCGAAAAGCCACCCTAAGAAATAAGTGACTGCGGCAGCCCCATAGCCGATCGCCAACTGACGCAACCCCCGCATAAACGGCGGTTTTCCAGACAAAATTCCCACTACGCCGCCAATCAAAAGCAACGCCAAACCCACCACAACTGCGGCAGCAATTACCCCGGTTAAGCCAGAGAAACCAAATAGGAAAGGCAAAAGCGGAAGCAAAGCGCCAGTTGCGAAGAAAAGGAAAGACGACACAGCGGCACTCACTGCGGTACCAATCGAAATATGGTTATCCTCGGCGCTACGCACATAGTTACTGCCGAGCATTGACATGCGCGTCACCATGAAACCCGTCGAAACGTCAGTTTCAGGTTTACTAATTGCCGCAAAAAGCATAGCCGCGTGAGTAGCAGCTTGTTCTGGGGAATCTCCGCGAGCGCGGAACACAAGCTCAAGCTCATTTGCATTAACGTCTAATTTCGCCAAGGCTCGGTGGGCTTGCGGGTCAGGATCTGAAGCTTCCAACAAGTCTCTTTGGGAAGCTACCGAAATATATTCACCTGCGCCCATAGAGAGAGCTCCTGCCAAAAGCCCCGCAAAACCGGTAGCGATCACCATGATATTTGAAGTTCCGGTGGCAGCGATCCCTAAAATCAACGCCAGGTTTGAAACTAACCCGTCGTTAGCCCCAAAGACAGCGGCACGGAAAGTACCCGACATATTTTCTCTGGACCGAGCTGCCAACGCGCGAACAACTTCTTCGTGAATATGTTCGTCAGCTGCCATTTCTGCGGTAGCGTCACTATCAGTGTCATAGCCGCTGCGCTGTTCTGCTCGCTGCGCTAATGCCAGCACGAAAATCGAACCAAAAAGGCGCGCTAAAGTCGCTAAGATTCTTGAGTTTACCGGCGGTTTTGGCTCTGGGTAAGCGTATTCGCCCAGCAGGTTACGCCAGTATTGTTCATGGCGTTTTTCAGCGTCTGCTAAACCGTTGAGAATATCTGCTTCTTCACCGCTACGTTTCGCAGCTAGCTCACGGTAAGTGGCCCCTTCCATGCGTTCTTCCGCCATGTAGCGTCGCCACCTTTTAATCTGTTCTTTAGTGGGTTGGCTATAAATTCCAGAAGAAAGTTCGCTTTTACCGTCAGGCGTAACGCCGTCAGCCGCTGCGTTTGCTGAGTCTAACTGCTGTCCGTTGGTCACGCAATATTCCTATTTGGTTTGGAAAGTTTGGTCTTCGTTCTTTGGAAATTCCACTTCGATAACTTCAGCTTCAACGTATTCTACGCGTGGCTGAGTTTGGCCGAAAAGTTGTTCTTTTACGATGGAAACGACTTTATCGGTAGCAGCTTCTCCGCCTTTGCGAACTGCTTCAGAAACTTTGTCGGCGGCTGCATCCAGAGGCGTTGCGACCAGCTTATTCTGGCGCAGTTTTGATGCCCAAGTGCGGATCTGGTGGTAGCGTTCGCGTCCTGCGCGCGTACCTAAAACGTAGCCAACGCCGGCTCCGACGAATAGACCAAACTTGGTACCCATTTTTACTCCTCTGTATGGCGTTTTATGTTCACTTAGAGTTTATCGCACCAACCCTCTTGGGATAAATGGAAATTCTCAGTTGGGGATAAGGAAAACTGGTTACTGTCCGGTATCTACCGGGTCACTACCGGGTCTGTGCCGGGTCTGTGCCTGGTCCCTGCCGGGTCTGCACCAGGTCTGTGCCGGGTCTCTGTCCGGAAACGATGCAACAACTTGTCACTACCCAGGAAAAAGCCGGTTAAATCGCGTACGCTTAAATGGTGAGTGAAATCAGTATCCCCACCCCGCGTGGTAAGAATTTATCCGGCACTTTCGTCAACCCTGTTGACGCGACTGACTGTGCCGTGATTTTTTCGCATTCGTTTTTAGCTGATCGTCACTCTGGTGAGCATTTCGACCGTTTAGCTGCTGCTTACCGGGCAGCCGGATACGCGACTTTAGAGTTCGACTATTCTGGGTGCGGTACTTCTGACGATGATGTGATCACGTTGCAAAATCAGATCGAGGATTTGCATTCTGCTTCGAATTGGTTGGCTGAGCAAGGTTTTGACCGGCAGGCGTTGCACGCACATAGTTTTGGTACTTTACCGGCTTTGAAAGCGTGCCCTGACCGAGTTGAGACGATGGTGTTGACGTCTTTGGTGGCGGGGCAGCTTTCGATCCCTTGGGATTTGATCTTTGATTCTTCGCAGCTAGATGACCTTGAGCAGTTGGGGCATGCGCGCATCCCGGATGATTCTTGCGAGGCCAGAGATTTCTTCGTGATTTCCCGGCAAACCCTGCAAGATTTGTCTTTAAATCGGGCGGCCGATATTTTTGCTGCGGTGAATGTGCCTCTGCTGGTAATCCACGATCTTCAGGATGAAGAGCGCGGGTTGATTGAGCTTACGCAAGATGCGATGGAGTTACTTCCTGCTGGTTCCCATGTAGAGATCACCCGCAAGTATCATTTTGCAGAAGGTGAAGGAGCTGACTTCTTGAAGTCACAGTCGGTGCAGTGGGTACAGCAGCATCTGCCCGTGCGCTAACGCACTCACCTCCGCCCTCATTTCGCATACGAAAGCCGTTTCCCGTGCGAATTCAGCACCCCAACCCCCCAAATTCGCATACGAAACGCCTTTCCCGTGCGAAATGGGAAACCTATAACTGCTTCAAGAACTCGCGCGTGCCAAAACTCTGCACCGATGTTGCTGCCACCCGCGCGGCGAACTCGATTCCCACTTCAGCCTGCTCTGCCGTCACTGACCCGCTGCCACCAGCGAAAATATCCGCGCAATACCAGGCAAAAGCCCCGTGGAAAACATCTCCAGCACCCAACGTGCACACCGCCGGAACCTCTGGAACCGCGACCTCTCCGCTGGTGCCTTCCCACCACCATCGCACCGGTTCCGCCCCGTTAGTCTGAATCACCTTAGTAATTCCGAACCCGCGCAAAAACTCAACCGTTTCCTCAACTGCCCCACCCAAAGGCGAAACAAAATCTGCTGAAATCACGGCCACATCGATATACGGCAAGATAGCCGGCAGCCACGGCTTCCAAGAACCCCCGTCAAGAATCCGCAAGAAGCCAGGTTTCGCCTCAAGCTTTTCGAATGGATCTGACGTTTCTGAAGCGCTTTTTGGAACCGAGGCTTGCAGCGCCGCCACCGCCAAATCTGGGTTGTGCCCATTCACAAGCATTACGCAAACCGGCTGTTTTTCTACTATCTCCGGCACCATCTGCGGGGAAAGCGGCAGTCGCGAGTTCGTTGATGCCAAAGTCCGCGACCCATTCGCGGCGTTCACAAAGATCGTTGAAACTGACGCGCTAAAATCTGCTGGCGTGGTTTCACTGCCCCACCCGGCATCTTCCGCCTGAGAATAGTCACCGCAATCCCGTACCGTAACGCCGGTTTCGCGCAGATCGGCAGCAATCAGTTCCGCAGTTTTTCCTTGTCCGAGGGCGCTCACCAACACTGTTTCAACACAAGCACGTACCTTTGCTGAAGCTTCTGAATCTGCCCGGTTTTGAGGCTGTTTAGCTTCTAAGGCAGCGAAAGTCACCGCCGCATTTGTAGCGGGACCGCCTGCACAAATCAGTTGTGCTAATGAAGTGACTTTCCGATTTTCTGCTACTGCTTCAGAAACTAATTGGGCAACATCTAAAGTGGTGATTCCTACGAATACTGCTTGCATACCCTGATTATGCCATTACTATCCGCTTGCTAGCAGAGCCCGGTGAGCGCAAAACCCGTAAGATAAGAACGTGGCAGATTCCCAAGCTGATTTTTCACAAGCACGTACCTTCGATGCAAACCGGCGCGCAAACAGTCGCGGCGGCGTTAAAGCTACCTCGGAGCGTAACACGCCGAAGGCACGCTCACCGCGGCGGGAAGCGAACCGCCAGCATGAAGCAAATCGCCAACATGAAGCGAACCGCCGGCATCCGAAAAGCAATACTCGTAAAGGTTTCTCACCTCAGCAGCTTGCTGCCCGCGCCGCTTCTATCCCAGTTATCGAGTTCCCTGAAGAGCTACCCGTTACTGGTAGGCGCGCAGAAATCGCCCAGGCGATTAAAGACCATCAGGTGGTTATCGTTTCAGGTGAAACTGGTTCCGGTAAAACCACGCAGCTTCCAAAAATCTGCCTGCAACTTGGTCGCGGCGTAAAACGCCTTATCGGACACACTCAACCACGTCGCTTAGCTGCCCGCGCCGTTGCCTCACGCATTGCGGAAGAGCTTTCCACCACCGTCGGTGGCACCGGAATTATCGGCTACCAGGTGCGTTTCACCGACGAAGTTTCCCAGCATACGCTGGTGAAGCTGATGACTGACGGGATCTTACTGGCAGAAATTCAAACGGATCCGCTGTTAAAGCGCTACGACACGATCATTATTGACGAAGCCCACGAACGGTCGTTAAATATCGACTTCCTTTTAGGCTACTTAAAACAGTTGTTGCCTAAACGCCCTGATTTAAAGGTGATTATCACTTCAGCAACTATCGATTCGCAGCGTTTTGCTAAGCATTTCGCAGCTGCTGACGGAACTCCGGCACCGGTAATTAAAGTCTCTGGGCGAACCTTCCCCGTAGAAGTTCGCTACCGGCCGCTTAGCCCCAGTGAACCGCCCTCGGAAAAAGCAGCGAACTGGGACGCAACCAACTTGGATAACTCGGCGGAACCCGACGACGACCAATTTAAGAATCTGGTTTTAGAAGACCCCGACTATGATTTGGCGTTAAACGGTTACGGATACGGGCAAGATATCGACTATCTAACCGCCCTCTGCGCGGCTGTAGATGAGCTTTGTGCTGAACCAGAATCAACTGATACGGACCGGGATATTTTAGTTTTCCTCCCGGGTGAACGCGATATTCGCGATGCCACGCAGGCTTTGCAAGATCACCTGGGAATGCGTTTCTTAAAAGCTGGTGCAACCACACAAAATACGCCACTTGATGCGATTGAAGTGGTGCCGCTTTATTCTCGACTCTCTGCTGGGGAACAGCAGTTGATTTTCCAACCGCACCCACGCAGGCGGATTGTGTTGGCTACTAACGTGGCGGAAACTTCCCTGACTGTACCGGGAATTAAGTATGTGATCGACCCGGGGTTGGCGCGGATTTCTAGGTATTCGAACCGCACTAAAGTGCAGCGTCTACCGATTGAACCGGTGTCGCAAGCCAGCGCGAACCAACGTAGTGGTCGATGTGGGCGAGTTTCAGACGGCGTGTGTATTCGCCTGTATTCGCAGCAGGATTTTCTGACGCGCCCAAGCTTCACTGAACCGGAAATCTTGCGTACTTCGCTGGCTTCAGTAATTTTGCAAATGGCGGCTTTAGGTTTGGGGCTGGTTGAGAAGTTTCCATTTTTAGATGCTCCGGCGGCGAAGTCGATTAAGGATGGGGTGGCGTTACTTAGTGAAATTGGCGCTATCACGGTTACTAAGCAGCAGTTGCAGCTGACTAAGATTGGGCGGGATCTGGCGAAGTTGCCGATTGACCCGCGTTTGGGGCGGATGCTGCTTGAGGCTGATAAGCTGGGGTGCGCTTCGGAAGTTTTGGTGATTGTCGCGGCGCTTTCGATGCAGGATGTCCGCGAGCGCCCTGAGGCGGCGGCTGGGGAAGCCGATGTGGCGCATGCGCGTTTCTTAGATCCCACTTCGGATTTCTTAACTTATTTGAATTTGTGGCGTTATCTGCGCCTTTCGGATAAGGAGCTTTCTAACTCGGCTTTGCGGCGGCTTTGTAAGCGCGAGTACCTGCATTATTTGCGTTTCCGCGAATGGGAAGATGTGGTGGCTCAGTTGGTGGATTTGGCGAAGCCACTGGCTTTGCGGGTTTCACCGCTGTCTTTGCCTTCGAAGGCTGATTTGGCGAAATCTCGGGATTTGCATGGGTTTGCAAAGGGGGATTCGCAGGCGGTTGTAGAGGCCGTGAAGGCTTTTTCAGAGGGGACTTCGGCGCGCAGTGCGGATTTGATTCACCAGGCGTTGCTGGTGGGGTTGCTTTCTAACTTGGGTGCGTATTCGCAGCAAAAGGGTGATTACGAGGGCGCGCGTGGAACTCGTTTTACGATTTGGCCTGGCTCTGGTTTAGCGCGTAAACACTACGATTGGGTGATGGCTGCGGAATTGGTTGAGACTTCGCGGTTATTTGCGCGTACGGTGGCGCGGATTCGCCCCGAGTGGGTTGAGAAGGTGGCACCAAGTTTGGTGAAGCGTTCTTATTCTGAGCCTTTTTGGTCGGCGTCGCGCGGCGCCGCGCTTGTGCGTGAAAAGGTGATGGTTTATGGTCTGGTGCTAACTGCTGACCGCGAGGTGTTGCTGGGTGGTTTGCCGGATTCTGTTGCTTTAGATGCGTCTGTTTCCAGTGGTTTTAGTATTGGGCAGCGCACGGAGGTGGCGGCTTCTTTAGAGCCTTTGACTCCGGCGGAGTTAGCGCGTGAGATGTTTATTCGCCATGCTTTAGTTGAGGGGCAGTGGCGTTCGCACCATAAGTTTTGGGCTGATAATCAGCGGGTTTTAGAGCAGATTCGTGCGGATGAGGCGCGTTTGCGTTCAGGGGGCGTGGTGTCTGAGGATGCCGTGTTTGCGTTCTATGATGAGCGTTTACCTGATTCGATTGTGTCCGCGACTCATTTTGATTCCTGGTGGAAGCGTCAGCGGAATAAGCGGATTTTGTTGCTTTCTAAAGAGGTTTTGTTGCCTGATTTAGAGAGCTTGGATGCCGTGGATTTCCCGACTGTTTGGCGGCAGGGGGATTTAGAGTTCCCCTTGCATTATGAGTTTGACCCGGGTGCGCCGAAGGATGGGGTTTCGGTGCAGATTCCGCTGGCTTTGTTGCCGCGGGTGGTAGATCGTGGGTTTGCTTGGCTGGTTCCGGGCATGTTGGAAGAGTTGTTGACGGCGTTGATTCGGGGGTTGCCGAAGCCGTTGCGTCAGCAGTTGGTGCCGGCGCCGGATGTGGCGGCGCGGGTAGCTGTTTGGTTGCGCGAGCACGTTTGGGGTGAAGCTCCTAAAGACGGGGGCACGCCGGATGCGCTGTCCGTTGCAGCTACTTCTGCTTCTGAGTCGGTTACTTCAGCGGCCGCTGAAGATCCGCTTTCTTTAGAGGCATCTTTAGCGCGGTTGGCGGACTGGGGTTTGGCAACTGGTACGGTGCGCGCGGCGAAACCCACTTCCCCGGAGCGTACTTCCTCAGGAGGCGCTTCCCCTGCAGCTGCAGCAAATCATCGGAGCGTAACACGCCGAGCTGACGAAACTACCGGCGCAGAAAACCGGAGCGTAACACGCCGAGGTGACGAAGCTCCCCTTGCTGCACTGCCGGCCGATCCGGTGATTCCCGGGATCACGCATGCCTTGGAGTTACCTGATTTCTTCGAGTCCTTTGCCCGAGCCACTCGCGTGCTTAAAGGCGTTGACGTACCTCTGGAAGTTTTGGAGGAACTGGAACTTCCCGCTCACCTGCAGTTCACTTTTGTGGTGGTGGATGAAAAGGGTAAAGAGCTTTCTGCAGGTAAGGACTTAGTGTGGTTGCAGCGCAACTTGGCTGCTCGGAGTCAAAAGGCGGTGCGTTCGGCAATGCAGACTGCGTTGGCGCAGGCTTTGGCGCAGCAGGAAAATTCCCCTTCCTCACAATCTGGTATACCAAAGCGTGGGCGGGGTTCTAATATTTCCGAGGACGCCACCGGACGCCCTCGAGAAGGGAAGAAACCCGCTAGAAACGGGGCTAAACCCGGTCCCGCCAACTCGCCAGTTTTCACTGAGATGCGCGGCCTAAAAGACTGGCCGGCCACCGGATTGGCCGATGATGCGCTACCAAAGGATGTGGATGCCACTACGGCGCAGGGTCTTTTGGTGCGCGCCTTCCCTGCGCTTCACGCAAACGAAGGTACGTCATTAGAGTTTTCCGCAGGAACTGGGCTGTATACCACGCTTGCCGAGGCGGATGCAGCGCATAGAGAAGGGCTAACCCACCTGCTGTTGGCGCAGCTGGCGCTTTCGCAAACTCGCGTGACCACCCGCTGGTCTGGGCGCGAAGCGTTAATGCTCGCGGCTTCGCCGTATAAGAATACGGAATTGCTGGTACGCGAAGCACAGCTGGCGGCTGTGCGGGCATTGCTTGCACAGTATCCAACGCCGGCGGTGCTGGTGCGCTCTAAGTCTGCTTTTGCAGAGTTGTCCAAGTGGGTGCGCGAGCGGCTGGAAGATAAAATCTACGAGCTGTTGGGATATTTGATTAAGGCTTTAGAAGCGGCTGCCCAGTTGGATACGGCTGTGAAGACGCATGGCACGCAGTCTTTACTGTGGGTGAATAAGCAGGTTAAAGAGCATGCGGGTTCACTGCTAAATGACGGGTTTTTCACTGAAATTCCAGCGGTTTGGCTACCGCATGTAGCGCGTTTCATTAACGCTGATGCGGTGCGAGTGCGCAAAGCTGCCCAGTCAGCGCAGGCACTGCGGCGTGACGAAACCTTGCAGCGAGATGTAGATGAGTTAGCTGCCGAAATCGCAGATTTAACGCAGGTGACACCGTTGGGTGAGACTGCTCGGCACGCGCGTTTGGTGGAAGCTCGCTGGCTACTAGAAGAACTGCGGGTTTCTCTGTTCGCCCAAGAGCTGGGAACTTCGCAAAAGGTTTCGATGAAGCGGCTTTGGAATTTGCTCAACTAGTTTTACGTGAAGAGAATTCCAAAGAACTGCTGACACACTTACGTGTATAAGGACTTCACCCGATTCCGAAGAACCTATCAAGGTATGCTTTTAGGGCCGCAATAACATTACGCTTTACTGTTTCGCGCCGATTTTCTGCACTCTTACCGCCAAACATTCCCATGGCTGGCAGGAGTTTCACAATTTCAGTACCGGTTTCTTGCAGCGTTCCGGTTTCAAAGGCGCGCTCCATGAAGCGTTCAGTTTCGGGGGCTTTGAGCTTATATTCTTCAATGATTTTTTCCAGCTCACTGGCTTTAGCTCTGCTAATGAACTCGGTCCAGGCGGCTGAAACATCCGCTCCGGCGTTAAGTTGTGAAATGAACTTGTCGATCAGGTCGCGTTTGTCGCGCAGGTTTGGACTAGAGTTCACCAGTCGGTGTACTTCAGCTTGCAGAATGCTGTCTTCACCGTCTCCGTGGGTGGCTTTGTGGGCGGTGACTAGTTGCAGGATGTAGTCAACGTTGATGTCGACTTGTTTGATGAGTTCTAGTTCGAAAGTGAGGTCATCTGTAACATCAACTTTTTCAGTGTTTGCGGGTCTCATTTCTTGGTGAATGTCCAGGTATCGGCTTTGGTAGTCTTGCCGGTCCCGCGGGCTGAGTAGCTCTGGTTGCTCGTAGAACTCGTCAAAAGTGGTGAGTAGGTTTTCTAACTTGAGCAGTGTTCCCATTTTTCTTACGAAGTCGTGTTTTGCTGATTCTCCTACGATTTCGTTGGTAAGTGGGTAGGTTGCTTTCAGAGCCGCAACTAACTCACGATACTGTTCGTAATAGGTTTCAAATGGTTCAATGATGACGATGCTGTGTGCGTCTTTATTTCCAAAGAGCTCCAGCGCTTTGTTGGTTTCTTCTTCAAGGTTGCGGAAGGTGATGATTTGCCCTTCGGTTTTCACAGAATTGAGAATGCGATTTGTTCGTGAGAAAGCCTGAATTAGCCCGTGAGACCGCAGGTTTTTATCAACAAATAAAGTATTTAAGGTTTTAGAGTCGAATCCTGTGAGGAACATGTTAACGACGATTACCAGATCCACATCGCGTTCTTTGAGGCGACGACTGAGGTCTTTATAGTAATCGTCGAAACCTTTCGCGGTCGTGTCATAGTTGACTGCGTACATGGCGTTGTAGTCCATGATGGCATCTCTAAGAAATTCTTCGTCTGTTGCTCCCAGCGGGAAGTCTTCAATAGTAGTATCTTCTAACCAGTCTTCTTCGATTTCAGCGTTAGCACCATAGCTGTAGATGGTTGCTATGCGCAGTTGTTTCTCTGCCGGAAGATCTGCTTGGAGTAGTTTGAAAGCGTTGTAGTATCGCCGGGCTGCGGGGATGGAGGATACCGCGAATAAGGCGTTGAAGCCTCTCACCCACTTTGTTCGGGTATCTTCGCCTTCCTTTATGGTCAGCGAGTAACGCATGTTGCGCTTGGTTTTCTTATTGAAGTTTTCCAGGATATAGCTGGCAATCATATTGATGCGTTCTTCTGCCAGCATGGCTTTTTCTTTGTCTATTCCGGGGACTTCCTCGTCTGTGCGCACGCTGGATTTAATAGAAGAGTAGTAAGAGGTTTTGAAGGGCAGTACGTTGCCGTCGTTAATCGCGTCTACGATAGTGTAGGTGTGGAGTTTGTCTCCGAAGAGTTGTTCTGTTGTGCGAATTACCCCGTTGTTTCCTGCGTTTTCAGCAAAAATAGGGGTTCCGGTGAATCCGAAGATGTAGTAGTTTTTGAATGCGCGGGTGATGGCTCGGTGCATTTCTCCAAACTGTGAGCGGTGGCATTCATCAAAGATCATTACTACATGCTGTTTGTAGACTGCGTGTTCTTTCGTCTTTCTTACGAAAGTTGAGAGTTTCTGCAAGGTGGTGATGATGATTTTTGCCTTGGGGTCCGCCAGCTGTTTTGTGAGTACTGCGGTGGAGGTGTTTGAGTTGGCTGCGCCTTTTTGGAAGGCGTCATATTCGCGCATCGTTTGGTAGTCCAGGTCTTTTCGGTCTACTACGAAGAGGACTTTTTCGATGGTTGGATGGGCGGACACCAGTTGGGCTGTTTTGAATGAGGTGAGGGTTTTTCCGGATCCCGTGGTGTGCCAGATGTATCCGCCGGCGGTGATTTTGCCGGCGCGTTTGTTGTTGATAGCGATGTTGATCCGTTCGAGGATGCGTTCGGTGGCTACGATTTGGTAGGGGCGCATCACTAAGAGGGTTTTGTCTTCGGTGAAGACGCAGTAGCGGGTGAGGATTTGGAGCAGCGCACGTTTCGCTAGGAATGTGCGGGCGAATCCGGTTAGGTCGCGGATGTGTCGGTTGTTGGAGTCGGTCCACCAGCTGGTAAATTCGAAGCTTTGGATTTGGTGGCCTTTGCGACTGTTGCCGCGGCTTTTGGGGTTTACGTGTTTGTCGCGCGTTGAGTTGGAGTAGTATTTTGTGTTTGTTCCGTTGCTGATGATGAAGATTTGGATGAATTGGTAGAGTCCGCTGCCAGACCAAAATGAGTCGCGTTGGTAGCGGTTGATTTGGTTGAAGGCTTCTTTAAGGGCGACGCCTCTGCGTTTTAGTTCGATGTGGACCAGGGGTAGGCCGTTGACTAAGATGGTGACGTCGTAGCGGTTGTCGCGGTTTGCCCCGTCGGCAACGCCGAGTTCGTATTGGTTGATGACTTGTAGTTTGTTGTTGTGGATGTTTTCTTTGTCGATGAGCCGAATGTTTTTGCTGGTTCCGTCGTCTAGTTTGAACGCTGTAATGTGGTTGCGTTGAATGAGTTCTGTTTTTTCTTTGATGCCTTGGTTGGCGGCGTTAATGACGGTGGTGTAGAAGCGGTCCCATTCTGAGTCTGTGAATTGGTAGTTGTTGAGTTGTTCGAGCTGCTTGCGGAGGTTATTCAGCAGGTCTGTTTCGCTGCTTATTTTTAGGTATTCGTAGGCTTGGGTTTGTAGGGTTTTGATGAGTTCAGCTTCTAGCTGTCCTTCGTTTTGGTAGGTTTCGACCCGGTTTTGGTCTGGTTCATAGTGCGCGACAACGGTTGAGTTTTCGTTGATTGCTACTGGGTTAACGTGGGTGGGTGTGGTGCTCATCGTGGGGTTTCTTTTCATTCCGAGGGCGCCGGTTTAGGCTTTTAGTTCGGGAAAATCTAATAGTTGGTCGCGGTAGTATTCGTACTGTTGACGACGGGCTTCGATTTCTGCGGGAAGCCCGCTGGTAAGGTCATTTACTAGGGCTTCGAACTTGTCGAGGATGTTTACGATACGTTCTTGTTCTTCCAGCGGTGGAACTGGGACTGGAAACTTCTCGAACATCGGTTTTCGCAATGAGGTTACCGAGGCATGAACGGCGGTGTTTTCAATATATTTACGAAACGCGTATCGAATATAGTGAAACATATATTTTGGAATCACAACATTTGAAGAAGGTACGATTCGATAAGCGCGCTGATGTAACCCATATTTTCCTTCGACAAAATGAAATACTTTCCCAACGCCAACACCATCACCTGCTGTAATTATGGCAGTCTCATCGAATAATGCAGTGTTAGTAGCAAGAGGCTTTTGCGAGCGAACAAAAAACGGATACTTTCCATCAACAATAGCTTCATTAGTGTTCATGCTTCCAGTACCGATGGCAGCAAGTTCCCTAAGTGGCATTATGCTATACCCCCCCCCATCAATTTCTGGGAAGGCTTGAGTTCTAGGGATCGTTGCAACGCTGGCCTTGGAAGGGGTTGGTTGTTGTG
>JAUNKY010000030.1 GCA_030532515.1 Actinomycetaceae bacterium
CAACAACCAACCCCTTCCAAGGCCAGCGTTGCAACGATCCCTAGAACTCAAGCTGTGCTACGCCCCCCCTTTTTGAAACTCGTATCAAATTCGCGTTTTGATACGAGTTATCCCCAGTTTCAGGCCCGTTTTAGCCTTAACTCGTATCAAAATCGATTTTTGATACGAGTTATCTGTATTTTGGGCTGGTTTTGGACGATAACTCGTATCAGTTTGGGATTTTGATACGAGTTTGGGATTTTAAGTTGGCAATTAGCATGGGAGCTGGGCAAACCGCCCTCGAAAATCTCACCGAGGGCGCCCCCCAAACTCCCAATTCGCATACGAAAGCCGTTTCCCGTGCGAATTGAAGAGGCAAACCAGCCCAATTCGCATACCAAACGCGTTTCCCGTGCGAAATGGGGTCGGCGAGTTACGCTCCGGCCCTGAAAGAACCCTGAAAACATCCAACTTCCGGGTAAGTAGAAAATTTTTAAGCTAATCTGGTGTTTATGGACCTCGACGCATATGTAGCCACTCACCAGGAAACTTGGGCTGAGCTCGACCGACTCTCGCGACAGCATCGCCTGTCTTCAGAGGAATCTGACCGTTTAGTGAAGCTGTACCAGCAGACTGCCACCCACCTTTCGACGCTACGTTCGCAGGCTCCAGACGCTACTTTGGTAATGTCTTTATCGTCCATCGTCTCCCGTTCACGCCGCCGTTTAGGGTCTTCTTCGGAATCTCTGCTTCACTCAATCAAGCACTTCTTTTCGACGGCTTTCCCGGTTGAACTCTACCGGTTGCGCTGGTGGTGGCTTTCTTTAATGGTGATCTCTTACGGCGTCGCCGCGGCCATTGCCCTCTGGGTTTACCTACATCCAGAACTGCACCACCTTCTGGGTTCTCCTGAGGATATTAAACGTTTGGTAAACCACGATTTCGAAGCCTACTATTCCGAATATGCCCACAGTCATTTTGCCGCATCTGTCTGGGTTAATAATGCCTGGGTATCTGCGCAGGCAGTGGCAATGGGCTTCACCGGTTTCTACGTTGTATCTTTGCTTTACAACAACATTTTGAACCTGGGTTTAAATGCCGGTCTAATGATTTACTACGGTAAAGCCGCCCTATTTTGGGGTTTAATTTTGCCACACGGTCTTTTGGAACTAACCGCCGTTTACGTTGCTTGCGGCGCTGGTTTAAGCCTTTTCTGGGCGTGGGTACATCCGGGACCAATGACGATGGGGGAAAGCTTCGCACAGGCTGGCCGGCGCGTCATGGTAATTGTGCTGGGACTAATCGTAGTTTTAGCAGTTGCCGGTTTCATTGAAGGTTTCGTAACTCCCTCTTCCCTACCTACTTTTGTACGTGTAAGCATCGGCGTGCTGGCTTTGGCACTGTTCTTACTCTACGCACTGGTGTTGGGTCGCAAACGCTACCTTGAAGGTGCTTCTTCTGACGTAGCTGATTGGCAGCGAGCAGAAGAACTCCAAGCGGTTGAGTAAAACCACGTCGTAAACCCGTCTTTGTAACCACGGTTTTAAACACGCTTAGCAGCCTGCGGAGCAAAACTAACTATTATTCCTGATAAAGGACTTTCGCCTTAGCTCACCCTGCCTTCACCGCATCTTAGGGTCGCCTAAGTTGAATCAGGGGCTTCCCTGATAGGTTTTCAACTTTGACCGCGGTAGACTGGAAAAAATCTAGTTTTTGAGAGGCTACTATGCGCACAACGAAGCGTGACATTGTCTTCCAGTCTTTGAAATTAATCCTCTGGGCAATTATCGCCACTGCCCTGGTGAAGTTCGCCTTCTTCCCGAACCAAGAAACGGCTGAAGAACTGCTCCCGCAGGGGCAGTTCGAACTTCCTACGGTAAGTGCAGAGGTCGGTGACATTTCAAATTCGGTAGAGCTGAGCGCTTCCGTGGTACGCGACGAATCTAAGGCCTTTAAGTCCACTGAATCCGGAGTAGTCCAAACTCTTTATGTAAAAGACGGCGACAAAGTTGAAGCCGGCGCCCCGGTTCTGCAGTTGGAAAAAACCACTATTAAGGAAGTTCCCGGACAGCCTTCTACCGATGAAGAAGGCAATACTATTCCCGGTGCTCCCGAACAGGTGGAATATAAAACTTGGCATGACGTGTACGCGCCGGCTTCAGGTACTTTGCGTTTAGAAGCCCTGGTTGGGCAGCAGGTTGAGATTGGTTCCCCGCTGGGGTCGATTGTCCCGTCCACCTTCCACGCGCAGGTTTCAATTAATCCTGAGCAACTTTACTCGCTACAGGGGTTACCCAATGTTGCAACCTTAGCGATTAAAGACGGTCCGGCCCCGTTTGAGTGCACCAATTTGCAAACTATTACGGCTTCACCGGCAGGTAAAGAGGGCGAACAGGCCACCGGCCCGCAGCTGCGGTGCGTGATTCCTCCGAATCAGACGGTTTTTGATGGGGTGAAGGGCAAGCTCAGCATTGCGGGAAGTTCTGCTACCCAGGTGGTTTTGGTGCCTACTTCCGCAGTTGAGGGCCGGTTCCGGGAGGGGGCAGTTTATTTCCCTTCCGAGGACGGTAAGTCAAAGCCTAAGAAGCAACTGGTGAAGCTGGGAGTTTCTGACGGGCAGTTTATTGAAATTGTCGAAGGCTTACAGGCCGGAGATGTCATCTTAGAGTTCGCTCCGCTGAATCAAGAAGAACAGCAGCGTCCAGACATGGGTGGTCCTGGAGGCTTTGGAGGATGAGCGCGCTGCTAAGCCTGCGGGAAGTCACGCGCACGGTACTGTTACCCAACGGCTCTGAACTGGCTATCTTAAAAGGTATTGACCTGGACGTGCACGCCGGTGAAAGAGTCGCGATTGTGGGACAGTCTGGCACCGGTAAATCTACTTTGTTGAATATTATCGGGATGCTGGATCTGCCCGATACCGGCACTTACCACTTCAACGGTTTAGATGTTTCGCAGTTAAGTGAAACTCGGCGGGCAATTTTGCGGGGGGATTCTTTTGGGTTCGTCTTCCAGCAGTTCAACCTTTTTATGACCCGCACGGCTCTAAGCAACGTTGAAGTTCCGCTTCTTTACGCCACGGATGGGCGCCTGTTAAAACGCCATCGGTTAGCGGCGGAAATGCTTGAGAGAGTAGGTTTAGGGGATCGTTTAGATTCCATGCCCGGGGAATTTTCGGGGGGCGAGCAGCAGCGCGTGGCAATTGCTCGCGCGTTAGTGCGTCGCCCGAAAGTGATCTTGGCTGATGAACCCACCGGGGCACTGGATTTAAATACCGGCAAGCTGGTGATGGATTTACTTGAAGAAGTTGCCTTAGAACAAGATGCTGCCCTGATTACGATTACCCACGATATGAGTGTGGCCGCCCGGGCGCAAACTGTTTATGAAATTATCGACGGCCGGTTGCATAAGGTGACGGCTGAGTCGGCACTGAATCAGCTTTCCGCAGAGCGTCATCTGCAAGAAACTGCGGTTCTAAACTCAGTGGAGGGGGAAGATGTCTGAGCTTTCTTCGGAGCGTAACACGCCGGACCTACCGCAATCGTCCCCCGCTGAACCAGTTAAGTCGGGGCGTAAACTTTCAGCTTTCCCACTGTGGGGAGCGATTGTGGAAGCTTGGGAAGAGCTGATTATTAACCGTGGTCGCGTAATCCTCTCGCTTACCGGCGTAGCAGCTGCCGTGTGGGCAATGGCCACTGTGATCGCCCTCGGCGGAGTAATTTCCCAAGCCCAAGAGCAGGAATTTTCCCGGTATAGTGGCCAACCCGGCACCGTGCGTATTTCCATTACGCAAAGTAACCAAGATCCCGGCGCTGGCGAAGATTACCCGGTGGGGACTACCGACGAGTTTAAAACTGCCGATGCAGTTGACCCCGGCCCTACTCCACCCGCGCCTCCGCCGAAACTTGACGAAAATGGGCTACCTGAGGATGTTTTCAGCAAGGCTGCCTTACGCACCGCTAAGTTAATGAAGTCTAACTACTGGTCGCGTCACCGGGAAGTCAATGGGGGCACGATTCAGGCTCCCGGCTACCAAGAATGTACGCAAAATCCTGAAGCGTGGGGGCAAGAATGCTATGGTAGTGGCCCTTCTTTCCACGGGGTGGATCCGAAGTTCTTCGACATTTTTAGTCTGCGACTGCTACACGGTCGTTTACTGGTTGAGTCTGACGCGACCCGGCAGATGAATCCAGTGGTGATTAACGACGTTGCTTGGAAATTCATGGGCAAACCTGATTTACGCTACTTTCCGCGGCTGCGTTTGCAAGAGAACCCTTCGCAGGCTTTCACAGTTGTCGGGGTGGTGCAGAGCCTCTCGAAGTTCGATGGCCCAACTTTCTACATGAACTATGAAACTTTCATGGCTGCTATGCCGGCTGACTACGTGCAGTATTCGACTTTTGCAGAGTTCATTTTGGTTGCTCCGGCAGATCAGCAGCGCCAGGCAGGGCAGGCTGCGGGGGCGACTTTGAAGGGTTTGCTGGGGCCTGCTTGGCAAGTTAATCTTGCGAACGAGGGCGGACAACCAAACTTTGAAGTTTTAGACCAGGCGGTAACAATCATTATCTCGGTGATCGGCTTCATCGTGATTGCTCTGGGTGCTTTGGGGCTGTTAACTGTGTCAATCGTGACGGTTAAATACCGCGTGCGCGAGATTGGGATTCGCCGTGCGATGGGTGCTTCGGCGCGGCGCATCTTCTTTTCGGTCTTTTTGGAATCGGTGGTTGCTACTACGGTTTCGGGGATTATTGGGGTTATGCTTTCGATTTTGACGATTCGTTCTACTCCACTATTGGCTTGGATTGACATTCCGTTTGACACCACTAATATTGGCTACCCGATGTCTGCTGCCCTTTTGGGGGTTGCGATTGCTGCTGGCGTGGGGGCCTTGGCGGGGATTATTCCGGCAACTATTGCGGTGCGGATTAAGCCGATCGATGCGATTCGTTTCTAATAGAAAAGCTGCTTTGTATGTCTGACTCAAGTAAGTTCCCCGCCCGTCCAGAAAAACCCCGTGCTGGTTTGCAACGGTCCCCCGCCCGCCACCGACAGGCAGAGCCTGTGAAAACCTCACGGCGCACTGCGTTGCAGCTGCTAGCTGGTGGTGCCACCGGTGCCGTGCTGTGGTGGCAAAGTGACGCTTGGTGGCCGGCGCGAAAGAAGCTTGACCCGCAGATACTCTTGCAACACCCTACGGGGATAGTCCCCCCAGTTAAGCAAGCGGAATCGCCAGCTAAGGTGACTCCGGCGGCGGCGCAGACTCTGACTGCAGAACGTTTTGAGGCTGCGGTGGCGCAGGCACAGACGCAGACTCCCACCAGTTTTGGCCTGGATTTGCCGGGTATTTTGCAGCGCCAGGGCGATACCTACGCCTACCTGACCTTAGATTTATGCGGCGGTCCGGGCGGTGAGCAGCTGGACACCGAGTTAGTTGATTTCCTTGTTGCGCAGCAGATTCCAGCTACCTTTTTCGTGAATCTGCGTTGGATCGAAGCTAACCCGCAGCTTTTTGCGGATTTAGCGGCTAATCCGCTGTTTTTAATTGCCAATCACGGTTCGAAGCACGCTCCGGTAACGGTGCGCGCCCAGGATGCTTATGGGATTATGGGGACTGCTTCGGCGCAGGAAGCGGCCGAGGAAGTGACCCGCAATCATCGGCGGATTTTTGAACTTACTGGGGTGGAGCCAAAGTTCTTCCGCTCTGGGACGGCCCACTATGACGATGTGGGCGTTTCTTTAGTGCAGGCGCTGGGAGAAGTGCCGGTTGGTTTTTCGATTAATGCTGACGGGGGAGCCACTTTTTCTGCACAGCAAGTTGCCCAGCAGTTGTTGCTAACTGCGCCGGGGGACATCATCATTGCGCATGCGAATCGGCCGGGTTCAGGAACGGCTGCGGGGATGCGCCAGGGGTTGGTGGAGGCGCGCTCCCGCGGGGTTCAGTTCGCTACTTTAACCCAAGTTTAGGGGACTTCTTTCAGCATCAGCTGCGTCGCTTTGTGGCGGGTTGGGATTGTTTTTTACTGCCGGTAGTTTGGCATTATTTTTTCCGAGGACGCCCGGTGACGCCCTCGGAAAGTGGGAAGTTACGCGCCCAACCCGCGGTTTGCCAACCAGTCGAGCTGTTTGAGGAAGTGGGGGTATTGGCCGCCTTCGTGCCCGCGGAAAGGATAGATTTCCATCTGGGCGTCTCCGGCGTATTCGTTGTAGGCGCCAAAGGTAGTTGAGGGCGGAACACAGTCATCCATCAATGCCACTGAGAAGAGTGCGGGGGCGTGGGCTTGGCGGGCGAAGTTTACTCCGTCAATGTAGGACAGGTTGGTGAGGGTCTCGCTGGTGCGGTCTGGGTAGACTGCTAGGTAGCGGCGCAGTTCTCTATAGGGCGGCACGTCAACTAAGATGGCGCCGCGGTGGTAGTCGCATAGCCAGGCAACGTCGGGAAGAATGGCGCTTACCTGTGGGTGCAGGGCGCCGGCGGTGAGGGACAGCCCGCCGCCTTGGCTTAATCCGGTGAGGATGATTTTTTCGGGGTCTACCGCGGGGATTTCTAAAACCGTGTCAATGGCGCGCACCGCGTCGGTGATGAGGCGGCGGTAGTACATGGTTTCGCGTTTTTCAACGCCGTTAGTTAGGTGTCCGATGGTTGCCGAGGTTGTGGGGTGAGGGTCTGGGGTGTCACCGCCGCTACCCCAGTCACCGCCTTGTCCGCGGGTATCCATTAGGAGGTGGATGTAGCCAGCTGCAGCCCATTTGATTTCTGCGCCGGCGCGGCCGCGGCCTCCGCCGTATCCTAAGTATTCCACTACAGTGGGGTATTTTTGGGCGGAGTCTAAGAAGCCGGTTGGTCCGCTGAGCCAGGCTTTGATGGGGTCTGCTCCGAAACCGCTGAAGGTGAGGTCATAGAAGTCTAGTTGTTTGAAGGGGGTAGCTACCTGTTGGTAGGTAGCGGGTTGGGCTGCGTTGCGGGCTTCCCGCAAAGTAGTATCCCAGAAGGTTTGGAAGTCTGCGGGGTAGGTGACTTCTGAACGGTATGTGTTTAGTTCTGCGGGGGAAAGATCGGTGTATGCCATAAGCTTATTTTACGTTGTGGTTAGATAGTTAGAGGGTGGGAAATGGGCTTTGGAGGTTGCAAGGTAACTCCAGCGCATTTCCCACCCTTTATTTTGGGAGAGATTGTCCGGGCGGGAAGTTCCGCGACGGACAAGCCTGTTGGTTTACTGGCAGAGCCGGTTGTCAGAACCGGTTGTAAGGGCCGGTTGTCAGAACCGGTTGTAAGGCCCGGTTTGGTTACGGCCGCTATAGATACCGGTTAGCGATGAACCGGTTTAGATGGCGTCAGCGAACCACCGGGTGATGGTGGTGGGGTGCGTGATCGCGGTACCCACGCAGGCGGCGTGGATGGGGCGTTCGAATACTTGACGCACGTGGTATACCGTGTGAATGCGGCCTTCTACAACGATCGGCTTGGTGATGCGTTCGCAAACTAGGTCGATCAGTTCAAAGTCGGGGCCGTCAGTCTTGGGGCGATCACCGCTGTAACCTGCCAAGGTGGTGCCAATCAGGTCTGCTCCGGCGTCTTCTGCGCGCAGGGCGTCTTCTAAAGATCCACAGTCTGCCATGACGGCAACGCCCGGGAATTCTTCATGGATCGCTTTGCAGGCTGAGGCAAAATCGCCTGATAGGCGCGGACGGGAAGTAGCGTCGATTGCCACGATGGAGGCTCCGGCTAAAGCGCAGGCGCGGGCGTGGGCTTCAGAAGGGGTGATGTAGACGCCCGAGTGCCCGTACTTGATGAGGCCTAAGACGGGGACGGTGACAGCTTGGCGGGCAGCCGTGATGTCAACAACGCCTTGGACGCGGACGGCTACGGCGCCTCCTTCGACTACTGCCTGACACATGCGGGCAGTTACTTCCGGGGTACGTAGGGGTTCGCCTGGGTAGGCTTGGCAGGAAACAATCAGACCTTTTGAAGCGGCAATGATGCCGTCAATGGTGATGTCTTCTTGGTCGCTCATTTTCTTCTCTCTTACTTTAGAAAAATCTTCGCGTTTAGGCTTGGAAGTGGGCAAATGCCAGGGCAGCGGCACCAGCTTGTGGGGCGGTTCCCCCCAGTGATGCGGGTACCAGTGGTACCTGTTTCAAAGCTGGCATCAACTGGGCTTGATAGGCGGCGCGTAGCGGTCCCCAATAGACTTCTCCGGCAGCTGCCATGCCGCCGCCGAGGATCACGATTTCTGGATCCAGGCAGTTAACTAAACCGGCGATGATTTCTCCGGTGGCGGCAGCTGCATCGGTGAGTACTTCCAGGGCGATCGCCTGTCCGGCTTCTGCTTGGCGTTCCAAGTCGATACCGTCGGTGACGGTGGCGCCGCGTTGGTTAGCCCAGCGGACCATAGATGGTCCGGCGGCGATGGCTTCCAAGTGTCCGTCTACACCGCAGGAACATTCGTGACCGCGCCCGTAGGGGGTGACGATATGTCCTACGTGGCCGGCCAAGCCGGTGGCGCCACGAACAATTTCTCCATTGATGGTGAAGGCCCCGCCAATGCCGGTGCCGACGGCTACCATGAGGACGGATTTGTGTCCGGCGCCAGCGCCCAGCCAGGCTTCTCCACGAGCGTGTGCGTGCACGTCGTTTTCGATGATGGTGGGCAGGTTGGTGGCAGCTTCAACAATGTCGGCCAATTGGGTGCCACTCCAGCCGGGGATGGCGTCGGTGGCCGAGCGGATGAAGCGTCCGCTGGGGTCGATTACTCCGGCGCTACCGATACCGCATCCGATTGGGGGGCGGCCCATTTCCAGGGCTTTTTCCAGGACGAGGGCGGCGATGGAGGCAACTGTGTTGGCTACTGCCTCTCCCCCGGTTTTGGGGGTGGGGGCGCTCCAGGTGGGGAAGTCTTTTTTGCTAGCTACGACGTTGCCGTCGCTGTCAACCAGGGCACCGGCGATTTTGGTGCCTCCAATGTCGATAGCGACGGCAACTGGGAGGTGGTTGCTCACAGCAGATCAGCCTGCTTTAGAACTTCGGCGATGCCTGCAATTTCTTCTTCGTTCAGGGTGCGAACTGGTTCAGGCATGCGGTTGGAGGCGAATACGCCGAGGGCTTTGAGTGCGCCCTTGAAGGCACCTACGCCTGCGCCGTAGCCTTGGATTCCCTGCGGGACGAAAACGATGCGCATCAGGTCAGAGAGGCGGTCCTGTTCCTTGCGGACAGCTTCCCAGTCGCCGGCCTGGTAGGCGCGCCACTGGCGGACGTAGCCAGCTGGGTCAATGTTGCCCAGGCCTGGTACGCAGCCGTCTGCACCTGCCATGTAGGCGCCGTCGACGACTACTTCGTGTCCGGTGAGGATGGTCAGAGGGTGTCCGGCGCGTTCGTTGTCTTGGCAGAGGAAGCGGAAGGATACGTCGTCTCCGGAAGAGTCCTTTACACCGGCCAGGACACCTTCTTTACCTAGACGTACCAGCATGTTGCGGTCAAGTTTTACGTGTACGCAAACTGGGATGTCGTAGGCGAAGAGTGGAAGATCAACGGCTTCGCGGATGAGGCGGAAGTGGCGTTCGATTTCTGCTGGTCCTTGTAGCGCGTAGAATGGCGCAGTGGCTACCAGAGCGTCGGCGCCCAGTTCTTTAGCAACCTTTGCGTGTTCGATGACGCGGTTGGTTTCGGTGTCGATTACGCCTACCAGCACTGGTACGCGTCCGGCGTTGATTTCAACTGCGGCTTCGATGATTTCGCGGCGGCGTTCGTCGGTTGAGAAGACTACTTCGCCAGAGGAACCGAGAATGAACAGGCCGTCAACGCCGGCGTCTAGCATGCGGTTGATGTTGTTAGCGAAGGATTCTTTGTCAAACTGGCCGTCTGCGGTTAGTGCGGTTACTACTGGTGGGACAACGCCACGGAAAGAGTGAGTCATTTTTGCTCCAATGGTTTTCAGGATTCTTGTACAAGGGAAGGAACTGCTGAGAGCAGCATCTTGGTGTACGGATCTTTCGGACTGTGGAAGATGTCGTACGTGGGTTGTTCTTCAACTACGGAGCCCTTGTACATAACCGCGATCTTGTCGGAAATGTAGCGGACGGTGTTGATGTCGTGGGAGATGAATACCAAGCCTAGTCCCAGCTGTCCCTTTAGGTCGGTGAGCAGGTTTAGTACCTGGGCGCGTACAGAGACGTCCAGGGCTGAGGTTGGTTCGTCGGCAATGATCACGTCTGGTTCCAGTACCAGGGCGCGGGCGATTGCGACGCGCTGGCGCTGACCACCTGAGATCTGGCGTGGCAGCACGTCCAGAGCGCTTTGTGGCAGACCTACCAGGGCCATCAGTTCCTTAACACGTGCCAGGCGGGATTCGGCGTTGCCGATTCCGTGTACCTTTAGTGGGTCAATCAGGGCGTCGCGCACGATCATACGTGGGTTGAGGGCGGTTGCTGGGTCTTGGAAGACTACTGAGATGGAACGGCCCATTTCTAAGCGAGACTTCGCGTCGAATTTTGCCAGTTTGCCTTTGAAGTAGACTTCGCCAGAGGTGGGCTTTTGCAGACCAACCATGACGCGGGCGGTGGTGGATTTACCACAGCCGGATTCACCTACGATACCCAGGGTTTCTCCGCGGGAGACGGTGAGGCTAACGTCGTTAACGGCGTGTACCTTGTCTGGGCGGAAGAGTTTGCCGGTACGGGAGGTGTGGATTACGTGAACGTTTTTTAGTTCGATTACTGGAGTTTCTGCAGTCATGATCAGGCCTCTTCAGTATTGCGACGATTGGTGATTTTCGCCAGGGCGTCTTCGCGGTCTTGGTGCTGCGAGTAAATGTGTTCGGTTCCTTCGATCCGAATCATTTCTGGGCGGCTGTCCAAACCAACGGTTGGCTGCGAAGAACGTGGGGCGAAGCGGTCACCGACAACGAATTCTCGTGGCGATGGAACCGTACCTGGAACCTGGTGGAGGCGTCCTGCACCGGATTCGATTGAGAGAACTGCACCGAGTAGACCCTGCGTGTATTCGTGAACTGGCTGTCCCAAGAGTTCCTGGGTGCGTCCCTGTTCTACCACCTGGCCAGCGTACATTACGGTGATGCGGTGTGACACAGAGGCTACCAGGGCCAGGTCGTGGCTGACGAAGACCATGGCGAAGCCAAGCTTTTCACGCAGTTCGTTGAGCAGGTCGATTACCTGCTTTTGTACGGTTACGTCCAAAGCGGTGGTGGGTTCGTCAGCGATAATCAGCGATGGGTCACGGGTGAGTGCCATGGCGATGAGGACGCGCTGACGCTGACCACCGGAGAGTTCGTGTGGGTAGGACTTCAGGGTGCGGACTGGGTCCAGACCTACCAGTTCAAGCAGTTCTTCGGCAGTGCGGGTGCCACCACGCTTGGTTAGCTGTGCCATCTGGGAGCGGATCAGCATGGAGGGGTTCAGGGAGGACAGTGCGTCTTGGTAGATCATGGCCAGTTTGTGGCCACGTAGCGCATTGTGTTCCTTTGGATCCATGCCTACCAGGTTCTTGCCGTCGAAGAGAATTTCACCTTCGATCTTGGCGGTTTCTGGGAGCAGACCCATGATGGCCATGGAGGTAATAGACTTACCACAGCCGGATTCGCCTACCAGACCCATGGTTTCTCCTGGGCGTACCGAGAAGGAAACGTTGTCGACGATGCGGACGTCGCCGTGGGCTGCAGGGAAGGTGATGGAAAGGTTCTTTACTTCCAGCAGTGGTGCTTGGGCGGCTTGTTCTTCGGTGAGAACCAGGCGGTCTTGGCGGGCTGCTTCAGAGAGGTTCAGGGCGTCCAAGCGTCCCATCAGGGTTGCTTCTTGGCTCTGGTGAGCTGCCACCATTTCCTGGTTGCGAGCTTCGAGTTCTTCTTCAGTCAAGCCACCCTTGCCAGCGTTAACGCGGGCACGTGGTGCTGCCAGGGCGTCGGTGAGGCCTTCTGCCAGTACGTTGAGGGATAGGGTGGTGATCAGAATCATCAGACCTGGGAACAGGGTTGGCCACCAGAAGCCGGCGTTTGCCAGGGACTTACCGTCGGCCAGGATGTTACCCCAGGATGGTTCTGGTGGCTGTACGCCTGCCTGGATGAAGGAGAGGGAAGCTTCCAAAACGATTGCGTCTGCAACCAGCACGGTGGCGAACACCATGATGGGGGCGATACAGTTGCGGGCTACGTGCTTGAAGAGAATCCAAGAGGTGCGTGCGCCCATTACGCGTGAGGCAGCTACGTAGTCTTCTCCAAACTGTGCCAGGACGTTTGCGCGGACGATACGTGAGAGCTGCGGGGTGTAGAGGAAGCCGATTGAGAAGATGATGACGGCTACGGATTTACCCAGGGAAGCTACGAATACGGCGACCAGGGCGATACCGGGGAAGGACATGATGATGTCCAGGATACGCATCAGGACTTCAGAGACTACCTTGTTGGCAGTTGCGGCGATGGAGCCCAGGACTGCTGCTACTGCCAGTGCCATGGCGGTGGAGAGCAGGCCGATTACCAGTGAGTAGCGGGCGCCGTACATGACGCGGGCAAAGATGTCGCGGCCGGTGCCGTCAGTGCCGAACCAGAAGTTGCCGTCGGGGGCAACTACGGGGTTGGTGGCGTTGCTGGCAGCTTCTTCTCCGACAATGGCGGGGTCGAATGGTAGCGAGGTTGCCTGCGGGTCGAACTTAGAGATCAGTGGGGCAAAGATTGCCAGCAGGATCACTAGTAAGAGGATTCCCACGGCGATGCGGGAGCCCAGGGGCATGCGGGACTTATTGAACTTGAGTCCGGGTACGCTTAGACGTTCAGCTAGGTTTTGACGCATTCTCACACGCTCCTAATGCGTGGGTTGACCAGTACGTACAGCATGTCAACGATGATGTTAATGAGGATGAAGGCCAGTGCCACGGTGAGGGTTACACCCTGTACCAAGAAGACGTCGTTACGGGTTACGCCGTCGAGGATGAGTTGGCCCATTGCCTGGATGTTGAAGATGATTTCGATGATGACCGCACCACCCATGAGGTAGCCGACGCGCAGGCCGATTACGGTGATTGGGGTAATCAGGGCGTTACGCAAAACGTTGCGGCCGATAACTACATGCTTTGGAATACCTGCACCAATCGCGGTGCGGACGTAGTCCTTGTCAAGTTCTTCCACCATGGCGGTACGGACCACGCGGGTGAGGGAGCCTGCTACTGGGACTGCAAGTGCGAAAGCAGGTAGGAACAAGTTGTTCATGTAGGTGGCGGGGTCTTCTGAGAAAGGTACCCATTCGCCCACCAGGGCGGGGAAGGTGCCGGTGCCACCGGGGACGGTGCCGAAAGCTTGGATCAGCAAGATAGCGAGCCAGAACGAGGGCGTTGCCAGGGCTGCGATTGAGAATACGCGGATCAACTGGTCTGGCCAACGGTCTCGGTAGAGGGCTGCTACAACGCCGAAAACGAAAGAGATTACCAGGGCGATTGCCAAGCCAATGAGGGTTAGCTGCAAGGTAATGGGGAACGCGTTGGCAACCATTTCGGTTACCTTTGTGTTGCCTTTAGAGGTGCCCAGGTCAAAGGCGGTGAGCAATCCGAAAAGGAAGGAGCCGTACCGTACTAAGAGGGGGTCGTTCAGACCGTGCTCGATGCGGTATTGTTCCAGTGCTTCCAAAGAAGCTGATTCACCCAGGGCCAGCTGCGCTGGGTCTGCTGGTGAGAATGACATAACGAAGAAGACTAGGAACGTGACACCCAGAACCATGATTGGTAGGGCGACCAGTCGTCTTCCGATAAGACGGATGAGGTTTGACACGCTGCGTTACTCCCTTGCACTTGCTGCGCTTTACTCTCGACGTTGTCGGGGGTTATCTGAATGGGCAATTCGTCGTAGAATTGCGGGTTTTGGTGATAATTGTGGGGGCCGGATAGCAGATCCGACCCCCACAATCATTTGGTTTTGGAGGCTTTAGTTAAGCCGTTTCCTGCGAAAATCAGGCCTTGGTGGTGCCAACTTCTACGAAGGACAGACCGGTCAAGGAGATTGGCTTGAAGCCTGGCAGGGAGTCTGCATCCCAAGCGGATGGAGACTTGCGGTGGAACAGTGGGTACAGTGGTACTTCTTCAGAGATTACGTCGAAGATTTCGTGCCATGCAGCCTTCTGGTCGTCGCCGGTAGCTTCTGCTGCCTTCTTCATCAGGCCCTGTACCTTGTCGTAGGAAGCGGTGCCCTTCCAGTGCATGCGGGTGTCGGTCCAGATGTCGCCGCCGTACCACCAGTTGAGCAGCAGGTCGGTGTCATCGCCGAATACGGATGGGTCACCAGGAGCTACTACAATGTCCCAGTCAGCGGACTGACCGATGGTGTTGTACAGGTCGGAGGACTTGAATTCCTTGAATTCTACCTGCAGACCAGCAGCTTCCAGGGATTCCTTGATGATTGGGGTGCACTGCTTTACCCAGTCGTGGTTGGTAACCAGCAGGCGTACCTTGGTCAGACCGGTTTCCTTGAAGCCAGCCTTTGCCTTTTCCAGGTCCAGGGTGTAAACGTTCTTGGCCTTCTTGTAAGAACGGTGGTTTTCCTGTACGAAACAGGTTGCTGGGGTTGCCTGGTTCAGCAGACCGGTCTTTACAACCTTTTCCATGTCCAGTGCGTACAGTGCGGACTGACGGTTCTTGACGTCCTTCATTGGGGACTTTTCGCCGTTGTTGAACATCATGAACAGCAGACCGAAGCCCTGTACGGATTCTACGGATGCGGAAGCCTTAACCTGTTCGATGGACAGGTATGGAACAGAGTCGATTGCCTGTACGTCCTTGGAGGTTACAGCGTTGGTACGGGTAGCTGCGTCTGGCAGGATCTTCCATACCATCTTGTCAGCCTTAGCTGGCTTTGGACCGGTGTAGTCTGCGTTCTTTTCGAACATTACGGTTGCGGAAGCTGCACCGTTGTCGGTCATCTTGTAAGCGCCGGTACCGATTGGGTTAGCGTCGAATGCCTTGGCATCCTTTTCTACCTCAGCCTTTGGAACAATCTTTACTACGGAGAGGCGTTCCTTCAGCAGGGAGAATGGGTACTTCAGCTTGATGGTAACGGTCTTGTCGTCCTTCTTGGTTACGGAATCCAGGAACTTCAGGAAGGAAGCGTACAGGGACTTGTTTGCTGGATCCAGAACGCGAGCGAAGGAGAATGCTACGTCGTCTGCGGTTACTTCTGCGCCGTTGTGGAACTTAGCGCCGTCACGCAGGGTTACTTCGTAGGTGGTGTCATCTACCTTAACTGGTTCTGCGTCCTTGGACAGGGCTGCGTAGCAGGTGCGGTCTTCGGTAGGCATGATTTCGAACAGGCCTTCCAGAGTGTGCCAGTTTGCTGCCACGGTCAATGCCGAGGTGGTGGTCATTGGGTCGTAGCCGTTGGTGCCCAGTTCGTAGGAGATACCTGCGGTGATTACGCCACCGGTGGTTTCCTTCTTGCTGTCCTTATCGTCTTTCTTGGCGTCACCCTTTGGTGCGTCAGCCTTGTTGCCACATGCTGCCAGACCTGCTGCGATGCCTGCTGCAGCGGTGATGGTGCCAGCTAGCTTCAGGAAGCCACGGCGGTCAGTGGTACCGATTGATTTCGTCATTGAAGTCTCCTAAATGAGGTCGGACGTCTGATGTCTGTGTGTTACGACAATGTCTAGTGTACTACACAGAAGTACACTCAACAAGTTTAATTATGGTACTCGACACAAATTTATTACAATCAAATTAGGTAACAATTCGAATACTAATTCGGAAAGACTGCAATGGCTAGCGAAAACAACACTGCAACGGAACTGAAGAACCTGATTCTGCAAAGACACCTGCAACCGGGGGATGCCATTCCTACAGAGACAGAACTTTGCGAAATTCTGCAGGTTTCTCGCTCTTCTGTGCGCGAAGCAGTGCGCACTTTAGCTGCCCTGGATATTCTCAAAGTTTGCCATGGGCGTGGCACCTACGTGGGTGATATGTCTTTGCAGCCGCTGGTTGACGCGATCGTTTTCCGCGCCTCCTTAGCTCCCAGCAGCGATTTAAATACCCTTAAAGAAATTGTCGAAATCCGTCGCCTCATGGATATTAACGCCGGGCCGGAACTAATCAACAGCTTTAAAGATACTGACAATCCCGAAATTCGCGACCTCATTAAACAGATGGTCTTTTACGCTTCCCAAGGGCGGGATTTTTCAGCTTACGACCTAGAGTTCCACAAATCCTTAACCTCGCGGATTGAAAACACCATGCAGGGACAGTTTGTGGAAGCTTTCTGGAAGATCCACATGGTTATCAACCCCATGCTAGAGATCCCCACCCCGGATAATCTTGATGAAACCGCCCGTGCCCACGGAGAAATCCTCGACGCTTTGGAAGCGGGGGACCTGGAAGCCTACCAAAAGGCAGTTGACCACCACTACCAGCCAATCTTGGATAACCTGGAACGCACCACGCAGCATCGCAAGGATCAGTAGAGCCTATAAAACAAGGATCAGTAGAGCCTATAAAAATGTGGGTGGGTACTTTAAAAGTGCCCACCCACTACTATTTATTCTTAAGCTAGAGCAAACTCAACTTCTACTTCAACTGCCGCATTTAAAGGTAGTGAAGCCACTCCCACAGCTGAACGGATGTGCTGGTCTCCGAAGACTTCCCCTAAGAACTCAGAAGCTCCGTTCACCACGGCTGGCTGCGCATAGAAATCCGGCTGCGATGATACGAATCCGGTAACTTTCAAGACGCCTGCAAGCTTATCAACTCCCCCAGCGGCAGCGGCCGCCGCGGCAATGGCATTCAGCGCGCACTGTTTAGCCGCTGCATAACCGTCCTCGAGGGAAACTCCGCCTTCACCCAGCTGCCCGGTAGCTACCAACTGTCCAGCTCGCATCGGCAACTGCCCCGAGGTGCGAACCGTCTGGCCAATCACCAAAGCCGGCACATAGGCAGCAACCGGTGGTACTACTTCAGGCAGTTCGATTCCCAGCTCTGCCAAACGCGCACTAATCGTCATGATTTTCCCTTTCATTTTTGGAAACTCTTAAATCTATCTTAACCAGCTCCCCGGTTTGCGGGTCGTGAAACTGCAGCCCCACAGCTTCCAGATGCAGCGGCGAATTCCCCTGCGGAACCTGGTCTTTGCCGTAGCGGGCGGCATTAAAGCCCCCATAGAGCGGGTCCCCTACCAGAGGAATTCCGAGGGCGGCAAAATGGAGCCGAATCTGGTGGGTCTTCCCGGTTTGTGGCTGCACTTCATAGTCACAAAATTCTTCTCCCGCTACCTGGCGCATTGCACTGGGCCGCAGATAGGTAACCGCATTGGGGGTACCCGCTACGTGTTGCGCGCTCATAACGCCCTCTACTTTTTCAATCCGGCTTTCAACTTTCACCCAGCCCGGTTTTTCGGGGGGTTCTTTAGTTACCTTAATTAATTGCGTGGCGGCTAAAGCCTCTGGCTCTAAAGTGGAAAAATCTATCGCCGGTGCAGTTGCCAAGTAGGTCTTTTCTACCTGCCGGTTTTGGAACATTTCTTGGTACAGGCGTCGCAACTGCGGTTTTTCGGTAAACAGTAGCAAGCCAGAGGTGGCCCGGTCTAAGCGGTGTGCCGGAGTTAAGTCAGCGTTATTTTCTTGGCGGCGTAAGGCAATCGTGGCACTGCGCACCACATAGGATCCCCGTGGCATAGTTGCCAGACCTTTAGGTTTGTAAATTACCAGCCATCCGTCACCTTGATAGATTTTTTCTAACGTGATGGGTGTTGCGGTTTCATCCGCACCGGGGCGATAGAGATAGATCGGGTTTTCGAGCGCATTGGCTGGGGTTTCCCACTGCAACGGGTTTCCCCAAGCGTCCACGATTGCGGCGGATTCGAAGAAAGCGGTTAGTTGGGCGTGGTTGATCGCCGGGATGTTTTTTAGAATCCACTCCCCCAAGGTTCCGGTGAGTTGGCGGGCTTCTTTTACGTTTACGCGCCGCCCCAAGCGAACCGGATGCAGGCCGGCGCGCGCAGGTAACTTTGGTGGTTTAGGTGGGCGTGGGGTCATAGGTCTTATTTTATTACAGGGTGCGGATGGTTTTAGAGACGGCCGGGTTGTTTGGGGCTCTTATATATAAGGAAAGCTCTATTTGCGCCCTCGTAAACAATCCTCTAAATTTGAAATTGATAATCATTCTCAATAATTAGTTGGAGCGACCCTAAATGCGCACTCTCACTATTCGCCGCCTCACCAGCCTTACCGCAGGTTTCACCCTGCTGGCAACCGCGCTGGTAGGCGTCCCCACTCTGGCCCCGGCAACCGCCCAAGCCAGCGGCGGACTCATCGTCAACCAAGAAGGTCACGTAGACTCACCGAAAATCTTCTGGGAAGGCAACAACTTCACCCTCAAAGCCAAAGGCGACGTGATTGCCCCCCTTGACCAAACTATGAATTACCTGGCCAAAATCGTCACCGGGCGCACCCAGGAATACTACTACACCGTACCCGCAGATCCACGCCAAAAGTTCCTTGGTAATACCGGCGATGACCTATTTTGGTCCCCAAATAACGTAGCGCCCGGTTCCGAACAACTCTGGATCGGATTCGGCGCGGACGTAGCAATTCCAGTTGAAAACTTCCGTGACGAATCCTTCACCTTGGATCTGGTCGGTTTTTCTGGCCCCGGGGAAATGAACCTATTTTCCTCCACGCTTGACCCTGACTTCATGTTGGAAAACCCGGTTTCGCGGATGCTTTCTTCCCACGAACCAGGGCTACGCTCCACCTGGATTAAGCCTGGCCTACACACCCATAACCACACTACTTTTTCACAGCCCGGACGCTATAAAGTCACCTACCGCGCTTCTGCGCGCACTAAAGACGGGCAGCTAGTAGCTTCTGCGCCACAGTCAGTTTATTGGCAAGTCGGCGGGGCCAGTGCAGCTGAGGGGATTCCCGAAACTATCCCCACCCGCTACAACGCAGCGCCGGCAACTACGGCGCACACCGACAGCTTCCGCCCAGTTTTCCGCGTTGCACCCAGTGAACAAACTGAGGGACCGAAGCTGACCGAACTATCATTTAACACCGGTAACCCAGCTGATTCTGGCACTGCGGTTTTCTATGTGAACGGCTATTTCCTCACCGAAGCGCCAGTAAGTGGTGGTGCGGCGAAGTGGACCGAGCTAATTGGCGCTAAAGACGCTGACTTGCAGGTGGTTTATATTCCGTCCCAGTCCGCACAAAGCCCGCGCTGGGTTTCTGAGGTGATTTCGTACGCGCAGGGCGACTTGGATGATTCAACTTCTAAGACCGGAGAATTCCCAGTTCCCGTAGCAGATGAAACGCTGCCAGCCTTTAGCTTTGCTGACCGAGTAGTAACCAACCCAGACGTTACCCTGACGCTGCTGGCCGGCGAGTCCGGATACCAAGTTACGGCAGCTCCGGCGCAGGCAGATCTGCCTCTGCGCGTCACCGGCGGTTTTTACCGCAACCTGGATGACAAGTACCCATCTTGCGAAGTTGATTTCATTTCCTATCCGCAGGCACGCTCTTTCAACTTCTCAACTGATGACTGCTACGACGTGAACCACTTCAAGCTTTCGGTGGTGCCTGATTCGCTTAACCCCCTGGGGGCGGTCACTCACACGGGGCAGATCACTGAAAATAGTGGGCAGCAAACCCACACCCTGAAGTTGGCATCGGTTCCGTACGTGCCCCAAGGCAGCGTTCCAGGGAATGCAGATTCTTCCGAGGGCGTTGTTCCTGGCGATCCGGCAGGCCCAGACTCTTCAACCAACCCGGACTCTTCAACCGATCCTGACTCGTCAACCAGCCCGGACTCGTCAACCAGCCCGGGCGCAGGCACTCCTGATGTTGGTGCCGGCGCAGCCCCCGGAGCAGAAGCTGGGGATCCGCACGCGAATCCACGGGCCTCAGTAGAGACCAAACCTGTTTCCATTTCCGAAGGGCACCTGGATATTGGCCCGCATTTCTTTGGCGATCAGCTCAAGGTAGTACTGAAGGACGATTCGCGCCAGCACGGGACAGAGTCTATTTTGCGTGACCCTCAGGCGGTGAGCATTCTGATTCCTGAAGCTGCGCACGCACATCGTTCCAAGCGTGTCTTTGGGGATAGCTCCTTCGATTTCTTAGGTGCTTACGATACGCATCTGTACGTGTTGGGGGCTACCCAGCAAGCTGGGCGTCCTTGGCCAGGTTTCTCTACGGAAGATTTCGATTATGGGCGCTTCCCCCAGGGCGTGAACTTAGAACTAACTGCACTGGAAGCCCCGCAGGGGGCTAAGTGGTGGGGTTTCACCTCTGCGCCTTTAGGTGGTTTAGGGCAAATTGTCTTTGATTCTTCTACCCCGATGGTGTTGAAGAACCCACAGCGCACCCATATGCACCTAAACTGGGCATTCACCGCAGCCGGAGTCTACAAGCTAAAGGTTCGGGCAGTAGTTCCACCTGCTGGTGGAGCTGGTTTCCGCACTGCTCCTGAGCCAATAGCTTCGGAGGAAACTACGGTTACTTTCGTGGTTGCGTCCGCTACCGGCGAACCTACCCCACATATCGAACCTGGCGACGATTCTCCAAAGAACCCCGATCACACCGTTAAGCCTCCTGCTGATCAGGGCGGCACCAACCAGGCACCTAACCAGGGTGGGTCTAACCAAGTTACGCCCGACCAGGTCACACCTAACCAGGTTACTCCCGGCGGGCAGACCCCTAACCAAGGTGCTCCCGGCCAGGTTACTCCTAACCAGACTACTCCCGGCGGGCAGCAGCCTAATCCAAACGTAAAACCTGGGAATAGTTTGCGCCTGCCTACCACGGGTAGCCAAACATTGTTGCTGTTCTCGTTCAGCATCTTAGCTTTGGGAGCAGGCACGTTAGCACTGGCCCTACGCCGCCGTTAAGCGCACCTGCAGCAACCTTCCTTGCTGGCTTACCTCCTTCACATTTAGCGGAGCGTAACTCGCCGACTTCATTTACCTCGGCAAGTTACGCTCCGCCTTTTTAAGGCAGCAATTATTTCGAGGACGCCCAGGGGCGCCCTCGGAAAAATAAAAACTATAAAAACGGGCGCTTCCCAAATCTGCGAAAAGCGCCCGTTTTTTCTATGAAATATGCGTATGCTCTTGCACCGGAACTTCGTGCTTCGGCAAATCTGCCGCGGCCTTGCGAACCGCCTTCTGCACTGCGTGCGCTACCCGGTCATCGAAAACGCCCGGAATGATGTAGTGGCTGGAAAGCTCGTCATCCGAGATCACCGAAGCAATCGCCACCGCCGTGACGCGCAGAATTTCAGTGGTAATCGTGGTGGCGTGCGCGTCCAAAAGACCACGGAACAAACCGGGGAACGCCAGGACATTGTTGATCTGGTTAGGGAAGTCTGAGCGTCCGGTTGCCACCACGGCAGCGTGCTTGGCGGCCTCCAGCGGGTCAACTTCCGGAGTTGGATTTGCCAGCGCGAACACAATCGCGTCAGGTCCCATGGTGGCAATGTCCGCGCCAGTGAGAATATCACCTTGTGACACACCAATGAAGACGTCGGCACCGGCCAAGCCTTCTTGCAGGCTGCCATGCACCAAACGTGGGTTAGTGATTTCCGCCAGTTCCTTACGAGCCGGGTTCATCCCCTCAGTTTGGTCTGCTGCCAACGCGCCGGTACGACCATAGCCAACAATGTCGCGTGCCCCTTGGGCCAGTAGCAGTTTAATGATTGCAGTGCCGGCAGCTCCCACGCCAGAAACCACAATGCGCACATCTTCAATCCGCTTATTCACAACTTTCAGGGCATTCATTAAAGCGGCGAGCACAACCACGGCAGTCCCGTGCTGATCGTCGTGGAAAACGGGGATGTCCAGCTCTTCACGCAAGCGGGCTTCAATTTCAAAGCAGCGCGGTGCAGAAATGTCTTCCAGATTAATGCCCCCATACCCGGGCGCAATCGCTTTTACGATATTTACAATCTCGTCAACGTCTTTCGTGGCCAGCACTACCGGCCAAGCATCAACGTTGCCAAACTGCTTAAATAACGCAGCTTTGCCTTCCATCACTGGCAGGGCGGCTTCAGGGCCGATGTCTCCCAGGCCAAGCACGGCGGTGCCGTCTGAGACTACTGCTACGGTGTTGGCGCGTTGCGTGAAGAAGAATGATTTAGCCGGGTTGTCGTGGATCGCGGTACAGACGCGGGCCACGCCCGGCGTGTATACGCGCGAAAGGTCAGCTCGGTTGCGGATGGGAGTTTTGGGGTTTACGCTGAGTTTCCCGCCTACGTGAGCTAAGAACGTTGCGTCGCGCACGTCAGCTACAGTTACACCTGGCATTTCGTTGAGGCTTTGGACAATTTCGCGCCGGTGTGCCGAGTCTCGCGTATTGCAGGTGAGGTCGAAACTGAGCGCTCCCTGATCTGAATCAGTGACGTCCAGCCCGGTGATCGAGGCGCCGGTGCCGGTGACAACGTTAACAACGTCCGAGAGTTTGGTTAGGGTCTCATCTACCTCGACGCGGTAGGTTGCAGAATACTGCGGGGAAACACGCATTGTTACTCCTATGTTAGGTCCGCATACTATTCTACGCTTCTTTAAAGTTGGCAGGTAATTTCCACTTTTAAAATATTTTCCGAGGGTGTTGCGTATCGGTAACAGTTAAACAAAATCTAATATTTCAAGGGGCGTGAGGTATTGTTTAGATGTATAGTGAGAGAAGTTGATGAAAGGAGATACCAATGTGTCAGGCAGTTAAGTGTAAGGTTTGTGGTAAGACTACTTGGGCTGGCTGCGGCCAGCACATTGCGCAAGTAAAGCGTGGTGTACCGGCTTCGCAGTGGTGCGATAAGAAGCACACCCCAGAAGAGATCAAGGCTGCCCAAGGGCCAGGCCTCTTCGAACGTATTGCAGGCTTCTTCAAAAAGTAAGTAGCTTATAAAAATAACAGCGGTCCCGTTTGGGGCCGCTGTTTTTTATTCTCTATCGGCTGTGCCAGTGCCGCTTTTCGCATATGAAACGGGTTTCGCGTGCGAAACCGAGCGTGTTAGTGTCTGTTTTCGCATACGAACAGGGGGTTCGCGTGCGAACTGAGCACCCTAACCCCTTGAATTCGCATATGAAAGCGGTTTCCCGTGCGATCTGAGCACCCTAGCCCTTTGAATTCGCATACGAAAGCGGTTTCCCGTGCGAAACCGGGCTCGCTGCCCTGTGTTTTCGCATACGCGGTGGGTGTCAAGTTGTTGTGAGTTGTTTCAGGTGTAGGTTAATCCCTGTGGTG
>JAUNKY010000005.1 GCA_030532515.1 Actinomycetaceae bacterium
CAGGGATTAACCTACACCTGAAACAACTCACAACAACTTGACACCCACCGGAAAGGCGTTTCCCATGCGAATTGGGGGAGCAAACGGGCTCATTTCGCATACGAAAGCGGTTTCCCGTGCGAATTGAGAGGGCAAACGAGCTCATTTCGCATACGAAAGCGGTTTCCCGTGCGAATTGGGGGATTGTTCCTATTGTTTGGCTTCTTTTTGATGCGGGAACGGCCGTTCCCGCATCAAAAAGAAGCCAAACAAAGGTGACAAAGTTAAAGGTGTAACCTTCTTAATGAGAGCTCAGTATCATTGAGTGCTTTCAATAAAGACCAGTAAACTAGAAGACGTGAAGATCGCAGAGCTAAAGACAAGACTTGAGAGCCTAAACCAATCCTCCCCGTTCCTAAAACATATCCTTACCCTGGTATCAGGAACCGCCGGAGCCCAAATCGTAGTGTTCTTCATGATGATGATCATTACCCGCCTCTTCACCAAAGAAACCTTGGGTGAACTGGGCGTATACAACTCGGTAGTGGCCGCTATAGCCTTAATCGCCGCAGGACGCTACGACCTGGCCATCATGTTAGAAAAAGACGAATCCCACGCGAAACAAGTCTTCAAACTCGGCTTTAGTCTCATCATAGGCTTCGCGTTTATCTCTTCACTCGTCGCCTGGCTACTCCAAGACATAGCTCGCCAATACTATTCAGAAGCTGTAGCCACCTGGCTACCCCTGGCTGGCGTCACCGTATTCTTCCTCTCAGGAGCCACCCTCTTACAGTTTTGGTACAACCGTAAAAGCGACTACAAAACCATTGCCCTCAACCGCGTCCAACAACAAATCGGCGCCAACGGCGGACAAGTAGCCTTTGGTTTCGCCGGACAAAACACTCTCTTCGGACTGTGGGCCGGACAGACCCTTGGACAGGCATTCGCCTTCTTTAACCTAGGGATCAGAGCTAAAGACCTGCGAAAAATCGACACCTCGAAATCCCCCGGGCTGCTGCATTTTGCGAAGAAACACTGGAAGATGCCAGTTCTTAACGGCCCCAATGCTTTTGTCGACGCGCTGCGTAACCTGGGCATTCCCATCCTTATCGGCGCAGTCTCACTGGGATCATTAGGTGAATACAAAATCGCTGAAGCAGTAGTAATGATCCCCGTAGGCTTATTCACCGGTGCCATCAGCCAAGTATTCTTCCAAAAACTCTCTCAAGTAGAACGCGGCAGTATGCAAAAAGAAATCGCGCGTGCTATCAAAAGCGCGTTCTTAGTGGGCATTATTCCTTTTGCACTGCTATATGTGCTTGCTCCATGGCTGATTCCCATCCTCTTTGGAGCCCAGTTCACGCAGGCAGGTCACTTCGTCCAAGCCCTAATTCCTTGGCTGTTCATGACGCTGATGACCTCGCCGATTTCAAACATGTTTATCGTCACTGGCAACCAAAGCTGGCTACTGGGCTTCGCCGTAATCTACACGGTAGCGCCCCTCAGTTGGCTGTACTTTTCTACGCTGGCCCTGCTGTCCACAATTTACATTCTGGGGGCTATCATGGCTGTTTGCCTGCTCGGAATGCTGACTCTTTCCCTGTTAGCAGCCCGCAAATACGACCGGAGCTGAACTAAACTAGCGACTGGTAGATTTCTTCTAAACGCGCCACCACCTGCGCAGGATGGTGATTAGCTAAAACCCAATCGCGGCGCTCCTGAGAAGCGGCGTCAGTATCTCCAGTTGCTAAGAAATCAACGACCCATTTTGCAATCGCATCCACATCGCGGGGGAGGGGCTTATTAGCGTCCTCGGGAAAATCTACGTCCTGAATCTGCACCTGCTTAACCGGCGCCTGCTCAATCGACTGCCCCACCAACAGCGGCCGCCCCAAAGCCAACGTTTGATAATCAGTCATAGTCATCGTGGCGTACTTCAACTGACCGACCACTAAACTAGCCGACCCCAAGAACTGCGCGAACTGATGTAAATCCATCAGCGGATGCAACACCACCCCAAGCTCGCGCGCCTGCTGCGCATGCGTACCCCAATCCAAACCGTGCACTTCAAAACCAGCTTGCACCAACTGTTGCGCCAACGGCAGCAACAAATCCAACCCCTTCGTATCATCCCAACGCGAAGAAAAAATCACCCGCCCAGGCACCACAGAAACTTCGGGAACCGCAAAGAACTCAGCTGGCAGCGGATTTGGCAGCCACTGCGCGTCAGGACGGACAGATTGCACCCACGCCAGCAAATCCGGAGTAGCACAAATCACCGCATCAGCGCGGCGCAAAGACTTAGAAATCACCTGCCGCAAACCAGGCTTTTGCCAATCTTTACGCACATCCGAACCATGCAAATGCAACACGAAGGGCTGCTTACCCCACCCGTAGTAGCCATTCGCGGCGTAATGCAGATGCACAATATCCACCTGGCGACGCTCTTTCAGCCACTTCGCCAAATCCTGCAACCGCGTGAGAATCACCTTCGCCGGATTGCCACGCCCCACTGGAATACGCCGCAGGGACCAGGCTTTCCCCTCCTGGCGCGCGTGCGCCACCAACGTGGAAGGAACGTTTGCAACTTCGTTAATATGAACTACTCTTGTAGCGGCAGAGTACATGCGTTCACCCCTCATATGGTGGCATTACCTGCGAGCCAGGCACCCACTGGTCCGCCAGGAACAAATCCGCATAAATCCCGAATAAAGTGGCGCCGCCAGCCAGCTTCAACGCCAGCTTCGCCTTGGGAATATCCGCGACCAGCGCGTGGAAACCCATCGGATGGTTAAGTTGGGTGCGGACACTTAACGCATGATTCGCCAACTTTAGCAGGTGAGTTTTCTCGAGGGCGGTGCGCACCACTTGCACTGCCCCTGAAGGTAGGTTCTGCACGGCGCCCTTAAAGTAGGCTAATTCATTGCCACTAATTTTCGCATAAAGCTCATTCGCATAGCGTACGTATTCGACGCGGACTCCTTCATGGAACTGTTGGGGCGCATTGATCCACACTTCCCACACACGCCGTTCGTACATGGGGAAAGCCCAGTCGAAACCAAAGTATTCGTAGGCGCGTACCGAGTTCGAAATATACTTCGCCTGGCGCTCACTAATGTTAATCCCCACCATCGTTTCTAACCGGTTTTCCGCAGTCTTCCCCGTCCAGTAGTCGCGCAACAAGTGAGTGAGTTTATTAACCGTATAGAACGTGGCCGCGTCTTTGGGATTACCCTGCAAAATGCCGTGGTGGTCGATGCAGAGTTTGACCACGTCACGTTTAGTGAAAGTACGTTCTGGTTCAGCACACCATTCGTCGTGTTCGTTACCCACAATAGTGTGACCGGGAAGCACAATCGCTCCTGCTTCAACCTGCGGATGCTGTTGTAACTGCGTTAGCGCATACCAGTCTTGGATATGCGGCAGAGCTTGGCCCGTCCAAGTGGCCTTTAAAAAACCTTCTGCCTCACGCCACTTCGCCGCCATCTCAGCAGGTTTGAGCTCTACTAGAATCCAATCAAACCCTAAACCACGGGCAACTTCCTCAGAAATACCTGCTTCCGTAGAACCAGGCTGGCCATAAGTGAAGCACAGTACGTTAGGGGCATTAAGCTCTTTCAAAACTGCCAGTAGCAACCGAGAATCTGCGCCACCAGAAAGTGGGATCAACAGTTGGCGTCCCTTAGCTTCATCCAAGGTGAACTGAAAGGCTTTTAGCAGCTCAGCATGGAAAAGATCTAAAAATTCTTCAGTAGAAAGTTTTTCAATTTCAGCCAACTCAGTTCCAGCAGCGGCGCGGATAGTTTCAATCAGTGGCGTTTGCGTGACCTCACCGTGCTTAGCTAGCTTTGTGATCGCCCCGTAGCGGGCAGAAAAAACGTTCTCTAAAAGCGTGTCAGCGCCCAGTACGTATCCAAAATGCCGAAACTCTGCGGCAGCGTCTTTATTAAGTTTAAGTTCTGGGTGAGCCGCAATTAAAGCATTCACATCCGCAGCAACCTCCCAGCCTGACTCCGTCTGCAGGTACAGGAGTGGAAGGGAACGAGCCTGGTCGCAGAGCAGGAGTGCCTCATCATCTTTAACGATGATGGCTCCCCAGTTGCCTTTTTGTGCCACCGCCCACTGCCAGGGGTCGTTAGTGTTAACGTCAATCGGAAGCTGCCCGCTAATGGTAGCTTGCCAGTAGATTGTGCCTAGCTGATGCTCAATTACAAGCCAATTAGCAGCGTCTAGGACTTGGATCATGGGGGCTCCGATCGTTCCGATAGCAGTGTGAGTATAATAAGTTTAGCTAAGAATCCGCCGATAAAGGGTAATCTAACGCTTCAGGGCGGTTTATCCGGAGCATTAGGACGAAAATAGTATGACTGGACTTTGGTACATTTTGGGAGTTAGTTTAGCTTCTCTTCTAGTAGTCTATGTACCCTCTGTACTGATGCTCCGCTCTTTAGGAATCAAAGGGTACTTACTATTTGGGATTGCCCCCGCCTGGTCAGCTGGCGTCTCTACCGCAGCTTCCTTAGTTTTCAGTAAACTGGGGATCTTCTGGAACCTCCAAAACTACTTAGCATTCAACTTAGTAGCACTTTTGCTGTGCTTCGGGATTGGCAGAATCCTCATCGGTAAACGCCTTGCAGACAGCGAAGAAGGCACGGAAGAAGTGCCCGTAGCCCAGGGAAAAACTGGGATAATCGCCACGGGAGTCCTGTTAATCTTAGGGAGCTTACTGTACTGGCTACCTACCATCTGGGGGATTGACCTAAATCTACCCGCACAGCAAAATGACTCTACCTTCCACCTATCGGCTTTAATGACTATCGTCCAAACGGGGGATGCCTCACCGCTGACAGCGTTTTCTAGCCTCTATGGTCTTTCTGAAGTTTCCGTAACCTATCCAGCAGTATGGCACCAGCTGGGAGCACTTTTCGCCACCGAACAAACCGTGGTACAAGTTGCTAAAGCCCTACAACTAACCGTAGCTTTCCTCTGGCTGGCGAATATCAGCATCCTCACTACAGTTGCGCTGCCACGCCTTTGGGGAGCCGGACCATTAGCAATCGCAGTAGCCCAAATCATCCCTATCTTCCCCGTCTATTACCACGTCGCCATCCCACTTTGGCCAAACGCCTGGGGGATCGCGTTACTACCCGGGGTTGTGGCCGCGGTACTTACTGCTTTTAGAAACTATCGTTATTACCCGCGCGGACAGCGCCGCATTCGCCGTAACTTAACGATGCAACTGACGGTTGTAATACTGGGGATTCTTGGTATCACCGCCGCCTACCCGCCAGCGGCTTTCTCACTGATTGTAGTACTTTCTGGCGGCATCCTAGTTGCTGTCTTCAGAGTGCTACACTCTAGCCTAAAAATGCGCACTAAGATTGCGATCCTCATTGTTGGACTAATAGCTGGCGCGTTCTTCACCATTTTTGTTTCTCAAAACCAATCCATCAACTGGCTATTTGGGCGCTCAGCAGACATCAACTGGGAAAACCTAGGATTCAAAGCCTGGGCCGTATTCTCACTGGCCCCCAGCGGCGGGGGCAGCTTGGCATATAAACTGATTATCACCCTGTGGGGCGCCCTCAGCGTCTTAGGGGTAATCCTCAGCTGGCGCAACCGCTATACCCGCTGGGTCAGTGTCTCTTGGACTATCGCCCTGCTCTTAGTATCCGCAACTTTGATCCCCCTACCGCTGATTACTAACCTCACCGCAATCTGGTACTACGGCTCCTACCGGCTAATGCCAGTCATGGCAATTTTGTCGATTATTGCCATGACAGTGGGCATAAACGCACTGCTTCGCAAAACACTGAACTTGACTCGCAAATTTACCGCTAGCGGCATTGAACCCGCGGCCTATAAGAGCCTCCTGATTATCATTTCCTTCGTGCTGGTAATCGCCAATGGCGCCCTTAGCTGGGAACCACGCGCTAAGAAAGCTACCGAACTTTACAAGCCACTTTTAGGGCAGACTGTATACATGGCAGACAGTGAAGAACTGAAAATGATTTTCAGAGCTAAAGACGTTCTCACCGAGGATAAACTGCTGATCGGGGAAGCCTCTACCGGGGCCGCCCTAGTCTACATTGTCAGCGGACACCCAGTAGTTTACAAGCAGGTAACCTTCGGATCCGTAGATAACGCTGACCCAGATGCCGGCTACTTGGCAGTCAACTTTGAAAACTACAAAACTGATCCACACGTTTGCGAACTGGTAAACAAATACCAAATCGGTTACTTCTACGCAGACCGCACCCAGATCTTCAACCACAAGCAGCAAAAAGACCGCGCACAGGGCCTTTTCGGAGTAGTTTTAGATCCCCAAGACTTCATTCTTCTGGACAAGGGCGGTACCGCCGAACTCTACAAGTTCGTAGGCTGCGACCAGCAAAAACCGTAAACTAACTAGTTTTCATTAAGCAGGTTAGAAATAGTAGCTGCCATGTCAGAATACTGTTTTTCTGCATTGGCGTACTGATCCCAAATCTCCGTGGCACGCTCGCTTAACTGCGCATACGCTGACGCGCCCCCATCAATCACCGCAGCGATTTGGGCAGCCAAATCCTTACCGGAACATTCAATGGGGAGCGTCCGCCCATTTTCACCGTGATGGACGATCTCGGCAGTGCCACCCGCGCGGGTAGCGACCACCGGGATTCCATTGGCCAATGCTTCCATAATCGTCACGGGAACGCCCTCGCCAGAAGAAGAATTAACGAAAATATGTGCGTCTGCGGTCTTTAAAAAGTCTTGCACTTCTTGGTTACTCATGTGTCCGGTTAAAGTTACCCGACTGCGCAAACCTTTTTCATCCACATACTTTTGCATCGCGTTAAAACGAGCCTTATCGAACTCTCCGATATGCGTCCACGTCACCTGGTAGCCAAGCTTCTCTAACTCAGCAACCGCATCCGCAATCAGATGGACCCGCTTGTAGGCCGCCATATGAGAGACACTCACTAAGTTAGTTGGCGTACCCAAAGCTGGGCGCTGCCGCTTAGACACCGGCACACCTAAACGCTTCACCTTCACTTTGTTCGCATATTGGGGGAAACGCTCAGTTAAGAACCGCGCAGCATAGTTGGAAATCGGGTAGACTTCATCAACTTTTGCCAGCAGGAAGTCTCTGCCCGGAATGTATTTGTTGGGAGTATCGTCCTCGTCTACGTCATAGGCGTGGGCGCGGGAAATGAGCTTTACCTTTTTACCAGCAAGCAGCTCTTGCTTAATCAGATTGGCAACTACCACCCCGGTGTAGAACCAGTAGGAATAGATTACGACTGAATCAAACTGTGCCAAGTTAGCGGTCTTTAACTGGTCGCGTACCCGCTGGTAAACGTCTATGGCATTCGAGAAAAAACGCAAATCCATCGCTAAATGCTTAAAAGTGCGTTTGCGGCTCACCCGCAGATAAGCAGCTTTAGGGGCTAACAGAGCAGGCAGGTGGCGAGCTAAGACCAGCCACTTATTGGTTAGCTGCGCTTTAGAAGCTAAGAAAGCTTGCGCATGTGCCGGAATCTGCCGGGTCATTTCTGCACCGGCTTCTAAACGCATCGGAATAAAGAAAATCTGGTCGGCGCTGGCCTGAATATGCGGAAGCTCTTGCTCAAAGAACTCCTCGCCAACTTCGAACGGAAAAGCGTCAGTTAAAACAATCAGCGCAGTTTTCATATGTCACTTCCCTCCGTTAGTACTGCCGCCACTTGCATAGCGCGTGCAGTCCAAGTGTTACGCTCGCGGGTTTCTCTAACTTGTTTTTCCATCTGCGCAACCCAAGTCAGGTCTTGTAAGGCTGCTAGCTTTTCACGAATAGCGTTAGTGTCATAATCGACAGTCCAACCGCAGTCGTTTGCAACTACGAACTTTCCGGCCAAAGTGTTTGTGGAAGCCAGAACAGGACGCAGGTTCCCCAGGTAGTCGAATAGCTTAATCGGGACTGCGAACTCACGGTATTCGTCTGGTTCCATAACTAGTGAGCAAACATTTGCCTTGGCAAATAGGGGGATAAGCCCGGCTCCTGACTGGTGGACAACCGTAATATTTTCAGACATAAACGGAGCGTAGTCAGCTTGGTTAGCTTCCCACATTGCCTGGGAAGTGCAGATCGTTAGTTCAACATTATCTAAAGAACTAACTGCTTCAAGTAGCTTATGAATCTTATAGTGAGAGCCAATTCCTCCGATGTAGAGCAGGGAAAGCTTGTCAGTAGGAATCGGTGAATCCGCCTCTGGACAGCCAGGAGGCAAAGCTAAGAACTTGTCTTTTGATACCAGGGGAACAAACTTACCCATCTCTAAAGAGGGTAAGAACACTTTTTTAAGGCTCTGGTTATACTTGCGCAGATCGTAGCGGTAGAGCTTGCGCATGAAGAAAGCCAGGGGCTGTTTTACAAGTTCAAGGTAGGTATCGAAAGCCCAGTAAATGTCCCGGTAGAAAACCCCGCCATTGATCCCATGTTTTTGACAGAAACGGAAGAAAGAGAAGTCTAAAAACAAGTGCGGGGGCAGGTGCTTAGGTTCAGTTAAAGCCGTAGGAATGGTGGCTGATTCAGAGTAGAGGAAAGCGAACTTTTCTCCTTGGCGAATCAGCTTCTTAACCTCCTTAATCCGCTGACGTCGTTCGGGGGCGTAGCCAGAGACTAAAAACACTTCATAACCCGCGTCTTGAAATGCCTGATACATCTTAACCGGACGAATCCCCGAACCAGAAGTGGCTTGAAAATTCAATGGATACGGCACATGGTAGATCATCTTGGGCATCGGAAAGAACCTTTCCTATCGGGAAACCAGACTGATAAAATAGCTGGCAGTGAATTCATAGGCTATTTAAAAGCCTACTATATTTCCAATCATTTCAGGGAAAGCAATGAGATCTACTAAGTTCGCCTTTTTCTCGGTTTTTTTAACCGCTTGCTTAGCCAGTGCGCTAATCACTCCGAAAGCTACGTTTGCAACGGATAACGAGGACTACCTCACCGTTGAAGAACAACTTCGCGCACAGATCGTTAGCTCACCTGAAGCTGATGCGGATTTCTTTAACCTCTCTGCTGAAGAAGAAGCTCTTTACGCGCCACAGCCAGCTTCGCCTAAATCGACTGGCGAAGAAACCCCCGAATCGCAGGTACCAGAGCCAACTGAATCCGGTGAGGCAACTGAAGAAAACTTAGACACTGACTCAAGTAAAGATGCTTCAGCACAGTCTCAGGATGAAAAACAAACTGATGAGGAAACCGGCGAAACCGGTTTATACGACCACAAGCCGGCTGCTGAAGTTAAAGAAATAACGGTATCCGCCCCTTTTTATCAGGGCAAAGATAGCTACACTCTACCCGGTATTAACGGGGTGCAATGGATCGTTAACGGTAAACTCACTGACCCAGGCACGCACCTGATTAAAACCGCTAAACAGCGTAAGCGACTGATTATTTCAGCTTGGACAGCCGATCCGAAACAGTTCCGCCTGGTCGGCACTACTTCGTGGGTGTTGCAACCAAACACATTCTCCCCAGTCTTATCTAACTTACAAGACCGCTACACCTGGGAAGCCCGCCAGCAAATTGGGCAAGGTTGGAGCGGCAAGATCTATTCGGCCGGTAACTTCGACGGTAAAGGTGGCCCAGATCTATTCCGGATTAGTCCGCAAGGACAGCTAATTCTTTACACCACTCTTTCTTTCGGGCGTTTTTCTGCTCCTACAAAATATGGCTACGGCTGGAACAAAATGACCAAACTAGCCGGTGGAGCGGATTTTAACGGTGACGATACTCCAGACCTGCTGGCAGTTGACACTTCCGGACGACTGTACCTCTATCCTGGAAACGGAGCCGGCGGTTTCAAAGCTGCCCGCACCCCATTTGGCTACGGTTGGCACGCTTTCAACCACTTGGTACTGCTACCAAAAACCGCGCAGTTCGGACCACGCCTGGTAGCCACTCATAAGAGCGGACAAATGTTTATTTATGAAGGCAACGGCACCGGCGGGTTTAAAGGCGGTCGCACCCCACTGGGCTTTGGGTGGAACCAAATGCACTCAATTAACCCGGGTGTGGATTGGGACCATGACGGAGCCCAAGATTTACTGGTCGTAAACCGCCAGGGTAAACTCTTTGTCTACAAGGGTAACTCCCACGGCACTTGGGGCACCGGTACACAAGTTGGCCAGGGCTGGGCCGTCATGGGAACAATTCTGTCGATTCAAGACAAGAACCAAAATATTCTCTTGGCAGTTGATCGCAACTACCGCCTGTGGCATTACAAGAATAAACAGGCCGGTCACGTACCTGATTCTGTCAACAGCAAGTGGGGGTTCAACACCTCTGGGTTCGCCACTCGCCCTGACGCTGCCTATCCATACAGTCACCAGGGTGGTTGGGTGAAAACCGCTTGGCAAGTTGATAGTAAAAACGTGCCAATTATTAAAGTTCCAGGCTTGATGAATGGGCAACGCATCTATCACCCAGTGGCATATTCGCGTTTCGCTTTAGACGCGGTTGAAAACTACTTCGCGAATGAGCCTTCGGCTTTGCGTAACCGCGAGTTGGCTCGTGCCGAAGCAGCTGCGCAAGCTTTGGTAGACGGAGCGATTTTAGATGAAGATACGCTCTGGTTCCCCTATAACTTCCCATACCGAGCTATGGGGCACGCGGAAAACACTATGCGGGTACCGTGGTTCTCTTCCATGTCTCAAGGTTTCGCACTGGCTACTTTCGTGCGGCTTTCTCAAGCTACCGGCGACATTAAGTGGCGCCAGTACGCAGATATGACTTTCGCAAGCTACTTTGCGGATAAGCACGAGCCTTATTGGATTACGATGGTGGACGATTCAGGCGACCTGTGGTTGGAAGAATATCCGGGACCGCCCATTCCTTCAAAGGTTTTGAATGGGCACCTCTTCAGTGCGGAAAGCCTACAGTACTACTGGCTGGATACCAAGAATGCTTACGCTGAAGCTATGGTTGATGGTGCGGTAACTTCTGTAGTTAATGAGTTCAACAACTTCCGAACTCCGGGTAAACCATCCCTGTACTGCGCTTCGATTTTCTTCTGGAGGATTGGAAAGAATCCAGCAGACTATCATAGGATTGTAGCGAATCAGATTAGAGATTTTGGAAATGCCATGAATCAGCCTTCTTTAGTTGAGCTTGCGCAGATTCTATACCGAGATAGGTGAGATAGTGACGAATAGAAAAGCAAGCTTCCAATTAGTTTCTCGCATCCACCTACCGGAAGCTTCTGCCGCGTCATTTCGTTTGGATGCGGTTGAAAAGGCCCTGGTCGCTGCCGGTCAGCAGTTGCGCGTGGTGACGGCAAAACTCCCGAAAGAGTACTCAGTTTTTGAGCCCGTTTACATTCGCCGAGTGCCAGTAATCCGCGATAAAGACGGCTACATTAAGGGTTATGTTCCCTACATGTCCTTTGATATTCCAGCTTTTTTCACGGTGTTATTTGGCAAGAAACCACAGGTGATTTTAGTAGAGCCACCTCCAACGACTGGTTTCATGATGCGTTTAGCCTGCGGGATACGCCGGATTCCTTACGTTTGGTATGGTGCCGACGTTTGGTCTGACGCCGCGGAATCCACGGGTGCGCCAAAGCTGGTAGTTGACGTGGTGCGGTTTATGGAGAAAACGGCAGTTCGCGGGGCAGCGGCTTGTATTGCAGTTTCCGAGGGCGTCGCCGAACGCCTGGAATCTTTCGGCGCGAAAACTGTGGAAGTAATCCCGAACGGTGCTGACACCGACGTTTTCAACCAACAAGTAACTCCCTTTACCAAGGAAGAATTGGCAGAATACGGCGTAACCCAGCCTTACGCGATCTATGCCGGGACGGCTTCACAGTGGCAGGGAGCTGAGATTTTTGCCGAGGCTTTCAGCGACTATTGGAAACAAAGCCAGCAAAATCAACTGGTTTTCATCGGCAGAGGCGATTCAATGCCAAAGATCCGGGAAATCGCAGCTGAACTGGCGGCTTACGCGCAGCAGCAGGGGGCTGCTTACCAGCCGATCTTGGTTTTAGACTCCTTCCCTCCCCAAGCGGCCGCGCAGTGGCAAAAAGGCGCGCAGGTAGCGTTAGTGTCCATTCAACCGGGGATCGGTTACGATTTTGCCTACCCCACTAAAGTACTCACGGCATTGGGCTGCGGGACTGCAGTACTCTACGCCGGGGTAGGGCCCGCAGTTGCTGATATTGAAGCGAATAAACTGGGGTACACAGCTGAGTTTAAGCGCCCAGCTATTTCCGAAGCTTTGCAAACCATATTCCTCGCGCAAGCTGATGCAGAAGCTAGCGAACGGCGTTCCCAGTGGGTCCTTAACCATAAGTCCATGAAAGAAACCGGTCGTAAAGTCGCCCAGCTACTGATGCGCGTCGCACAACGCTAAGTACAGCTAAGAATTAGCTTAGCCCAGCACTGAATCCTTTCAGTGCTGGGCTAGTTGTTTGACGGGCGCCCTCGGAAAACCGAGATTAGCGCTTACGAGCCAGCAACTCGGCAACTACCCGGTCAGCTGCCTGTCCATCTCCATACGGAGCGTAATCAGTGGCTGCGGGGGTTGGACGCTGCGCTGCCAATACCAGCTGCTCGCCAGCGTCAACCAGTTCATTCCAACCGCATTCTACGGTTTCAACCCATTCAGTCTGCGGGCGCACCGTGGTGCAAGGAACTCGCAGTAAGAAAGCTTCCTTCTGCAAGCCACCCGAGTCAGTAATAATCCCGCGCGCGCTCATTGCCGAAGCCAACAGATCGGGGTAGGCCAGGGGAGCGTGCAAATGCAGGTTGCCGCGGGCAATTTCGATCCCATGCTCAGCTGCTTTAGCTACCAGGCGAGGGTGCGCCAAAATCACCACTGGATGATCTACCTGACCCAAAGAGTCTAAGACGGCTTCCAACTGTTCCTTAGTATCAGTGTTAGCTGGGCGGTGGATAGTGGCCAACGAATAGCTTCCGGCTGCGAAACCAAACTCTTCCATAATGGGGCTTTTCGCATCAGCCAACTTAGCTTTCGTTTCCAAAAGCACGTCGGTCATGACGTCACCAACAACAACCGTGCGGGCAGCTAAACCTTCATTTTCCAAGTGCTTCGCAGCTACTTCGGTAGGAGCCAACAGTAAGTCAGCGCAATGGTCAGTGACAATCCGGTTGATTTCTTCGGGCATTTCTCGGTTGAAAGAACGCAGACCAGCTTCTAGGTGGGCGATAGGGAAGTGTAACTTCACGGCTGACAAAGCTGCGGCGGTGGTGGAGTTAGTGTCGCCGTAAACCAGTACCCAGTCTGGCTGGTGCTTGAGGATAATCTCATCCATGGCGGTCAACATAGCGCCAGTTTGCACGCCGTGAGAGCCAGAACCGACCCCCAGGTGCTCATCTGGAGCTGGGATGTTTAGGTCATTAAAGAAAGCGTCCGAAAGCATCGGGTCATAGTGCTGGCCGGTGTGGACGATAATGTGTTCTACTCCGGCGCGAGCACAAGCATGGGCGATAGGAGCAAGTTTTACGAACTGTGGGCGTGCGCCCACGACAGACATAATCTTCATAGGATCTATTTTAACTGGTTTTAAACGGCTTTCTACGCTGCCGTTAGAAAACGCACTAAAGGCGTTTCACTCTAATCCCAACCAGAGTCGCAAATCTGCCGTGGTGGCATACTCATTATCCCCGTAACCAGAAAACGCGTGTCTAACCGGCAGATTACTGGGATCGGTCAAAATACAACTAGACTGCGGACAAGCTTTAATTTGCTTAACTAACTGCTCCCGGCCGGCAGGGTAGTTTTCATACTGCGACCAAAATGTATGGGTAAGCCCGCCTCCACCATAAAAGGTGAAAAGCAAAACGGAGCCCGATAGTAAGAGCCAGCGGATACTATTGGTGCGAATGAGGAGAATCGCGAAACAGATTGAGACAGCGGCAGCTAAACCAGCTAGCAGAATCGGGTAGTTAAAAACTCGGATTTGTCCGGTACCTGAACCCAGCGGAATACTCATAGTCGCGGTAGCTACTACTGCTAAGAGCAAGATCGCTGCCACCGGGTGAGCTGTGGGAGCAGCGGGAGGAGTCTGCGCAAAGAAAAATACGACTGCAACAATCACTAGCCCCAAAATCCCCAGGGCTAAGAGCAGATACGGATAGTTTTCAAATTGCACAAACAAAGCTTTCAAAGATGCTTTAGCTTTCCCTAACAGTCCTTGACTAAGATTTTGGTCTAAGTTCGTGCGGGCCAGCTTTTGGTGTAAGCCCGGGGAAAGAAACATGCAAGCTGCGCCTACCAGCGCCGCCACCGGAAGAGTAGCGAGAAGAACTTTAGAAAAGTCTTTGCGACGCACCCACGCTAGGCCAACTGTTAAAGTTACTACCGCGATAGCCGCCTGCTCGTGAGAAGTACCAATTAGGAAGGCTAAGCCGGCGCCAAATAGCCAGCCTGAAGGAGCCACCGCAGTTAGACCCAGCGCCCACACCCAGCAAAGTAGCGCAACGATCACCAAATAGTTACAGATGGCGGCAGAGTAAACCAGCAGGTTAGAGACATACGCGGTTTGGAATACTGCTGGAGCTGCTACTGCAAACACAGAAACCAAGGTAGCTACCAAAGCCACCGCAGTCGCATTGATACGTGTCGCAAAGAAAACCCTGCTGACACGGTAAATACTCATCGCAATTAAGACAATTGAAAGCGCGGTGAGAGCTGAAGTAATCCAGCGGCCAGTGGAAAACCCGAAGAAATAAACGAGGGTTGAGAGCCAATCAGCAGTGCGCCCGGTGTGCTCGGACCACAGAAAGACGAAAAAATCTCCCAGGTCCGCTAACGAATAATCTCCTGGCGTCACGCGTCCTTTTAAATTTGCAAAGAAGAATTCATCGCCGTTTCCCAAGGAAAACTCCCATACGTATCGGAAAAAACCGGTTAAGAAGATCCCCAGAAAAATGAAAATCAGTGAGGGAGCAGTAAATAACCGTCCGATAGCTGAATCTGACCTGCGCAATAGGGTTACCTCAGTTAGTCAATGTGATAATCACAATCCGAATACTCTTAGCTAACCTAGATATTACCTGAAAGAAAACAAGCGGTAGACTTAGAATGATATAGAGTTGTTTTCTAATAGCCACAGCCCAGTGGAAAAGTTGAAAAGAGGAAATAATGCGCATTGCAGTAGTCGCTATGGGGAAGATTGGTCTGCCATTGGCAGTGCAGTTTGCTGATTCGGGACACGAAGTAATCGGGGTGGATGTTAACCCTGAAACCGTGCGCCTAATTAATGAGGCAACTGAACCATTCCCAGGCGAAGCCCACTTGCAAGAAAAGCTTTCTGAGTTGGTTCCTGCAGGTAAACTAAAGGCCACCACCGACTATGCGGAAGCCATTCCTGGCGCAGACGCGGTAGTTTTAGTGGTTCCACTATTTGTTAATGACGAAACTTGGGAACCTGACTTCGCGTGGATGGATGCCGCCACCAAGTCTCTAGCAGCGCACCTCACCCCCGGCACCTTGGTCTCTTACGAAACCACTTTGCCAGTAGGCACTACCCGTGGACGCTGGAAGCCAATGCTGGAAGAAATCTCTGGCCTGAAAGAAGGCGAAGACTTCCACCTGGTATTCTCTCCAGAACGCGTACTTACCGGCCGCGTTTTTGCAGACCTGCGCCGCTACCCGAAACTAGTCGGTGGCCTGACTGAAGCTGGTACCAAGCGTGCGATTGAGTTCTACGAGTCCGTTTTGCAGTTCGACGAACGCCCCGACCTGCCTGTAGCCAACGGCGTGTGGGATATGGGCTCTGCAGAAGCAGCCGAAATGGCAAAGCTAGCTGAAACCACCTACCGTGACGTAAACATTGGCTTAGCAAACCAGTTCGCCGTATACGCAGACAAGGTTGGCATTGACGTGCAGCGCGTGATCGACGCTTGCAACTCCCAGCCATACTCTCACATTCACCGCCCCGGCATTGCAGTTGGCGGACACTGCATTCCTGTTTACCCACGCCTGTACCTGTCTACCGACCCAGAAGCTTCCGTAGTGCGCACCGCGCGTACCTTCAACGCATCGATGCCCGAATACGTGGTCTCTCGCGTAGCAAACGTTTTAGGTGACCTAAAGGGCCTGAAGGTAGCCGTTCTGGGGGCTTCTTACCGCGGTGGCGTTAAGGAAACCGCTTTCTCTGGCGTATTCGCCACCGTTGACGCGCTGCGCGCTCGCGGAGCAGAAGTATTTGTACACGACCCCATGTATTCAGCTGCAGAACTGGCAAAGTTCGGCTGGGACGCTTACGAGTTGGGAATGCCAGTAGACGCCGCCATTGTACAAGCCGACCACGCTGAATACCGGCAGCTTTCCGCTGCTGACCTGCCAGGTGTGAAGGTACTATTCGACGGCCGCCGCGCCACCGACCCTGCTCTGTGGGCAGGTACCCCGCGATTTGTAATCGGCGACGCCGCTAACTGATATCAACGCTAGTTTTCGAATAGTAATAGAGGTCCGTCAATGAACAGCCCCGCAACTTGGTTTTCAACCATCTCAGCCATGCTCCTGTTAGCAACCGCTTTGTGGATTCCAGGTTGGGGGGTGCTGTTCGCGGCGGGCACTGGGCGCAAAGACCGCTTCATCCTTGCACCCCTATTTTCTGCAGCGCTGGTAGGTAGCGCCGCAGTAGCAGCTCCGTTCCTGGGAATGAAGTGGGGATGGTTGCCCCTGCTGTTGGCAACGGTTGTGGCCATGGCCGTAGCCGTTTTATTCCGTTTCCGAGGGCGCTCACTAATTGACCCAACCCCGGTCGAAGTCCCCTCTAACCAAGGTATTTTCTGGGGGGCACTGGTGGCGATTCCCGCCAGTATCTGGATTTTCCTTAAAGGAATAGGGGCTTTAGCGCATCCACCGCAGACTTGGGATGCAGTATTCCACCTCAATGCGCTGCGCTGGATCTATGATTCTGGGGATGCGTCTTCATTACACTTATCTGCTCTGAGCAGCCAATTAACCCCAGCGGAAGCAGCCCAGGGAGGAATTTACCCGGCAGGTTTCCACGCTATGGCCTACCTGGGGTGGGTTACTGATCCAGTAGTGACCGTAAACCTCTTCGTTCTACTTATTACTGCCGTTATTTGGCCACTGGGAATGGGCTTATTGGCTCGCACTATCGTGCCACAAAAGCCTTTCATTCACACGGCCACTATGGCGTTAGCAGTAGCCTACACTTCCTTCCCAGAACGCCCATCCTCATACGGAACCCTCTGGCCAAACGTGTATTCGTACGCGCTGGTTCCGCTCATGCTGGCGCTTTTGGTGCGTTGGTTTGGACGTACGGCACAGCCCGCTATACAAGTGCGCACCACTGTGGCTCTGCTGGTTGGAGCCGTGGGGGTAGGAACCGCACACCCCACCGGCGTACTGGTAGCCTTCATCGCTGCCTTGGTATTGTTGGTAGACCTCTTAATCCGCTTGGTAACTCGTAAATACCAGTTGAACCTCTGGCAGCTGAGCTTCCTTTCGTTTATCTTGATCGCTTTGGGAGTAGTCGGCTATTACGCCTCCAAACTGCCTGTTTGGGCAGCCGTTACCGCTTGGAAACGCCAACCGATTGGTAGCTTCAAACGGGAATCTTTTGGCGCAGTGTTTGATGCCCAGCTTTCGTGGATGGGCTACGGCGATGCCTTCCCCGACTGGGTTTTGGGGGCGCTCACCCTTCTGGGTGCTTTAGTAGCACTGTACTATGCACGTTACCGCTGGGTGCTGTTCACCTGGGGGATCTACTGCTACCTGTTTGTAGCTTCCGCAGCCATTCACGTCCCCGGCTACGCTTTGGTAGCTCCTTGGTATTCTGACGCGGTACGTTTAGGGGCGATGATCCCCCTCTTAGGAGCTTTCATTGCCGCCCTCGGACTGAATCTGATTGTGGAACTGGCTGCGAAACTACTGGGGAAGATTTCCTACACGGCTGCCTGGGCTGAAGGAAAAACCGGCAAACTGGTGCCCGCCTTGGCGCTGCTTCTGGTTTTCACTGGTACCAACTGGTTCGGTTATCACGGTGGGGTAGGAGCCCTGCAAATGAACTACCGCTACCAGCCAGCCTCAATCCTAGGTGCCCTGGTAAGCCCCGAAGAAGTCGACTTCATTCGCTCCCTCCCACAAATCGTAGAACCGGGCGCTACCATTGCCACCGACCCTCGCACCGGCGGATCCCTGATCTATGGGTACACCGGGTTACCTGTAATGCACCGTCACCTAGATGGCAGTGGAGATAAAGACCAGTTTTTGGTCGCGAAATACTTTGGATATCGCGCTATGGACTGGCGAGTTTGCAACGTTATTAACAAGAACAACATCCGCTACTTTTACACCGATGACGTAATCTACTGGCCAACAAACGAAGTCCGCGAATACTTCGAAGGTTTCGACGCTGCCCGCAAGAACCCTACCGGCATGGAACTCATCGCAGAAAAGGGTAGTGCCCGCCTGTATAAGATCACCGACTGTTTCGGAGGAAAATAATGTCCGCCACTGAAACAGCTGCCACCATGGAAAATATTGTCGCCGTAGTCGTTGCCTGGAATCGCCCGCATCTGTTGCAAGAAACCTTAGACGGGTTACTGTCGCAAACGCGGCCGCTGGACACAGTAATCGTCATTGACAACGCTTCCACAGATGAAACCCCGGAAGTAGCGAAAAATCATGCGTTACAACCGGAAGTCATCACGATGGCAGAAAACCTGGGCGGAGCCGGCGGATTCGCTGCCGGAATCGCGCGGGCAGTTGTCAGCCACCAAGCAGACTTCGTGTGGATTATGGACGACGACACGGTTCCCACCGAAACTGCGTTAGAAAAACTTCTTGAAGCACGTGACAACTATCCAGGTGCCCCCGCAGTCTTAGCGTCGAAAGCAGTATGGACTGACGGGCGTGAACATCCCATGAACCGCCCGCGCAAACGCCCCCTGCTAAGCCGCCGCCTAGCTAAACAAGCTGAAGCCATTGGTTGTATCCCAATTCGCACCGCTTCATTCGTTTCTATTTTGATTGATACTCGCGCGATCTTAATGGAGGGGCTACCTACCGCCGCTTACTTCCTGTGGAATGACGATTTTGAATATACTGCGCGACTACTCCGCGGACGGGTTGGCCTCTATGTGCCTGCTTCTCTGGTGGTGCATAAAACGAAAGTCTTTGGGGATTCATCAGCTGACCCCGGGCCGCGTTTCTTTAACGAAACCCGCAATAAAACCTGGATGTACCTGCTTTCGCGCGGCTTAAATCCTGTTGAAAAACTCTTATACGGCGGAAAAACCCTGGTGCGCTGGGGGCAAACTATCGCCCGTTCGAAAGAGCCTAAAGCATTGGCTTCCTACGCGTGGGAAGGGATGCAAGCTGGTTTAACTAAACCCGTGCAAAACCTGGAAATCCTGGGGGATACCCCGGTGGGCTGGGACGTGCACATTTTGGAAAAACCGGTTGATAGGGGGATCGCGCCTATAGAAACCGAAGAGTTCGCAGTCTTAATGAGCGTGTACGCCGGTGATAACCCAGCGCATTTCGAACGCGCCTTAGCATCAGTTACACGCGAACAGATTCGTAAACCCAGCCAGGTAGTCCTGGTCCAAGACGGTCCAGTACCGGCAGCTTTAGCTGCAAAAATTGCTGCCGCCAGCGACATTGCCGACCAACCGGTCACGGTAGTTCCGCTGGCCGAAAACCAGGGGCTAGCATTGGCTTTAGATGCTGGTCTTTCCCACTGTCATTTTGAACTTGTGGCCCGCGCCGACGCTGACGACATTTCTCTACCACAGCGTTTTGCCCTGCAGATTCCACGGATGCGTGACCTGGATTTGCTGGGGGCAGCTATCGCCGAGTTTGAAACAGATGAAAACCAGTGGGGGATGATTCGCCGCCAACCTGAAACGGCTACGGAAATTGCGGCTGCGGTGAAATTGCGCTCTCCGTTTAACCACCCAACGGTAGTTTTTAGACAATCGGCAGTAGGAATTGCCGGGGGATACGAGCCGTGTGAACGCTTGGAAGACTACTGGCTATTTGCCCGCATGATTGCGGGGGGAGCGCGCTGCGCCAACCTGCCAGAGCCGCTGGTAGCTTACCGAGTAGGTGCCGGAGCATATAAGCGCCGCGGGGGCCTGGACCTTTTCCTTTCTGAAATAGAGCTACAAAAACGTTTCAAAGAAAATGGTTTCATTTCTTCTGCCGGCTTCTTACGTAACCTGGTAGTCCGCGCCGGCTACCGCCTGATCCCCACGGGAGCGCGGAAAAAACTCTACCGCACCGTCGGGCATAAGCGGTGGTTTGGCGCGAAAACCTCTGAAACCAACTAGAATAGAAAAGACTATATTCAGACAGACCAGGAGGACCCCATGAAGTACGACGTAATCGTAGTGGGTACCGGGCTATTCGGACTTACCATTGCCCGCCAATGTGCGGAAGAAAAAGGCTTACGCGTAGCCATGTTAGAGCGCCGCTCCCACTTGGGTGGCAACGCCTACTCTTTCTTTGAAGAAGAAACCGGGATTGAAGTACACCGCTACGGGGCCCACCTCTTCCACACTTCAAATGAACGCGTCTGGGAGTACGTAAACCGCTTTACCGCTTTCACAGGCTACGTGCACCGCGTGATGACCACTGTGAACGGCGAAGTCTTCCCCATGCCCGTTAACCTGGGGACTATCAACCAGTTCTTCCGGGCGGCTTATTCCCCTGAAGAAGCCAAAGCGCTGCTGAAAGAACAGGCGGCAGAAGTAGCTGACAGCGAAGTAACTGACTTTGAATCCAAGGGGATTTCCCTGGTAGGACGCCCACTTTTTGAAGCCTTCTTCAAAGGGTACACGGCGAAACAGTGGCAGACTGATCCAAAGACCCTGCCCGCTTCAATTATTTCTCGCCTGCCAGTGCGTTTTAACTACGATACCCGCTACTTCAACGACAAATACGAGGGGCTGCCGGTAGATGGCTACGCCGCTTGGCTAGAGAAAATGGCAGATCATCCGCTGATCGATGTCTACCTGAACACCGATTTCTTCGACGCTTCTCACGAATTGTCTAAGGACAAGGTCGTGGGTAAAGTTCCAGTCATTTACACCGGTCCGGTGGATCGTTATTTCGACTACGCCGCAGGGGAACTAACTTGGCGCACCTTAGATTTTGAAGAAGAAGTAGTTCCCGTAGGCGACTTCCAAGGCACCTCGGTGATGAACTATGGGGATGTAGACGTACCGTACACTCGCATCCACGAGTTCCGCCACTTCCACCCAGAACGCGATTACCCGAAGGATAAGACGGTTATCGTCCGCGAATACTCGCGTTTTGCAACCCCCGAAGACGAACCATACTACCCGGTAAACTCCACCGCAGACCGTGAAGCAGTTCTCAAATACCGCCAGTTGGCAGAGGCGGAAGCAGACGTCTATTTCGGAGGGCGCCTGGGAACCTATCAGTACCTCGATATGCATATGGCCATCGCCTCTGCGCTATCGATGTGGGACAACCAACTGGCACCACGCTTTAGCAATGGTGAAACTGAGAATACTGCCGTAGCAGCTGAAAATGCTGCTTCTGCAAACACTGAAGTCGGGGAGTAATCTTTGAGTTTAGAAACCCAGAAATTCGTAAGACCGGGACGTTCAAAAGGTCTTTTGGAAGTTTTCCAAAAGCAGTATTTGCTCACCTTGCTTGTCCATAAAGAACTACGGGTACGTTACCGCGGTTCCTTCTTAGGCATGCTGTGGTCTTACGCGAAGCCAGCGGTACAGTTCCTAGTTTTCTATTTTGCGATTGGCATGTTCATGGGCATGAACCGCAATATCGAAAACTACGTGATCTATATGTTCGCCGGAGTTGTGGCTATCAACTACTTCACGGAGATTTTCAATAATGACACTCGCTCAGTTGTGTGGAACACGCCGCTGGTGAAGAAAATCTACCTTCCTCGTGAACTCTTCCCGGTAGCATCCGCCTGGGTGGCTTTCATTCACTTTATCCCTCAACTGGTAATCCTCACGGTAGGGGCCCTACTTGCCGGCTGGCGTCCAGGGGTTTTGGAACTGGCAGTATTCCTTTACGCATTTGCCGTAATTACCGTTTTTTCATTAGGCTTGGGGCTTCTGGCCGGAGCTTTGAACGTTTTCTTCAGAGACGCTGAAAACTTCGTGGAACTAATGCTGATGGTAGCCACCTGGTCTTCACCAGTGCTCTATAAGTGGACTATGGTACAAAATGCCCTGGGAGACGGCTGGCTATGGTACCTCTACCAACTAAATCCGCTCACCGTCGTGGTAGAGCTATTCCACTTTGTTTTCTGGGCTCCCACGCTTCCCGAAGGCTCCCGTGAAATTGCGCAGGTAATGCCTCCGCAGATGTGGATGTGGGCTGGCATCGCGGGGATTACCGCCGTTTTGATGCTTTTAATCGGTGAACTTACCTTCCGTAAACTCGACCCTCGTTTTGCTCAGGAGCTCTAAAATGACTGCAAAAGCTCCCGTAATTAAAGTAGAAAACGTCACTAAGGAATTCACCCTGCGACGCACCCACACGTTGAAAGAAACCTTGGTGTGGTCACTTACTGGCAGACGCGACCAGATTTCCGAGCAGTTCCGCGCCTTAGATAATGTCTCTTTTGAAGTGAACGAATCAGACACTATCGCATTACTGGGGCACAACGGTTCTGGTAAATCCACCATGCTAAAGCTGATTTCAGGCGTGATGCGCGAAGACAACGGCTACATTGGCGTGCGCGGACAGGTAGCTGGTTTGATTGAAGTCGGAGCTGGCTTCCACCCAGACCTAACCGGGCGGGAAAATATCTTCCTAAACGGCGCTATTTTAGGCATGTCGAAAGAACAGATCGAAAATGCTTACGACGAGATCGTAAAGTTCTCGGAAATCGAAAAGTTCATTGAAACGGAAGTAAAGTTCTATTCTTCCGGTATGTTCCTGCGGCTGGCTTTTTCCGTAGCAGTACACACCGACCCAGATATTTTCTTAGTTGACGAAATCCTGGCAGTAGGTGACGAACCTTTCCAAAAGAAGTGTTTAACCCGCATCCACGAGTTAAAAGACCAAGGTAAATCGTTGGTAATCGTAAGCCACGACCTGGACATGGTGGCACAGCTCTGTGACCGCGGTATCGTGTTAGAAAAAGGCAAACTGGTAGCAGACACCGATGCGCAAAGCGCAGTGAAGAGGATGCGACATGTCTAAAACTCAGCCCATCGTGGTAGCTCCTATCGCAAATAGCAATGTTGACTTCGTAGAATCTGCAGCCACCTATCTGCAAGAAACGATCCCCGGTTACCGTTTCCAACTACAACTTACCGACACCGGCGTCCAGATCCTCTCAAAGCTAGATAAGAACTGGCTAGCAGCGGTGTTACGTCCACTTTTGCTGGCAAAACCAGCTGTAGAAGTGTTCCTTTCACAGCAGGCACACGAACCCATGATTACCCTAGCGGAAGCTCCACACGAACTGCGGGACATCCTCTTAGGAGACGTTTATGTAGGTTCAGTTTTAGCCTATCCAGAAGCTGGCAGACGCACCCGGGTAAGTAGGGTAGCGGTCGCGGTTCCCACTTTGGAACTGATCGACGTACCAGCAAACTTTGAGATTCGGATTAACCGCTCTAAGTTTGAAGCTGTAGCGGCGAAAGCCTACACCAAGCTGTATCACCAGATACCTTTCTTGCTAGACATTTACCGGCAAAAACGTAACACCAATGGGAAAGGTCGCCCCGCGAAACTATTTCCCCCCATGTTTGCAAACCAAATGCAAAACCCAGACCTGGATCCGCAAGTTATGTGGATTGCCATGCACTGGGCAGAATCAGGGGGCGCAGAAGCTTGGGCTTGGGAGCAAGCTCGCCTGGCAAAAGCCGCTGGGTTCAAGCTGGTCTTTACTTTCGACCGGGCAGCTCCGCAACGTCAGCTGCATTTAGCTACTGAGCTTTCCAACGACATTTACCTGATCGGCCAAGGCGTTCTGAAAAATGACTGGACCAGTGTCCTACTGGGGATTATGGAAACTCACCGCCCCGGTTTCTTACACGTACACCACTCTGAGTTCGTCTACACACAACTTCCCCTGCTAAAAGCGCTCTACCCGCAGCTGTGGGTAGAAGACAGCACACATATTGCCGAATACCGCGGCGGCGGTTTTGTCCGCTCTTCCATCGGTACCAGCCAGTGGATTAACCTCCACCACGTGATTAGCCCGCAGCTGGTAGACCTCTACGCCCAGCATCAAGTAGAGCCCGGTAAAGTCCACTTCCACCCGCTTACTCACCTGACTTCCGACCAAACTAAGCAAGCTGAGATTAAAAGCCTACCCTCCGGTCCGGTGACCCTGGGCTTCCTAGGCAGACTCTCTGCCCAGAAGCGTCCAGTACTTTTCATTGCTTTAGCTGCGCTTTTGCACCGCCGTTATCCAGGGCGTTTTAAGTTCATCATGCAAGGTTCGGGCGAGTTAGAAAATATTGTGACCGCACAACTAAAACGTTGGAAACTAACCGATGTGATTGAACGGCGCCCTTGGGGATCCGTGGCGGACTTCCTCGCAGATGTCGACATTTTAGTAATCACTTCTGAAAACGAAGGCTTAACCCTAACCAGCATTGAAGCCGATGCTGCCGGAGTCCCGGTAGTGTCCGCAAACGTTGGCTCACAGTACACGGTAGTTGCACCCGAATTGCTGCTACCGCGAGATCCCCTGGGATTCATTAAACAAGCTGTGCCACTGTTTAAGAAGCTAGCTACCGATCCACAGTTCTATCAAACTGTCACCGCAGGGCAACGCGAACTCACTGAAAAACTGCGTAGCCTCACCCCTGCTTCAGAGTTTTTCCGCCAACACTATCAAGCGCTGCTTCAAAAATAGCTCGCTGAGACGTAGCCCCCAGAGAAAGAAACTGCCATGAAAGTCGCTGCCGTAGTAGTCACCTTTAACCGCCGTGACATGCTGGAAAAAACCCTGGCCGGTTTAGAAAACTTAACTCGTCCAGTGGACAAGCTGTTTATCATCGATAACGCTTCTACTGACGAAACCCCACAGTTCTTAACGCACCGCACCTATACCACGGAGCACCGCGTAATCCGCACTAACGTTAATACCGGCGGGGCAGGCGGCTTCACCCTGGGCATTGAAGAAGCCTACAAAGAAGGCTACGACGCATTTTGGCTGATGGACGACGACACGGTACCCCAACCAGAATCCTTAGCGGAACTGCTTAAAGGCATGGAATCTTATAAGGAAGATCGCGGAGCCTACCCTTCCTTCGCCTGTTCATCAGTGCTGTGGACTGACGGTAACTTATGCGAAATGAATACGCCTGCTCCCGTCTGGGACTGGGCTCGTTCCCTAGCTGCCGGACACACTTGGGTGGATGTAAAATCCTGTTCCTTCGTCTCTTGTCTGGTAACTCGCGAAGCCGTCGCTGCAAAGGGATTACCATACCGCGAATACTTCATTTGGTACGACGATGCGGAATACACCACCCGACTTTCAAAGCTCCGCTCAGGCATTTACGTACCTAGCTCTAAAGTCGATCACCTGCTGGCACAAAACCGCGGCGTGAACTACGGTGACGTAAACGAACAGAATATCTGGAAGTTCGAGTACGGCGTGCGCAACCAAGTTTCTGCAGCCTGGTCGCTACGGAACCCCACACTACTGGCAGAAATGGGGGAGAATATGCTGAAGCAGATGTGGGGTAAGAAAATCCCTGCCTCACTTAAACTGCGTTTAGCTAAAGCCGCTGTAAAGGGCGTTTTCTTCCACCCGCGTAAGCGTGACGTGGAAGAGCTTTAGTCAGTCTCGCCTAAAGCCTGCTCTAACTGCGGTACCAGTAGCTTAGAATACTGGGTGGAAACATGGGTAGTGTCATAATAAACTGGCAGTTGGCCCGCTACCGCGTAGCAGAACTCAGCATCACAAAATGCGTTGGTGAAGTCTGCTAACTTAACCGGGAGCTCAGTAGGTTGCTTAGCACTCTCTAAGAGCGGATCGTGCCCCAGCGCTTCAGCTCGGGGAACCCGACAAGTCAGTGCTGGATTCTGCGCGAAATTCCAACAGTTAACGTTGCGAACCGCGTCATTGTAAGGCGTATCCGCAATCACCACAGCTTTGCCAACCCCAGCAGTATGGAAATAATCCCAAGTAGTCGCGTAAGCACGGTTGAACCTTGCTTGCACTGGCAAATCTTCCCCCGGGACATTCCCTAAATATTCAGTTTTCGCATACGCCGAGTAGACTACAACCGCCGGTTTACTTTTCACAATAGTGTCCATGATTAAGCTTGACCCTAAGGCACACTGATGCCCCAAACTCTGCACGGCATCAGCTTCACGCATGAAAGGACGCCACTCGTGTACCGGACAACCTGGGATCGTGTGGACCTCTAGACGCAGATTCCGCTTCGCAGCTATCTCAGCTAAAGCGGCGTTCCATTGTTCAGCATGTGAGTCACCCACTAAGAAAAGCTGATTCTTTGGCTCAGCCGTAGGTTCTCTACGGTAGTCGCAGATAGCAACCGTATAAGACTGCTCAGCATTGATCTGCCGAGTTTCCTGCACACAACCAGTTGGAAGCGTAGTGTAGTCTGCGTCCGCAGGTAGGGAAGTGGTAATCGGAAGATCCAGTTTGTTATCGCACCCACGGGAGGGATCTAGCGCATTAGGACCAACGCAACCAGAAGAAAGCACCTGCTGGAACTTCTCTTCCGCAACGCCAAGCTGGTGGTGGGCTGCTGAATAAAGACCAGCGCATAAAACCGCGAACCCGCAAATCGCTGCCATCATAGTACCGAAAGTACGTTTGAATGAAATGGCGAACCACTCTAGTTCCAGACCTTTATCTTCAATAAAACGTTTTGAAAGATAGCCCAACACCAGGGTGAGAGGAATCAACACCAGTTTTTCTTGCCAGTGCAGAATATCTTGAATCAAGTAGGGGGTAATCAGGATAAGTGGCCAATGCCAAAGATAAATGGAGTATGAAGCGTCCCCGACCAGCTGCACTGGTTTGAAATCTGTAAACCAACGCAAAATCGGCACTGGGCTGGCAGAGCCAGCGGCAATGATTAGCGCCGTAGCCACAGTCGGTGCCAGTGCTACCCAGCCGGGGAATACCATCTGCGGGGTAATTAATATTGCACTTGCAAAAAGCGTCAGCCAGCTAAGAGCCGCAGTAAAGAAACGTAGCGAAATAAAACCGCGCGTATCTAAAGATTTCAAGTGAGGCACCACAATGGCTACTAAAGCCCCTAGCCCAAATTCCCAAAACCGTACCGGAGTGAAGAAATATGCTTGCGCCGCAGAGTAGTGGGAATACCAGAGGCTAAAAGCGAAGAACCCAAGGGTGAATAAGCTGATAAAAATGGTCGTGGCAAAGCGGCGACGGAGTTTGAAGGTACTGGCAACTGTTAGCAATAAAAGCGGCCAGATGAAATAGAACTGCTCTTCTACAGAAAGAGACCAATAGTGTTGGGCTACGGTAGTAGCCTGGTTAGCAGCATGGTAATCAACTGCCCCGGCAAACAGGAATATATTTTCACCGTAGGCAGCAGATGCAAGCAGTTCGGCGTAGTTACGCAATTGTAAGTGGCTGGGGAAAAGCCACCAAACGGCAATGAAAGAAACCAGGATTACGGTGAAAGCCGCGGGCAAGAGACGGCGAATGCGCCGCGAATAAAACTGCCAGAGATCCACTGTGCCACGTTCTAAAGTGTGGTTGAGCAGATGTGAAGAGATTAAGAATCCTGAGATTACAAAGAAAACGTCTACTCCAATGAAGCCACCTAGCAGACGTTGTGGCCAAAGATGATTAAGAACGACTGCCATTACTGCAAAAGCGCGTAATGCTTGAATATCCTTACGGAATAGTCGGCGTTTCGCGTTTTCTGCTTGCCTCAAAGAGAGGCTTGTGATGGGAGTTCGAGAATTATTAACCACGTTAGAAAGTATACAATCATCGCTATCAAGAGCCGGGGTAGGTTTGCTTTCTAAAACGTTGATACTCTGAGAGGGTGAAAAAAGATTCTGCCGGAACAATCAACAGTATCCAGGTCTTGCGTGCTTTTGCGGCGCTGGCAGTGGTTTACTACCACATTGCGCTGCTCCAGCTGGGGAAAGACCTGCAGCTACCCGAGACGGGTTCTTGGGGAGTAGATGTCTTTTTCATAATTAGCGGCTTCATCATCGGCATGGTAATCACCCAAAACACAAGGTATTTTCTTCCCCGGCGTATTATCCGCGTAGTTCCCCTCTATTGGATAGCTACCTTTGCTTGGGCTGGCTTGGTACTTGCCTTTCCGGGGAAAACTAACTCAACGGAAGTAACCTTCACGGGCCTTCTAAAATCGCTGTTCTTCATTCCCTTTGAAATGCCCCAGCGCGTAGGGCCGATTCTGGGACTGGGGTGGACACTTAACTATGAGATGTTCTTTTACCTGCTAGTTGCCATTTCGCTGTTTCTGTTCAAAGATGCCCGTAAAGCTTTGGCGCTTACTCTCAGCGTATTACTGCTTTTAGTTGCCTCTAGCAAAGTATATGTCCCCACTAACTTCGCGTTGCTTCACTACCAAAACCCCCTGCTCTTAGAGTTCGTGTCGGGCATATTCCTCTATTTTGGGTATAGCTGGCACCAAAAACGGGAGTGGACTAAAGCAACTAAGCTGCTCTCCATTAGCTTCGGAGTTATCCTCCTCGCAAGCGGAACCTATTTACTGGTCGCTCAAGAAACGGGGCAGATCGGTTATCTCTTTTCTGGGCGGGTAGGCTTTTTTGGAATCCCGGCTTTTCTGGTTGTAACTGGCACGCTTCTTTTAGAACCGCTATTTAGACCGTCTAGACTTACCAGTCTCTTAGTTGAAGTTGGTGCTGGCAGCTACGCGATCTACTTGTTCCATCCCTTCCTGGTAGGGCTTTTAGGCCCCAGCTTCCTTAAGAGCCCCCTCCTTTCACAAAACTACCTGCTGGGGATCGGAATAGTCGCCAGCGTAATGGTGGCATCAGCAGTTCTAGGAGTGGCAATTCATCGCTATATAGATACTCCGATTCAGAAGTCTTGTAAACGGCTTCTCTATAGGTGAGTCGTCAGCTCGGATATTGGTTGGATCCGAAAAACACAAAAATATGCCAGCAACGGATAATCCCTCAGCGGCTAAGCCAATAATTGAAGTGCTGCGGGGTAAGAAAATCCCTGCAGTTACCTTAGATTGGTAGAAGCTAGTTTTCCGGAACGGAATTAAATACGAAGAAACGTTGCAATAAGTAGTTTAAGAGTACAAAGGCACTCATCCCGATGAACATTGCTACGTTACCTTGAAACTGCTCTGAGTATCCGGTAAGTAGCCACAGCACCAGCTGTTTCGCTGCCCCATAGGCCAGCAGGTAACAGATAGCGATAGTGAAGATAAACCGCGCTACCTGCATCCACGACTGGGAAGAATCACGAAAAGTAAAGTACTTATTCAAAAAGAAAGACACTATGGAACCTACTACATAGTTCATCACTGAGGAAATCCAGTAGCCCGCTGAAGTGAGGTTAAAGAGCAGGAACATCACTGCCGTTCCCACCAGCGTGTTTACGATACCCACCAGAATGAACCGAAACCCGGTAGAGGTCCACAGCGCAGAGGCTTTTTCACGTAACTTTAAGCTCATTTATCGCCCTCGGCAACAGAATTGGTAGCAGCTGGGGAAGCAGCAAAACTACCAGCTCGCTCAGAAATAATATACCGAGGGCGCTGCTTCGTCTCTAAATAAATCTTCCCCACGTATTCGCCAATAATCCCCAGGGAAAGAAGCTGAATCCCACCCATGAAAGAAATAATCGCCGTCTGCGAAGCCCAACCGGGAACCGTGTAACCAAAGAAGTAGACACCCACAATCCACGCCAGCAAAGCAAAAGCGAAAACCGACACAGCCAGCCCTAAACCAGTTACCAAACGCAGCGGACGCACACTCAAACTGGTAATCCCATCAATAGCCAACCCCAGCATTTTAGACAGCGGATAGTTGCTTTGCCCAGCAACTCGTTTGGCCCGTGAATAATAGACGGAAGTTGAGTTGAAACCCACCAGCGGAACCAGACCGCGCAAAAACAGGTTTACCTCTTTGAAATTCGCAAACTCGTTTAACACCTTTGCAGAAATCAACCGGTAGTCAGCATGGTTAAATACTGCCTGGACGCCCATTGCATTCAACAGGCGGTAGAAAGACTCTGCTGTGAAGCGCTTAAAGAAAGAATCAGTGGAACGGTCATTGCGAACCCCGTAAACAACTTCTGCGCCGCCGTGGTAAGCACGTACCATCTCGTCCATCGCATTCAGATCATCCTGCCCATCAGCGTCAATTGAGATGGTGATATCGCAGTGGGAACGCATTTCCAAAAGCCCCGCTAAAACCGCGTTCTGGTGTCCGCGGTTGCGGCTTTGACGTAGCCCCCGAACCTGCTTATTCTCTGCCGCGTAGGCTTCGATCAGCTGCCAGGTATTGTCTTTGGAACCGTCGTCTACGAAAGTGATAAATGAATCTGCGGACACTAGATTAGCGTCGATCAAATTGGCAAGTTTTGCCATAAAGAGGGGATAGGTTTGTCGCAATGCCTGTTCCTCGTTATAACAGGGCACGATAATCGCTAAAACCGGAAGAACCATAACGAACTCTAATCTATTTTTCTATATCGCCCGCGGGCGGAAAACAAAGTGAATGCAATCATAGTCTAGCAACGCTTAGGAAAAGCAGTGGATTCTAACCGCTAAACAACTATGCTAGAAACGCAAAATGTCACTGAAAAATAGGGAAGTAGAAGCAAGGCGTGAGTAAAACAACTGAAAAAATGGTCGCCCCGGCGAATGAAAAGCCTCAGGCAGCGCCCTCGGGCAAAGAAAATAACCCGGTTGCAACGCAAACAACCCGACGCTTCGCCCTGCCCACCGCCTTCTCAATTGTTTTCTTCCTCCTCATCCTGGCAGCAGTTGCCACCTGGTTCATCCCTGCCGGAAGCTACGCCAAACTCACCTACGACGCCCAAGCTGAAGCATTTACGGTAACTGCCCCGGATAAAACCGAAACAACTCTCCCAGCTACCCAAGCTTCCCTAGACCAGCTTCAGGTGCAAATTCAGTTAGAAAACTTCACCTCTGGCACTATTACTAAACCGGTTTCTATCCCCGGAACGTACGCGGAACTAGCCGCAACTCCGGTAAGCATCCCCGATATTTTCCACGCTATGGTGTCAGGAACTATTGAAGCTTCCGACATCATGATCTTTATCATGATTCTTTCGGGACTGATTGGGGTAGTCCAAGTTTCAGGCACCTTTGAATCGGGGCTGCGCGCCCTGACCCAACGTACAAAGGGCCGCGAATTCACTCTGATTGCTACCGTCTCTATCCTGATGCAGATTGCCGGCACCACCTTAGGGCTTGAAGAAGAAGCCTTAGCGTTCTATCCCATTTTGGTCCCTATTTTCATTGCCTTAGGGTATGACGCGATTGTGGCCATGGCAGCCATCTTCCTCTCTGGCGCGATGGGTACCGCCTTTTCAACAATCAACCCTTTTTCGGCAATTATCGCGTCAAACGCTGCGGGTATCTCATTCACCGAAGGTATTTGGTGGCGCCTGGGTGGCTGGTTCATTGCCGTTTGCGTGCTGGTTCCCTACATCTATTTCTATGCTCGCAAAGTAAAAGCCGACCCGACCGCCTCATACGCCTATGAAAACCGTGCCGAGTTCTTAGCCCACTGGAAAGTCGATTTAGCGCAAGTAATGCCACAGAACTTCACCTGGCGCCAGCGCCTCATCCTGACGCTTTTCATCGCTGGTTTCCCCATCATGATGTGGGGAGTTACCAACTGGGGCTGGTGGTTTTCAGAAATGGCCGTATCTTTCTTAACCATCACCGTCTTGGTGATTGCTGTAGCAGTGATCGGTAACCCGCACCTTTCTGAAAAACAAGCGGTGGAAGCCTTCTTAAAAGCAGCTGCCGAAATGGTGGGAGTAACCATGATTATTGGCATGGCCCGCGCGGTTAACCTGCTACTGGCTAAAGGACAGGTGTCTGACACTATTCTTAACTGGGCTACAGACTTGGTTTCACAAATGAACGGTCCGGCCTTCATTTTAGTGATGATGTTAATGTTCTGTGTCCTGGGATTCTTTGTCCCCTCATCTTCCGGGCTGGCAGTGCTGGCGATGCCTATTTTGGCTCCGTTAGCTGACGCCGTGGGCATTCCCCGCTTCATTGTCGTCTCTGCCTACCAGTGGGGACAGTACTCAATGCTTTTGATCGCCCCCACAGGGCTGGTGATGGTGACGCTACAAATGATGCGGATGCAGTACAACCAGTGGCTAAAGTTTGTCTGGCCAATGGTGGCGTTCCTATTTAGCTTCGCCGCCGTCCTGCTGGTGATGCAGGTGCTGTTCTATGGGCCGTAGCCTCTTTAGAGAGCTGGCAGGCTCTTTAGGGAACTAATAGGTTCTTTAAAAACTAGCCGGCCAGTTCTTGGGCGCGAATACCCTCTGCATCTAAACCGGGTTCAACCCAGACAACTCGGCGTCCACAGCTCCAAGCCGCCCAGATAAGCTCAATGTAATTAGCTTCACCACCGGTTAAAAACACTGGTCCGGCGCCCTCGGGAAGAACTGCCCCAGCTACCTGAAAACCCGCGCTTACTGGGAAAAGGAATCCGTCCGCTTGGGAATTAATTTCTGCAATCGCATCTGCGGCCCCAGCAACTGGTTCCCCCAGCCAACGCAGTGCTAAGGGCCCCATATCCTGCAGTAAAACTGGCAAACCTACCTGCTCAGCTAAAATATCTGCCGCGGTAGGAGCCGAAGCAGTTACTACCAGGTCAGCGCTTGACGCGTCATTTAGAGAGAAAGAAACCTCACTGCCAGCTAATTGTGCTCCCAGCACCCAAAAGGCGGTCCGCCAAGACTGAGGCAAGTCGAAAACGATTAAAGCGCCGGAATCTTCCCCAAACTCAGCGTTCAGGTAGTTAGCGGTTTTTGCCAGCCAACGATAGATAACTGGGCCGGTAAACTCTAAACGCCCTGCTTTGGCATACCAAGTCAAGAGGGAAGTAGGGGCAGATGCTAACCTGTCTAACTGGGAAATAACTGACATTTTCAGGGCTTTCAGCTGGTTGTAGCAGGGGGAAACGCCACTGCCATAAATCTTATAAAAGGTCAATACCACATTCAGCTTGACTTAGGGGAATTACACGCGTGTAATTCTATAAGGAAATATTTTTTATCTGAAGGGACACGCTTGTGTGGAATATTCTAGGTGACGGACCACTGGTCGTTGATGCCTTCAAAGCCGCACTCGGCGACGGTCCTTTAGCATGGCAGGCAAACGCCCTATGCGCACAGACTGATCCGGAAGCATTCTTCCCCGAAAAAGGTGGCTCAACCCGCGAAGCAAAGGCCGTTTGCCAAGCCTGTGAGGTACGTCAAGAATGCTTAGAATACGCCTTGTTGAACGATGAACGCTTCGGCATCTGGGGCGGTCTGTCAGAACGTGAACGTCGTCGAAAGAAACGCCAAGGCTAGGAGCCTGAGGCAAGGAGTTAATCATAAAGGGGTCTCATGAGTGAGCCAACCGTAGCTGCCCTCGTCGTAACACGAGGGCTTACTCCATATTTACACCGAACTGTTTCCTCACTGCTGGCCCAATCGCGGCGGCCGGAAATGGTTATCGTTGTAAACACTTCAAATACGGTATTAAAACCCATTAAAGGGTTAGAAATCCTCAACGCCCCCCAAGTAGAAACGTTCAACGAAGCCATCACCCGCGCCATTGAAGCCTACCCGGTTTTAGACCGCGTCCAATGGCTGTGGTTCCTACACGACGACTCTGCCCCCGAACAACGCTGTTTAGAGTTCCTTTTAGACGCCACCAAAGCCGGCTTAACCACGGCGGTAGTAGGCCCCAAACACGTGGCCTGGTCAAGTGAAGACCGCATCCTCGAAGTCGGCATCAAAGCCACCCGTTCAGGGCGGCGCCTCTCAGTCGAATCCTACGACGAAATCGACCAAGGACAGTACGACAATCTTTCTGACGTTTTAGCCGTGGGAACTGCCGGCATGCTGGTAGATGCGCAGGTATGGCGTGAAAGCGGCGGTTTTGACCCGCATTTAACCCCTTTCGGCGAAGGCCTAGAATTCTGCCGCCGCGTGCGTTTAGGAGGCCACCGGGTAGTCGTAGTCCCCCAAGCTAAACTTGCCCACGCCCGCGTTTCATACCGCGGCTTACGAAACGGCCAAGTGGCAGACCCAGACCGCTCTTTCAAAGATCGACGTTTTGCCCAGCTATACAACGGCTTAATTTTAAGAAACCTGCCATTTTTTATCGCTAGCTTGATTTTGCTGCCCCTGTGGACCCTGTTCAGAGCCGGGGCGCGTCTGCTCCAAAAACGCCCTGAACTGGCATTTGCTGAACTGGGCGCAATGACTAAACTCTATGGTTCGCTGAACGCTTTGAATAATGCGCGCTTGCGTAACCGCAACTATGCCAAGGTGCCAGTTTCGGTTTTGAAAACGTTGGAAGCCACCCACTTCGAGGTAAACCGCAACCAACGACTGGAAAACCGTAAAGAACGCCAGGATCAACCGGCCGCGCAACTAGAACCAATTGCCGCCGCCCTGTTGAAACGTCACCGCGCCGTAAGTCACGGCACTTTCGCTGCGGGCGCTATCTTAGCCCTCTTAGGCGCCTGGTTCTACACCCGGCAGTTTGCCGCCGGCATCAGCGGGGGAGCCTGGGCTAACCTTCCAGCCGATTACGGCACTCTCTTTTGGCAAGCCTGGTCGGGTTGGAACCTGGGTGGCAACGGTTACGTGCCTCCTGCTGATACCCTGCTGCCTGCCCTTAGCCTGCTCACAGCTCCTTTAGCGTTCTTCGGGGTCAGCCCCGCCACCCAGCTAGAATGGTTCTTCCGCTTGGCACCGGCACTGGCCTGGATCACTATGTATTGGGGCGCGCGCGTTATCACCCACCGCACCACCTGGCGTTTTGTCCTGGCGGTGCTGTGGGCCGCCAGCCCAGTCATGTTACTTTCTTGGGCAACTGGGCGCGTCTCCACCCTGCTGGTTGCGGTGTTCCTCCCACTTTTTGTGCGTGGCTGGATGCACTCATTACGCCAGATTGTGCCGTTGCAGATTAGGGGCGCATTCGCTGAAGAAGTCAGCTTAACTGACGGCGAACGCGACTACCCGTACGCAGCTTTAGCTTCTTTAGCCCTGCTGGTTATCGCCTCTGCCGCCCCGTGGACGTTAGTTTTGCTGGTGCCTTTATTACTGCTGTCCGCAGTTTTCAGCCGGGGGCGTCGCGCCGCCCAGATTATGCTGGCGATTCCGGCAGTGACGTTTACGCTGCCAGTATGGTTGCACGTTTTTGCTTCGGCAGGGAAGTCCCGCTGGCAGGTACTCTATGCTGATACAGGTCGTCCTTTAGCTCACGCACAGCCGAATTCTTGGGAAGTCGGCTTTGGTCTACCGCAAGATAACTATTCTCTGACAGCCCCGTTTGCTGACCGCCTGCCAGAGTTCCTCAGCGCTTACAGCACTTTCCTTTGGTTGCTTCCCGGTGCCGTGGTATTTTTCGGAGCCGTCTTAGGGCTGTTTAATCTGCAGCGCTGGACTGTGCGCGCCCGCTTGGCATTCCTAGTTGGCATTTTGGCAACTGCAGTGGGTATTTTCACTTCTCGCGTGCTGGTTGCCGAGGGCGGTGAACTAATCTTCGGTTGGGCTGGTATCGGTATTACCATTGCACTACTTGCTTGGATGCTGGCGGCTACAGGTTCGATTCCTAACCTAGTTTTGGTAGAACCTCTGCACACGTATCGTTCCCGACGCAGAAGAGAAAAAGCCGTTAAACGTCGTGAACGTGCTGAACGCAAACAGGCGAAAGAAACTGAGGAACTTCCTGAAACGCCAACTTTCGTTGCAGATGAAGCTGAAGAAACCGGTGTAAACCAGGCGTTGCTCACCACTTCGATTCCGAAAGTGGTGCCACGCGAACTGGATTTGAACGCTACTTCACTGGTGGAACGTTCTGCTTTCCGCTTCCAGGTAATTACCCTGGCAGTTGTTAGTGTAATCGCGTTACTTCCCGCTTTCTTATGGTTCCCCCAAGCACAGCAACTGAGCGGGCAGGTAAGCGGTGCTCCCGAGTATTTGACGCCGGCAACCACCGTGGAAGCTCAGCAAAGCAGTCGTGCAGCCCGTTTCTTGAAACTGGCGGTTTCTGAAACTGGAGTAGAAGTGGAACTGTGGCGTGGCGATGGCCGGCAAATCGCCGATTCTACGCCTTGGGAGCGGATGGAAAAAGCGCGCTTAGTTGCGTCTAACCGCACTGGAAATCACTTTAATATCACCGAAAATGGTACTCCGGCTGAAGCTCAGCTGGCGAAGGTAGTTACCGAGCTACTGACAGCTCCTGACACAGTGAATGCTACGCAACTGCTAGAGCTGGGGATTGACGAAATCGCGTTAGAAACTAACTCTACTTTGGCTCGTGAACGGGCTTTACTAGCCTTGGACCGCGTCGGAGCTTTGACTCGTGCGGGTGAATCTGGCGCCGGTACTCTGTGGCGAGTGCGCCCTGCGGGAGTAGAACCAGCCCGCGTCTTCTTAAAGAGCCCGCAGGGTAAAGTAACGCCTCTGGCCGACCCCTCACAAGAGGCAGTAGCACTTCCACAAGAGATTGAAGCTGATTCTCTACTGGTAATTGCCGAACCTAAACACTCTGGTTGGGTTGCCAGCTTAAATGGGAAGGCATTGGAACCGGCAGAAAACGGTTGGCAGCAGGCGTTCAAACTCCCGGCTGAGACTGGCCACGTGCGTATCACCTGGTATGCGGATTGGCTGCCAGTTTGGTGGTTCAGCGCCGCCAGCGCCCTGATTGGCTTATTTGTGGGAGCAATCCCGGTATCTGGAAGGGGACGACGCGATGTCGACTGAGGAAGCGAAGCAAAGTAACGAAGCTACCGCCACGGTTGCACAGGCAGACGAAGTCACCCCAGCCCCGGTAGAACCCAAGCTGGCAAAGCTAGTCTCAGCTGGCAAAGTAGTAGGGGTTTTCACTACCTTGGGAATTACCTCCATTGCGTTATTGGGGGCTTCAGCAATCACTTTTTCAGCTGACCTGTGGCTAAGCTCAGGAGCGAAATATGCGCGCGCTGATAAAGCCACGCTGCCAGTAGTGAGCCAAGCTAGCTTACCTGAGCACAGCTACCTCTTAGGCTGTATTCCTTATTTCCCAGATGCGAAAGGCGCCCCAGCAGGCTCTGCCAGCACCCAGGTATTTTCTGTTGAAGGCACTACTATCACCGGCGTGAAACCTGCAGTCGCAGGTAAGTCCCCACTGATTAGCAGCGGTTTCACTGGTGGACGGAAGCTCAGTGGGATTGAGCCTTTGATCGTGGGAGTCTCTACGCAAAACACCAGTTCCTTTACCGGTAACTCGCTGGTAGCTTCTTCTTCTGAAACCCTAAAAGGAATCACCACCAGTGCCTGCCAAGTAGCGCGTAACCACCACTGGTTTGTGGCTGGGAATACAGACGTCGGGGAAGCTACTTTCCTAACCGTATTAAACCCCTCTGCTAATGCAACCCAGGTGACTTTACAAGCCTGGAATAGCACTTCTAAGTTTGCGCATACGCCGACTTTAACGATTCCAGCTAATAGCGCGCAAACGGTTAACCTAGCCACCTATTTCCCCGGCGAAGCCCGTTTAGGCGTGCATGCAAGTGTCACCGGGCCGGGGGCAGTTATCGCCCTGCACTCTTCTGGCGATTCGGGGCTGGCCACCCGCGGTATGGAAACAGTAAGCGCCGTAGAAACGCCCTCGAAAGAGAATGTATTCACCGGGATTGAAACTTCGGAAACTGACACGCGCATCCGCATCCTAAATCCGGGCAATGAACCAGCCACCGCCACGATTGAGGTGGTCGACCCGCTGGGCACTAACGTACTTCCCGGGGCAAAAGACATTGAAATCGCCGGTTCCGCCGTTTTCGAACTGGATTTAGGTGGAATTGGTAAAGGTATGAAGACGATTATTCTGCGCTCTAACCAGCCTTTAGTTGCCAACGTTTCTGCCGCTTATGAAGGCGGGGATAAAGAAGATGCACAGATTATTGCTGACCGCACTATCTGGTCGAAAGCTAACCAAGTGTTTCAGCTAAAAGCCCAGGTTCCTCCGTTGCAAACCGGTGAAAAATCGCGGCAACTAGCGATTTATAATCCGGCGAATACCGCAATAAAACTGCAGTTGAACGGTAAAGAAGTGCAGATTCCGCGTAACTCCCAGCTGACTTTTGAAGCTAATGGAGAAACCGTAGAGATCGATTCTGCCCACCCGGTGTACGCTTCCTTACTGATTAAACGCATCGAGGGGAAGACCACGCTGGTAACTCGCCTAGAGTTAGAAGACCCGCGGGTGGCTCTGCCACCGTTGCAGGTAAGAGTTGGAAACTAACTTTACCGCCGCTTGCACAAAACCTGTAGGCGGGTGCTAAAAGAAAGGGTTATAAACGCCCTTTACCATGTAAGTCCGCTGCGGAAATACCGGTTAGTTCAGAGAGATTCTCAACCAGCAGCGTGCGGATTAACGCATGTAGAGGAGCGCCAATTTCGCGGAAAGTTGCCCTTCCGGCGCGCGCATGAATCGGCAGACGGTAAAAGATAATGCGCGCTTTTAACCCTACAGCTTTGGCCGCGGGAAAGTTACGGGCTAAACAAACTGCGTGGCTTTCCCAAGGAGCTGGGGCAGAGGGTGGGACATCTTCTAAAGCTACCTCAATCTCAGCGATCTGCGGGAAGCGCTGCTGGATTTCTTGGAAGTTCCAAGCCAAAATTTGGGCGAAAGAATCCTTCCAAGAAGCCCGCGCTGGAATCCCGGGTAAGAACAAAGGAGATCGTTGGGAACGTCCATGCCGGTTACGTCTTCTGGAAATTTCACGCATAAGAATAGTCTAACTGGCAACCGGGTTTTTCTGTATTAAAGCTCCCGCCAGGTAGCCAACTGGGGGCATCGAAACTAGACTGAAGTTATGAAAGCTGTGCGAGACTGTGAACTAACTGGGTGTACTAATCCAGCTGTAGCCACCCTAACCTACAACTACAGTGAGTCTACTGCCGTAATCGGACCGCTGCCGACACATAAGCAGCCTTACACTACGGAACTATGCCACCAGCACGCAATGAAGTTTAACGTGCCACAGGGGTGGACGGTGATCCGTTTAGATTATTCGCAAGAACCACCGCAACCTTCTCAAGCAGATTTAAGTGCCTTGGCAGAGTCAATTATTGAAGCTGCCCGCCGACATCGCATTGATATTCCGCGCAAACCCTATCAAGCGGACTATTAGACGGGGAAAATCGCTGGGGAGAGGGCAAGTCTCCATATGAGAGCAGCTGAAATCGCCTGGCAAACGCATGTTCCGATACGAAAGCGCCTGAAAACTAGGGAAATCTGAAAGACACATTAAAAAACACTCAGCAAAAATAACGAATCCGTGACAAAATCATAACTATGACAGCAAAAGTACTAGTCGTAGATGACGATACTGCTTTGGCAGAAATGATCGGGATCGTTTTAGAAACCGAAGGATACAGCGTAGTTTACTGCCACGCCGGCGACAAAGCGATTGAAACCTTTGTAGAATGCCAGCCGGACCTAGTCCTATTAGACGTAATGCTACCGGGCTTAGACGGCATTGAAATTTGCTCGTTAATCCGCCAAAAATCGGATGTTCCCATCGTCATGCTCACTGCTCGTTCCGACACCGCTGACGTTGTCGCCGGTTTAGAAGCCGGAGCCGACGACTACGTGCCAAAACCTTTTAAACCAAAAGAACTGATTGCCCGCGTGAAAGCGCGCCTGCGCGGCCGCACCGAAGACATTGCCGAAGAACACGTGCGTTTAGGCGACCTGGTAGTCGATGTTTCCGGACACCAGGTGATGCGTGGCAACGAATCCATTTTACTGACCCCGCTGGAATTTGATTTGCTGGTGGCGCTGGGGCGCTCTCCGTGGAAAGTGTTCTCTCGTGAAGAACTCTTAGAAACCGTCTGGGGTTATCGCCATGCAGCGGACACCCGGTTAGTGAATGTCCACGTCCAGCGTCTACGCGCCAAGATTGAACGCGACCCAGAACATCCGGAAATCGTCATCACTGTACGTGGGGTTGGCTACCGAGCCGGAGCTGCAGTTTCTTGAGTATTGAAGCGGTAACTGAACAGCCAGTTGACGCGCGCGGAAATATCTTCACTCGGGTAAAGAAACTTCTGAAAGAATCCCTTTCCGTCCGCGTCTCCGTTGGCATGGCAGTTACCGTTATCAGCATCCTGGCACTGCTGGTAGTTGGCGTAACCTGGCAGGTACAAAACTCGATTTTCGAACAGCGCCGCGAGCAAATCCTAGAAGACGCTTCGGTCACCATCAACCAGGTGCAAACTGCTTTCTCACAATCAACTGCATCAACTACCGACCAGGTCCAAAACCTTGCAAACCAGCTGATTTCTTCCCTGCGCGCCACTAAATCTGGCTCTGGGGTAGTTACCACCATGCTGCTTCGTTCGCCGCAGGCCCCCACGACCTTTGCCATCAACGAGTTAATCGACCGTGACCTGGTAGAAGTGATCACCCCGGAACTACGCGAAGCAATGGCCCAAGGAAAAGGACAGTTCTACCAGTCCGTAGCCATTAAAGATGCGAAGGGCAACGAAAGCCCCGGGATTATCGTCGGTGCCACCGTAGTACTCCCTTTGGCTGGACAGTATGAGCTCTATACGGTGTATTCGCTGGCAGATGAACAAGACACCATCACCTTAATGACCCAGAGCCTAATCTTCGGAACCATTCCTGTGGTGATTTTCCTTGGCATCGGCATCCTTTGGGTACTTTACAATATGCTCCGCCCAGTGCGCGTTACCGCTGAAGCCGCCCAAGAACTGGCTAAAGGCGACCTTTCCGTACGCGTGGAACTTAAAGGTGAGGATGAGATGGCGCAACTGGCAAAATCCTTCAACTTCATGGCGCAATCCTTATCAAACCAAATTGCCGAATACGACGAGCTTTCTAAACTCCAGCAACGCTTTGTCTCAGACGTCTCCCACGAACTGCGTACGCCCCTAACTACCATTCGCATGGCTGAAGAAATCATCTACGACGAACGCGACTCTATGAGCACGCCAGTAGCTCGCTCAGCAGAACTTCTACACAGCCAAGTGGATCGATTTGAAAAAATGCTGGCAGACCTACTGGAAATCTCCCGCCACGATTCACATACCGCGCAACTAGAAGCTGAAGTTTCAGACATCAAGGAACTCACTCGCAAAGTGGTGGAAGCTGACCGGGCCTTGGCTAATCGCCTGGGAGTTGAAGTGATTATCGATGCCCCGCAGCCACGCTACACCGCCTACATGGATAGCCGGCGAATGGAACGGGTACTGCGTAATTTCTTAGTTAATGCGATTGAACATGCGGAAGGTAAACCGGTGGTAATCAGGATCGCTTCCAATGAAGAAGCCACCAGCGTGCGCGTACGCGACTTTGGAGTGGGAATGAGTGAAGATACGGCTTCGCGCGTATTTGACCGTTTCTTCCGCGCTGACCCAGCCCGCACCCGTACTACCGGTGGAACCGGCCTGGGCCTATCGATTGCCGCCGAAGACGTAGCCCTTCACCGCGGGCAGGTGGAAGCCACTGGCAAACTTGGAGAAGGCAGCGTATTCATGGTGACTTTACCGCGTAGCGCTAATGCGCAGATCATTTCTGCAGCCCTGCCACTTTGGGAAGAAGAGACTCCTGTGGGAGAAGCCGATGCGTAATCATAGAACTGCCATTACCGCCCTCGGACTGATGCTACTGCTCTCTGCCTGCCAAACCCTGCCAACTTCCGGCCCGGTAACTGCTTTCGAACTGCAGGAAAACGATTCTGCATCACTGGTACTTAAAGGCTTCGGACCGGTGCAAGATGCAGAGGCAGACACCATCGTCCGCGACTTCTTACGTGCTACGGCAGCTGGCTGGTCAGACGATTTCCAGGTGGCACGTTCTTACTTAACTGAAGAAGCCCAACGAAACTGGAAGCCAGATACCTCTGTCTACGTCTATTCTGACGATTATCCGCCGCTAATTTCATATGACGGTGAAAAGAAAATTACGGCGGCTACCCGCGTTGAAGCTTCCGTAAGTAAAGATGGGCGCTACCAGATTGAGAAGACTAACTCGGTGTACACGTCTGAGTTTATTTTGGAACGCGACGCGCAAAACCAGTGGCGGATTGCCAGCTTGCCTGATGGCGCGGTGATTTCCGAGACCTCGTTCCGCGCCGCTTTCCAACGCAGTTCCGTCTTTTTCCCCTCAACTGACCGGCGCACCCTGGTGGCAGATCACCGCTGGTTCCCCCGCCGGAGGTTAGCTTCGCATTTGATGCAGGCGATTTTGGCGGGCCCGTCTGAGGCAATCGCTCCAGCAGTTATTAACGCGGCTCCCGAAGGCGCAGTTTTACCGCTGCAGAACGTGGAAGTGCGAGATTCGATTGCAGAAGTTGATGTAGAGGGATCTGGACTGGGTACTGAGAGCGCTCAGCTGTTATTCAAGTGGCAGGTCAGCGCGACGTTACTGCAAGTTTCCAACGTTTCAGACGTGCGGATTCGCATTAATGGGGTGCTGATTTCCGAACAGGCGGTGCCCACCGGGCCGGCGTGGGCATTAGATACGCTCTTGAGTCTTTCTAAAGACGGAATTATCCGCGATAGAGAAGGTAAACGCGACATTGTGCTCAGTGCCAGCCAGCTGGGTGAGGGGGCCGTGACAGCCCCTTCGCGCGGTCCGTTAGAGGATTCGCAGGTGGCATATATTCAAGGTGGCAATAAGCTGCTGGTGGTGGGGAAGAGTTCCCAACCCGTGCAAATTTACGAGGGCGCCGGACTCACTTCTCTTTCCGTTGACCGCGCTAACTGGGTGTGGACGGTATCGAAAGGCAAAATTGTGGTGGTGCGCTCGGGCGCAGAGCCGCTACTATTCGAGTCTCCTTTCGGCGCTGCCGAGCCGATTGTGGCGGTACGGGTCTCTCCGGATGGTGCCCGCCTGCTAGTAATGCGCGGGGGAGCTACCCCGACTGTGGGAGTGCTTCCGATTCGTAGGAATACGGATGCGCGCCCCAGTGGCTTAGGAAATTTGGAGCTGCTACATGTGGGAGCCGGGCGCGTTTTAGATGTGACTTGGGCGGGAAATGAAACGGTGGCGGTTTTACAAGCTGAAGCAGATAACCGCTATGTGCTGATTTCACAGCTGGGGGCTAATAGTGAGCGTGTCCGCGCCCCTGGGAAAGCCCAGCGCATTAGTGGTGGGGCTTCACCGCAGTACCTGTTGTTGGAAACCTCAGAGGGCAAGTACTATGTGAGGACCGGGTCACTGTGGAATGCTTTGGCGGCTCCTTCTGACATTCGTTTCCGCGCTTTCCCACATTAGAGGCTTTGTGACCGGGGCTAACCCAGGCTATCCACAGGGGGTAGTTTTTGGAAACTGCCCGTGAAAAACTCAAACTATGAGTTGGAAGCAGGTTTTAGAGCAGCTAGCGAAACTACTTTTTCCCACCCAGTGCGTGGGCTGCGCAGAGTGGGGAAGTCACTTATGCGTGAAGTGTTTTGCTGAGTCGTTAGCTCAGAGTCGCTATTTTAGATTTACTTCTGAGGAGGGGCAAAGCTACCCGGGCGTTTCATTCGGAGATTATCGGGGAGTCTTACGGCAGACAATTATTGCCGCTAAACACGATGAAGTGCTAGATTTTTCCACCTGGGTTTTTGCAGCTGGTGAACTGCTGGGAGAAACTTTATTGACCGCCCCTGGATTTAGGGAAGTGCCAGCTTTAGTTGTACCGATTCCTTCGGGGAAGAAGCGGGTACGCCGGCGCATGTTAGTAACCCCTACGCTCGCTCGCGGGGTAGTGTCTGGTTTAGATAATTTCGGGATGGAAACCTCGTTTGAGGTGGGGCTGGCTTTAGCGTCATCTGAAACTACTTTGCTGCCGACTCTGTTTATGCCTGTTAGAGAGCTGTTGGGAACTGGTGTGTCTCAGCAGGGGCTGGGCGCGAAAGCCCGGTCGCGTACCAAGCGGGGAAGTATGGTTGCTTCCCCGGTTGTAAACGGACAAAAAGTCATCTTAGTTGACGATGTGTTAACAACGGGGGCTACTATGCGCGAAGGTGTGCGGGCAGTAGCGAAAGCTGGTGGGGAAGTGGTGGCAGTTGTTTGCTTAGCAGATTTACAACGTTAAGTTATTTCGTGATGCGCGCCACCAAAGTTTGGTATGATTGACGTAATCCTCCACAGAGAAGTGGAGACGACAGGTGAAATGAGGTGATTGCCTTAAGTTAAGCCTGGGGCAGATTAGTTACCAGGTATTTACCATTCGTCGGGGTGCGTCCCCGTTAAAAGTCCGGGGAGAAACCCCCTTTAGAATCATGGAGGAAACCATGGATATCACTGTTGTTGGTCGTAATGCCGAAATTCACCCTAATTTCCGTGCTTATGTCGAAGAAAAGGTTGCGAAGGTAACGCAATATTATCCACGTGCTCAGCGTATCGATGTTGAACTAACGCATGAGCGTAATCCTCGCCAGGCAGAAACTGCAGAACGTATTGAACTTACCGTATTTGGTAAAGGTCCGATCATCCGCGCTGAAGCCTCAAGCTCTGATCGCCACGCTGCCGTGGACATTGCAGTAGGTAAACTTTTTGAACGTCTGCGTCGCGCTCGTGACCGCGCTAAGGACCATCGTCGTCGCTACGATCACCCAATCGCTGTTGATCTGGGTGGGATCGTTCCAGATGAAGTGGAAGTTGAAGAAACTCCAACGCCAGATGAAAACTTGCGTTCGGCTGCGGATTTGAAGCCGGGTGAAGTTCGCGAAGAACAGTTCGGTGATTCTCCAGTGATTGTTCGCCAAAAGCTTCATGAAGCAGAGCCAATGACGGTTGACCAAGCTCTTTACCAGATGGAACTGGTAGGCCACCCCTTCTTCCTCTTCGTCGATGCGGAAACCGGACAGCCTTGTGTGGTTTACCATCGTGAAGGTTGGACTTACGGCGTAATCCGTTTGAATACAGTGATTGCCGCTGAATAAGATAACTAAATAGTTGTGGGGCAGCTTTAAAAGCTGCCCCACAACTATTTACGGGTTGAACTTAAACCGTCTACTTACGCTTCCGACGCTGCTGACGGTTCTTCTTCGGTTCGCTATTTGCTTCAGCTGGGCCAGAGGTAGTCATTTTACCCAGGTGTGCCTGTCCGGTATCACCCATTACGTTAGCTGCATTCGGAGCAGCCAGGTTCCGCTTCTGTTCTTCCTTGGCAGTTTCTACCATGGCATCCATCTGCTTACGAAGTTCCTCTTGCTGCTGCTGGTATGCCAGCTCGAACTGGCGGGCGTATGAGAATGCTTGGATTACTGACTCTTCGCGAATGCGTTCCATCATGGCCGTGAACATTTGTGCGCCTTCTTCACCGTATTCCACCAGTGGATCGCGCTGACCCATTGCACGCAGACCAATACCTTCCTTCAGGTAATCCATCTCGTACAGGTGCTCACGCCACATCCGGTCAACAGTTGCCAGCACTACGCGACGTTCCAAGACACGCATAGGTTCTTCACCCAACTGGGCAACGGCCAGTGGATTCTCATTCAGGCTTGCTTCCAAACGATCGTATTCCGCCTTGATATCTTCGGTGTATTCGAAGACGAAGTCAGCGGTAGAAACTGCGTGATCTCCGCCGGCAGCTTCCACGATATCGCTTGGCATAATGGTAGCGGGGTAGATATTGCGCATGGATTCGATCAGTTCGTCGAAGTCCAGTTCATTCGTCTCTGGGTTGTAGCTTTCGCTAACTACGTTGGTGACGATGAACTCCATGAAACGCTTTAGCTGTGGTTCCATGTTTTCACCGTTCAAAACGCGATTACGTTCGTTGTAGATAGTTTCGCGCTGCCCGGTCATCACATCGTCGTACTTCAAAACGTTCTTACGGATTTCGAAGTTGCGACCTTCAACTTGGCTTTGCGCCGAAGCAATTGAGCGAGAAACGATCTTTGACTCTAACGGCATATCTGCTGGATAGGCGCCTGAAGCCATGATGCGTTGGGCTAGTCCAGAGTTGATCAGTCGCATCAGGTCATCTTCCATCGACAGATAGAAGCGGGATTCGCCCGGGTCACCCTGACGTCCGGAACGACCACGCAACTGGTTGTCGATACGGCGAGATTCGTGGCGTTCCGTTCCCAGCACGTAAAGTCCGCCCAGTTCCAGAACTTCATCGTGTTCAGCAGCTACGGCGTTGCGAGCGCGTTCTAACGCCAATGGCCATTCTGCTTCATAGGCTTCGGAATCTTCCTTTGGATCCAGACCGCGCGCATTCATTTCAGAAACAGCGATATGTTCGGGGTTACCACCAAGCATAATGTCGGTACCACGACCCGCCATGTTGGTTGCTACCGTCACAGCACCCTTACGGCCTGCCATTGCAACTACCGCCGCTTCGCGCTTATGCTGTTTGGCATTTAGCACTTCGTGGGGAACGCCGCGTTCTTTAAGCAGTTTAGAAACCAGTTCTGACTTTTCAACGGAAGTGGTACCCACCAAAACTGGCTGTCCCTTGCGGTGACGCTCCACAATATCGTTGATAACTGCCTTCATCTTCCCCTCGAAGGTGGGGTAGATCAAGTCAGGCTGGTCGATACGAATCATCGGGCGGTTCGTAGGGATTGGGATAACGCCAATCTTATAGGTAGATACGAACTCTGCTGCTTCGGTTTCAGCAGTACCGGTCATGCCGGCGCGAGAGCCTTCTGGGTAAAGTCGGAAGTAGTTCTGCAAGGTAATGGTTGCCAGCGTCTGGTTCTCAGCCTGGATTTCAACATTTTCCTTGGCTTCAATTGCCTGGTGCATACCTTCGTTGTAACGACGCCCTGGCAGTACACGGCCGGTATGTTCGTCGACGATTAACACTTCACCGTCAGTCACGATGTAATCGCGGTCTTTCTTGAACAGTTCCTTAGCTTTCAAAGCGTTGTTCAAGAAGCCGATAAGCGGAGTGTAAGCAGCGTCGTAGAGGTTGTCGATTCCCAGTTGGTCTTCGACAAACTCGATGCCTGGCTCCAAAACGCCTACGGTGCGCTTCTTTTCATCAACTTCATAGTCTTCGCCAGCCTGCATACGCAACACCAGCTGTGAGAAGGCAGAATACCAAGAGTTAACGTCGCCAGTTGCAGGGCCAGAGATAATCAGTGGGGTACGGGCTTCGTCAATCAGAATCGAGTCAACTTCGTCGACGATCACGTAGTTGTGGCCGCGCTGTACCATTTCTTCGGGAACCTGCGCCATGTTGTCGCGCAGGTAGTCGAAGCCGAATTCGTTATTCGTACCGTAGGTAATATCGCAGTTGTACTGTTCGCGGCGTTCCGCTGGGGTTTGGCCAGCCAGGATACAGCCACAGGAAAGGCCCAACCAACGGTAGACGCGTCCCATGATGTCAGACTGGTAGGAAGCCAGGTAGTCGTTAACGGTAACTACGTGTACACCCTTGCCAGTGAGGGCGCGTAGATAAGAGGGGAGGGTAGCTACCAGGGTCTTACCTTCACCAGTTTTCATTTCCGCGATGTTGCCCTGGTGTAAGGCGGCACCACCGATAAGCTGCACGCGGAAGTGACGCATTCCCAGCACACGGTCCGCAGCTTCACGTACGGTGGCAAAAGCTTCTACCAGCAGGTCATCTAGGGTTTCACCTTCGGCTAAACGTTCTTTGAACTCAGCGGTTTTTGCACGCAGCTCTTCATCAGTGAATTGCTTGAAATCTTCTTCTAAAGCTTCGATCTGATCGGCGATCTGTTCAAGCTTCTTAAGGGTGCGGCCTTCACCGATGCGAAGGATTTTGTCGAAAATAGACACGATACTCCAAGTTTTCTAACGCGGTTTCCCCGCTATGACACTCATTGGAAACCAGCTTTTGTAAAACTACAATCCTTATCTATTGTAGATGTTTTCTTGAAAAACTGGGAGGTGGAGTCCCTAATACTGCTCTGAAGGTAACCTGAGTCACTTACAGCATCTCTATAGCTGTTACCACCCATTGGTTTCGCCGAGCCTCTAGGCGGACACACACGGCTACTGTCTTCACTGCAGTGAGTACTGAGTGGGTAGTTTCCACTACTGAGGCTGAGACAATGCAGATGCGGGAGCTTAAAACCTTTGGCGGGAGACTGCGCGGAGGTTCTCCTTCTAAACGGCGGTTTAGCTCAACTCGTCTTTCCAAAGCGGTGAAGATTTCCGGAGCTACCCACCGCTGTAACTGGGATGCCGGGCGTTTGCCTAAGAGTACTTCAACTAAAGCGGCAGCTACTGCCCGCGACCACAGTTTTGGGTCGGGGAGGTAAGTTACCGTGCTTACGGCCGGGTTAGGAAACAGGTGTGGGGAAGGCTCTGGTGTGAAGCGGTTGGCAAAATCCCAAGAAATATCAAGAGCCTTCCAGAGGTTCTGCTTTTGCTGCGGGGGTGGCAGAATGTGGGCGGGGAAAGAATCGGCTGACAAAGAGTGCCTTGGAAAAGTGGGGCGCGTAGCAGTTGCGGTAGACATGATTAATCCTTTGAAACTACTTTGGTTGTAAAACGGGGAGGGTGAGTACCTGCCCGGGGTAGATTAAGTTCGGGTTATCGCCAATCACTTCACGATTAGCATCCCAGATGGTGTGCCAGTAGTTGTTGATGAGATACAGGTCTTCGGTTCCCAAATGCTGCTTTGCGATCGACCACAGGCAATCTCCGGGACTGACTTGCCAGGTAGAGGCAGGGGCAGAGGTAGTGGCAGGGGCAGAGGGCTCCGCGGTAGCGGTAGGGGAGGCTGCGGGTAAGACTTGGGTTGAGGGCGTAAACGTGTTGGTCACCGTGGGGGAAGTGTTTGCGCTGCCCCACCGTAGTTCTTCCGGATCGGCAGTAGTGGCTGAAGCTGCAGAGAAGGCAAGCGAAGATACCAAGGTTGAAGTAATTAAGGCCTTTTGCAAATAGGCTTTTGCTCCGCCAGAGAGTATACGCAGCTCAGCAAGTTTGGCTAGGTTAACGGATTTGCCCTGCTGGTGTAACGCTAACGCAGTTGCGGCCACCAGGTGTGAAACGGTAACCCATAGGGAATAGAAGGAAAGTAGGGTAAAAATTCCCAGTAGTGGCAGTAACAGGGCCGGTGAATCAGTGGAAACACTCAAAGAAACTGGCTGGTTTAGCCAAGCTTTAGAACTATCCCAAATCAGCGCTAATACCAACACGGCAAGGCAACTAAGTAAAAGTGAACTGGTGAAAGCTTTAAAAGAGGCTAAAAGGACAGCGGTGTCCTGAGTACCCTCTTTAGGTAAGTTAAGTTTCTTTCCCATGGCTACGTTTCCTATCAGTTCTTATCAGTTCTTGCTGAATGATTAAACTATAGGTTGGTTACTTCTCTTAGTCAATAGCTAATCCCCTTGGAATTTTCAAAATAATCCGGTTCAATCAAACTATGGACCTCAAATACCTCATTGATCAGCTCGAAGCAGAGCTAATCGCCCAAACTCGTCAACAGCAGCTGGCAGATGCAGCCGAACTAGCCGAAGGGGAAACTGCACGCATCACCCTAATGCAACGCCTCTGCGCCGCCCTCGGAAAAGAAATCACTATTTATCGACCCGGCGGGCAACCCCAGCAAGTCCTCCTGGAAGAAGCTGGGAACGGATGGATACTGGTGAAAAACGGGGTGGAAGCGGAACTGATTAACCTTAAGAACTGCCCTGTGATCGGCGGTCTAAAAGATGCGCGCATTCAGGTCTTAGAAGTCCAAAAACGCTCCCAAATCAACCAAATTATGCGGCGCATCGCCCGCGGGCGCCTGCGGGTGCTGGTCACTTTAGCAAACGGAACCTTCCAAACCGGCTACCTGGTAGGCGTCTATGCGGACCACTTTGACGTGCTAAATGAACAAAACCGCCACCAGCAACTCTCTGTTGCAAGTGACGGCTTATTCTCTTTGAAAACTCTGGGCGCTTAACGCAAATTTCCCGTATCGATCCGTTCGCGAGTCAGCTGGTACTGGCGCTGAATAAAAGCTTCTAACTCAGAAACCTCTACCCGCCAAGCTTGCTTGCCACCGATTTGAATAGCAGGAAGCTCTCCGGAAGTAACCAGAGAACGTGCGGCAGACATGCTGATATTAAGAATCTCGGAAATATCCGTCAGAGTGTAAAAACGAGGTTTCATACTGATATTATGCACTACATTTAAGTTCTTGTCAGTTATCCACAATTTATTCAAACTGCTCACACTTAACGAACCTTAGGTGCATCATGTTAGTATGAGTTTCTTCGCTAAGACAAAAATAAAAGCCAATCAAGCTAAACGCCAGCGAGTACTAACGGACCCAAAGTTCCTCACCGGTCTGGCGCTAATTCTGCTCTCTATCGTCCTGACCTCTGTAATCGTCGCCCGTGCGAAAGGCGGAGCCACCTACTACGAAGTCACCGCAGACATTGCAGCCGGCCAAGAAATCTCAGCCAGCGAATTAAAAGCAGTTTCAGCACGCGTTGAATCTGACGCCTACCTACCTGCCGGAGAACTGCCCGAAAACCTGGTCGCAACCCGCTCTTTAAGTAAGGGAGAACTGCTTCCAAAAACTGCCGTAATCACCGAAAATAACCTGGGGCGGAGACAACTGGTGATTAAAGTCAGTCCGGCAATCCCTTCAAGCGTCAAAGTAGGCAGCGAAGTTGAAGTCTGGGCAGTTCCCCAAAATCAACTCCACGATAAAGGAGCAAAAGAAGCGAAAGTCTTAACCAACGAAGCTCTGATAGTCGCCCTGCCACAAGAACAAAGCCGGCTCTTAAATGACCGCACGCAAGCCGTTGAAATCTCCGTACCCGCAGCCCAGCTGGCAGTGCTGCTAGAATCCGCAAACAGCGACTACCAGCTGGTAATCGTGCCGAAAGGCTGACAATGCAAGTAGAAAACGTTGTTGTCTGGCTACGCCAACCCTATGAAGCTGAAGTCGTTCGGGAACTGAATAAACATGCCGCGAAGTTCCACGTCATCCGCCGCTGCGCTGACGCAGCTGACGCACGCGCTAGTTTGCAAGCAGGACTGAGCCGAATCCTGATTGCCGACGCCGATGCCACTGGATTAGACGCCACCTTCTTAGACGATATGAGCGCTCTGGGTGTCTTCACTTTGCTACTGGTAGCAGATGCTTTAGAAAACCCGACACTGGGAGAATCAGCCCGCTGCGAATACGGCGACCCCCAGGACGTGATCCAAACCCTCACTCTGGGCGTGAAACAACACCTTTTCGGTCTTCCCACTGAACTACCTGAACTGGAGACCACTGCCGAAACTGATTTCGACGGAAAAACGATTGCTTTTTGGGGAACCCACGGCGCGCCCGGCCGCTCAACTTTAGCCCTTAACTTCGCCTACCAATTAAGCCAAACCGCTCAACCAGTCACCCTGCTGGACTTAGACCTGCAAGCCCCTTCTTTACTACAAATGACGGGGGAAGAACCGGGTGGGCCGGGCTTATCCGCCGCCCTGGGACTGCGCAACCGCGGTGAATTGGACCGCCAAACCCTTCAGGAAATCACCTATGAACTGGATCCTAACCTGCACCTCTTAGCGGGACTTACTCGCGCCGATAAATGGCGACAAGTAAGTGCGGAAGGACTTGGTGACCTGCTGGAACTATGCGCCCGCCAATCCCATTTAGTCTTAGACTTGGGCGCTGGTTTAGGAGAAGCTGATCCTTCACAACTTACTTTTGTGCCGTCTAGAGAAGACATTAACCAGATGCTTTTAAGCACCGCAGACATTGTAATTGTGGTAGCGAAAGCCGATGCGATTGGACTGACCCGCCTGGGACACGTTTTAGATGACGCGAAAGAAAACGGCATCGAAGTTGATTTATTGCTTATCAACCGCGCCGAAACAAGCCAAAAAGGTCGGCGCCTAAAACATTCACTGAACCGCGTGCTGAATACTATCGCCCCAAACTTGCCCTATATTGTCATCGAAGAATCACCGGAGATTGCTGACGCGCTGCTTGCAGCTACGCCAGTCGCGAAACTAGCTGCCCAAGCTGAAGTAGTGGCTGCCCTGGAAACGGTTTTGAAACACCTGCAGAATACGAAGTTAGCTTCCCACATGGCACAATAAAAGTATGCGAGTTTTTATTCCAGCCACATTGTTAGACTTGGCAGCTGATACCCTGCCCACCGTTGAACCCGTTGTGCCGCAGTTGGTTCACAGTGGACCTGATGCTGCAGAAGTCGCTGACTATGAGGCTACCGAGGACGCCTCGCTAATCTCTTTAGAAATGCTACGCGACAATCCCCTAGCGCCTGCCCGTCGAGTAGTTATTGCCGTAGAAGTAAAAGATACTGCGGAAGTTGCTAAAGGCTTGCCTTGGAAAAAAGTCGCGGCCTTTTTAGTAGACGGTCCGGAAGCCACCGAATGGGTCCAGGCTGCCTGCGCGGCCACCACCCAAGACGAAGCAGACGACGCCGTAGCGGAGCTTCTAGAGTGCGCTTTGGAATGGTACGCTCCTGAAGAACTGAAACTTCTGCGGAAACTAACAGCGGACTTAACGGACGCGTTACCAGAAGCATAATAGCTTTACGATTAGGGGTCACAAGGCCGTTAATTAGCTGTAAATCCGCAGTTTTGAGCCGCCGGCAGGATTAGGAACCACTTCAATCCCATCACTAATGCGTCGGCGCAACTCTTCCACATGCGAAACGATCCCCACAGTTCTTCCCGAGTGGTTAATCTGCTTAATTCCTTCTAAGACTTTATCTAAAGTTTCTGGATCTAATGAGCCAAAACCTTCGTCAATAAGCATCGACTTAAAGTCAATGCCGCCTGCTTCGGCGGAAACAACTTCTGCTAAGCCCAACGCTAAAGCTAACGAAACATAGAAGGTTTCGCCGCCTGAGAGGGTTTTACTGGGGCGCTGCCTTTCTGTTTCATTATCAAAAACGCTAATGCCTAAACCTCCGTGCTGGGCTGAAGAATTCCCATCTTCATCTACCCGCAACAGTTTGAAACGGTCATTAGAAAAGCGGGCAATAAAAGGATTCGCAGCGGCAATTACTGCTTCGAAACGTTCAATTAATACCCATGTTGAAAGCGGGATCGCAGTGCCAGTAGCCGTTTTCGCGCCTAAGGCTAGCTCTGCTAAACGCAGCAAATAGCCACTGGTGGTTTCTTGGGTGGTAATTTGCTCTAACTGGGTTTGCAACTGGGCAAATAGCTTTTGCTGAGAAGCTAACAGGGTAGTTGAGCGGATAGCCTGGGCTTGGGCTTCTTCGAAACGCTTTTGTAAAACTCCGACAATAGCTTTCAACCCATTAACATTGGGCAATTCTCCAATAGCTTCAGCTTGGGGAGCCAGCTGAGTGTAAGTTTCCACTACCTGGGCTAACTGAGCGCGGTAGGTAGCTAACTCTTGCAAAGCAGTTTCTAAAGAAGGCACGGCTTCTAAAGCTTCCCGAGCTTCATCAATATTAGTGAAACTGCTGTCATCTAGCAGCTTTTCAAAAGACTCTGCCGCATTAATAGCTAATTGGGTTAAAGAGGTCAGAGCGGAAAGTTCGGTTAGCAGTTGCTTTTGGATAGCTAATGCTTGCTCCAACTCAGAGACTTCTACCGCAAGCTGCGTGCTATCAAATACTAGGTCTTCAGATACAGACTCTGCCTGCAGGCTTTGGTGAAGCTGAGCCACCTCAGTGTCTAAAAGCGCCACCAGCTTACCAATTTCTTCACCGCGGACTTCAGCGGTTAGCTTATTCTTTTCTATCTCAGCTAATTCATCTTTAGCTGCTTTCAGTATTTGTTCTAATGCGGTCGCCTCAGTTAACTTAGCATCAAGTTGTTGCAGGTGCCCCTGCGCACTTTCAAGTAACTCTTCTAAATGCCGAGTATGCGAACCAGCTAAAGCATTCAGCTTGGTAATTTCTGCAGTAATTTCACCTTGCTGCGACTGTTTTAGCTCTAAAGCTACACGTTTATCAGTAACTATTTGGGCACAAGCAGCCAGCGTTGCAGCCGGATCAACTTCACTTACTTCGCTGCTGGTTTCAGCTATTTCACGGTTGCTTTCAGTTACTGCGCTGTCGTCTACCTTTTCTTCAAGCGAGGATGCCACTGCAGACACGCCCGCAACGGTATGAGCTGGTGCCGGATGGGTTTGGCTCCCGCAGACCAGGCAAGCCTCGCCGGGTTGAAGTAGCGCAGCTAACTGCCTAGCTGCATCAGCTTGCCAGACCTCCCATGCGCGCTCATAATCGCGTACCGCCTGCATATAGTCGCGTTTGCGTATGCCAATTTCTTCCGCGCAAGCAACTAGCTCAACCCGTTTTTGATCGCCCTGGCGGCTGTGCTCTAAACGCTCTTGTAACCGGGTTACTTCTGCCTGGGCAGCAGGTTTTTCTAAGTCAGCTTCTTTAAGCTGACGAATCTGCTCGGCCAGGATGTCTAAGGGCTTTTCAGCTTCTGACAGCCGGGACTGATAGTGTTTCACGCTGGCTTGTAAGTTAGCTTGCGCAGTTTTTTGCTCAGCAAGCAGGCTTTCTTTTTGCTCCAACAACTGCAGCTGCCGCAACTGAGTTTCTTTTACTTTCAACAGCTCAGTTAGCGTAGCCTCTTTAGCTTGGGCAGTTGCAAACCCATCGGAAATTGAAGTATCAAAACCAAACTGTTGAGCTAACGTAGCTTCCTTCTCAGTAATCTCTACCTGTAGCTCTTCCCAACGCCCGTGAGCAGCAACAACTTCTTTAGCACCCTGCGCCAAACGTACCTGTTGGTCTAAATCCGCAAAGTGGTCGGCCTGCGCCATTAGACTTTCTTGCTGCGCTTTAATATCCGAAAATTCAGCGTGAATCTGCTGGAATTTGAGAGTTTCTTTAAGCAGGAAACTAGCTTCCAAAGCATCAGCTTTCGCCGCCCCAGCAGCCTGCTCGCAGCGGTCAGCCCACTGCATATCCGCAGTCAATTTTTCACTGGCTGCCTCTAAAAGCTGTTCAACCGGTAACTGGGCAGTATCCTCTCCGACGATACTGCCACTTAAAAAACGCGCCTGAGAAACTAAAGCTTCATACTGAGCTTTAGCAGCCTTAGATTTTTCCTTTAAAGCTTCAGTGAAACGATCGAACTGATGCGTCTTAAAAATCTGCTGCAGAAGCTGCTTGCGACTATCTGGGGTGGCTCGCACAAACTCTGCGAACTTTCCTTGAGGAAGCACCACTGTTTGTAAAAACTGGCTATGTTGAATCCCCAGAATCTCAGGAATCAACGCATTAACTTCTGCCGGTTTAGCTCCCAGCGGTTCACGCCCCACAATCTGGTCATCAACCAACTGTACTTTTTCTAAAACCGCCGTACCGGCAGTAGCATTCTTATTCCCCGCCTTCACATACCGCGGAGAACGACGCACCAAATACGCCCCCGCAGGGACTTCAAACAACAGCTCCGCATAGCTGGCGGTTTGGCTATCAGCAAAGTTAGAACGCAAACGCTGCGTAGAAGAAGTATCCTTCAGCGGGCTTTCCCCATAAAGAGCAAAGAGCACCGCATCAATAATCGAAGACTTTCCCGAACCGGTAGCCCCCCGCAACAAAAATAAACCGGCAGCTTCAAAATCGGCGAAACGAATGCACTGTTCCCCAGCGAATGGACCTAAAGCAGCAAACTTTAACTCGATTAGTCGCATAGTGCCTTCTCCTGCATCCGTAAGTTTTCCCAGATCTCTTCAATCACAGCAGATTCAGCTTCCGTAAGCTCGCGACCTAACGCCACGGCAAAGAACTGTTCACAGACTTCCCCCGGACTGGTTTGCGCTGTAACTACAGTAGCTTCCGTATCAAACTTGCCCGCCCCCACGTGGCGAATCTGCATGACAGTTGGCAACAGCTGCTTTACTTTAGCAAACAGATTCTGAGGGCGGAAAACATCAGTAATTTCTACCGCATAGAAGGTTTTTTCGCTCTCATCCACAGTTACAGCCAGCTCAGCTAACTGCTCCAAAGTGCCTTTAAAAGTAGCCAGCTTATAAGGCTGCGGAACCGCAATCTCAGATACGGCAACCTGCTGGTTAGAAACCTCTAAACGGGTAATAGACTTTTTATCGCCGCCCTCGGAAAAAGAAAAGGGAAGTGGCGAACCCGCATAACGCACGCGGTAATCTTGCGGATCTCCCTGTGGCGGAACCAGCGTTTGGGGGCGGTGCAAATGCCCGCACGCCACATATTTCACCTGCCCAGCGGGGTCTTGGAAAGTATCAACCGCAATACTTTGCACGCCGCCAACTGAAATATCACGCTCTGACTCGGACGTAGCTGAACCCGCCACAAACGGATGAGCCACCACTAAACCAATCCCCATCCGCTGCTGTAAATCCGCGAAAATCCGCTGCGCTGCCGCCGAATTAACCGCCTGATGAGAACGCGCCGTGGGCTCATCCGTCTGCGGATCGGCAAAGTGGTAGCGTGCTAAATCTGGTTCCAAATAGGGAAGTGGGTAAATGTTGACAGTATCTAAACCAGCCCCTAAAACTACCGGCGTTCCCACCTGCGCATACTGCGCGTAAACAACCACGTTCTCAGCATATAAACTGGTGCCGTACCCCAGTCGCGCCGCCGAATCGTGATTGCCCGGAATCAAAATAACCTTAGTTAACGCCGCTAACTGCGCCAGCGTCTGATCCATTAAAGCTAAAGCCGTCACCGGCGCGATTGAGCGGTCGAAGATATCTCCGGCAATTACCACTGCTTCGGGAGCTTCAACCCGCACCAAATCAACGAAGAAACGCAGGAAATCCGCTTGAAATTCCTCTAGCGAAACCCCGTGCAGCACTCTCCCCAGATGCCAATCAGCCGTATGTAAAATCTTCATACTAATACTCTAAAACTCCCCGGTGACATGAAAAATTCGCTTAGCCGTCTGGCTGCGCTACGACAAAACTTCCCAAGGTTTCTCTTGCGCAGTTTTCAAACTCTCCAAAAGCCGGCGCACAGAATGTAAACGCAACTGCCGGAACTCTTGCTCTGCTTCACTACCGGCCTGCGCCCACAGATCTAAACCACACTCAGCGGCACCCGCCAAGTGAGTACAACCGCGCGGACAATCCTCAATCGCATCCGCCAACTCAGGCAAAGCCGCCACCACGGTGTCCGGCTCTACGTGTGCTAAACCAAAGCCGCGCACCCCCGGAGTATCAATAATCCAACCGCCTTGGGGAAGGGGAAGCGCCAGCATATTAGTTGAAGTGTGGCGTCCACGCCCCGTCACCTGATTAACATCCCCGGTAAGGCGTTCCGCTTCAGGCAAGATTGCATTAATCAAAGTCGACTTACCAACCCCAGAATGTCCAATCAGGACCGAAGTTTGCCCGTCGATAAGGGCTAACAAATCCTGGTATCCCTGTTCATGCGTATGACCCGGCACATTTGAAGAAATCACAGTGGTTACGCCCAGAGCTTGGCAAAGCGAAATTACGTTGTCGGGATCTCCTAAATCTGCTTTAGTTAAGCACACGATCGGGCGCATTTTGGAATCATAGGCAGCCACCAGACAGCGGTCAATGAAACCGGGACGCACCGGGGGATTAGTCATTGCAGTAACAATCACCAGGTTGTCGGCATTCGCCACCATCGTTTTCTCGCGCCCCACAGTATCAGCATCTTCACCGCTGCGGCGCAAGACAGTTTGGCGGTCTTGCACCGCGACAATCCGCGCTAAAGTATCTTTTTTCCCCGACAGGTCGCCGTTAAGACGCACCAGGTCGCCCACCACAATCGAACCGCGACCCAGTTCCCTGGATTTAACCGCCATTAGTTTCGTTTCACCAAAGAGCACGTGATAGCGGCCGCGGTCCACCGAAAATACAAAACCAGTGGGGCAGTCAGAATAGTCGGGACGGATTTTGGTGCGAGGACGCGACCCTTTGTCAGGACGTACCTTCACACGCGCATCATCAGTGCCAATATCACGCCGGCTCAACGGAGCCTCCTTTATCAGTTCTTACAGGGGTTTCGTGGCAGTTTTCTGGTGGGGCTACTCGGTAGGTGTTTGCAATGGCACCTCTAGCCGTTGCAGGAGTGGGCTTACCTAAGATAAGGCTTTCCCACAGCTGTACAAAGTTAGGTAGCGTTTTGGCTACCGTTGCTACGTTTTCAACTAAGATCGGATACTTCAAGCCTAGCAGGGCAGCGAGCATAGCCAGCCGGTGATCGTGGTAAGTGTGCAAAAGCACCGGCAGATTATGAGTTTCCGGTGCGGAAACTGCTGGCGCGAGTTTGGACTTTTGTGGGTGTTTTTCACTTTCCCGCGGGAAAACCGTGAGGGAGTCGTCCTTTACCTGGCAGGGGATGCCAAGTTTTGCCAGTTCAGTTGCCAACGCAGCCAGCCGGTCAGTTTCATGCCCGCGCAGATGTTTAATACCCGTGAATGTTACCGGCACCGGAGCTTGGGTTGCTAATCCAACGGCAACCGGGGTGAGCTCACCAAAATCGCTTAAATCAAAGGGCTTCTCTGGCGGGGTACAGGTTAAATCGGCAGGTAGTGCCAACAGCGTTGTAGTTCCGTCCGCAGCTTCTTCAAAGTAGGTAACCACGCCCAGTTGGCGCAGAATCTGTAGGAAACCTGCCCCGGGCTGCGCTGATTCCTTAGGCCAGTTAGCAATCCGCACGGGAGCTTTAGTAAAAGCAGCTGCGGCTATGAAAACCATTGCCGTGGTGGTATCAACTTCAATCCGGCGAGTTGGCTGCACCGGTACCGGGCAGGCAGTTTGCAGGCGGACAGCCAAAGTCTTAGAAGCAGCCGCCTGGGTTGGCTGCAGGGCTGATGCGAGGCTTAGCTGCGGGGCAGTTTCTGGGGCAGATTCTCTTGGCAGGGGTTCTAAAGACGCAGCTATCCCGTAAGCTGCTAACTCGGCAACCGACATTAGGATATGCGGGGTCGAGGGCGGAAGAGTGGAACGAATAGTCACTAAACGCCCTGCTGGATACGCCCACGGTAAAACCAATAAGAGCGCTGAAAAGAACTGTGATGAAGAGGTAGCGTCAACTTCTATTTCAGTTGGAAAATGCTTTAGTGGCCCGCGAATAGTAAACGGAAAAGTAGCTTCCCCGTGATACTTTACTTCGGCACCTAAGCTGGTTAGGACCGCTAAAAGCGGTTGTAAAGGACGCTGATTCGCCTGCGGATCGGCAGTGAAAGTAACCGGCGTAGCTAACGCTGCTGCAACTACCGGTAAGAAGCGCATCACAGTGCCGGCTAACCCGCAGTCAATTGTGACCGGTTGAGTTAGTTTGCTTAAAGATAGCGGGGTAACTTCGATAACGTTCGCAGAAACTTCTGTGAATTTGGCACCCAGCTGTTCTAAACCAGCTTTCATCAGCAAAGTATCTCTGGCCCACAGTGGGTTTACGATTCGGCTGGGGGAGTTGCTTAATGATGCCAGCAGCAAAGCGCGATTTGTCTGTGATTTAGAACCGGGAATTTGCAGTGGCTCTGACTCATAAGCCAGGTCTGGCGCCAGTGGAGCCTCCCAGTATTCGTGGGGGGAAGTCTGCGAACTTGGGGCAGAAGTAGACTCAGCGGGGACCGGTGTAAAAACACCAGCCCCCGCTGAAACAGATTCATTTACCGTCATTAGGAAATAACTAAAGACTTTCCTTTAGACAGCGCGTGCTTCTTCACGTACTTGGCTAATTGCTTGGCGCTGTTGCTGCCAGTTCGTTAGCCGCCAAGACGCTGATGGAGCGCCCTTGCGGTCTAAAGAAGCGAATACTAAGCCGCCAAAAACGGCACCGTAGCGTTCTAAACCACGGCGGTAACGGTTGCGTTCGTCGCGATCTGCGGCAGTCCAAACTGGGTTTTGTACCAGTGCGATCGGCACTGCGGCACAGGCTAAAGCAGCAGCGCAGGTACGCGGAGCTTTACCTAAGATCAGACCCCCGGCAGCTACCACGCTGGCAGCGCCGGCAACGCGAGAGAGCGTTTCTGCCTGTTCCTTAGAAACTTCAGGAAGCCCCAGTTCCTTCATGGACTTCAGACACTTACGGAGTTTCTTTCCGTGTTCTGCTGGATGTTGAACGGCGTCGATGCCGTCAACGATGAAAGGCAAAGCTAAAAGAGTGCGTGCAGTAAATCGTAGTAAACTCATGGTTTCATTTTAGCGTGATTTATTCTTTTGCGTAGGGTGAAAAATCGCGTACGCTAAATATTGATGAATGCGAAAGATAATGCTGAGGCGCAGCTTCGGGAGCGGTTTGAAACCGAAGCTTTGCCCTTAATGGATCAACTTTATGCGGCTGCCTACCGGCTCACCGGGGCACCGGTTGATGCCCAAGATTTGCTGCAAGATACTTTCATGAAAGCTTATAGTTCTTTCCACACTTTTGAAGCTGGAACGAATCTGAAAGCCTGGATGTACCGGATTTTGCAAAATACCTTCATTAACCAGTACCGGCGTAAGCAGCGTCGCCCTGTGGAAGTGGATGCAGATAACACTACGGATTGGGAGATGTTCCAAGCGGCTTCTCATGACCCAACGGGGTTACGCTCCGCCGAAGCAGAAGCTTTTAACTCTTTAACTGATGAAGTAGTCGTTAAAGCGTTAGAAGAAATGCCGGCTACCTATCGTGAAGCGGTGGTCCTGGCAGATGTTGAAGGCTTCTCATATAAGGAAATCGCGGAACTAATGGGAACTCCCGCTGGGACGGTTATGTCGCGGATTCACCGTGGAAGAGCAATGTTGCGCTCGCGGTTGGCTGATTACGCCCGGGCAAATGGGATTCAAGTTGTGAAAGAGGATGCGTAAAAATGGGATATGAACCTACCTGTACAACTTGTCAAGAGTTGGAAGAGCTACTGTTTTTATTGGCTGATGGGGAACTGGACGCAGATACGCAAGAGCGCCTGCAGGTGCATTTAGATGGTTGCGAGCATTGTAAGAGCTTATACGATGTGGAAATGCACTTGCGTCATCTGGTGAAGGATTGTTACCGGAAGGAAGTTCCGGCTGAACTGCGTGAACGTATTAAGGCAGAGATTCGCGAAGCTGACGTGACGCGCGATTAACGGGTCGGCTGGTAAATAAAATAGCGGTCGATAAGTGATTCAGCGAACTGTCACGCGGCTCTAATTGTCATTGACGAGTGAATGTGTGAAAATAGTAGAGTTGTCTGCAGTTTTCGGACTGTAGTTACTGAATCTTGAGTTACTGAAGTAGTTTTACAGGAGCCAGATATGAGCAAGCGAGGCCGTAAGCGTCGCGCACGTCGTAAGGGCGGCGCAAACCACGGGAAGCGTCCAAACGCATGAGTGGTTGTCAATCTCTATAGATTGACAGGTGTTAAGCCAAACTTTCGCACGGTTTCATATGAGACCGTGCGATTTTTTATGTCGCATACGAAAGCGGTTTCCCGTGCGAATTGGGGGCCTTTACCCTCTCATTTCGCATACGAAACGCGTTTCCCGTGCGAATTTGCGGGGGCTGGGGGCTCAATTCGTATACGAAACGCGTTTCCCGTGCGAATTGGGCTTAAGTGCCGAGTTAATGCGGTAAATGCGCTAACCGATCGTACTCTAGGAATGCTTTTAGTGCTTCGCCTTGTCCCGCTTCTCTAAGCAAACTATGAATTAAATCTACTAGCTCCAACAAAGGCTGACGGAAGTGAGCATCTACTGGAAACGGAACAGCAGTAGAACCATCCATGAAGTTAAATACCTGCGCCGGATCACTATAATCAGGAATCTGATAATCCGGCTGCGACAACTCTAACTCGGCGCGCAGCGTAACCGCTTCCTCTAACGCGTGCTCATAAAAAGCAGTTCCCGGAGCAACCTGCTGATAGCACCCCAAAGCATCTGCCGTTCCACTACGCAGTAAAGCTGCCACATAATACGCATAGCTCAGCTGCTCTGTGGAAAAAGAAGTCTTAAAAACCTCGCTTAAAAACTCTAGTTGACGTTTCACCGGCTTATCTTGCATCCACATGAAAATCGCCAGCATTGCCGCCGAATCGGGATCCCCCGGAGCCATGGCACCGGCTTCCGAAGCTAACCTAACCGCGTACTTCAGAGGATCTTGCAAGTGGGGGAACGCCCCTAAAGAACACTGATTGGCAAGCCACAGGCGTCCGCGCACCGCAATATCAGGAATTTTCACAAAGGGAATCTCTGGCGTGAACGTAGCGAACTTCGTAACCAGCAGTCTGGCTGTGAAATTCTCACAGTAAAGTGGCACTGCGGAAACACGGGACAATCCCGCAGGCTGTTTTAAAGCGCCCAGAAACTTAGGAATGACCGGAAACTCCACCGACACGGCTTCCAAAGCCAACATACACTGGTCAAAACAGGCCTCGGGATCGGTTTCTAACAGTTCCGTGGCACTGTCAAAAGGCGCGTCCCAACGCTCATCTTCCGCTGCTGATTGCCAGATGAACAGGTCGCCAAAAGTCTGCGCCGCCGTTAGCTGCTGCACATCAGCTGGCAACTCGATTTCAAAATACGGGGTTAAATCAGGGAGTGAACGGGTCATTCAGAGGCTTCCAAACCGATCCACTGATACCAACCGCAGTGCAAAATAATCCACGCCAACAACCCGTATCCAGTTTGGGAAGGCATTTGCTGCGGCGATAAACTCAGATCGTCATGCCACTGATTGTGATTAACCAAAGGTTTAAAAGTATCAACGTAGGTAACGCCGCGTCGCTCACACACTTCTGCGCCGGCTTTCGAAATCTCTTGCAATTGGCGCATATCAAAGGAACGCAGCGGTGGCGGTCCCACAACCAGCGGCTTAATGTCTTTTTGCAAGGCAATATCTAGAATATTTGCCAGATTTAGGCGGGTACGGGCAGCTGAAACACCGGCTTCTAAATCGCCTTTACCCAGTTGGATAATCAAGTAGTTCTCGGTTTCAGCGTCGAAACGACGGAAGCATTCGCTTTCCCAGCGAGCTCCTAAAGCCGTGGTAGTCTCAGCTGGAACTGCCAGCGGGAAAACCTGCATATCTGCGGGTTGCTTAGTGCGGGCAAGAACTCGCCCCAGCCAACCTAATCCGCGGGCATCTCCCATTCCGGAAACCAGTTCATCTCCAACTACACAAACGCGCTTCGCTGGCATTTTTACTCCTTTACATTCCTTTGCCAGTTTACGTCTATTCAGCTAAAAAACAGGTTCGCCGAGCGTAAGAAAGCACAGAATCTTTCTTTTCGCTCGGCGAACCTAAAAGGGGACTAATACTTTAGCGGCGGAAGGCTTCTGCCCGAAGCTGCTCAGCTTGGTACTTATGCAAAGCCATCGTGCCAGCCGATGGAGAAGCCGCAGCTGGGCGAGACACGACCCGTACCACGCGACCCAGTTCAGGGAACAAGTTCAGAGCCAAGAATGGGTAGGCACCCTGGTTCTTAGGTTCATCTTGAATCCAGACCAGCTCTGCATGTGGGTACTTATCCAGTTCAGCTTGCAAAGCATCGGTAGCCAGCGGGTAGTACTGTTCCAAACGAATAATCGCGGTTGCAGTATCTTCCAGACGCTGACGTTCCTTTACCAGCTCGTAGTAGAGGCGGCCAGAACAGATCAGCACGCGGTTAACTTCACCTGGGTTAGCTGCGATATGCGCATCAACTTCCCCGATTACCGGTTGGAATCCGCCGCTGGTGAAATCAGCGATTGACGAAACGGCTTCCGGCAGGCGCAGCAGCTGCTTCGGGGTGAAGACAATCAGTGGTTTCCGAGGGCGTTTATAAGCCTGCGTACGTAGCATATGGAAGTGGTTAGCCGGAGTGGATGGCTGAACTACCCACATGTTCTCTTCAGCACATAGCCCCAGGTAGCGTTCAATACGCGCCGATGAGTGGTCAGGCCCCTGTCCCTCATAGCCGTGCGGCAGCAGCAAAGTGACCGACGAACGCTGCGCCCACTTTTGTTCCGCTGAGGAAATGAACTCATCCAGAACCGTCTGGGCTCCGTTAGCGAAGTCGCCGAACTGTGCTTCCCAAAGTACCAAAGCCTCGGGACGTTCTACTGAGTAGCCGTATTCGAAGGCCAGTGGCGCGTATTCAGATAGGGAAGAGTCGTAGATTTCGAAAGACGGTTGATTCTCAACCAGGAAGTTAAGCGGTGTCCATTCAGAACCGTTGGTGTAGTCGTGGAGCGTGGCGTGACGCTGCACGAAGGTAGCGCGGCGTGCGTCCTGCCCGGACATACGTACCGGAGTGCCTTCCATCAGCAGGGAACCAAATGCCAGCAGTTCGCCAAAGCCCCAGTCGATATTGCCCTTGCGCGTCATTTGCTGACGGCGTTCGAAGAGCTGCACCATCTTTGGGTGCGGGGTGAAGCCCGCGGGAATATCCATGTGGGCATCGCCGATACGTTCGATCATTTCTACTGAGATCGGGGATTCCCAGCCAATCACCAGTCCCTGACCTAAACGCTGTGATTCGGGACGTTCCAAACCGGCTACAGTTTCCGACGTAGTTGGTTTAACGCCCTTATTTTCACGGGTTTCGGTGAGGATTTGGTTCAGCAGGTCATTGTATTCTTGCGAGGCTGCAGCGGCGTCCTCGGCAGTAATATCGCCACGCCCAATCAAGTCCGCGGTGTAGGCATCGCGGGTGGTGGGGGTGCGGCCAATCAGGTCGTACATAACTGGCTGCGTCATCGAAGGATCGTCGCCTTCGTTGTGTCCGCGCCGGCGGTAACAAACCAGGTCAATGATGACATCCTTGTGGAAAGCTTGGCGGAACTCAAATGCCAGCTTCGCAACGCGCACAACCATTTCTGGGTCATCTGCGTTGACGTGGAAAATCGGAACCTGTAAGCCCTTTGCTAAGTCAGTGCAGTAACGGGTGGAACGGCCAGAAGTGGGGCTGGTGGTGAAGCCGATCTGGTTATTCACGATGACGTGGAAAGTGCCGCCGTTACGGTAGGCCTTTAACTGGCTCATATTCAGGGTTTCGTAAACGACGCCCTGACCGATGAAGGCCGCATCGCCGTGGATTAAGATCGGCAGAACTGGGTAGCCTTCTTCATCCAACTTGTCGTGCTTAGCGCGCACGATACCTTGTAAAACACCGTCAACTGCTTCAAGGTGGGAAGGGTTAGCGGCTAAGGACACCTTAGTTGCATAACCGTCAGAGGCAGAGAAAATTCCTTCGGTGCCCAGATGGTACTTTACGTCTCCCGAGCCTTGGACGGTACGGGGATCGTGGTTTCCTTCGAACTCAGAGAAGATTTGTCCGTAGGATTTCCCAGCAATATTTGCCAGGACGTTTAGGCGCCCACGGTGAGCCATACCAATGGCGACTTCAGCGATGTTGGAGTGGGCAGCTACCCAAACGACGCGGTCCAGCAGTGGAATGAGGGATTCGCCGCCTTCCAAACTGAAACGCTTTTGCCCGATGTACTTGGTTTGTAAGAAGTGCTCGAAAGCCTCTGCCTTATTCAGCATCGTCATAATGTGCTGCTGGGTTTCCAAGGTTGGTTTCAACCAGGGGCGTTCCAGCTTTTCTTGCATCCAGTGGCGCTGTACCGGGTCTTGAATGTGCATGTATTCGACGCCCAGGGTACGGGTGTAGGTTTCGCGTAGCTGTTGCAAAATCTCGCGTAAGGTCATAGTTTCGCGGCCGCGGAAGCCATTGACGTCAAACGTACGGTCCAGATCCCAAACAGTTAAACCGTAGTGGGAGATCTGTAGGTCTGGGTGACGACGGATCTTGTAGGCTAGGGGGTCGGTGTCAGCTGCCAGGTGTCCGCGGGAACGGTAGGCGTGGATTAGCTGCATGATGCGACCGGAGTTTGCTTCTCCAACGCGCTGCTGGTCCTGTTGCCATTCGTAAGGGGAGTAGGGGACCTTCATTGAGTCGAAGACGCGTTCGTAGAAGCCTTCTTGGCCGGTGAGTTTGCGGGCCACGGCTCGCAGCAGTTCACCTGAACCAGCCCCTTGAATGACGCGGTGGTCGTAGGTGGAGGTTAGGGTCATAATCTTCCCGATGGCCATTTCTGCCAGGCGCTGTGGGGAAGCTCCGGCCCATTCTGCGGGGTATTCGGTGGCACCTACCCCGATAATGAGGCCCTGTCCTTGCATGAGGCGGGGAACTGAGTGGGTGGTGCCTAAGGTTCCGGGGTTGGTGAGGGTTACGGTGGCACCGGCGAAGTCGGCGGCTTCTAAGCCACCTTTGCGAGCTTTTTTAACGATTTCTTCGTAAGCCGTGAGGAACTGGCTGAAGTTGAGTTTGTCGGCATCCTTAATTACCGGTACCAGTAGGGTGCGGCTACCGTCGGCTTTGGGAACGTCGATTGCCAGGCCGAATCCGACGTGAGCGAAGTGCTGGATGGCTGGTTTGCCAGTTTCGTCCAGGGTGTAGCGCACGTTCATGGCGGGCGCTTCTGCCAGGGCTTCGATCAGGGCGTAGCCGATTAGGTGGGTGAAAGAGACTTTGCCACCGTGGGAAAGCGCTAGGTAGGAGTTAATTAGTTCGCGGTTTTCAATCAGGAGCTTGGCAGAGAGTTGGCGCACGCTGGTTGCCGTGGGGACTTCAAGGGAAGTTTCCATGTTTTTCGCAACTGCGCGGGCAATGCCTTTGAGGGATTCTACAGAATCTTTACCGTTGGAAGCGCGCGGGCTGGTTTGCTGTCCGGCTTTGCGGGCGTAGGGGGAGGTGGCTTCTGCGATGACAGAGCGAGGGCGGGGAGGAAGGTCGGATCGGGTTACGTCAATGGTATTCAGGGCAGCTTCGCCCTGGTCTTCGTCGACTTCTAGGGTGACGTGTTGGTAGTCGTCAGCGGGAGTGACCACTCCTTCATTCCGGGTGGGGTTTGGAGCTACGTAGGTGGCTGGTGGGGCCGGAGGGGGTGGGGTAGTTCCAAAAGGGGAAGGTTGTGGTTCTGACATGGGTGCTCCTTTGCGCGTTGGGATACTTCCCGAGTGATTGCTTTGTATTTAGTTTAGTTTGTTTGTTTGCTTTTCGGGGTGATTATTCGGCGATATGAGACAGATTTGTTGTTTTAATAATTTTTTATTTGACGAGGGCGCCTCACCTTAACGATAATGAGAATGATAATCATTTAAGTTGTGTGGGAAAGATATGCGAAACCCTTTTAAGACCTTTTCAGCGTTAACCGCGACCGCCGCCATCTGTTTGGTACCAGTTGTTTCACAAGCAGCTGAAACCCCCGAACAGCCGGAATACTCAGAAACCAATAAATTTGTCTACGCGCGAACTCACGTAGACGCTCCAAAAGTATTCTGGGACGGCATCAATCAACGTTTCGAACTTCTCACCACTTACACGGTGCGTACTGAAGATGGAGAACGCACCGAATACACCCTCCCAATTGACTATGCAATGAACTGGGTCGGTAAAGGCTGGCGTGGGCGCAACCCCGCGCACATCTTCCAGGTATCTAACCACCCATCTGTAAGTTACCTGGGGACCCCGGGAACCGTGCTGTATGCCTCCCCGCAAATCGCCGGTGCTCGCAACACTCCGATTTGGGCAGGCTTTGGCGCAGACACACAGATTCCAATTGATCGTTTCCGCGACGGAGAGTTCTCCCTAAACCTCATTGGTATCGACGGCCCAGGCAAAGTGGAATACTTCATTTCCGGACCTTCCGGGGAAGTAGTCCGCCGCCTATTTTCTTCTCACGATACAAAACTGCGCGAAACCTTGCTCCAACCAGCGCAGCACACCCACAACTTCACTACCTTCTCTAAACCCGGCACCTACCGCATGTACTTCCAGGCGTTTGCCCGCGACAAAGTAGGCAACCCAATTGTTTCTAAACCACAGGTACATGAATGGCGCGTGGGCGGAAATGATCCGCGTTCAGCAACTCACCTCAAAGACTTCCGGGCGGCTTTCGCAGCTGCCCCAACTGTGGCAAAACGCGAAAACACCCCCACTTTCCAAATGCTCCCCAAAGCCCCCGCTACCTATGAGAATCCGGGCGATCAGCACTACACCGATTTCAAGTTCAACACCGGAAATCCAGCCGATAACGGCGTGCTGGTAATCACGATTGATGGCTTTGAACTGATTCAGCTTCCGGTAGAAAACGGCGTCGCAAACGGTTCTGAAATGCTCGGCGACGAAGCAGCTAACTTCCAAGCTATCTTCGTCCCCGCTGCCAATGCTCCCACCGGGCGGTGGGCAAGCGCTCAGTTCAGCTATCAACGCGCCCAGGCTGGGGTTGAACAAACTGCAGAAGCTACGGAAATTGCTCCAGAAAACTCTCTAAACCCGGCGCCAGTGTACCCACTGCGCCTAACCGACCTGACTGACACTCAGGTAGATTTGTCCATCACCCCACTTCCAGACCAACCTGGAAAGTACCTGGTGAACATTACCGGGCGCGATCCGAACTTCAAGGGACATGTGCGCGGTGGCTTCAAAGAACAGCCCAACCAAGTTTTCTTTGACTGCTTCTTAGATGCTGACTTAGCAACGGGCACTTACCAGCGCGTCCACGACTTCTCATACTGTCAAAAAGACTTCCATCTGGCACTGACCGTTAATCCTTTCCCATCGATTAACGCCACCGGCACCAACTACGCTAAGCAAGTAAGCTTAACGGACGGTCTTAAAGAAACGTTCACGCTGGGGAAAACCTCCTACACCGGTGAGATCCCTTCATTTGAAAACCCTAAGAAAGATACCGTCCCCGGTGACCCCTTAGAAGGCGGCTCGGAAAAACCAAAGCAGCCACAGACTCCAAAACCGGAGAATCCAGGAAGCGAATCTCCGATTGTAGATGGCGGCGCAGCCGGTGCTGACCAGGGAGCGCCCGGTGTAAACCAGAGCCCCGGCGCAAACCAGACTCCCGGTGCAGATCCGAAACAACCCGCCCCACCAAGTGATAAAAATCTGACCCTCACTAAAGGTCACTTAGATATCAGCGCTAACTTAATCGGCAAAGAAATGGGCATCGTCGTTAAAGACGACACCTTAGAACACGCTTCGCAAACTCGCGTGCCACGCGACCCACAGGCACTTACCCTCTTTGTGCCTCGCGCTGCGAAACAAACGCGCACCAGCGAACAAAGCGATGCTCGCTTCGACTTCCTAGGAGCAGTGGGCGAACACTTCTACCTTCTTCCAGAAGTGCAAGACCACCAGCTGTTGTGGCCCGGATTTTCCACTGAAGAAATTGACTACGCAGCCTACCCCGCAGGGATTGACTTTGTAGTCACCCCGGTAAAAACCCCTGCCGGAGCAAAAGCCGTAGGCTTTAGCGTCGACCCCTTCGCAGAAGCAGACCAAAGCGTCACCACCTTCTTCGACACCACTAAACCAGGCAAATACCGCCTGCAAACTACCGGTCCAACCCACCGCCACCTCAACTGGCTGTTCACTAAAGCCGGTAGCTACGAACTGGCGGTACAGCTTTACTCAGCCGAGAAAGCACTGGGTAAACCGGTACACATCCGCTTTGAAATTGACCAGCAGCAGGCAAACCCACCTGTAGGTGAAACTGAAAAGCCAGCTGGCGAAGCTAAACAAACCCCGGGCATAACGCCCTCGGACAAAACTGCTGGACCAGCTGCAAATCCCAAGCCCCAGGTAGATACCAACTTAGGGGGCGGCAACCACCTGGTTTCCACAAACCCACCGGCAGTGGCAGGAAACGCGCCAAACCTCACCAGCTTGGTAAGTGCCTTACCAGGTGCCTCCCAGCCCACAACCCTCACTCCAGGTAGCTCTGCCAACGGCACAAATACGACGGCTGCGAAACCAGCTGAAACTGCTACCGCAACGCCAAAAGCAGTGGGCACCAGCGAACCGCAAGCCATGCCGGCAGCTGACCCCATGCGTGGCGCAGCCTCTGGATACAGCAGCGTGCAATGGACCGCTATGGGAGTAAGCTTGGCCGGTGTCCTGTTGCTCTTAGCGGGACTGGGAATTATTCTGGCGAAAGCCCGAAAGAAAGGCTAAAACGTTAAACGTGAGCGAAATCTAACGCTACGGAATGCAAAAGCGTAGCAAAATTCGCTAGGCTAACATTTATGAACAATGCTGACCCGTATCGAAGTACCGGGCTAACTCAGAAGCAACCACGGCCCTCCGACGTAGATTGGAGGAGCACCCATGTTCTATGACCTGCTCATGATCGCCGTGGGAATCCTTCTGACCCTGGGAACCGCCCTTTTCGTGGCAGCAGAGTTCTCATACGTAGCGTTAGATTCCGCTTCACTTGAAGCCCGCGTGGCTGCCGGCGACAACCGTGCTAAGCAAATTCTGGCAGCCGTAAAGAACCTCTCTACCCAGCTTTCCGGCGCGCAGGTGGGCATCACCCTCACCACCATTTTGCTGGGCTACACCACCCAAGTCACCCTCGCGGACCTATTTGGCCGCTGGCTGGGATTAACCGGCATCAGCACCCTCTTAGCGACCACCATCGCGGTAGTGCTCTCAATCGTGATCATTAACGGCATGTCGATGCTGTTCGGAGAACTTATCCCTAAAAACCTGGCTCTGGCAGCACCTCTAAAAACCGCCGGCTTAGTAACCCCCCTACAAGCAGCGTTCACAAACCTATTTCTGCCACTAATTAAGGTGCTAAACGGTACCGCTAACCGCATTTTGCGGGCGCTGGGGATTGAGCCGATGGAAGAACTCTCTTCCGCCCGCTCAGCTTCAGAACTGGCCGCCCTGGTGCGCCACTCAGCTGAAGAAGGCACTTTAGATACCTCAACCGCAACGCTACTTACCAAGTCCATTGGGATCGCCGAACTAACGGCTTCAGATGTGATGACGCACCGCGGTCGCATGGAATACCTGCGCGAATCTGCCACCGCCGCCGACGTAGTCGAACTGGCAAAGAAAACCGGGCATTCTCGTTTCCCCGTAGTGGGGGATGACTCGGACGATATTTTAGGCTTCGTGTCCTTACGCCGCGCTATTTCCGTGCCATTCGAACGCCGCCCGGACGTTTCAGTGCTTTCTTCATCGTTGATTTCAGAACCACGTCGCGTCCCAGAAACTCTAGCGCTGGCACCTCTACTGGTGGAACTGCGCGACCAAGGCCTGCAAATCGCCGTAGTAGTTGACGAATACGGCGGCACCTCTGGGCTGGTCACCTTAGAAGACGTGGTAGAAGAAATCGTTGGGGAAGTAGCCGACGAACACGACCTGCGCCGCTACGGGATTCGCCGTGGCAAAGACGGGTCCTGGAAAGTGCCGGGCACTTTGCGTCCCGACGAACTTTTAGAACGCACCGGCATTCGCGTTCCCGAGGACGGTCCATACGACACCTTAGCCGGTTTGATGATGTACCAGTTAAAGCGCATCCCAGAAGTTGGCGACACCATTAGAATCGCGGACGCAGAACTGGAAGTAAGCCGCATGGAAGCCCGCCGCGTTGAACAACTCAGCGTCAAAGAAACAGAGCCGGCGGAAACCACCCCACAGGAGCAACGATGAGTGCCACCGCAGGAATAACCGTCACTATCTTGCTGCTACTGATTAACGCCTTTTTCGTAGCTGGCGAGTTCGCCGTCACCTCTTCGCGGCGCGCCCAGATTGAACCTCTGGCAGAAGCTGGAGTCCGCGGAGCCGACAAAGCCCTGTGGGCTATTGAACATGTTTCGCTAATGCTATCTATTTGCCAGTTGGGAATTACCGTCGCTTCAACCTCACTTGGGGCGGTAGCTGAACCAGCCATTGCTCACCTGGTGGAAGAACCTTTGGTTGCTTTGGGACTCCCGGCAGCTTCCGCCCACGTAGTAGGCTTCACGATTGCGCTGGCAATCGTACTTTACTTACATATCGTCTTTGGCGAAATGGTACCTAAGAACCTCTCGGTTTCCATGCCGGACAAAGCACTGCTTTGGTTGGCGCCGCCACTGGTAGCAATTGGGCATATGCTCAAACACGTTATTTTGTTCATGGACCGCGTGGCTAACTGGTTTGTCCGCCTCTTTGGCTTTGAACCAAAATCAGAAGTAGCATCTACCTTCACGGTAGAAGAAGTGGCTTCAATCGTGGAGCTTTCAACTGCCCAGGGCACGTTACACGACGACTTGGGATTACTCTCTGGAACACTGGAATTTTCTGAAGAATCAGTAGCTGACACGATGGTTCCCACCGATCAGTTAGTTACTTTGCCCCACGACGTTAGCCCCGCAGAAGTTGAACGGGAAGTGGCGCGTACGGGTTTCTCACGCTATCCGGTGGTTTCAGAAACGGCTGAACTCATTGGCTACCTGCATATTAAAGACGTTCTTTATGCCACCGGGCAGCAACGTGAGCTGCCGATTCCCAGCTGGCGCATCCGCGAACTGCCCATTGTCAACGGGGAAGACGAAGTTGAAGAAGCCCTGCGCGAAATGCAACGTTTAGGAACTCACCTGGCAGAAGTCTATGTGGAGGGGCGCAGCGTGGGGGTACTTTTCCTAGAGGATGTCTTGGAAGAACTGGTAGGCGAAGTACATGACGCTTTGCAACGCGACCAGTTGCTTTAAGCCACGTGAGACTATCCACACCCACTTCAAACAGGTAGCAAACCTGTTTAAATCGATATAAATTTGTTATGCAGCATTTTTTAGTAGCTGCAATCCAAAAAGCAAAGCAATAGGATTTAGATATTTGTGAGTGAAGCAAACGGCGTAAAGTCTCCCTTCCCCTCGCGGCGTGAGCTACGAGCTAAAGCGGAAGAAGATTTACGTACCAGCCAGCTGGCCATTGTCCAGGCGCGAAAACCGCGTCGGAAGAATGGTATAAGCTCTTTGCTGGTACGGGGCGGCCTATTGAGTGCACTTATGGCAGCCACCGTGGTAGTCCCCGTCAGCGGCTACGTTGGTCCCCAATCAACCATCTCTATCCCCGCTAAGGCTGTGGTCTCAACCGGAACTATGCAATCGTGGGCAAATGCTAATCCGGCAGCTGCTTCTGATGCAGCCGATTTCAAACGCGTCTCTTCAGCAGCAACCCGAGTGCGGGTGCGCACTCCACTGGAAGTTCGCTCCTGCTCAGATAAACCAGTCACTGCCAACGGCGATCGCCCGGTTGAGAAAATCGCCACCGTTAACTGGCCCGTTTATAAAGACTCTATTATCGTCGCCTCAGCTTACGGCCCACGCTTCATGCCTGGTGTAGGTGGCTATAACATGCACACCGGCATTGACTTAGCAGGTCCAGTGGGGACCCCCATTTATGCAGTCTCTGATGGGGTAGTTATCGAATCAGACCACAATGCCATGGGGTATGGCTACCTGGTCGTTATCGAACACACTGACGTAGACGGAAGTATTTACCGCAGTGCCTACGCCCACATGTATCCAGATCAAGTGCTGGTTAAGAAGGGTGATAAGGTTAAAGCCGGTCAGCACATCGCCGGAATTGGCTCAAATGGTTGGTCAACCGGCCCCCACCTACACTTCGAAATCCGCGATACTAAGGGCGGATTTACCGACCCATTCGCATGGCTAGAAAAACAATCCGCAGCACAACCAGGAGAAGGCTGTTAGTATGTACGAACTTGGTCCCCAAAACGCACCTCTAGTAATTGCACACCGCGGCGGCGCCCTATTAACTCCAGAAAACTCCTGGGAATCACTGCAATATTGCGCTGACCACAGCTTCAACTACGTTGAAACTGACGCACACCTAAGTGCTGATGGGGAAGTAATCCTGGTTCACGATCCCGTTTTAGACCGTGTCTCTAATGGCACTGGTCTGGTTGCCGAACACACCTGGGAAGAACTTTCAAAACTGCGCATTAACGACTCTGCAGCTTCTTTCGTGCGCTTGGCGGATGCTTTAGAGACTTTCCCTCAACTGGCATTTAACATCGACGCTAAAGAAGACGAAGTATCTCTAGCAATGGTTGATGTCATTCGCGCAGCCAACGCTACCGATCGGGTTTGCCTGGCTTCCTTCAGCACACAACGCCTTTGGGATATTCGCAACTACGCGCCAGAAATCGCTACCAGCTTAGGACAGAGCGAAGCCGCACTTTTGTGGGCCAGCGCCAACCTGACTGTCCCCGCACAGAAATTCGGCGTACCTGGACCAGCCCAATCTGTGGTAGCTGCCCAAGTTCCGCTGAGCATGGGACCACTTAAAATTGTTAACCGTCGCTTCGTAGCCCACGCTCACCGTCACGGGATTGCGGTGCACGTCTGGACGTTAAACACCGAAGCGGAAATTCGTAAGGCTTTAGAAGCTGGCGCAGACGGTATTGTTACCGACGATCCACAACTAGCAGCTCAGGTAATCGCAGACTTCTAAAAATTGGGTGAGCTAAAACCCTTTTGTCTGGTTCTGTGTTTACATCTATGAGATGCTAAACTTAAATAGCTGTGCAACAGCGCCCGCCCCGATAGCTCAGTGGATAGAGCGTTTGCCTCCGGAGCAAAAGGTCGCAGGTTCGAATCCTGTTCGGGGTACGAAAATCAGCGTTGGTCGTTTAAATGATCAACGCGATTTTAATATCAAAAGTAGGAGCCTCAGATGACTATTTTTAGCCCCACCTCTGACACGGCGCAGATCCTCACAAAACTGGATAACTTCGTAGCCACCAGCCCTCACGGGATGCTAATGCAATCACCCGCCTGGGCGAAAGTAAAATCCAACTGGAACGCCGACTACATCTACTTAGAAAATGAGGCCGGCGAAATCTATGCTTCACTTTCGATTATTTCCATAACCCAAAAAGATGGCACTGTTTTCATGTACGCCCCCCGCGGGCCAGTCTGCGACCTTCATGATACGGAAACCGTGCAGAAACTGCTGACCGAAGCCGCAGAAGTCGCACAACGCAGAGGCGGTTTCTTACTGCGTATCGACCCTGAAGTCACCTATGATCCGCAGCTGGTGCAAACCTACCGCGATTTGGGGTACATTGTGCGCAGCCGAGAAATCGAAGACCCTAAGGCTTTCTCAAACCCCCGTTGCAATATGGTTTTGGACCTAGCTGGAAAAACCCATGAAGATTTCTTAGCTGGACTGAACAAAAAAGTACGCTACCGGATTCGTCGCACCTACACTGATGGGCTAACCACCGCGATCTACGGGCCAGAACACCCAGACTTCGCCACCTACCTGGATCAGTTCTATGCTCTGATCGTAGAAATGGCTGCGCGCCAAGGCATCTCTTACCGTCCAGAAGCCTATTTCGAAGCCCTCTTCGCAGCTTTCCCAGCGACGCGGTTGTTCATCACAGTTGACCCAGAAGGGGAACCCATTTCCGCTTCAATCCTAGCTTGCTACAACCGCAAAGCCTTCTACATTTATGCGGGTACTTCCATGCGGATGCGGGAGCTTTCCCCATCGCTACAAACCAATAACGAAGGTATTAAATACGCCATCGAAAACGGTTATTCTGAATACGATATGGGAGGCGTTTTCTCAACCGATCCAGAAAACGGGCTCTACCAGTTCAAACGCCAACTCTGCTCTGAAGCGGGTTTGCGAGAACTTATCGGTGAAATTGACGTAGTTTATGACCAAACTGCTTACGAAAACTACGTAGCCAACCAATAAACCTAACTTTAAATACGCTTGAGAGGCAACACTTAATGAGTGAGAACCAAACGACTCAGGGGCGGAACCCGCTACTGAACCTCACCCTCGCCGTCATCCTGGTAATCGCAATTGGCTGGCTGTTACACGTGGGGCAAGGATTTATCCTCCCCGTCCTGGCCGCATTCATCTTCGTGATTATTTTCAACGAACTCGATCGCGCCTTAACCCACATTCCCTACGTCGGAAAACTGCCCAGTTTACTGCGTAAAACTATCATCTACCTGGGATTCTTAGGGGCGCTAACTGCTTTAATCTCACTCTTTACCGTAACCATCCAAGAACTGATTTTGCGTTCAAACGTCTATCAGCAAAACCTGATTGAGCTCCTCAACCAGTTGACCGACATGGTGGGTGAAGAATACCTGCCAGACTGGACGCAGCTACGTAACAAAATCATTGCCTCGATCAACCTGCAAGCCTGGCTTGGTTGGGTAGCCACCCAACTCAGTTCTGCCTCTGGCACGGTTTTTCTAGTCATTATTTACATTGCCTTCTTACTAGGGGAGCGCGACACTTTCGCTACTAAGTTCGCCGCCGCCTTCCCTGACCCAAAGAAAGCTGCCCGCGTACAGCAAATAATTGACGCAGTAAACACTAAGGTGGGGCAATACCTGGGTGCAAAAACCCTGGTAAACGTTATCTTAGGTATAGTCTCTTACGTAATCATGTTGGGCTTCGGACTGGATTACGCAGCTTTCTGGGCTCTGCTCATCGGTCTACTAAACTACATCCCCTACATTGGTTCAGCCTTTGGCGTGCTGTTCCCAGTAGTCCTCTCTATCGTGCAGTTCGTTTCTTGGCCGTGGACTATCGCCCTGGCAATCACCTTGATGCTGGCGCAAATGATTATGGGTAACTTTGTGGAACCCCGCCTGGTAGGACGTAAAGTAAACCAATCGGCTTTCGTCGTTTTAGTTGCCCTGTCCTTCTGGACCGCCCTATGGGGAGTCTCTGGCGCAATCCTAGCTGTACCAATGACCTCTATCTTAGGGATTATCTTGGCCGAATTCCCAGCTACCCGTCCGCTGTCGGTATTTATGGCTGAAGAAGTGACCGATTCGATTAGACGGCGTTCGGCTGCTAAATAAAGTCTCAGTTAAACTAAAAGAAAACCTTATTCCATTTGCAGAAAGGCATCTCATGCGCGTCCACATCGCCGCTGACCACGCTGGTTTCGAACTTCGTGAACATCTGATTAAGCACCTTACTGAAAAAGGCTACGAGGTAGTCGACCACGGCGCCACCGAATACGACGCACTGGACGCTTACCCAACCATGTGTATTCCTTGCGGTGAAGCAGTAGCAGCAGACGCTGGTTCTCTGGGAATTGTCATTGGTGGCTCCGGTAACGGCGAACAGATGGCAGCTAATAAGGTTAACGGCGTGCGCGCCGCCTTGGTATGGTCTGAAGCTACCGCTGCCCTGGCCCGCGAACACAACAACGCTAACGTGGTAGCCGTGGGTGCTCGCCAACATAGCTTGGAAGAAGCCACCCGCCTGATCGAGGTCTTCTTAGAAACCCCCTTCTCAAACGACCAGCGCCATATCGACCGCATCGACATGATGAGCGCCTACGAAACCCAACGCTGAACTAAGCTAACGCCAGTTGGAAACCACCAGGAGAACAAAACAGTATGACTCCCCAAGACCTTGAGCAACTAATTCACACGGTACTAACCGAAGCTGCAGAAGCAGCAGAAATCGCGCTCACTCCAGAGCAGATCCCAGCTGATATCGTAGTGGAACGCCCTCGTAATAAAGAACACGGCGACTGGGCTACCAATATTGCGATGCGCCTGGCCAAGCTGGCTGGCACCAACCCGCGCGCCCTGGCTGAAATCCTCACCAAACGCCTGGCGGAAAAAACCGGGATTAAAGCTGTTGACGTAGCCGGACCAGGCTTCATCAACATCACCTTGGATGCAGCTTCCGCCGGGGAACTGGCACGCACCATTCTCAACGCCGGCACCCGCTACGGCACCAACGAATCCCAAGCTGGCAAACACGTTAACCTCGAATTCGTTTCGGCCAACCCAACTGGCCCAATCCACTTAGGTGGGGCCCGCTGGGCAGCTTTGGGCGATACCTTGGCACGTCTGCTGGAAGCCTCCGGCGCCCAGGTTACCCGCGAATACTACTTCAACGATCACGGTGCGCAAATCGACCGCTTTGCCCGCTCCCTCTACGCTCGCGCCAAGGGAGAAGAAGCTCCCGAGGACGGCTACGGTGGCCAATACATTGAAGACATCGCTAACCAGGTGATCGCCGATGCTACCGCGGCAGGTGAAGCCGACCCACTCACTTTGCCAGAAGCTGAAGCCGTAGAAGTTTTCCGCTCTCGTGGCGTGGAACTGATGTTCGCAGAAATTAAGCGTAAGCTCTCTGAATTCCAAGTTGAGTTTGACGTTTACTTCCACGAAGATCACCTGCACAATACCGGCGCGGTAGCCGAAGCTATTGAACGCCTGCGCGAACGCGGGGTCATCTTTGAATCTGAAGGCGCCACCTGGCTACGCTCTACCGACTTTGGCGATGACAAAGACCGCGTCATCATCAAATCTAACGGTGACGCCGCCTACTTTGCAGGCGATATTGCCTACTACCTGAATAAGCGTGAACGCGGTGCAGACCAGGTAGTGATTATGCTCGGTGCCGATCACCACGGCTACATCGGTCGTATGTACGCTATGTGTGCCGCCTTTGGTGATAAGCCAGGGGACAACCTGGAACTGCTCATCGGCCAGCTGGTTAACCTGCTAAAGAACGGGCAGCCACTGCGCATGTCTAAGCGAGCCGGTACTATCGTTACCTTGGATGACCTGGTAGAAGCAGTTGGTGTAGACGCTGCCCGCTACGCTCTGGTACGCTCTTCAATCGACCAGGCCATCGACATTGACCTGGACCTCTTGGCTTCTCACAGCAACGACAACCCGGTTTACTACGTGCAGTACGCACACGCTCGTACTTGTAACGTCAGCCGAAACGCCGCTGAACACGGGGTGTCCCAAGACGCCGGTTTCGAACCAGCTGCCTTGGATCATGAAGCTGACGCACAGCTGCTGGGTGCCCTGGCACAATTCCCAGCTATGGTGGCACAAGCCGCCCAGCTGCGTGAGCCACACCGCGTGGCACGCTACCTGGAAAGCCTGGCAGCTTCCTACCACACCTGGTACGCGCAGTGCCGCGTAACCCCACGCGCAGATGAAGCTGTAGACACTGCTCACGTAGCACGCCTGTGGCTGAACGAAGCAGTTAAGCAGGTGCTGGCAAACGGTCTGCACATGCTGGGGGTAAGCGCCCCAGAACGCATGTGAGTTCTTAAACTCGCGTTTTAATAAAAGTTACCCAGGGTGGGTGGTTATAAACTATTTATAACCACCCACCTTTAGGTTTTCCGACTATACGCCCGGAAAAAACAGAAGTTGGGCGGCGCCCTCGGAAAAGTGACCAAACCTTATGGAAAACCAAGCCCATTGGGAAACCAAACTTAAAGGAAACCTGTTGAAACTATCCGCGTCCTTACAAAGCCAAATCGAAAGCCGCCGCCAAGCGGGAGACTTCAACCTGCTCCACGGTGACCTGCTGGTTGCCTCACTGGACGTGTGGGCTACGCGCCTTTTCGAAGAATTCTGGGACGGATACGGTTTCTCTGGGGGGCAGCTCTATTTCGACGCGGAAAACTGCCCGCATCCAGAGGTTTTAGAAGCCCTCAGTGCTAAAGCCGTGGGACTTAGCCTGGGACTTCCTGACCAAATGCAGCAAATTGGGCAGCGGGGCAGCAGCTATAGCAACTACCTGTTAGATGTAAACGATCCAGGGGTTTTCGACCTGATTCTTGGGAGCGAAACCTATTTGGAAAACAACACTACCGCGCATATTTTTTCCTACGAATACTTCACCTCGCTTTGGGAAGAGCAAGCTTTCCAAGCACATTTTGCGAATCCAGCGGCCCGTAAACCCTCTGGGCACAGGCGCCTGCGCACCCTGGTGTCATCTTGGGGAAATAACCCAAACTGGGACGAATTTAAGACCTTCTTGAAGCTCGGGCAGATAAAAGACGGCAAATTGGAATTGCCTCTTTACCGCAGCGTGGATGGACAGGACTCGCTGACCCTGGTAGTGGAAGCTTGGGGCAAGTATTTGCCGGCAACCAACTACACAAATCAAACCGGACTTTTCCGCGACCTGCTGAAACTGGCAAAACTGGGTTTAACGAACTTCGACTTAACTTTCATTTTTGAACCCGGTGGGCTTTTTGAAGTCGAAACCGCGGCCGTAGACTACACGGCTTCAGTGCGGGACCTGGCAGATCAACTGCGAAAATTTATGCAAAACAAAGACACGGTGAAAGCGGGTATCAAAACCCCACAAATCGCTTTCTTGGGGATTCCTGGCTGGGAAAGCGCCCCATTCGGTCTGGTTACTTCCCAGAGTGTGGAAGTGGGAGAACTTAATCCAGAACGTCCGCTTTACGTGGCCGCGGGCGACGTTTTGGCAGAAACTGACTATGCCGGCGTATATTTCACAGACCTGTAGGTGAACTATGGTTATCGTCAACGACTATGTGAAAGTGACTTTACCCGCAGCCCTGCCGTTTGCCACTTTTGGAACGGAACGCCTGGGCATTGCGCTTTCTTTATTCAGCACTTTTGAGCTGCGGGCGGTGGCTGGACAAAGCCAGATTGAAGTCACCGAATTTGATGGGGATAAACTGTCAAAATCGGGGGCGCAACTGCTGGAACTAGCGGCAAATCGGGTGCTTGACTATCTGGGGGCGCCGCGCGTGGGCCTGCAGGTTTGCGGACAATCACAGTGGGTTTTGCCCTATGGCATCACTTACGATTCACTGCTGGCAGTAGCGGGGACTTTGCTGGCGGCTGGTTTGGCGCCGGCGCAGACCTTAACTGATGAAGAGCTGATAGAGCTAGCGGTCCAATCCGGGGCGGCTCCAGAGTTGGCAGTGACTTTGTTGCGCGGTTCGGCGGCGTTGGCGTGGACGAAGGATGCTGGGCGCGGAGTTCGCTACGTGGCGCTTCCGGCTGAACCAGAGGGACACCGGGCGACTTTACTGGTTTCTAAGAATTTCTACGCTTTTGGGTCGGAAACGCAGCAGTTCCACGCGGTGAATTTAGGTTTATTAACCGGGTATTTGGCGGGGCTGGCCCCGGTATGGGCAGCTGAGTTGTTGACCGAAGCAACCCGGATGGAGGTGTCGGCGCAACCTGCTTTGGCTCCGGTCGCGCAGTTGGTGCAGCATTTGCGTCAGCTGGGGTTGGCTGCTTTGGCTACTTCCGGTGGGGAAGCGGTGCTGGTGTTTGGGAAGTTGGATGAGCAGCTGGTAGCGCAGGCGCAGCAGGCCGCTTGGCGGGTGGTTCCGGTGACGCGGATTTCCGAGGGCGCTCAGTCAGCGTCTTCCCGTTTGGACTGAGGTTTTGCCAAGGGGGTTTTCGCTTGGGAAAGCGATGCGCCACCCTTTGGGGTGAAGAGACGACTTTCACTTTGAAAAACTGCTGAAAGTGCATTAAATGTGTTAAGCTTAAGGGTAACTCGCGTTGAGTTATCTTCTAGCAAATGCTAGCTCTAAGCCGTTACAGGTGCAATCACTGAGTTATTTATACAGTTTGCAAACCCGAGCGGATTTGCCTGCTGCAAAGCAGAGCATCACCAAAAACCCTCTAGCCTAACGTAGGCTACATCAGTTAGGAAAACTGTTGAGCGAAAACGCAAATAAGAAGCGCCCCCTATCAACTATGCGTCTGCCTGAACTGCGCGAACTGGCAGTTGAACTGGGAATCGACCCGGCGAAGATGCGCCGCCCAGAACTGCAAGCAGCCATCCGCAACGCCCAGGGCGGAAAGTCCGCAGTAGCAACCGCAGAAAAAGCTCCGGTAGCTGTGGCACCAAAGGAAGAAACCGCTGCTCCAGTTGCAGAAGCTGCACCTGTTGAAGCCGGCGAAGCTCCCCGGAAGAATGACGGTCCATCCCGTCGCCGCCGCGACAAGGTTCGCAGCGCGAAAACCGCAATCGTTGAACTGGACCTGCCCACCCCAACTGTGGATCTCTCTGCAGAACTGGGCCTGGCTGCTCCAAAGGCAGAAACCCGCGCGCAGGCTGACACTGCTTCTGCAGAAACATCTGCAGAAGCTGACTTCCCACGCAAGCGTCGCCGTCGCGCCGTAACCGCTTCCGCCGGTTCCCCAGACAGCCTGGTAATCGACGTGAAGGAAGAACTGGGCCTGGTAGAAAACACCGCTCCTGTAGCAGCGGAAGCTGAAAAGGTTCCCGCTTCAGTAGACGAAATCCAACTTCCTTCCGCTGAAGGCGAAGAATACGATGAGAACGGCGAACGTGCTTCCCGCCGTCGCAGCCGTGAAGAGCGCGATAACGGGCGTCGCCGCCGCGGACGTGACCGCAATAAGCGCCGTGACCGCGCCGAAGGAACGGAAACTGAAGCTCCCGTAGCTGAAGATAACCTGATCCAGATCGCCGGTATTTTGGATGTACAAGAAAACCACGCATTTGTGCGTACCTCCGGCTACTTGGCAGGACCAAATGACGTTTACGTAACCTTGGGTAACGTCCGCCGCTGGGGTCTGCGCCCCGGTGACGCCGTGGTAGGTGCCGTGCGGCAGCCGCAAGAAGGTGAACGCCAGCGTCAAAAGTACAATGCCCTGGTACGTTTGGATTCCGTTAACGGTCTGACTCCAGAACAGGCAGCGGCGCGCCGTGAGTTCAACAAGCTCACCCCACTTTACCCGGTTGAACAGCTGCGTTTGGAAACCACTCCAAAAGCTATCACCCCACGTGTAATTGACCTGGTAGCCCCAATTGGTAAGGGGCAGCGTGGTTTGATTGTGGCTCCACCAAAGGCTGGTAAGACTATCGTCATGCAGCAAATTGCCAACGCAATTGCGCAGAACAACCCAGAAGTTCACCTGATGGTGGTTTTGGTTGACGAACGTCCTGAAGAAGTTACTGACATGCAGCGCACGGTGAAGGGTGAAGTTATCGCTTCCACCTTCGACCGTCCGGCAGCAGACCACACTACCGTGGCGGAACTGGCAATCGAACGCGCAAAGCGTCTGGTGGAACTGGGCCGCGACGTTGTAGTTTTGCTGGACTCCATTACTCGTTTGGGACGTGCTTACAACCTGGCTGCCCCAGCTTCGGGCCGCATCCTCTCTGGTGGTGTAGATGCTTCAGCTCTGTACCCGCCAAAGAAGTTCTTCGGTGCTGCCCGTAACATTGAAGAAGGTGGCTCCCTAACTATCATTGCTTCGGCACTGGTTGAAACCGGTTCCAAGATGGATGAAGTTATCTTCGAAGAATTCAAGGGCACCGGCAACATGGAACTGCGTCTTTCCCGCCAACTGGCAGATCGCCGCATCTTCCCAGCTGTTGACGTTAACAGCTCTGGTACTCGCCGTGAAGAAGCTCTCTTCAAGAAGGAAGAACTGGCGATTATGTGGAAGTTGCGTCGCGTTCTGGGCAACCTGGAACAGCAGCAGGCTTTGGAACTGGTACTTGATAAGCTCAAGGAAACTCAGTCCAACGCCGAATTTTTGATGAGTGTAGCAAAGACCACTCCGAAAGATTAAGCTGAACCTTTCCAGCCACTGGAAGATTTCCAAATAATATGGAAAAATTATGGATTGGTTCCGGTTCACCACCGCGGAGCGCGTGTGGACCCGGCATCCTCGAATCCCTTAAGGAGAAACCATGAAGAAGGGTATCCACCCTGAATACACCGACACGAAGGTTACCTGCACCTGCGGTAACTCTTTCGAAACCCGCACCTCCATGGGTGTAGAAGAACTGCGCGTTGACGTTTGCTCTAACTGCCATCCTTTCTACACCGGTAAGCAGAAGATCATGGACACCGGTGGTCGCGTGGCTCGCTTCGAAGCTCGTTACGGCAAGCGCCAGAAGTAGCTTTTTTAAACGGCGTCGCTTACCTCCCAGAGGTCTAGCGACGCCGTTTTGTATTCTTTTCCCCTCACGTTACCGAATCCACTGATCTTACCGATTCCACTGACCTTACCGAATCCCCTGAACCTAGCTGAAGGAACCATCGTGAGCTCATTCGCCACCCAGTTACAAGCAGTAGCCCCCCTACTTGAAGAGTACGCCCAAGTAGAAGCTTCCTTGGCAGACCCGGAAGTACTTGCCGACCGCAGCCAACAACGCAAACTGGCTAAGCGTTTCTCAGAACTTTCCGTCATCAAAAAAGCCGCCGACACGCTGGCATCCGCCATTGAAGACGTAGACGCAGCCAAAGAAATGGCTTTAGAAGATGCCTCTTTCGCCGCAGAAATCCCCGCGCTTGAAGAAGCTCTGGAAGCTGCCCACGCGCGTTTGGTAAAGATCCTCATCCCGCGCGACCCCTCTGACGCGGACAATGTCATTTTGGAAATCAAAGCAGGCGAAGGTGGGGAAGAGTCCGCTCTCTTTGCTGCTGAACTGGCTCGCATGTACACCCGTTACGCGGAAACAAAGGGGTGGCGCGTGAAAGAACTTTCCTCCACCTACACCGGCTTGGGTGGGGTTAAAGAAGTTTCCCTTTCCATTGCTGCGAAAACGGAAGTTACCCCGGAAGAAGGCGTGTGGGCACATTTGAAATTCGAGGGCGGTGTGCACCGGGTGCAGCGCGTGCCCGTAACTGAATCCCAAGGACGTATCCACACTTCAGCCGTAGGCGTTTTGGTGACCCCGGAAGTAGAAGACGACACTGACGAACTGGTAATCGATCAAAACGACCTGCGTATCGACGTTTTCCGCTCTTCCGGTCCAGGTGGGCAGTCGGTTAACACCACTGACTCAGCGGTACGTATCACCCACTTGCCAACTGGCGTAGTCGTGTCTATGCAGAATGAAAAGTCACAGCTGCAGAATAAGGAAGCCGCTCTGCGCGTGCTACGCTCCCGCCTGATTCAGTTAGAACGTGAAAAGAAAGAAGCGGAAGCCTCGGCAATGCGCGCTTCGCAGGTACGCACCGTGGACCGTTCAGAACGCATCCGCACCTACAACTTCCCGGAAAACCGCATCGCTGACCACCGTACCGGCTACAAGGCATACAACCTGGCAGCAGTCCTAGAAGGTGAATTAGGTCCAGTGATTGAATCCGCAATTGTTCTGGACGAACAGCGTCGGATGGAAGCCGCTGGGCAAGGAAACCAAGCCTAAACGCTCCACGTTCATGGAACCAGTGCAGACTCACCAGTATTTCACCGCCGCAGTGCAACGCTTACGTGCTGCGGGAGTTGAATCTGCAGAAAATGACGCTTCGCTAATTTTCGAATCCGTACTGGAAAAACCGCGCTACCTGTGGGAAAAAGAGCTATCGGCCAGGCAATTTAGCCAGTTAGAAGAGCATCTTAACCGCAGAACTGCCCGCGAACCTTTGGCCTACATCCTTGGAAAAATGTGGTTCTACGGTTTGGAACTAAAGGCTCGCCCCGGCGTCTTTTGCGTGCGCCCGGAAACTGAACTGCTAGTTGAAACTGCCCTCACCTGGGTGCACGACCAAAAGCTAACCGCCGGTACCTTGCTTGATCTTTGTACGGGCAGTGGCGCTATTGCTTTAGCGTTAGCAGCGCATCTACCAAAATGGCAGGTCACGGCCTTGGAACTTTCACCCACCGCCCTCGAAACTGCGCAAGAAAATGCTGCCCAGCTGGAACTGGACGTGAACTTCCAAACCGGCGATGCCACCGTTTATCAGCCAAACTGGGCGCAGGGCTTCCAACTGGTCGTCTCGAACCCCCCGTACGTGCCGGTACGTGAACTGCCTAAAGAAACCAGCTACGAACCTGCAGCGGCTTTTTGGGGTGGGGGAGAAGCCGGTATGGAAATTCCTGCGAAAATCATTGCCAACGCATACCGCTACTTAAAGCCAGGTGGCTTACTGGTGCTAGAACACGATGACCTCCAGGGTGCCGCCACGCGCCAAGTAGCGGCAGAAACCGGATTCGTGGCCGTACACACCCAGGTGGACCTCAACGGGATCGACCGCTTCCTAGTGGCACAAAAGCCGATTGCTAGTAAATCGTGAGAGAATAAAACTATGGAAATTATTGACTGTAAGGTGGCAGAAAAAGCACAGCTGCATGAAACCCAGCTAGCGGCAGTAGCCCAGGCAATTACTGCCAATCAGCCAATTGTTTTCCCCACTGACACGATTTATGGCATTGGGGGTAACCCCGCCTCAAGACAGGCTGTAGACGCCGTTTTAGCTGCTAAAGGGCGCGGTCGCCAGATGCCACCGCCGGTACTTTTAGCCAATCCACAGCAGGTCGAAGTCGTTGCCAAAAATGTACCAGCAGTAGCCTATCGCCTGATGGAAGCATTTTGGCCCGGACCTCTGACTCTGATTCTTCCGACCGGTGAAGGGGTCAAATACGACTTAGGAGACTTGCCAGATACTATCGCCGTGCGGATGCCCGACCATCCCGTTGCCCTGCAAATCTTGGAAAAAACCGGTCCGTTGGCGGTAACTTCAGCCAATCTTACTGGGGAGCCCCCGGCTACCGACTGCGCCCAAGCTGTGGCATACTTCGGTAACCAAGTGGCACTTTACTTTGACGGGGGAGCCACGGCAGGCAATATTCCGTCCACAATTGTCTCATGCGTGGACGAGGTGAAAATTCTGCGCCTGGGCAAACTATCTGAAGCAGAAATCTTTGAGGTAGTGAACGCATGAGGCTTTACGTACTGGTATTTGCTGTTGCAGCGCTAATTACCTTCTTACTGACCGCGATTGTGCGTCACGTGGCGCTTGAAAAAGGCGTTTGCGCACCAGTGCGTGAACGCGACGTCCACACCACTCCCATTCCCCGATTGGGCGGAATAGCTATGGCCGCTGGGTTTGTCCTCACCGTCCTAATTGCTGCGAATATCCCATACTTTGCGCCAGTTTTTGAACGCGGACAAATCTGGGGAGTTGTCATCGGGGTAGTGCTGATTACCATTTTGGGAGCAGTCGATGACATCTACGAACTGGACTGGGTCGCGAAAATCGCCGGACAAATTCTGGTCGCCGTTGCCATGGCCTATTTTGGGGTGCAGCTAATTTCCTTCCCTATCTTTGGCATTACCATTGGTTCCTCAACCCTATCGATGCTGGCTACCGTTTTCATCATTGTGGCGATTATGAACGCCGTTAACTTCGTAGACGGGTTAGACGGTTTAGCCGCCGGGGTGGTGGGCTTAGGAGCATTAGCCTTTTTCATCTACTCATACACCCTCACCGTTATTTCCGGAGCACTTACTTTTGCTACTACTGCTTCCTTAATCAGCGCGGCCCTGGTGGGCATTTGTATCGGTTTCTTACCGTATAACTTCCATCCGGCCTCCATCTTCATGGGTGACGCTGGCTCGATGACTTTGGGGGTAGTCGTGGCTAGTGCCGGCATTATTGTTACCGGGCAAATCGACCCGTCTGTGCTGGGGGCGTCCCAACAGCTTTACACTGCCGTAGTGCCCATTATTCTTCCCATTTTGGTGGTAGTACTGCCAGTTACGGACATGATTGCCGCGATTATTAGGCGCGTGTGGAAAGGTGCCTCACCATTTGCGGCGGATAAACAGCATATACATCACCAGCTTTTGAGACTGGGACACTCACATACTGCGGTAGTGCTAATAATGTACTTATGGACGGTTTTGGCTACCGCGCCAGTTGTGGCAATTTTACTGGTGCCGGGCCGTTACGTGCTGGTTGGCACTGTTATCACCTGGGTTATCGGGATAATCTTAACCCGCCGCGCCCCCAGCTGGATTAACCGAATTTCTAAAAAAGGAAAGGTACAGGTATGAGCACTCCTGAACTAACGAAGGCTGTTGTCCGCGTGAAGAAACTATTGCCGCTGGCAGCCCTAGCCGTTGGAGCAGCAGGCATCCTGGTTACGTTAATCCTCCAAAAATCCCTGCTCACCGCGGCGCTTGCGGGGGGCATTGGCTTGGTACTGGCTTTAATCAGTGGTTGGACACTGACGATAGTCGCACGTAATTCGCAGCTACAGATGGCTGCTTTAGGGCTGGATTACTTGGTTAAAGTAGCTATCTTGATCGGTAGCTTGCTGATTGCACGCAATGTAGAGAGCTTAGACCAACGGGTAATGGGCCTGATTTTGGTGGTTTCTATCTTGGTGCAAGCTACCTTACAAGTACGGATTTTGCTGGCAGTAAAAGGGCCCGTTGTTGAGCCTCAACAAGCTGTTCACGATGTGAATAGGGAATCTGACTCTCAATAACTTTTCTGATAATATGATTTAGTTACCGTTTTCAGTAAAAGAAGCTGAAATTAGGCATCTGCCAAAATGGTAACTGTTACTATGTAGTAGCTAAAGATATTCCTAACCAGGGGGTGTATTCTGTTCTCCGCAACAGTCTCAACGGTGTTAACTAAAGCAGTTGGTCTTGGCACTCTGCCGATGATTCCCAGCTTGGACGACTTTTTCCCCGCACCTTTCGCCTTTGAGGGCACCATCTTTGAAATGAACCGCCTGGTGCTGGTGCGTTTAATCGCAGTGGCCCTGCTAGTAGTCATTTTTGCAATCGGGGCAACCCGTGCAAAGCTGATCCCTTCCAAGGGACAGATGCTACTAGAAACCATGATTCTCTTCGTGCGTGACAAAATCGCCATCGAAACGCTGGGAGAAAAAGAAGGCCGTCGCTTCGCACCGATTCTTACCGTTATCTTCCTCGGCGTATTCTTCATGAATATTACCGGCGTAATCCCGGGCCTGAACATTGCGGCTTCCTCTGTAGTGGCAGTACCCCTTACTTTCGCCATCATCAGCTACGTAATCTTCATCGGCGCCGGTATTCAACGTCACGGGGTATTCGGATACTTCCGTTCCCAGCTTTTCCCCTCCGGAGTTCCAACCTGGTTGTACGTGTTGCTGACTCCTATCGAATTGCTATCCACCTTCATTATTCGCCCCGCCACTTTGACCGTCCGTTTGTTGGCCAACATGCTGGCTGGACACCTAATGCTGGCACTGTGCTTCTTCGGAACTCACTACCTGTTCTTTGAAGCAGCCGTCGGACTGAAGGCAGCCGGGTTTGTTACCCTCGCCGGTGGTATCATCTTCACCCTCTTTGAAATCTTCGTGGCTGGCTTGCAAGCATATATCTTCGCAATCTTGACCTCGGTTTACATCAAGCTTTCTATCGAATCCCACTGATAGAGAAATCTTCTGCCCAATCGCAGAAAATCCACCCATCCTTCAGAAGACCTGAAGGCTTACAGTAAAGGAAAAAAGAACATGACTGGTTCTATCGCAGCAATCGGTTACGGCCTCGCAACCCTCGGCCCTGGCATTGGTCTGGGCATCATGATTGGTAAGACTCAGGAAGCAACTGCACGTCAGCCAGAAGTAGCAGGTAAGCTCTCCACCAACATGTTCATCGGCGCAGCCTTCATCGAAGCACTGGGTCTGGTTGGCCTCGTTCCAGGACTAATCTTCTGATATGTACTTTCCTCTAGCAGCAGACCACGCAGGTTCGGCAGGACCTTCTCTGCTCATCCCCCCGTTGTACGACATCTTCTGGCAGGTCGTAGCACTGGTTGTTATCGCCGGTGTGCTCTACAAGTACGCGCTGCCAAAGTTCAACGCGATTCTTGACGAACGCGAACGACGGATTGCAGAAGGTTTAGAAGCTGCTGACCGTGCGAAAGAAGCCGAAGCTCTTGCTAAGCGCCAGGCAGAAGAAGCTCTGCAGGCAGCTCACGCAGAAGCCGGTAAGATTCGTTCCAACGCCACTGAAGACGGCAAAAAGATTCTGGCTAAGGCTCGCCGTGAAGCTGAAGCTGATGCTGCCCGCATCATCGAAGGGGCGCAGCGTCAGATTATGGCTGAACGTCAGGCAGCTGAAATCTCTTTGAAGTCTGAAATTGGCCTACTGGCCACGGAACTAGCAGAAAAGATCGTCGGAGAACACCTCAAGGACACCGAGCTCACCGCTCGCGTTGTTGACCGTTTCTTAGATGATCTGGACTCTGCCACAGTACAGGAGTCATGATGCGAGCAGCGAGTGAGAAATCCTTAAAGGCTGCTACGGCAGTTCTAAATCGACTAATGTCGGAAACTGATGCAGATACGATGACCGTGGCTGAAAACCTGTTCGGACTATCTGACCTGACCCAGGATTCAGCCGCTGTGAGAAATGCGCTGACCGACCCAGGACGAAGCAGCGAAGATAAACGAACTCTCACTCGTAATCTGCTTGACAACAATGTCACGCCACAGACTGTCTCAATCGTTGAAGAACTAGCCAGTGGCAACTGGTCTCATCCAAAAGACCTCACTGAAGCATTAGAGACCCTGGGGACCGAAGCAGTATTCATCGCCGCTGAAAAAGAAGACAAGTTGGCTGAAGTAGAAGAGCAACTCTTCCGCGTAAACACCTTCTTGGCTGAACAGCGCGAACTGCGCATCGGATTATCCGACCTGGGCGTAGGTGGTCCACACGAACGAGCTCACTTCGCAGCTCGGTTCTTCGCAGACCACCTGAACCGGTTCACCTCTCGACTAGTGCGCCGCGCAGTCCGTCTGTCAATTCACGGACGCCTACTGTCTCGGCTACGCTACCTGAGCGAACTGGCTTCAGTACGTCGCAACCAGGTTCCGGCGGTAGTTACTGTTGCCCAGCCTCTGACTGAACCACAACGTCAGCGACTGGTAGCCAACCTTGAAAAGCGCCAAGGAAAACGGGTTCTACTACACGAAGTAGTTGAGCCAGACGTCCTCGGCGGAATTCATATCCTCGTCGGTAACCAAGCGATTAACGCTACAGTAAGTTCCAACTTGGAGCAGGCAAAGCGTGCGCTTGCCTAAGACAACGTATCCATACAGCATTAAGAAACGGTAAGGAAAAGCTCAATGGCTGAACTTTCTATCCGGCCCGAAGAAATCCGGGCAGCGCTGGACAGCTTCGTCGAATCGTACAAGCCGTCCGACACTGCAGCGGAAGAAATTGGTCGTGTCACTCAGGCAGCCGACGGTATTGCACACGTCGAAGGTCTGCCAGGTGTAATGGCAAACGAACTTCTTCGCTTCGAAGACGGCACTCTGGGTCTGGCATCAAACCTTGATATTCGCGACATCGGCGTAATCATTCTGGGCGACTTCACCAACATTGAAGAAGGCCAAGAAGTACGTCGCACCGGCGAAGTTCTCTCTGTACCAGTTGGCGACGGCTACCTGGGCCGCGTAGTTGACCCACTGGGCAACCCCATCGACGGCCTGGGTGAAATCCAGGACCTGGACGGGGTTCGTGCCCTGGAACTGCAGGCACCTGGCGTTATGGCACGTAAGTCCGTGCACGAACCACTGCAGACCGGTCTGAAGGCCATCGACTCCATGATTCCAATCGGTCGCGGTCAGCGTCAGCTGATTATTGGTGACCGTCAGACGGGTAAGACCCAGATCGCTCTGGACGCCATCATGAACCAGCGCGAAAACTGGCTCTCTGGCGACCCTAAGAAGCAGGTCCGTTGTATCTACGTAGCAATCGGTCAAAAGGGCTCCACTATCGCTGGTGTTAAGGGCGCGCTGGAAGCCGCTGGCGCTATGGAATACACCACCATCGTGGCATCCCCAGCTTCTGACCCAGCCGGCTACAAGTTCCTGGCACCATACACCGGTTCTGCCATTGGTCAGCACTGGATGTACGCCGGTAAGCATGTTCTGATTGTTTTCGACGACCTGTCCAAGCAGGCAGAAGCTTACCGTGCAGTGTCCCTGTTGCTGCGCCGCCCACCAGGTCGCGAAGCATATCCAGGCGACGTCTTCTACTTGCACTCCCGTTTGCTCGAACGTTGTGCAAAGCTTTCTGATGAACTGGGCGGCGGTTCCATGACCGGTCTGCCAATCATCGAAACTAAGGCAAACGACGTTTCCGCATACATTCCAACGAACGTTATTTCGATTACCGACGGTCAGATCTTCCTCCAGTCCGACCTCTTCAACGCAAACCAGCGTCCTGCAGTTGACGTAGGTATCTCCGTGTCCCGCGTGGGTGGCGCCGCACAGGTAAAGGCAATGAAGAAGGTCTCTGGTACCTTGAAGATCACCCTGGCGCAGTACCGCGCTATGGCAGCCTTCGCAATGTTCGCATCTGACTTGGATGAAGCTACTAAGAAGCAGCTAACCCGTGGTGAACGCCTGATGGCTCTGCTGAAGCAGTCCCAGGCAAACCCTTACTCGGTTGCAGAACAGGTAGTTTCCATCTGGGCCGGCACCAACGGTTACTTGGATGAAATCCCAGTTTCCGACGTAGCCCGTTTTGAACGTGGCCTGTTGGATTACCTGGCTTCCAACACCGACGTACTGGCTACTTTGGAAGCGACCGGTAACCTGGAAAAGGAAACCGAAGAAGCTATGCGCGAAGGCGTGACTAACTACCTGAACTCCTTCCTCAAAGCTGAAGGATACGGTAAGTCCGACGAATCTCGTGAAGTAGAAGCTGACGTTACTAAAGAACAGATCGTTCGCGGTAAGAAGGCCTGATAATGGGCGGTAAACAGCGAATCTACAAACAGCGGATCCGCTCCACGCAAACCCTGAAAAAAGTTTTCCGTGCGATGGAGCTGATTGCAGCTTCACGTATTGGCAAAGCTCGTGATAAAGCTACCTCAGGAGCGCCCTACGAACGGGCCCTCACCCAAGCAGTAGCTGCAGTGTCACTCCACGGGGATCTTAAGCACCCCCTGACCAGTGAACGCACTGACACGAACCGGGTAGCAGTTCTGACCGTTACCTCCGACCGTGGTATGGCCGGCGCATACTCATCTACCATCTTGCGTGAAACTGAACGTTTGATGAACCGTTTGACCGACGAAGGTAAAGAACCAGTGTTGTTAACCTCCGGTCGTCGCGGGGCAGCTCACTTCCGTTTCCGTAACCGCGACATTTATCGCGCCTGGGAAGGTGAATCTGACGCACCAACCGAAGACACCATCATTGAAATCGCAGCTAGCCTGCTGGATCTGTTCTTAGAAACTGACCCACGCAAGGCAGTCAGTGAAGTCTACATCGTCTTCACACGATTCAAGAATATGGTTTCTCAGGTACCCGAAGTGCGCCAAATGCTGCCACTAACCGTGGTTGATAGTGTAGACGCGGACGAAGAAACTGCAGAGCAGGAAACCTTCCCCATGTACGAGTTCGAACCAAACGAATCTGCCGTACTGGACGCACTGTTGCCACTGTACGTGGAAAGCCGTATTCGTAACGCGCTGCTACAGGCAGCTGCTTCGGAATTGGCTTCCCGCCAGCAGGCAATGCACACCGCAACCGAGAATGCGGAAGACTTGATTACTAACTACACCCGCTTGGCGAACTCGGCCCGCCAGGCAGAGATCACGCAGGAAATCAGCGAGATCGTTTCTGGTGCCGACGCTTTGGCAAATGGCTGAGGCAGGGAACAAGGATAGAAAATGAGCGAAAACCCTCAAACTACTCCCGGCGTGGGCCGGATTGCCCGCGTTATCGGTCCGGTGGTGGACATCGAGTTCCCGCCAGACCAGATGCCAGCAATGTACAACGCTTTGCTAGTCGATCTGACCGGTATGGGCGAAGGCGCTGTTACCACCACAATGACTTTGGAAGTTGCACAGTTCTTGGGTGACAACCTGATCCGCGCAATTGCTCTGAAGCCAACTGATGGCCTGGTACGTGGCGCTAAGGTACGTGACACTGGGGCTCCTATCTCGGTGCCAGTTGGTGACGTCACCAAGGGACACGTATTCAACGTAACCGGTGAATGCTTGAACCTTAAAGAAGGCGAAAAGCTAGAAATCAACGAACGTTGGCCAATCCACCGTCAACCACCAAACTTCGACCAGCTCGAATCCAAGACTAAGATGTTCGAAACCGGCATCAAGGTAATCGACTTGCTGACCCCATACGTACTGGGCGGTAAGATCGGTCTGTTCGGTGGCGCAGGCGTTGGTAAGACGGTTCTGATTCAGGAAATGATTCAGCGTGTGGCACAGGACCACGGTGGTGTTTCCGTATTCGCGGGCGTTGGTGAACGTACCCGTGAAGGTAACGACCTGATTGTGGAAATGGAAGAAGCCGGCGTTTTCGATAAGACCGCGCTGGTCTTCGGCCAGATGGACGAACCACCAGGCACCCGTCTGCGTATTGCACTAACCGGTCTGACCATGGCGGAATACTTCCGCGACGTTCAGAACCAGGACGTGCTGCTGTTCATCGACAACATCTTCCGCTTTACCCAGGCAGGTTCCGAAGTATCTACGCTGCTGGGCCGTATGCCATCTGCAGTAGGCTACCAGCCTAACTTGGCAGACGAAATGGGTCAGCTCCAGGAACGTATTACCTCTGCAGGTGGTCACTCCATCACCTCGCTGCAGGCAATCTACGTCCCTGCGGACGACTACACTGACCC
>JAUNKY010000049.1 GCA_030532515.1 Actinomycetaceae bacterium
AATACGAAACCATCTACCAACCAACCATCTGACACCAAAACTTGCACCAGACCCCTTCTTGTTTTCTGTCGCTGAAGTCGGGGTGGGGTAAGAATGTGTCTTCAATGTAGGTAAGCAATGTCTGGGTTCTGGCTACTTTCTTTTGGATGTATTCTTCCAATAAAAGTGTGCAGACTTCTGCAATATTTTGGTAGGTCCAGGGGATTATGAGGTGTAGGTTGGAAACCAGGGCGATGGGTAATCTTTCGTCTTCTGTTCCATCTAAGCACCTGATGGCTGCCACTGTGAACTTTGCGAATTGTTCAGAATTTTGGTCGGACGCTTTCCAATCCCAATAATTGGCGGGCCCCCAGAAATCGATGGGTTTAGAGAGCAGTTCTGCGCGTAATCTGTCTGCGGTAGTTGAATCTGCCGATTTTACAAGGTTAATGAAGTATTCAAATTCGTGACTCATCTTGCAACCCTAGCATCCAAGGTTTTTCCGCTATTTTTAGCGTAGCGTACAACTCTTTGAGCCTATCAAGTTTTCTGCGCAGGTGGTCTTAAATCCGGAAAGGATGTTGTTCGGCGCAACACTGGGCATTACCCCGCTGGTTTAGTTTGGCTGAGCACCACCTGGATAGTGGACGGTAGGCAAAAGTTAATCCTAGCTGAACGGGAAGTAGCTATTGCACCTTATTACACCCATTGCATTACCATTTTGGTAATGTTACCATTAAGGTAACAAGTTTAGGGGGTGACGTTGGAGATTCGCTACGCAAATAAGAAGCTTGAAAGAGCATGCACTGATTTCACTGAGATGCGTAAGAAGTACAGTGCTGACGTAGCTAAAAAACTAAGACTTCGCCTTAATGAACTGCGTGCCGCTACTTCCTTTCAGGACTTGCCAAAAATGCTTGGTCGTTGGGAGCAACTTTCGGCAGATCGGTCCGGAACTTGGTCCGCCCGCCTAACTAAAAATTGGCGTATTATCGTCAAAGATATTTCCAATACGAGTTCAGAAAACTCAACTTCAGAAATCGCGCTTGTCATAGAAATCGTTGACTATCATTGAGCAATTAATTCAAATAAAACCAAAAGGGCATATCATGATGGAAATGATCGATAAAGAACTAATTGTTCCTACGGGTGAATATATTTCAGAGTGGCTAGAAGACAATAATGTTTCGCAGGCCGAGTTGGCTGTACGCATGAGCGTTTCTCCGAAGCACGTTAGCCAGCTGGTAAATGGTGAGGCTTCGCTTTCTCACGAAGTCGCGCATAAATTGAGTTTAGCTACGGGCGTACCTGCAGATATTTGGATGGCTTACGAAAATCAGTATCGTCATGATTTAGCAGCTGCTGAAAAATACGAGAGTTTGATTGAGCAGGCGGAGTACGTAGATAAGGTTCCAACGACTTATCTCAGACACCTTGGCTTGGTGACTGAAACTAAACGCAATACGCCTGCATTAGTTGGGCAACTGTTACAGTTTTTCGGCGTTAACGATTTGCTTAGTATTGAGGGTCTTCGAAAGTGTAGTTCTGCTGCTTTTCGCAAGTCTTCTGTCAGCAAGGATAAGCCTTATGAGCTTGAGACTTGGTTTAAGGTTGGGGATAAGCAAGTAAATATTACCTCTAATAGCCCTGTATTTAATAAGGATTTACTAATTGAAATTCTGCCCCAGATTAAGGACTTTACTCTATTAGATCCAAAAGAGGGGATTCTTAAGGCTATTGATTTGTTGCGAACCGCGGGTGTTTTTGTTTGCTTGACGCCACCTATTAGTGGGTTAGGTATTCATGGAGCAACCCGGTGGGTTTTGAATCGCCCGTTAGTTCAGCTTTCGTTACTTTGGAAGACTGAAGATCAGATGTGGTTCACGCTTCTTCATGAGTTGGGGCATGTTCTTTTACATCCTCGTGGTGAGTTTCTTTCTGACCAAAATAGCCCTCAGGAAGCTGCGGCTAATGAATTTGCTGCACGCTTTTTCGTCCCCGAGGAATCCTTAAGCAGGGTTCCTTCAGAGAGAGATACTATGGCTGTGGCGAGGCTTGCGAAAAAGTTGGGGATTTCCCCGGCGATGGTTTTAGGTCAATCCCAACGCATGCTTGGCGATTATAGTTGGGGGAACAGTCTGAAACGCAAGGTTTCTTTCAACGAGCCGTTCCCCGCAGTTTCTTAACTCCCTCACTCTGCACGTTAGAGTTATACCAGTTAGCTTGCTGGACACAACTACCCCGCACCAACAAGTCCTCAATCGGGTGTGGTGTAATAAATAGTGTCACTGTTTAGCGGATGTTTATTGTCTG
>JAUNKY010000050.1 GCA_030532515.1 Actinomycetaceae bacterium
GCACCCAACACGCTTTCCAAGCGTGCGCCATAGGCCACTAGGCGAATCCTCCAGCGCAGAAGTATTTGCAAGAAATAACTTCAACAAAAGTTAATCTTACAGAAAACCTAGCTAAACGTCGAATTGATTTCGCTGTGACCTTAATTGCACCAATTTTCAGGTAGAGAACCCAAATTACTTTTTGCCTAAAAATCGCCGGAATATGGGGTAAAACCGGGTCTGAAACAGAATCTCATCCAGAATGGGGGCAGAAAATGTCAGTTCAGGCATATACAGTGGAATCGTGAGCACTGCACTTTACCGACGATACCGCCCAGAGACTTTCGCTGAAGTCATTGGGCAAGACCACGTGACCGACCCACTCAAAGCGGCTTTAAAAGCCAACCGCGTCACCCACGCGTACCTTTTTTCTGGTCCGCGCGGATGTGGGAAGACGACTTCTGCCCGTATTCTAGCCCGCTGCTTGAACTGCGTTGAAGGCCCCACCGATACTCCGTGTGGCAAATGCGATTCCTGCATTGAACTGGCTACGGGTGGCCCCGGTTCTTTGGATGTGGTGGAAATCGACGCAGCTTCCCACAACGGTGTCGATGATGCGCGCGAGCTCAGAGAGCGTGCCGCTTTTGCTCCGGCGCGCGACCGCTATAAGGTTTTCATCCTTGACGAAGCGCACATGGTTACGCCACAGGGCTTTAATGCACTTTTGAAACTGGTAGAGGAACCACCAGAACACGTTAAATTCGTTTTCGCTACCACTGAGCCAGAACGCGTGATTGGAACGATTCGTTCCCGGACACACCACTATCCGTTCCGCCTGGTTCCGGGGGACGTGCTCACCCCGTATCTGCAGAGCCTCTGTGATGCTGAAGGGATTGGTGTAGCGCAGGGCGTGCTTCCTTTAGTAGTGCGTGCCGGCGGAGGCTCAGTGCGAGACTCCCTTTCCGTCCTCGATCAGCTAATGGCTGGCGCACAGGCAGGGCAGATTAGCTACGACCGGGCGATTGCTCTGCTTGGCTACACTGACGGCGTGCTGTTGGATAGCATCGTCACCCAGCTGCACGCGGGCAACGGCAGCGCAGTTTTCGATTCCCTGGAAAAGATGATTGATTCCGGTCACGACCCACGTCGGTTTGTGGAAGACTTCCTGCAGCGGCTTCGGGATTTGCTGGTAATTTCTTTAGCTCCCGAGGGCGCCCGATCACTGCTTCAGGGAATTCCGGTGGAACAGGCCGAAGGCATGTATCAGCAGGCTTCAATGTGGGGGCCGGCAAAGCTTTCGAAAGCCGCAGATTTAACTGATGAAGCTTTGCGTTCTATGGTGGGTGCGACTTCGCCAAAACTCCAAGTTGAGCTTTTGGTTGGGCGCATCCTGGTAGAAACGCAGGGACTGACTGTACCAGTAGGTACTGCTGCTCCGGTTGCCGCACCTCGTGCAGCGACCGCAGAACGAGCACCCGTGCACAATGCGGACGTTTCGGCCCAGCCACAGCTTTCTGGAGCAGCGATGGCTCGGGAAGAGCTACGCCGCCAGCGTGAAAAAGCTGAGGCGACAGCTGCGGTGAAACCGGAAGCTCAAGATACTTCGGTAGTGGAAGCACCCGCGCAAGGACTAGGTTACAGTGTTGATCCGCTGCCACAGCAGCCAGTGGCAGAGCCAGCAGAAATAGCTCAAAAGCCAGGGGCAGTTGCATCAGAAGAAGTAGTGGAAGTTCCGCAAGTCACTGAGTCTACACAGGCTGAGTCAGCGCAAGTTGTCCCTGAGGTTGTCCCAGAGGAGGCAGTTGAAGTGGCGAAGCTAAGCGAACGCTGGGCGCAGTTTACGCAGAACTTCTTACAAGCTCACCCAGGGTGGAATAACGTTGTAGCCGCTTTGAAGCTACATCAGGAAACTGATACAGAGGTCGTCTTCCAGCTGCCTACTGTGGATTATGCAGAGAGAATGTCAGCTGAAGGGCCGGTAGCGAAAGTTATGCGGGTTGTTGAACACACCTTAGGGTATGTGAAACGTGTAAAGTTTGTGGGTCCGCTCGTGGTTGCTGATGGCTGGGAATCACAGATTGAAGCGGAAGAACCCGTGGTTTTAACCGGACCACAAATCCAAGTGGTGCCTAATTACCAATCCGAACCCAGTTACCAACCT
>JAUNKY010000031.1 GCA_030532515.1 Actinomycetaceae bacterium
TAGAACTCATCAGTTGAAACAAAGACGTTGCAACCACCACTAGAATCCGCCCAGCTCTTTTTCTCAGAGCTCAACGCCGAGTTTTAATGAAATAAGGAGACAAAATGACTGACAGCACCAAAGAATTACTGCGCACCTTGGGGAAAAACTTTTTCCTGGTAGGCGCCGCCATTGTATTACTACATATTGTTCTATTTGGCATTACCGCATTATTTTCCGGATCAGCAGGTTTTACTCCAGTAACTTTTGCCTTCGCCGGACTTTTAGCCGTCTATCTAAGCCCCTACCTGGCTGGCGTTTTGCTGGCGTTGGGAAGCGCCCTGTGGCTAAGCGGTAAAAAATAACGGTATGCCAAGTACCACCTACATTATTCAACATCTGCCCCACATTCCTGCGGGGCAATTACTGCCACTACTGAACGCAAAAAGCATTCCCGTCCAAGTCATTAAAGCCTGGCAACTAAAAGTCACAGAGCTAGAAGAAATCTTTGCAAAGATACGCTCGTCCGACTCTTTAATCGTCCTGGGCGGGTCGATGCATGCCTACGCAGAAGCAGACTATCCATGGATTTCGCTAGTTAGAGAACTCCTAGCAAAACGGCTAGAAGCAACTGGAAAAACCTTGGGGATCTGTTTAGGACACCAACTGGCTGCCGTTGGATTAGGCGGAGAAGTTACTGTGGGCGCCCTCGAACCAGCAGAAAAAGCAAAAACCCTGCTGACATGGGAAAAACACCCCTGGGTCAGCCAAATCTTCGGTAACTGCCCCCCACGCAGTGTATTTTCAGACCACAGTGACGTGGTGACCAACCTGCCCCGCAGTGCGCAACTACTGGCCGCAAACGAAAACGGGGTCCAAGCAGTCGCCTACTCTGAAAACTACCTCACCGTGCAATTCCACCCAGAAGTAAACGAAAGCGTGCTTACCTCCTGGTATAGCGAAACTGAACCCGCCTACCTACCTGAAGCTTTAAGCGTCTACAAACACGAAAAAACCACCCTGGAAGCAACCGCTAAAACGCTTGTTAACTGGTGGATTCACTGATACGCTAAGAAAAAATTTAGGAGGAAAAATGACTACAGCAACGTGGCTGAAAGTTATGAAATCACTGGCAACAAACGCATTGCTAATTGGCTTAACCATCCTCTTATTTAACGTCGTCCTCTGGATGATTACGGCGATGCTCAATGGCTATGGAACTGCCATGGCAGAACTCGCCGTTTACAGCGGAGAGCTCTATACGATTATCAACATCCTCACCAGCATCTTTAGCCTTGGCTTAGCAGGTTTCTTCATTACTATCGGAACCTTGCTGCACCTAACCGTGCGGAACTTGAAAACCGCAGAAGCCGCATAAACCTTTAGGGCAACAAGTCACCCGTTAACCTCTACGGCAACACGTTACTCGCGCTGGTGTAAATCTCGTACCACTGCGGGCGAGTCAAAGACACTCGGTCAGCTAAAGCCATAGCCCGAATCCGCTGCGGATTCATAGACCCCACAATAGTCTGAATCTGCGCCGGATGCCGGTTAATCCAAGCCAAAACCATCGCCTCGGAACTAACTGAAAACTCAGCTGCCAAACGAGCCAACGTATCATTCAACTGCTGGTAACGAGCGTCAGTTGCAAACAGCCCCTGCCCCAAATCGATCTGGAAAGGCGACCAAGCCTGCACCGTTACCCCGTGTAAACGGCAGTACTCTAAAATCCCCCCATCACGATTCGCAGCCGCCTGCCCCCACATATTCACATTCACACCCGCATCAAACATTGGAGTATGCGCCGGCGAAAGCTGCAACTGATTCACCACCAGGGGCTCATCTAAATACGCCTGCAGCAACTCCATCTGATACCGGTTTTGATTAGACACCCCAAAATGGCGCACCTTCCCAGTCTCTTTCAACTTAGTGAAAGCCTGCGCAACCTCTTGCGGATCTAGCAAAATATCAGGACGATGGAGCGCCAACACATCCAAATAATCAGTGTTTAAACGCCGCAAAATCCCATCGACCGAATCTAAAATATGCTGCTGCGAAAAATCAAAAAACCCGGGTCGAATCCCACACTTAGACTGAATCAACAAATCTTCGCGCGCTACCCCCAAGGCTTTTACCGCCCCGGCAAAACGTTCTTCGGAAGCCCCAGCGCCATAAATATCCGCGTGGTCAAAGAAATTTACGCCCACTTCCAAAGCAGTAGCCAACACTTCATTAGCAGCCTTTGGCTCTAAAGCCGCCATGCGCATACAGCCTAAGGCCATCCGCGACCCCAATAGCTCAGTTTTACCAATCTGCTGCAACACAGCCTACCCCCAGAGCGTCTTCACCGTTAAGAAAGACAACTGCGCAGCTACTTCTCCGTCAATATGGAAATCCTGCCCCGCAGCCGGCCCACACAAATCCGAAATCCCCCGAACCGACACAAACGGCACATCACTCAAATGACAGACCTGCGCCGCCGCCGCGGACTCCATATCCACCGCAATAGCACTTGGGAAACGCTCGCGGGTATCTTCAACATTCGCCGCCGTAACGAAAGCATCCGAGGACGCCACCACACCTATATTGAGACAAGGCAGCTTCGCCTCCAAAGTACCCGCGGACAGTTCAGGTAAACGCGGCAAAAGAGTTTCATCGCCGGGGAAAACCACCGGAAGGCCGGGAACTTGACCAGGGGCGTAACCAAAGGCCGTGGCATCCGCCCTCGAGAAAATAAAAGCATTGCCAACTACAACCTGGCCAACCTGCGAGGAAACCGCTAAGCCACCACAAGTGCCAACGTACAGGTAACCGGCGACAGAAACGCCCGCGGCAGCTGCAAAGGCAAGCGCGCGCGTGGCTGCCACAGCGCCATTAACCAACCCAATGCCAGAGCGGACCAACAGAACTTCGCGTCCCAACCAAGTCCCCAAGTGAAAATCTTGATTTGTCACCTGCGCATGTTGGCGAACCGTAACCGCTTCTAAAAACGGCGCCAACTCCATCTCCATAGCAGCCGCTATGACAGTAACTTCGGACGATTCAAACTGAAACTGAGGAAACCCCATCTCACCCTCCCCAATTCGCGCAGACAGGTAAATTAGTAAATACTTAACAATGAAATCTTACCGAGAAAATATGCGAAAGGGACATGCCGTGGGCGACGTAAACCAGGTTTCTAACCAGCCTTTAATTGAGGCAACCGAATCCGCCACGGCAGCTGGACTAATTTCAGGACACAACAGCGCAGCAGAAGTAGCGCGCCCGCTATCAGTATTCGACATGTTTCGCATCGGGATTGGACCATCTTCTTCCCACACTGTTGGACCGATGCGCGCTGGCCTGGCTTTCGTCACCGCGTTGCAGGACGCGCACGCCCAGCAACTCCAAGCCGGTGAACTGCAGATTGTGGGGTTCACCGTGGAGCTCTTTGGGTCGCTGGGGGCAACTGGTAAAGGCCACTCTACTGACCGCGCCGTGCTGTTAGGTTTAGAAGGGTACTTGCCAGACACGGTTCCCGGACCGGTGGTGGCAGGCTGTTTAGAACGCGTGATCGCAGAGAAAGAAATTCGTTTGGCCTGCGGTTGCACCGTGGCTTTTGACCACGCTAAAGATATGCAGTTCAAACCGTTCACGGTTTTGCCCTATCACGTAAACGGCTTGACGATTACCGCGCGTTTGGCGCATACAGAAGGCGACCAGGTACAGGCTTCTGATTTTGCGCGCACGTATTACTCGGTGGGCGGCGGTTTTGTGATGGAAGATCGCTCTGCTGACCCAGCGCACCCGGATGTGGTGGCTCTGGCGGCTCCGGCAGCGGTAGAAACTTATTCGTCGCCGGCCCCCTATCCGTTTGCAAATACAGAGGAATTGCTTGAACTTTGCGAACGCAATGGGCTGAGCATCGCGGATGTGGTGCGTGCAAACGAGGAAGCCTCCCGTTCAGCTGAGGAAGTTAATGCCTACTTGGATTTGATCAACCAAACTATGGCTGAATGTATTGAAACCGGGTGTAGCACTGAGGGGATTCTTCCGGGCGGTTTGAAGGTGGCGCGGCGCGCTCCGGGGCTTTTCCGCGCCTTGGGAGGACGCCAGGGGGAAACAGTTGAAGAAGCGGTAGCAAATCCCTGTGGGCCGGGTGCTTGGTTGGGCTGTGAAAACGATCCGTTGCGCGCCATGGAGTTCGTGAATCTCTATGCACTGGCAGTGAATGAAGAAAATGCGGCGGGGCATCGCGTGGTGACGGCGCCGACTAACGGCGCTGCCGGAGTGATCCCAGCGGTGCTGGGGTACTTGGTGAATTTCTGTCCTGAAGGAAAAGAAAACTCGGTAGAGGCTGTGCGTAATTTCCTGCTGGCATCTACCGCGATTGGTGCGATTATTAAGACGAATGCGTCTATTGCCGGGGCTGAAGTTGGGTGCCAAGGAGAGGTTGGTTCGGCTTCGGCAATGGCTGCTGCGGGGCTGGCTTCCGCTTTGGGAGGAACCCCGGCGCAGGTGGAAAATGCGGCGGAAATTGCGATGGAACATTCCCTGGGGCTAACTTGTGATCCGATTGGCGGGTTAGTGCAGATTCCTTGTATTGAACGCAATGCGATTGCGGCGGTGAAGTCGATTAACGCGGCGCGCATGGCGTTGTTGGGCGATGGCCGCCACACGGTTTCTTTAGATGCGGCGATTGAGACTATGCGCCAGACCGGAGTGGATATGCACGCGAAGTATAAGGAAACTTCCGCAGGCGGCTTGGCTGTGAACGTGGTGGAGTGCTGAGTTTTCCTTAGTTTTTTGGAGCGTTTTTCGAGGGCGCCCGACGAAAGTTAATTTCGCATCTGAAAGTCTTCTTTTCGCATGGGAAACCCCTCAATTCGCATACGAAAGCGGTTTCCCGTGCGAATTTTGCCCCCAAACCCTCTGAATTCGCATACGAAACGCGTTTCCCGTGCGAATTGGGGGCTTTTGTGTATGTGGGGCGATTCGCTTCTTCAACCGCTCTTCCGACACGCCCGAGCGAGGGTGAAGTGCCAGAATATTTTCGCGAGCTTTTCCACATTTTCACAGGGTGTTGATTTCAGGTTTCCACGGACGCTACACACCCCCTTCCCCAAGATTCCAACCACTGCACGAATGCTCGTCCACAAAGGGCGAATCACCAAGGTGGAAACACGCCATTTTGTGGTGCTGGAAGAATCCGACCACTAGGTGTAGTGTTTAATGAGGTAGAACAAAACAGCGTTGAGAATTAATAAACACAACGGTGTAACTCTCAACAGGCAGTACTTACCGCTAAGCCAAATAAACCTGTCAGACCCTGGCAGTAGGCTGAAAATGTCGGTAAGTCTTAACGATAGAAAGGAAGGCTCCGATGGCAATTACCGTTTACAGCAAGCCACAGTGCGTGCAGTGCGATGCGACTAAGCGAGCTCTGAAGAAGCAGGGCTTGGAATTTGAGGTCATCGACATGAGCCTTGACCTGGAAGCCTTGGAATTCGTGAAGGGCCTGGGCTACGTACAAGCCCCTGTAGTTATGGCCGGCGATCAGCACTGGTCAGGTTACCGCCCAGACCTAATCAAGCAGATCGCTCAATCCGTTGCCGCTGTAGCAAACGGCTAAAGCCTCACTGGAAACTACCGCCTTTAACTAAATCACTTAGATCTAGTTAAAGGCGGTAGTTCTCCAAATAAGGGATTTCCATGGTTTACGTAGTTTACTTTTCTTCAGCTACTGAGAACACCAAGCGTTTCGTAGAGAAACTGGGTTTTGCAGCTGATCGAATCCCACTGCGACCGGCTGATCCCTTCCTACACGTAGATAAACCCTACGTGCTGATCACTCCTACTTACGGCGGCGGAAACACTAAGGGAGCCGTCCCGAAACAAGTGATCAAGTTTCTCAACGATGAGGCAAACCGCGCCCTGTGTGTGGGAGTAATCTCTTCCGGAAACACCAACTTTGGAACCGCGTACTGCTTAGCTGGAGACATTATTTCCGCTAAGCTAAAAGTTCCGCACATGTATAAGTACGAACTTTTAGGCACGCCCACGGACGTGGCTAAAGTGCAAGAAGGACTGAGAGAATTTTGGCAGAAAATCTGACCGATACCGGCTTGGAGACCGCACCCTCCCCGGATCTGGATTACCATGCATTGAACGCGCAACTGAACCTTTACGACAAAGATGGAAAGATTCAGTTCGAAGCCGATAAGAAAGCTGCCCGCCAGTATTTCTTGCAACACGTCAACCAGAACACGGTTTTCTTCCACAACCTGGAAGAAAAACTTAACTACCTGGTAACCGAAGGCTACTACGAACCAGAAGTTCTGGAACAGTACGACTTCCCTTTCATTAAGAGCCTTTTCCAGCGCACTTACGCCCACAAGTTCCGTTTCCCTTCATTCTTGGGCGCTTTCAAGTACTACACTTCCTACACGTTGAAGACTTTCGACGGTAAGCGCTACTTAGAACGCTTCGAAGACCGCGTCACTATGGTGGCTCTGTACCTCGCTCGTGGTAATAAAGAAGTTGCCCAGTACCTGGTAGATGAAATTATTACTGGACGTTTCCAGCCAGCTACCCCTACTTTCCTAAATGCGGGTAAGAAGGCGCGTGGCGAACTGGTTTCTTGTTTCTTGCTACGCGTAGAAGACAACATGGAATCTATTGCCCGAGGCATTAACTCAGCCCTGCAGCTGTCGAAGCGTGGTGGCGGCGTAGCCCTGTCTTTAACGAACCTGCGCGAAGCTGGCGCCCCCATTAAGCGCATTGAAAACCAGTCTTCCGGCATTGTTCCTGTAATGAAGCTGCTTGAAGATGCTTTCTCTTACGCGAACCAGCTGGGCGCTCGTCAAGGTGCTGGCGCAGTTTACCTGCACGCCCACCACCCAGACATTATGAAGTTCTTGGATACTAAGCGCGAAAACGCAGACGAAAAGATCCGTATTAAGTCGCTTTCCCTGGGTGTGGTTATTCCAGATATCACCTTTGAATTGGCTAAGAACAACGAGGACATGTACCTGTTCTCGCCATACGATGTGGAACGTGTTTACGGCGTTCCGTTCACCGAAATTTCCGTTACTGAAAAGTACCGTGAAATGGTTGAAGATGGCCGTATCCGCAAGAAGAAGATTAACGCTCGTCGTTTCTTCCAAACTATTGCGGAAATCCAGTTCGAATCCGGTTACCCATACATCGTTTTTGAAGACACGGTAAACCGCGCGAACCCAATCAAGGGTCGCATCACTATGTCGAACCTCTGCTCTGAAATTCTGCAGGTTTCCGAAGCTTCCACCTACAACGAAGATCTCACTTTCTCACACGTAGGTAAGGATATTTCTTGTAACCTGGGGTCGTTGAATATCGCTAAGGCAGTGGATTCTCCAGATTTTGCGTTGACCGTAGAAACTGCGATCCGCGGTTTGACCTCAGTTTCTGACTTGTCCAACATCTCTTCCGCGCCTTCTATTGAACGAGGCAACCGTATGTCTCACGCGATTGGGCTGGGACAGATGAACCTGCACGGTTTCTTGGCTCGTGAGCGGATTTTCTATGGCTCTGAAGAAGCTTTGGACTTCACTAACATGTACTTCTACGCGGTGACTTACCAGGCGCTGCGGGCTTCTAACAAGATTGCCCGTGAACGCGGGGAAAGCTTCCACGGATTTGAAGATTCTAAGTATTACAGTGGCGAATACTTCACCAAGTACATTGAAGGCACCTGGGTTCCACAGACTGAGCGTGTTAAGGAGATTTTTGCTGCTTCTACCATCTACCTGCCAACTCCAGAAGACTGGAAGCAACTGGCGGCAGATATCCACGAGTTCGGCATGTACCACCAGAACTTGCAGGCGATTCCGCCAACTGGTTCGATTTCTTACATCAACTACTCGACGTCTTCGATTCACCCGATCGTGTCAAAGATCGAAATCCGTAAGGAAGGTAAGATTGGGCGAGTTTACTACCCGGCTCCTTACATGACTAACGAGAACTTGGAATACTACCAAGACGCATACGAAATCGGTCCTGAAAAGATTATTGATACGTATGCGGTGGCCACGCAGCACGTGGACCAGGGTCTTTCCCTCACCTTGTTCTACCCGGATACGGTTTCTACCCGTGACCTGAACAAGTCCTACATTTACGCTTGGCGTAAGGGGATTAAGACTATGTACTACATGCGTATCCGCCAGATGGCGTTGTTGGGTACGGAAGTAGATGGTTGCGTTTCTTGCCAGCTTTAAGTCCGTTGGCATAGTCCGGTAGGTTTTCCGGTTCATTTTTTCGAGGGCGGTTAGCTTTAACTTTTAGTTGAGGCTAACCGCCTTTTTGTTATGCGCAAAACACTTGGATTTGTTCGGTTTGTCTGCCTCTTCCACCATGCGGGAGTTGGTGTTCCCGCATGGTGGGGGAGGGGCGAAGTCTTGACCACAAGAAGTTAAATAACAAAACACAAGTGTTTTTAAATTTGATATGAGCTTGAATTTACGGCATTAAAACTCTAATTTAGTCTATTGAGGTTATCCTAACCTAATTAAAATGCGGATGTAATCCGTGAAAATACTAGAGGAGAAAATCGATGACGATTAGGTTGAAAAATACCAGTCGCAGCGTTTTGCGCGCCGGTCTAACCAGCTTGACAGTTGGCGCGCTGGTTTTTGGGGCTGCTTTCAGCCCAGTACACGCAAGCGAAACTCAAACTGGCCCAGCTGTATCCGTGGGAGTCTCTCAAGCTACCCACCCCAGCGCAGCCACAAATGTAAAGGTCAGTGTTTCGGGAACTACCATCACTGTAGACTGGAAGGCTGCCCCGACCTACAAAGACCAGTACAAAGTGGAGCTTAAAAAGGACGGCACCACGGTTATTGCTCGCTATCAGAAACAAGGACCACTGGTATTCGATGCCCCACAGGTAGTCAAGGGCAACACCTACGTTGTTGAAATCTCAGCTTTAGACCGTTTCCAGGTAGGTGCTGAACCAGGTTCAACCATCACCTCTGATCCAATCGTAATCGGTGCAACCGACGCACCAGCCCCAGGGCAGGGAAGCACTCCTGCGCCAGGTGGTGGCACCCCTGGCCAGCAGCCACCAAGCCAGCCAGCTCCAAATGTGCCAGTCGGTGCACCTTCGGCTCCACGTGGCGTAATTGCCTCAATCATGTCTGATACCAGCGTGAAGGTTGACTACCTGACGGCAGAAAACCAAGGTGCTTCTCGCATTACTTCTTACAAGGTGAAACTCACCCCACAAAGCGGTGGCGCAGCAGTAGAAAAGGAAATCACCGACCCGCAGGACCTGCGTCGCCAGACTATTTTGATTGACGGCCTTACCGCTGGGGAAACCTACCTGGTTGAAGTAGCTGCCGTTAACGCAGCAGGTACTGGACCTTACACTTCACCTACCTACAAGACGGTGAAACTGACCCCAACTCCAGAAGCAAAGTTGGCTGTCTCTGTACCAGCTGGCACTAAGATCACCGAACTAAACCCAGCCGCACCAACTACCTTCACCCTGGCAGGTACCGGCTTCACCGGTGAAGCTGCCACCACCTACGGTGTCGATGTAGTAGTAGCTGACGTAGACGTTTGGGAACCCGGTCTGTTCCCAGTTGGCGACTTTGTGAAGAAGATCCACGTAGCGCCAGCACAGTTAAAGGGCGGCGCTTTCATCGTGGAAGTTGTGCTTGATCCAAAGGCAGACAAGATCAACTTGGGTAAGCAGTACATTATCGGTACGCTGGCATCCGGCCAGGCAACCCAGTACGAACGCCGCCTGGACCACGCAGAAGACTTTGCCTACAAACCAGTAGCTCCACGTAACGTAACTGCTGAAAAGGCAGGCGAAAAGACCGTGATGGTACAGTGGGAACGCCCCACGGAAGACCCACGTATTACCGGCTACTCCGTTAAGCTATACCGCGTCGAGGGCGACACTGAAACCTACGTAAACCAGTTCGAACGTGGCAAGACCATTAACGCCGTACAGTTCGCTAACCTGAAGCCAGGCACTTACGTAGCTACGGTGGCAGCCGAGCTGGCTAACAATAACAGCCTATTTGCGCAGCCACTGCGCTCTGAAACGATCCGCTCTAACACGGTCACCTTGGCAGCTAAGCCCGCTACTGACGAAATCCACGTTCTGGCAGCGCCAGCAAAGCCAACCCTGCGCTTGGCTAAGAATGACGCTACCGGCGTAGAAATCTTCTGGGAAGAACCAGCTGCCACCCAAGGTGGTAAGGTCTCTGCATACGAACTGCAGCTAGAAGGCGACAATGGCACTTCTAAGACGCTGACCGCTGATATGAAAGCAGAACTGCCTGAATACTTGAAGGTTTCAGCTCTCACCCCGGGCGTAACCTACAAGGTAAAGGTCCGCGCTCAGAACGCACACGGCTGGTCCCAGTGGTCTGAATACTCTGAAAACGTACAGATTCCAGCTGACCAAGATGGCTTCGCCATGAAGGTTCCAGACGAAGTATTCGTCTTGGTTGATAAAGACACTGCAAATGCAGTTGTGCAGTGGATTAACAGCGGTTACGAACCAAAGAACGCTAACTGGGTTGTAGAAATCACCTGCGTCGAAGCCTGCTCTGCAGCTTTCTCTCCAATCACGCGTCAGGTGGCGTCCTCGGCTGACTCGGTAACCATTTCCGGCTTGCCAACCGGTGTCTACCGCGCGTCTTTGAAGCTGGTAAACGGGGCTAAGCAAGCTGGCCCAGTACACTCTGAAAACTTCACTGTCGGCACCCCAGCGGTTACTCCAAACCCACAGATCACTGTGACTCCAAAGGAAAACATTGATCCTACGGTAACTAACGTCTTCACTGTTACCGGTACCGGCTATGTAGGCACTTCCGCTTCCCGTGGCATTTACCTGGTAGTAGCCGAAACTGAAGTCTGGGCTCCAGGCAAGGCACCAAAGCTGTCTGAAATGAACCGTTTCGCCGGCACTGCACACGTGAAGGCTACCCAGATTAAGAATGGTAACTTCACTGCCACCGTGGAAGTTCTAGCCGGTAAGTTCGATAAGTCCAAGACCTACGTTGTAGGTACCATGGCCGCACACGAACTGTCGATTTCTGACCGCACCATGGACCGCGGTGAAACCATCAGCTTCAAGACTGATAAGCCAGAACAGGAACAGCCACCAGCGGTTACTCCAAACCCACAGATCACTGTGACTCCAAAGGAAAACATTGATCCAGCGGTTGCGAATGTCTTCACCGTTACCGGTACCGGCTACGTTGGTCCAGCTGCGGCTCGGGGCGTTTACGTAGTAGTTACCGACACGCAGATTTGGGCACCAGGTAAGCAGCCTAAGCTTTCTGAAATCGGCAAGTTCGCTGGTACTACTTATGTACGGGCAACTCAGATTAAGAACGGCCAGTTCACCGCTACCGTGGAAGTTCCTGTAGGTAAGTTCGATAAGTCCAAGACCTACGTTGTAGGTACCATGGCTGCACACGAACTCTCAATCGTGGATCGTTCTTTGGACCGCGGTGAAACCATTACCTTCAAGGCAGACACCACTCCAGTGCCTCCAAAGCCTCAGCCACCAGTAGATCCAAAGGTAACCGCTTCTGTTGCAGGTAAGGCTACCAACGAGTTTGTTGCTGGCAACGCAGTTACCTTGGACCTGGAGTTCAAGAACGTTGCTGAAGGAAGCCACTGGAAGGTAGCACTGCACTCGGATCCGATTGATCTGGGCGTAGTAGTTGTCGAAAAGGGACGCGCAAAGCTCATGATTACCGCAGAGGTTGCCGCGAAGTTCCCAGCAGGGGCTCACAACCTGGTATTCACCTCTTTGGCAGATCCAAAGCAGGTTATCTCACTGCCTTGGAAGGTCGTTGCTAAGCCCGCCTCGCCAAAGCCTGGTGATGGTACGCAGCCTGGTAAGCCATCTTTGCCAAAGCCTGGTGACGGCAAGCAGCCTGGTAAACCAATGCAGCCTGGCAAACCAATGCAACCAGGCAAGCCAGCACAGCCAACCCAGCCTTCCGTACAGAAGACTCTGCCAAAGACCGGTGCAGACACCGTGGCTTTGACCGGAGTAGCTGCGCTATTCCTAGTAGCTGGTGGTTTGGCGGTACGCGCACGCCGCCGCGCCTAAACAGTTAACTAGTTAAGTGGGGGGATCGCCGTTCGCGGCAGTCCCCCCACTTGCGCTTCAAAACCCCCAAAATAAAACGAAATACGTATATTCGCAGCAGCTAATATACGTATTTCGTTTTATGTCAGTAACTCTCAGTGCTGTTTCACCAAAACAGCCGCATCCTTAACTGGACCAGCCACCAGCAGGTAAGAACCACCCACAAATAGGGCGCCGCCCACCAAGTTACCAGCCCCAACAATCAGCCAGTTACGCGCTGCTTCAAATAACGTTGCATGATCAACGCCCATGAAGAAACCCAAAGAGAAAGTCGTCATATTCGCAACCACGTGCTCAAAACCAGAAGTCACAAAAGCGAACATACACCAAGCCATCAAGAGGATCTTCGCTACGTCATTTTGCGTACGGGCCTGACTCCAAATCGCCAAACAAACCAGCACGTTACACATAATCCCGCGAATAAACAACTCTAACTCGGTCTTATGTGCCTTTGCCGCAACTAAGCCTTCTAACATGCCTCCAGCTGCCGTATCCGGAGCAAAAACACCAGAGTAAGCCACCATCGCAGCCAGCAAAACGGAACCCACCAGGTTCCCCAACAAAATCAGCGCCAACACATTCAAAGCCCGCGGCAAAGACACCTTCTTACCAGCAACGGCCTGAGGTAAAGCCATCATTGCAGAAGTAGCCAGCTCACCACCGGCAAAAATCACCAGCACCAAGCCAAGCCCAAAAACTAAGCCAGATAAAAGCGGAGCAACCGGGCTTTGCGCCACATAAAACGGTCCGGCAGCGGTGAACATCAAAATATCAGCGATACCAATAAAAGCGCCACCCAACATAGTGGCAACAGCAAAAGCAAGCGGACGATTAGGGCCAGTAGCCTTGTGGTGGCCGGATTCCATCTGCGCGGCCAAAGATTCTTGAAGATTAAGCATGCTTATAGTTTAAAAGCAAAACTAAGCCAACTTACGGTCCGCAAGTCCCGGATTAGCAAGGAATATTACGCGCCGGACACGATTCACAAAAAGTCTCTTAGCAACGACGCTTACCGCCGGAACAGAAACTACAGCAACACCAACTCAGCCAACCACACAGAGAAAGCCGCCCCGAAAACCACAATCGGCAAATTCGCCGTACGCCAAGCCAAAATTACCGCAGCAATGAAACCAATCAACGCCGAGTAAATCGAGTTCGTCGCTAAGAAAATCCCCGGAATCACCATGCCACCCAAAACCGCGTAAGGAATATAGGTGAAAAACGCCTTCACATATGGATCCTCAAACTGCTTCGTAAACAGCAACATCGGCAGCAGGCGCATCAGGTAAGTTACCGCCGCCATCAGCAAGATCGCAGACCAAAGACTCACAGCTTCTCACCCTTCTCATCAACCAGCGGAACATCCCCATACTTCTCTGGAGCGTACCAAGGGAAAATCCGCGGAATTAGCTGCACGCGGCGAATCCCATTCAAAACCGACTTACCCTTAGCTACCAGGCGATTAGGTTTTTGTGGGGAATCAGCCCCAGACGTGGCGCCCTCGGGAAAGAAAGCCGCCATCAACCCAGCGGCAATCACCGCGACGATAATCAATCGCCAACCAAACTCAAGCTGCCCGGTAACAGGTAACCACCAAAGCAAAGTAGATAACCCAGCGGCTAAGAACAACGTGTACAAAATCGGTGCATGCTCACGTGCCGGCGGAATAATAATCGCCACAAACATGCCGTACAGGATGAAACCTGCTGCCGTCTGTAACTCTGGCGGAATCAGCTCACCCGCATAAGCCCCCGCCAAAGTACCGGCAGTCCACCCAAAAATCGGCAGCAACATAGTGCCCACGAAGAAAGAAAACACAATCTGCGGCTTCGGAGAATGCAGGGCGAAAAGCTCGTCGGAAACCCCAAACGCAACCACAAAACGCTTCCAAAACGGCGTTTTCTCAGGCAACTTCAGACTCATCGCTAAGCCCATCAGCAGGTAGCGCGAGTTCACCAACAAAGTCGTGGCAATAATTTCCAAAGCTCCCGACCGCTGCGCAAACAACGTCACGCCCGCAAACTGGCCGGTAGAAGACATTGTCAAAGCCGAAGTGAGCGCCCCCGAAAGCGGAGTGAAACCATGCTGCACCCAGAACATGCCGATCGCAATCGACACCATGAAATACCCCAAAGCAATGGGAATACTCAGGCGTAAACCGGTTAAGAAAAGCTCTTTTCTAGTCATTCTGGGCCTTTTTAAGTAGGGTTTCTTGGTACAGGGCTTCAGCTTCAGTGAAAAACTCATTCAGATAGGAAAGTAAACCGCGCTTAGAAACCGCCATACCCAGCACAATCTCCGTTTCGTCCACATTCGGTTCTTCGCAGGCAATCCCACAGCGCTTATCAGCAAGAATCAGCTCGTCCACCCACTGGTGTTCAGACGGGTCCTCAATCGCAAACAAATAACGCCAGTGATCAGTATCCCGATAGTAAACGACCACCACTTCACCGTCTTCAGAACCCTCAAACTCAATGGCCGCCGTCCAGTTCGGAAACAGCGAAATAGCTTTGAAAATATACTCCAAACGGGCTTCATAAGCAGGCGTGAAACGCTGTCCTTCCCACCGCCAAGCGAAGCCTAAACCATCATCTTCACGCGGAAAAGTCACCGGGCGAGCATGCGGATTCATAAAGACGTACCTTCCTGCGCGGTTTGCGGCGCCCCTAAGTTAAGCGTGCGCAACCGGTTCAACGCTGCCACAATATCAATTTTCCGAGGGCGCACCCAAAACGCCGGTTTATCTGGGCCACCCAAAGCGACTAACCCATGGTTATCAATCGCCAGATCTAAAGCGTCCACCGTCTCTTTCAGAGAAAGCCCCTGTTTAAAACCAGTTGGACGACTTGGATCCAACAGGCCACGCAACGCCCAGGCAATCGCCTCAGTCTGCCCCGGATCCACAATCTGCTCTACGTCAGAGACATCAATATCAACACGGTCTAAAGAGATCTGATCCAACCCGCGGCTACGAGTTTTAGACTTACCTTTCGGTGCGGGCAAAGGCCGCGGAAAACGCCGTAAGAACTGTGGAAAATCCGCAGAATCGTAGCGTTCACGGGGCAGTGCAGAAGCGACTTCTGCAGCCTGTGCAGTCACATCCTGACAGTGGTACTGATCCATTAAAAGCACCGTGTCAGCCACATCCAAGTAATCTCCGGAACCGCCCATTACTAAAATCGTGGAAACCCCAGTCCTAGCTAGGCTTTGGATGCGGTCAACCAGCGGAGTAATCGGCTCTTTTGCGGCCGCCACCAGTTGGCGCATACGCGCATCGCGGATCATCAGGTTCGTTGCGGAAGTGTCTTCATCGATCAGTAAAGTGTCGGTGCCGCCCTCGAGAGCTTCCATAATCGCTGCCGCCTGCGAAGTTGAGCCGGAAGCATTCTCTGTGGAGAACTGAGTGGTCCGCGCTCCACCCGGCAAATTCGTAATAAATGGTGAAATATCAACCTTTGTGACGGCTCGGCCATCTGCGGCGCGAACTTTCATCGCCTGCGGACGAGTTGCCACCAGCTGGCGCCCATCCTCTGGAATGTGCGGGTATACGGAGCGTTGCAAGGCATTGAGCAGAGTAGATTTGCCGTGGAAGCCACCGCCTACAATCAGCGTCACCCCGGGGCGAAGCGCCATGCCGGTAACCTCCCCAGCGTAAGGAAGCTGCACGGAAACTTGTAAACTAGCGGGGCTGGCGAAAGGAATCGCGTCAGTTAGTGGCAGGTCAGAAATCCCAGAACGGCGCGGTAAAATCGCATCATCGGCAACGAACGCCACCCAGTTATTAGCCTGCAGCGCAGCTTGGAGAGCCAAATAGTCTAAGTAGGTTTCCACATGCGTGCGCAGCTGCGCCAGTGGAGCATCTTCCCTGTGGAAATCAAGGGTGTCGGCAGCTGCGTAGGGGATTTCCACGTCCACGAGCTGCGCCATGGCCTTACCAAGGATAGTGCGGCCACGCGCCGGGAACTGACATTGGAAACGGATTTCCACTGATTTTGCGCTGGCATGTGCGTATGAGCGCTCTAAGATTTCCTGCCCGGCTTTGGCAATACTCAGTTCACTGGTTTGCTTAACCGCGGTGTGGAAGGCACGTGCCAGAAAGTCAGCGACGGCGATTTGTTTGGGTTTAGTATCCAGCAGGTCTGTGGGAATCCCCAGTTCGCGCGGGTCGGCAGTGAGACGCAGTGCCGAGGGCTGCGCATAAGGGTCTGATTGCACCCTGTCGATATGTAGGTGGAAGTCCCCGTAATCGTAGTCACCCAGCAAAGACTTGTATGCGCCGTAGTTGCGTCCGTCCAGATCGTAGCACTGGTCGATCAGGTCACGGTCACTGCCGGTTTGGCGAGTTAGCTCTGGGTACATCGGGGTCCTTTCCACTTCTTATCTAAGTATAGCGGGGCTAGTTTCCAGGTGCGTGGGGCGCCTCTTTTCCCGGAGCGTAACTCGCCGAGGTCACGAGGATCTTGACATCGCTACCTGTTTCATCGGAGCGTAACACGCCGAGGTTACGGAAGCTGGCCCGGTTGTTGTTGCGTTGCCAGCGCCTCCCGGAGCGTAACTTTCCGAGTCTGCAAATGTGCAGTTAGAGAGTCTGCAAATCTATAGTTAGGATGTCTGCAAATGTGTAGTTAAAGGGTCTGCAAATCTGCACTTAGGGCTTTATGTTTGTAAGATTTGTGATAGGCTCATAGTGTGATAAATCAAGGAAATTCTTATGTTGCTTACACTCCGCGTATCGTCGATGAATTGCTGCGTAAATTTCTTTCGTATTCGGGTGCGGTTTTGATTGAAGGACCACGCGGATGTGGTAAAACGCGAACTGCTCTTGAAGCGTCTAATTCGTCTGTGTTTTTAGATGATCCCATTGAGCAGGAACTAGTTGCGTTATCTCCTGAGTTAGTGTTAAAAGGTGAGTACCCAAGGTTAATTGATGAGTGGCAGTTAAGTCCGCAAGTTTGGAATTTGGTGCGCCGGTCGGTTGATCAAGAGCAGAGGCCGGGATGCTATATCCTCACGGGGTCTTCTGTTCCGGCTGATGATGTAACTAGACACACGGGAGCTGCTCGATTTTTACGTCTGCAACAACGAACGATGACTTCCTTTGAGCGGCTTGGCGGTGCGGGGAACGTGAGTTTGCAGGGGCTTTTTGCAGGTGAACGCCCAGAAGCATCCAGAGCACAGCTTTCATATTCTGAAGTGATTTCTCATATTTTGGGTTCTGGTTTTCCAGGCTGGCAGGACCGTGATTTTGAGGGGCAACGAACCTTAGCCAGAGGATATGCTAATGAAATTGTGCGTACAGATTTAGGGCGCTTAACAGAGGTGCGCCATAATCCTAAAGTTTTAGATAGGCTGTTACGCTCATTGGCTCGTAATGCTTGTGCGGAATTGAAGTTTAGTAAGTTGGCTGCAGATTTAGAGCAGGTGGCGCCTAATATGCATGCAACTACGGTGGCTAGGTACGTTGAGCAGTTAGAACGTCTTTTTGTTTTAGAGCGTTTGGAAGCATGGACGCCAGCCTTGCGTTCACGGGCAAGGTTGCGTACAACAGCAAAAATCCAGTTGGTAGAAGCTGCTTTTGTGGCGGCGCTTTTGAACGCTACTGTGCAGAAGTTAGAAGCAGATCCGCAGACTGCTGGGTTTATTTTTGAAAGCGCAGTTATCCATGATTTGCGGGTTTATGCGCAGGCAATGAATGCTGAAATTTTCTATTACCGCGATTCGAACGGTAAAGAGATTGACGCCATAGTTGTAGGTGAGGATGGCCGTTGGGGAGCGGTAGAAGTAAAACTGGGGGCAGGGCAAATAGCTGCAGCGCAGCAGAGCTTACAGAACGCTATCGCTGATATTGATCTGAGCTTGGCTGGTGAACCGTATTTCCGGCTTGTTGTTACTGGCACTGGACCTACGATGACGCTTCCTGATGGTACGGTGACAGCGCCTTTAACCAGCCTTGCGCCGTAGGTTACTTTGCAACCTTGCAGCATAGCAGCTTTGCGAAGCTGCGGTAGTTTCTTGTAAAGAACGGAGCGATATTTCAACGTGGCCCTCTTAGCGTGGACGAATGGTTTCTGAAGACTGTTAAGCCTGGGGCTGCAAGTGTCTTAAAGCTGGTCGCGCCTACGAACCAATGGAAAGACTTTCTTTAGAATAATGGGTAGTAAAACTAGTCCCAAGAACACTGAGGTTAAATATGGAGTCCCAGGTAAGCGCCGCTGAACGCGCTGAGCTGCACAAGACAATTTGGAATGTCGCAAATGAATTGCGTGGAAGCGTTGACGGCTGGGATTTCAAAGCATATGTGCTGGGGTTTTTGTTTTACCGTTTCTTGTCCGAAAATATTACGGATTACATTAACCGCTCCCAGCATGAAGTGGGCGACATTGGCTTTGATTACGCGCAGTTAAGCGACGCAGAGGCTGAGTCTGCCCGCCGCACTTTGGTTGATGAGAAGGGTTTCTTTATTCTGCCTTCGCAGCTGTTTCAGAATGTTCGTAAAAATGCGCGTAGTAACCCGGATTTGAATGAGTCTTTGGCAAGGGTTTTCGCTGAAATCGAGGGGTCTGCTTTAGGGCATGAGTCTGAGGACGATTTCAAAGGCTTGTTTAGTGATATGGATGTTAACTCTAATAAGCTGGGTGTAAGCGTGCAGGCGCGTAATGAAAAGCTAACCCGCTTAATGGAAGCGATTGAGGCGCTGCCACTGCGGGATAGCTTTAAGCGAAATAGTAATGATTTATTTGGTGACGCGTACGAGTTTTTGATGACGATGTATGCGTCTTCTGCGGGTAAATCCGGTGGGGAGTTTTTTACTCCGCAGCATGTTTCAGAAGTTTTGGCCAGGATTGCGATTGGCGATAAGCAGCGGGTGAGGAAAGCGTATGATCCTGCGGCTGGCTCTGGTTCTCTGCTTTTGCAGGTGGCGAAAGTGTTGGGCTTAGAGAATGTGGATGGGTTCTTTGGGCAAGAGATTAATTTGACGACTTTTAACTTGGCGCGCATGAACATGTTTTTGCATGATGTGGGCTTTGAGAAGTTTGATATTGCGCATGGGGATACGTTGTTGGATCCGCATCACTGGGATGACGAGCCTTTTGATGTGATTGTTTCTAATCCTCCGTATTCGATTCGGTGGGATGGGGATAATAATCCGCTTTTGATTAATGATGAGCGGTTTGCTCCGGCGGGTGTGTTGGCGCCGAAGTCTAAGGCGGATTTGGCTTTCGTGATGCACATGTTGGCGTGGTTGGCTGAGCATGGGACGGCGGCGATTGTCGAGTTTCCGGGAGTTTTGTACCGCGGGGGTGCTGAGGCGAAGATTCGGAAGTATTTGTTAGAGAATAACTTTATTGATGCAGTGGTGCAGTTGCCGGCGGATTTGTTTTTTGGGACGTCGATTGGGACTTGCATTATTGTGTTGAAGCGGTCTAAGGCTTCTAATGACGTGTTGTTTGTGGATGCGTCTGAGTTGTTTGAGCGGTCGGGTAATAAGAATCTTTTGAATGTGGCTCATCGGGATCGGATTGTTGAGACGGTGTTGGGGCGCGTGGAGGAAGAGTTCTTTTCTGTGCGGGTGCCGAATGAGAGGCTGTTAGAGAATGATTGCAATTTGAGTGTTTCGGCGTATGTTGAGAAAGAGGATACGCGGGAGCAGGTTGATATTGTGGTTTTGAACCAGCGGATTGCGGGGATTGTGGCTCGGCAGCAGGAGTTGCGGCTTTCGATTGATCAGATTGTGGCAGTTCTGGAGGGCGCCAAATGAAGTCTATTCACGAGCTGATCGCTGAACTATGTCCCAATGGTGTTGAATATATGACACTTGGTGATGTTGCGGAACTAATTAGAGGAAATGGCTTGCCAAAATCTCTATTTTCAGATTCCGGTATCGGAGCAATACACTATGGGCAGATTTACACTCATTATGGAGTTAGCGCTCGAAAGACTATCTCATTTGTGTCTGAAGAAGCAGCAGAAAAGCTTGTAAAAGTATTTCCAGGCGATGTTATTGTTACGAATACAAGTGAGAATCTAAAAGACGTTTGTACTGCAGTTGCATGGATAGGAAAAGAAACCATCGTGACGGGCGGCCATGCCACCGTAATTCGGACAAGTTTAGATCCCTCTTTTTTGTCCTATTGGTTTAGAACAGAGCAATTCCAAAGGTTAAAACCCAAGCTAGCTATTGGAAGTAAGGTTATTGATATTTCTGCGAAACGTCTTGCTGGGATAAAAGTGCCGGTACCGCCACTTGAAGTGCAGCAGGAAATTGTGAGAATCTTAGATGAATTTACCCAACTTCAGGCGGAGCTGGAGGCGGAGCTGGAGGCGCGCCGCCAGCAGTATGAATACTACCGGGATCAACTACTAACCTGGCGGATTCTAGTGGTGGTTGCAACGTCTTTGTTTCAACTGATGAGTTCTAGTA
>JAUNKY010000032.1 GCA_030532515.1 Actinomycetaceae bacterium
CACAACAACCAACCCCTTCCAAGGCCAGCGTTGCAACGATCCCTAGAACTCAAGACCTTAACGCTGGAATAAAAGGGGGGTGCAGGAAGAACTCCTGCACCCCCAAAAACTAAGTGTCTAAGGAAACTACTTAACCTTCATGAAGACATCGTCAGCTAAAAGATCTGGTGTAATCTTCAAAACGCCGCCTTTAATATCATCAGTCTTTACGGCCAGCGCAATGTTGCCGGTGGTAGAAGCGCCGTTGTAAAGCTCAGAAAGCTGATCGAAGCGTTCTGGAACGTCGATGTACTTAGCAAGCACATCGAAGGTCTTACCTTCCTTCGTAACGTATTTAACGGTAGTCCAAGGGGTAGCGCCATCAGCCTTATTACCGATGTACTTAGCAGTAAGGTTAACCAGTACGTAATGCTCGCCAGCTTCTGGAGGATCGTTAAACTTGCTGTGTTCAAGCAGAACTTGGGTGGCATCTAGGTTAACGGAGTTAACCACAATCTCCCAGTCTTTGCTGGTAATCGTAGCGCCCAGAGGAACCGGATTCTCCCGAGTGGTCCCCGCAGTTGAATCTGCCTTCGTTTCAGAAGTAGCTTCCTTCTCACCAGAAGCAGAGTTCTCTTTGTTCTCAGTACCGGTTTCGGTGCTGACAGTAACCTGCTGCTCGTCCTTAATCGCCTGATCAAGTGCGTTAGCAATGATTAGCAAAAAGCCGATTACCGCGATGATCGTGCCCACCACAGAGGTGACAACTGCTACAATAGCGAATCCGCGCGTCTTATTGCGCAAGAACAGCGCAACTAAGCCCAGAACGAAAGAAACCGGCAGTAAAATCCAGCCCAGAATAATAATCCCTGGAATAAGGGAAAGCACAGTACCCAAAACTGCCAGCACCAGTGCGACGATACCTAGCACGTTCTTCTGCGGTGCAACCGGAGGTTGCTGAGCCAAATAGCCATAGTTTGGCGGCATTGGCATACCTGGGTTTGGTGGCATTGTCATGCTGGGGTCTTGTGGCATAGGCGCCCCAGGGCTCGGAGGGATTGGAGAGTTAGACATAAAGGACTCCTAAAATAGTTAGATGGGAAACGCATATTAGGGCATTTTCCCCTTAAATATATGCCCATGTTTCCTTGAAATAAACGAAAAAATCCAATTGTAACCGGTTTGTAATATGCAGGTGTTTTGGTTACAAAACCGCAGAAAATAAACAAAAGGCAGGTGGCGCCCTCGGGAAGAAAACCCTGACGCCACCTGCCAAAGAAAACCAACTAGCGGTTTGCCAACTCTTGCGTAGCCCGGTTAATCAAATCAACTAACTCTTGCTTCGAAAGCTTCTGCAAGTCCACGGAAATCCCAGTCCCGCCGCCCGACTGCTGCTGATCGGCGGAGCCACCCGCCGCCTGATCCGTACGCTGTACACTAATGCTGCCATCAGCCTTAATCAAAGCCCGGTAATTAACTTCCTGCCCTAAACCAATCGAAGCTACCCAATTGCCTTCAGCGGTAGGAATAATCTCGTAAACGCGCATGCCCGCCGCCCAGCGAGTCGACCACTCAGGATCAGCTGGAACCGAAGCCGAACGAATCGCGTTTTCCAAAGAAGAAGTCGCCGGCAAATCCACCGAAGTTTCGATACGCGCCTGCGGCTGCTGCGCTAGCTGCTGGGCGGGAGCAACAAAGTTTGCCACAATCGACTGCGAAGAACCACGCGGAGTCAGCGGCGTAACGTAATGTAACTTCCCAGACGTATCCACCAACAAGAACTCAGAAGTATTACCCGCATTGGAATCTTCCTCATCCTTCTCCGTAGTGTCATAACCAGAACGCGAAGCCAAGAAATCCACGAAAGAACCCGAAGCAATCAGGGATTCGCGCTGCGTACGCGCTAAAGACTGCGGGAAAGTAGGCCCTAAAATCCCCTCAGCTTCCAGTTCAGCGGCCGAAAGAATCCGTAAGCCCTGCGCATCGTACACCGCTGCGCCGGCAGGAACCTTCACCGAAACGAAAAAGCCCGCATACTTCCACAGCGGTTGGACGACCACCGGCTGACCCTGAACGCAGTAACCGTAGGTATCCGCGTAATCATAGTGAGTAAACGGTGCGCGCCACGAAATCGTGTAGTCCAAAGAACGCCACGGTAGATAGGCGCCCCAACGCTGCCCCATTTCGTCTGGAACCTGACAAGACTGGGCGGCACTGGCCGGAATTGCCCCCACTTCGGGCAGGGCAAACTCACGAATCGAAGAATAACCGACATTACCAAATAGTGAACGTCCTGTAATTAGCGTGGAATATACTTGTTTTTGCTCTGCCGGAACGTACTTTACGTTGCCACGATCGCCCACGTCATCACCTTGGTCGCGGGAGGCATAGTTATTGGCCACCACCCAAGGAACGCGGTTTTCAAACGAGGTAATCGACTGTTCATCGGTAGTTACCTGCTGTGCGAACGCGTTAGACACAAGGTAGTTTTGGAAGGTAACCGTGTAGCCAACAGCTAAGGTGATCACAATGGCAGAAATCCAGCCTCGCTGTTGTTCCGTACCGGGTTTCAGGAGGTAAAGCACTCCCACCCCCAGTGTGGCAAAGGTCATTATCGGTAGGCCGCGCACAAGAGATTCAAGCAAAGTTACCCACTGCAAACCGAATAAGAGGGTGGCCAAAACTAGAACGATCGCGGTGATAACTGCGATGGTAATGAGAAGATCCCGTTTAGTAAACTCCGTTTCTTCATGTTTTTGGCGGGCTTTTTTCGGTTTCGATTTAGCAGGTTTGTTACTGCCGGTAAGCTCTGCGGACACAGCCGACTCCTTTCAAATAATCAAGCATATTATATCGTTTTCAATATTTTCGAGGGCGGTGCATCCCGGTAAATACCACAAATGCGGGAACCGCGGTTCCCGCATTTAAAAAAGCCCGTAAACACAAAATTTGTTAACTGTTTGTCCGGTTAAAATCGATGCGGGAACCGCCGTTCCCGCATCGATAGAGAAATACTAACCAGATATTAGAGCAACCGAGTTAAAAGAAATCTACGCTCTTAAACTCCACCGGATGAGTGGGCGCTAGAAGCTGAATCTTCTTAATTACCCCGCCAGAAACCTCTGCTGGCAGTTCTAAACGAATCGTAGTTAGCTGATAGACACCATTGAAATCACTGGTTGAACGATTCTTTAAAGCTGAGTGGGTGGGAGGAACCTCTAGAGTATGCGAAGTGCCATCAGCCAAAGTAAGTACCACCTTAAGCTCAGCACCTTCACCAGACATTGTTCCCGCCGGGGCTAAATGCAAAGCAATTCCCTTAGCATCCTTGACTTCTACTTCTGCAGAAGCATCAGTTAGATAAGCAACCTTAGTCAAGATCTGTACTAAACCAGATTCCGGTTCGGGACAGGCATTCGAAACCGGCGTGGGGTTCATTGGATCGGGGTTAATACACAGCTGCAGCGTTTTCTCAGAAGCGCCCTTAAACTGGTCTGCACCCACCGAAAGAAGTGGCTGTGGAGTATAGGCTAACCAGCGGGCAGGGAGTCCCGCCACCTGGTCGGGCAGGGCGGTCGTGGCAGTAAGCGGCAGCTTAGTGTCAGCGCCAGTTAAAGTAGCGTTAAACCAATCCAAACCAACTTCTTTAAGTACCCGCTGGTGCTCAGCAGCGTCAGGGCAAGACCGTTCTTCACAACCGATCCGGTCATCAGCTCCGGCGTCAACAGCAGCTTGATTAATAAACATATGTCCTAAACCGGGAACGGAAACAACCGCTGCTGGATGCTGGCGTTTTTGTGGCAGGTAATGACCTAACCATAGGTTCGCTGAAGCACCAACATCCGCATCATCTTCACCAACAATAGCCAGGTAGGGAATATCTGCTGGAGCAGCTGAAATCTCAGACAATTCAAACGTGTCATAAGAAGGACCGTAGGCAAGAACAGTTTTAACAGAAGCCTTTCCGAAAACTTCCTGCGCGGGCTCTACCACTGAACCAGAGCGAGAGTGAAGCAGTAGCCCAACTTTAGAGAAGTCGATTTTACCAAGCTTATCCACCCCAAAAATCTGGGTTTTGCCAGCCCCGTCAGACTTCAAACCGGTCACAAACTTTTCAACCGATTCTTTCCACATAGCGTGCTGATCATAGGGGAATTTCACATCAACCCCAACGAAAATCCCACCTAAATCAGGGACAATCACGGTGTAACCTTGTTCAGCTAGGAACTGCGCATAATAGTTCATACCGCGGTCACTGCGAATTTCTTGAACCCCCGTTTTACATGGGAAAGCAAAGGTTCCATCCAGGCAGTTAGGGGAGCGCAAGTGACTGATAACGATTAGCGGAGAACCGGTTTCAGCGAACTTCTTAGCCGCCTCGGTGCCGGGTTTAGGAACAACCAGCTGCCCGCGAAGCGCTGCCGTAAACTGCTTATCGGTAGTGGTATTCCCAAAATCAATATCTACCGTTACCGTAGTGTCCGTTTCGGAAATTGTGCGTTCTGCAAGGGGGCGATCTGCCTGGGCTAATGGACCCTCAGCATGTTCAGGAACAATGTCTTTGGATTCGGTAGAGACACTGGGCGTATCAGGGTCAAAGGCTTCTACATCAGTGGTGACTGCCGAACAGCCAGCTAACGCTGCAGATAAGGCCAAGATGGTGAAAGCACTCCAGGTTTTACGGGGTTTCATTAGTTTACTACCTTGCGATTTGGGGATGGTGAAAGCTGGGATGGGTAAGTTTAAGGGTTAAAAAAGTGGTTGGCACAGTGCGAAACTGTGCCAACCACATCGTTAGCTAGTTGAAGCTTACTTTTCGTCCTTTTCCAGTTCAGCTTCCAAAGCTTCCAGTTCTTCCAGCTCTGCCAATTCAGCATCGACAGTAGCTTCTTCAACTACAAACTCGTCAGCTTCAACATCGGTATCCAAGTCAGCCCAGTATTCGTCAGCCCAAGGATCGTCAACTGGCTGGGAACGACGCCAAGCCAGGTAGCCTGCTCCGGCAACTGCTGCAGTACCCAGAGTCCACAGGGCTGCCCGGCCCGCGCGGAAGCGACGCTTCTTAGGAGCCTTGAGGGTTTCTACTGCCACGTCAGTAGCCTTAGTAACCTTTTCTGCAATGGAGCCGTCTTCAGCGAAAGCACGCTGTGCTTCGCGAGCAGCTTCTTCAATGCGAGGCAGGTAATCGTCAACTACCTTGTCGTGTACGTTGTCCAGGTAAGGGCGTACCTTAACGGCAGCTTCTTCAATCTTTGGAGCCACGTAAGTTACGGTGTCTTCGTACAGGCTCTGCGCCTTAGGAGCAGCCCATTCGTAGCCCTGTTCAGCCAGCTGGGTAGCCTTTGAAACCAGTTCTTCTCCGTGACGCAAAGCAGCTTCACCTAAAGTTTCGATTTCTTGCTGTAGCTTCTTCTTATCGACAGCCATAGTTCTTTCCTTCCAAATATTTTTCTGTACCACCTGCGCATTAAAACAAAAGCAGTAAAGAAATTTCCTTACTACCTATTTTGCAATGAAATCTACCGTTTTGCAGAGGATAATCCCCGAATTAATTCGAAAAACTACGAAATTCCCGAAAATTTCCTTGCTTCCAACTAGCAGTTTTTAGAAGTTGTGTAAGAATTAGAATCATGAAAGCTACAATTCAAACTTCGCTCGGCGACATTCGCCTTGAGCTGTACCCTGAACACGCCCCTGTAACCGTCCAGAACTTCGCTGACCTGGCTCGCGGCACCCGCACTTGGGTACACCCAGAAACTGGCGAAACCATGAACGAACCACTTTACGATGGGGTAATTTTCCACCGCGTTATCGCTGGTTTCATGATTCAAGGTGGCGACCCACTGGGAATGGGCTTCGGCGGCCCAGGATACACCTTTGATGACGAAATCCACCCTGACTTGAAGTTCTCTGAACCATACCTGTTGGCTATGGCAAATGCTGGCAAGCGCATGGGTAAGGGTACTAACGGTAGCCAGTTCTTCATCACCGTAGCTCCGACTCCACATTTGAATGGCAACCACACCATTTTCGGTAAGGTCGCTGACGAAGAGTCCAAGCAGGTTGTAGATCAGATTGCTAACGTTCGTACCAGCTTCCAAGATCGTCCAGTTGACGAAGTGATTATTTTCCACATCGAAATCGAGGACTAATCCGTTGACGAACCAGCCTAATTATGGGCAACGGTCTGAAACTTACGAGTGGATCGCCTGCTACCGCCACCCGCGTGAGCAGGCGATTTCCAAATGTAAACGTTGCCAGCGTGACACTTGCCTAAGCTGCACCATCCCCACCGAAGTATCCACAATCTGCGCCGAATGCGCTTCAGAAGTGAATCCGCGGATGCAGGTTGTAAATGGGGGCAGCTTCTCTGGACCTAAAGCTAAAACCGCAGCTAAACGTAGCATCAATCTGAATAGTTGGCTGGGCGCCGGCGCTTCTCTGTCAGTAACGAATGCATTAATCATTGGTATTAGTGTGATCTCCCTGCTGGGATTCGTCTTTGACGCGGTGGTTTTTTACTTAGCATTTCACCCGGTCGGAGCGTTACTTGAACCCTGGCGGTTCGTGACAGTAATGCTGGTTCATGGCGGTTTCATCCACCTGCTTTTCAACATGTATTCGCTTTACCTAGTAGGTAATCCTTTAGAGCGCACTTTAGGGGTCGCTAAGTATCTGGGGATTTTTATAGCCTCAGTCCTGGGCGGTTCTTTAGCGGTCTTAGGCTGGGCACTGGCAACTTCCAGTACTTCTTGGTCCGTAGGGGCTTCGGGCGGTATTTTCGGCTTGTTTGCGGCAGTATTCATTTTGCAACGGCAAACCGGTGTAGATGCGCGTTCGATGGGTCTACTGCTGGTGATTAACCTGGCGATTAGCTTTACTTTCTCAGGTATTTCTTGGCAGGCACACCTTGGCGGGATGCTTACGGGCGGACTGTTAACCTGGTTGGTTTACAAGTTTGCTTTGCCACGGCCCGGTAAGACTGTGCAGGAAACCCAACTGGCAAGTCGATTTATTTTCGGTAGTTTCTTTGGGATTGTGGCGGTTTTAATCTTTGTTGGAAACTTAATGTTAAGTTAGGGTTTTCCTTAGGTGCGGAGACTATTTACTTCGCATCGAAGGGGGGCGTTGCTGTGCGACGCCCCCCTTATTTGTTTGGCAGTGAGGGGATTTGGCATGAAATGAGAGTTGGGTGTGCCGCCCTCGGTAAATTTTCGAGGGCGGAAAACCGACTGCTTTTTCAATCCCAAACTCACCCGCAATATCTGTGGATATCCACAGACCTATCCACAATCTGGGGAAAACTACACAGATGTAGTTTCCCCAGATTGTGGGAAAACCTGTGGATAATTCACAGAATTAACAATTCCCCAAGCGTCTTATCCACCTAATTCACAGCCACTGTTACCTGGAGAAAAGCCACAATTGTTTCCTAATTCCGCACTAAACCAAGTAAACTTAGGACAGAAACTACGTTGTTTATCCCAAAACACGAAAGCAATACAGTGAAGTGGTTTAAATCCCTAACGGTAGAGGCGCAGGCTCTCATCGCCACAACTCTAGCGTTAATCCTAGTCTTCAGCGTAGGCACCATCGCCTATCGCTATGCGACTGCTACCCATCGGCAAGACTGCGCCAGCCTAAACGAGGAATACACTGAGCTGGCCACCGAATTCGAAGCCTCAAAAACTCACGCTAAAGAAGTGGTCGACGGCTTAGAGAAAGCTCCTCACGCCGAAGGTTTCACCTCATTTAGTAACGGCAAAAAGAGCATCACTTTAATTGACGAAGCTATCAGCCAGTACCGCGCGATCAGCAAACCCTGCACTTCAAATGCAGATGAACGCGAATACAAAGACGCGATTGAGATTAATAACCGAGTAATCCAGCAGATCGACAACGCCGCTTCCGACCTGGAAACCTCATTAAAGAGTTTCCAAATCAAGAACCTCTCTAATCGCCTTGACCGTCAGGTAGACGGACTTAAAGGCGCTAAGCTGATGGTCAGCGCCGCGATTGAACGCGCGAAGCACCAAAGCGGCTACACCAGTTCCGGAACAGGCGCGCAAAACCTGAAGCAGGCAGAAGCTACTTTGGCGGACCTAGAAGCTAAAATCGCTTCCTACACGGCAGAAGCCACTTCGGTTGAAGCGTTGGAAGAGCGTTTGAAGAAGATTGAATCTGAAACCGCGACGATTACCAACGCGAAGTCTTTGGTAACGCAGATTGACCGAGATCTGGTCTCTTTCGCTAAGCCACTGCAAAACGAAGAAGATAATAAGGACGAACCTGAAAAGGATTCTGATAAGGAACCTAAGAAGGAACCTGAAAAGCCCAATCAAAATCAGCAGGCGGATAATGACGTGCTGGTTTACGGCTACAACTGCGAAGGCGACAACATTTACGAGTACCGTCGTTCGATGGGTTGGGATCTGGCCAGTGCAAAGGCAGATGCTAACGCCAAGTGCGAAACGGTGAAGATGCCGTAGCTCGGCTTGGCAGGGGCATAGAAGCACATCCCAAACAGCCAATTTCGCACGGGAAATGGCTTTCGTATGCGAATTGGGCTGGTTTGCCCTTTCAATTCGCACGGGAAACGGCTTTCGTATGCGAATTGGGCTGGATTGCCCCTTCATTTCGCGCGGGAAACGGCTTTCGTATGCGAATTGGGAGTTTGGGGGCGCCCTCGGTGAGATTTTCGAGGGCGGTTTGCCCAGCTGCCATGTTAAATGCCAACTAAAAATCCTAAACTCGTATCAAAATCCCAAACTGATACGAGTTATCGTCCAAAACCAGCCCAAAATACAGATAACTCGTATCAAAACACGAGTTTGATACGAGTTTCAAAAAATGGGGGCCATAGCAAAGCGTTGCATAACAAAAGCGCGCCACAGCAAAGCACACCATGGCAAATCGCGCCAAAGCAAAAGCGCGCCATGGCAAAGCACGCATAGCAAAAGCGAGGGTGTAGGAACACCCCCGCTTTTAGAAGCACTTAAAACCGGCGCGCTCGGGAAGAGAAACTCACTTTTCCGACAGGCGAACGATATTCAAAATGCGCAAGTTAACGGCTACGAAACTGTGGACTCGCTTAAACCGAAGTAATCTTGAGCCCAAGGGAAACCCCAGGTGAGCAGCGCGTAAACAATCGCCCCAATAATCACCACAGACTCGATAACCTTCAACCAAGTAGGACCCGGCAAGTGCCTAAAAATCCATGCGTACATACCCTTATCCCTTCAAAGTATTCGCTAGTTCCTGAGGAATCCCGCTCTCACGCGGCACCCAGTGAACGTACTTCGTGTAAACAATGTAACGGTGCGAGTTACCCCAAATCGGATCACAGGTAGTCAGCGTCATCAACCTCTCAGTAGGTTGAATCCCCACCTGATTTGGAACAGGCTCTAAAACCTCAACCTTAGTTGGATCCACAATCTCCCAACTGGTGACTTCATAAACTAAGAAAGCCTCCGGAGTCTCTGCCACAATACGGTCACCCACCTGCAAATCATGCACATACTGGAAGGCATTACCATAAGACAAACGGTGGGCAGCTAACGCAAAGTTACCTACCTCGCCCAAAGACTGCGTAGTAGGGTAGTGGCCCGCATAACCTTGGTTAATAACATCCAAACCAACGCCCTCAGCCATCGGAACATACGCATTCCAACGAGGCACATGCAGCTTACCTAACGCAGCACCATTAGCACCCTTCTTAGCCACCGGAGGAGCATCAGTGCGCGGTTCACCAATCTTTAACTTGTTACCCTGCTTAGGCAGGGGCTTCAATCCCTGATCGAACTGGGCGACCGCCTGGTTCAACTGGCGGTTAACTTCCCAAGAAGTCCACACAACCTGCCAGAAAACAAAAAGCCCCAAAACTAGAGAAATGGTAATTAGGATTTCGCCAATAACCCCAATCACCATCGCAAACAAAGGCGGTTTGCGACCGGATTGGCCGCCAGTTGGCCGAGCATGGCGGGGCTGACCCGGCCTAGCGTGACGTGGTTCCATCTTCTAACACTTTCACAAACTTATAATCGGTTAACGTCTTAACCCTGGTAATAACGATATCCGAAGACTCTTCCACTTGGAAACCTAAATGATAGCGGTTTACATATTGCTGGAAGATACCGATAGCCTCATCCGCCTCCACCGCCTGCAACAACTTCTGCGGATCACCAATTGCCGAAATCACAAACGGCGGCGAATGTAACTTACCGTTAACGTTAATCACGTTACCCACACAGCGCACCAGCGTATTCGGACGAACTTCCATCCCCCCGATCGCCACATAGTCTGCGCCACCCGCCCACAGGGCGTTAAAAACCGCCTCAATATCACCTTGGTGAATAACTAAATCATCAGGCGAAGCGCCCTCGGGAATCTCTCCCGTATTGGGAGCATCCGAAAGCGAAACAATAATGCCCGGCCCCCGGTACCCAAACGGCTGCGGTAAAGGAGGCGCACTGAGCCGCTGCTCTTTCCGAGAAAGCTCTTCTACCTGCGCTTTAGCTACTTCAACCTCCGCCTGCAACGCCTCAACCACAGCTTCTTTATTACGCGCTAAAGACGGTAAATCCACTCCCAAGCGAGAAGCGTGTGAAGAACCAGCAGACTGGTAACTGACGGTAAACAGCGCTCCGATAGCCACCATCGAAATAAAGGTGAACAGGCCGGAAACAGCGGGAACCCGCTTTTTGTGATTGCTCACTCGCGAAGGCCTCCTCCCCAGATGGTGATTTTACTGATAATCTAAGTTTAAGTATTGATTGTTAATCGATGGGTTTCAAGTGGGAACGCCCACCCCCATCTGCTGAAAACTAGAAAGGTCACGCTGGTGCCTGAATCACGTAAGCGCAAGAAGAAGAACAAGCAGGAAGTACACTCCGATACCGAACTTCAGAAGTCATGGGTGGATGACATTCCACTGTCTCCTTCTTGGTGGGCACCGGTATTCATCACCTTGATGGTACTGGGCTTGTTCGTCATGCTGACCTACTACATGAGCGGCGCACAGTACCCGATCCCAGGTGTCGGCCACTGGAACATGGCACTGGGCCTGGGCCTGATGATGGCCGGGTTCTTCATGACCCTGCGCTGGCGCTGAGTTAGTTCCCAAAACAAGCAGCTAAAAAAGAGTAGCTTCAAACAGCAGCTAAAAACGCTGAGTTAGCCTACAAATAGCTGAACTAACGCCACCTAAACAGGTAGCCAAATAGGTTTAAAAATCCCCCGCAAGCAACTGCTTGCGGGGGATTAATCTAACTAAATTTAGCCATTTCCACCGGGCTTTTCAGGATCCTTAGGCTTCTCAGAGCCATCACCCGGTTGCCCCGGATTATTCTGATCACCGGAACCAGGATTATCCGGAGTATTATTCTGCGGAGGCTCTGGCTTAGGAGGCACCGGAATCGCCACTTCAACCGTAATCGTAGTCTTAGTTGGCAAAATCCCCTGCGGAGTCACCGAAATAACCGTGCCCTGCACGTGCTCATTCGTCTCCACCTGCTTTTCAACGATCAGCAGATCGCGCTCTTGCAACAACTTCCGCACTTCTTCCAAAGGCTTCCCAGCAAGATCAGCCGGAACCATCACATTACCGGAAGCAACGAAGATATTAACCGCCGTTCCCTTCTTAACCTTAGTGCTGATCTCAGGCGAAGTACGCAAAATCCGGTCCTTAGGCTCACCCAACTCATCGATGCGGTTAACTTCCCCAATCGTTAAACCGGCAGCTTTCAACGTCTCGCGAGCCTGATCCTGCGTCATCCCCTTGACGTCAGGAATCGCCACATCCCCAGGGCCACTGGAAATATTCAAACGAACCTTAGACTTCTTCTTCACCTTAGTTCCCGGCTCGGGATCAGAAGAAACAACCTTCCCCTTTTCAACGTCATCAGAAGAAACCATTTCTCCTTGCACGCCTTCTAGGTCCAGCTCTGCCAACAGCTTCCGAGCTTCAGCAAAATCAGCCTTCAAAATAGAAGCCGGAACTTCCACCATTTCTGCCTCAGGGTCTACCGCCGGAGAAGCAAAAACCAGCCAGTAAACTAAGACAGCGCCGATTACAGCAGCAAACGCCAAAGAAATCCACAACCACAGCTTCGAAGACTGCGGCTCAGCCACATTCCCGCTGCGCTTACCAATCGCCGGCAAATCAGTTGCGGTCTGCGTCATCCCCGCGCCCGCAGCAGCCCCTGGTAACACAGTAGCCGCTGGCAACACCGAAGTAGCTCCCACCGGACTCATCACGGTAGTTGAGCTTTCCCAAGAAGCAACGCTAGGAGCAGAAATCGCCGAACCGGCTAACGCCCGTTCCAAATCCAAACGCATCTGCGCCGCATTAGCATAGCGATCAGTCTTAGATTTAGCCAAAGACTTCAAAACAACCCGGTCAATCGCATCTGGAATATCGTGGGTGATTGAAGACGGCGTAGGGGGCACCTCGGAAACATGCTGGTAAGCAACTGCCACCGCGGAATCACCCTTAAACGGAGGACGCCCAGTTAACAGCTCAAACAGTACACAACCGGTTGAATACAGGTCTGAACGAGCATCCACAACTTCAGCTCGCGCCTGCTCTGGCGACAGGTACTGAGCCGTGCCCACCACCGCATTAGTTTGCGTCATAGTAGCCTGCGAGTCGGCCATGGCCCGGGCAATCCCGAAATCCATCACCTTCACCTTGCCAGTATTGGTGAGCATAATGTTGCCAGGCTTAATATCGCGGTGCACAAAACCCTGCGTATGCGAGTATTCCAAAGCCGACAAAACCCCAGAAATAATCTCTACCGCTTCGTCGATAGGCACCGGAGTTCCACCTACCAGCAGCTCTTTCACCGTATGACCCTCAACGTATTCCATAACAATGTAGGGAACTGACACCACAGAACCATCTGGTAGGCGCAGGTTCTCTTCACTGGTGTCATAAACGGCCACAATGTTGGGGTGATTCAACGAAGCTGCCGCCTGCGCTTCACGGCGGAAACGCGTTTGGAAGATCGAATCACGCGCCAAATCGGTACGCAGCATCTTAATCGCTACGATCCGCGACAGTCGTGTATCAAAACCCAGGTGTACTTGCGCCATGCCGCCGCGCCCAATCAGGGTGCGAACCTCATAACGCCCACCAAGCAGGGTAGGCTGGGAACTTACCATTTGTGAACCTCCGAAGGGGTATTTTTTATCAGGTGGGCTACCGAAGTAACCCAGTTATTTGCAGACTGGGAAGTCTGCGATGGGGAACTTGTCTGCGTATAAAAAAGAATAAATGCTAGGAGGAATACTACCAGCCCCAAAGCCAGTAGTTCTCTTAAAGAATTCTCGGAACCAGCCGCGCGGTGGCGCACTGACTCACCCGGAGCCGTCCGTCCCCGCCGCCCATATAACGGGCCGTAAGGCGAAAACAAATGCTTATCGGCAGCTATAATCGCCCGGCTTTTCGCGCTGGAAGCCCCACCGGGACGCCAGTTCCGCTCAGTTACCGATGGCCGTGTCAGCCCGGCAGCCGCAGCATCAGCCGGATGGGAACCCTGCGCCACCTGGGCATTACCGCGCTCGCGGGGCAGGCGCATAGCCCGAGTTTGCCCCTTCACCGGGTCAGCAAGTTTTCGTCCCGCCCGGTTCGCTTCTTCCCGAGGGCGCCCAAAAACGCTTCTTCTCTCAGCAGCACTACTTGCCCGCGCCCGCCCCGCGGCGTTGGCCCGACTTAAACCACTTACCGGCTTAGCTTCAGACTCATCTGGCGGTAACGACACCGGACGCGCGGCCGTGGAAATCCCTAAGGCTTTCGCAGCCTTTTCAAGCTCGCGAATCACCGTCGTGAAATCTTGCTGACGATCCTTTGGATGCTTGCGCAGCATCTTCAAAACAATTTTGCGCAACTGGTTAGGAACTGAAGCAGGCAATTCCGGAACAGGTTCATTCACATGGGCAAAAGCAATATCCACCTGCGTTTTTCCAGTGAACGGGCGACGCCCACACAGCGCTTCATAAGCAATCACTCCCAGCGCATACAAGTCTGACAAGTGCGTAGCAGACTCACCCATCGCCTGTTCCGGCGACAGGTACTGAGCCGTCCCCATCACCATACCCACGTCAGTTAACGCCACCTGGTTTGGGGTAGTAGAAATCCCAAAGTCAGTAAGCTTTACAATCCCCGCGTCAGTAAGCAAAATATTCGACGGCTTAATATCGCGGTGTACTACGTTACTGTCTTTCGCAGCCTGCAACGCCTGGGCTGTTTGCAGCAAAACTGGCACTAACTCAGCCGCCGAAAGCTGGTGTCCGTGCGCTAAGAATTCGTTGAAAGGACGCCCCTCAACTAACTCCATCACAATCCAACCCACGCCGTTTAGCTCACCGTGATCCAAAACTGCGGCCAAATTCGGATGCTGAATCTGCATCGCATTTTGCGCTTCAATCCGCAGGCGCGTAAGAAACGCCTCTTGACCAGCTAACTCAGGCTTCAAAACTTTAATCGCCACTTTACGAGCCGTCACCTGGTCACGCGCCGCCCAAACTTCACCCATCCCGCCGGTAGCCAGCAGGGTGATCAGCGTATAACGACCGCCAATAACTTTACCCGGGTGATTAGAAGTAGCCGATTGAGAACTCATCAGTTACCTCCTTTCAACAACCCGGCTTCTAACACTGCTTTAGCGATCGGAGCACCATCAACAGCTCCAAATCGAGCTGGCTTAGACTCATCGCCCTCGACTAAAACGGCAACCACAATCTGCGGGTCGTTAGCCGGCGCAAATGCTGCCACCCACCCATTCGCATAACCGGGAACCCCGGTCTCTGCAGTACCGGTCTTAGCTGCCACCTGAATACCAGGAATCGCCAATGCGACGCCCGTACCATAGGGTTGGTTAACCGTGCCGATCATCAGCTCAGTAAGCGACTTGGAAACTTCCGGAGAAATCGGGGTGGACAGCAGCTCGGGGGAAGTAGACTGCACCTTTTCGAGGTCGGAAGACAAAACTGCTCGAATCAAATGCGGTTTCATCAACTTACCGTCATTTGCCACCGCAGCCGTAACCATCGCAATCTGCAACGGAGAAGCCGTAACCTGACCTTGGCCAATCGCCGCTAAACCAATCTGCGCCCGATCATTTTCTGCGGGGAAACTGGACTCACGCACAATCAACGGCACTTCCAAAGTTTCCTTGAAACCAAAAGCCTTAGCCTTATCGCGTAGCAACTGCGGATCAAGTTTCAACATGCCATCGATAAACGGCGTATTACAAGAAATCGCGAAAGCCTCAGCTAAAGTAGGGGTGCCATCAGCACACGCCGCGCCGGAAAAGTTCGGTACGCGCACATTAGAACCAGGCAGCTGAATATCAGCCGGGCCCGGCAACTCAGTTTGCGGCCCAACCCCATTTTCAAGCAAAACCGCGGTGGTGATGATTTTGAAAACGGAACCTGGCGCATAGAAGGAACCATCGGTAGCCCGGTTATTTAAAGGCTTCTTCGGGTCAGACTCGATCGTCTTCGCATATGCTAACGCGGCATCAGAGTTAGTTCCAGCTAACTGGTTCGGATCATAGCTGGGAGAAGAATAGAGAGCCAGAATTTCCCCGGTCTTCGGATTTAACGCAACTACCGCACCCTTCTTATCCCCAAGCGCATTCGCGGCAGCTTGCTGCATTTGCGGATCTAAAGTCAGTTCAATCCCGTTACCTTGACGCGATTTACCGGTTACTAAGTTAATGAAACGCTGAGTCCACAGCCCCGGAGATTCGCCATTTAAAACCTGCGCGGAAACCGACTCTAAGCCGGTAGCAGAGTTCAAGTTAGCAGAGAACCAGCCGGTTACCGGCGCGTATAACGGTCCTTGAGGGTAAGTGCGGTCATAGCGGCGCGTGCCTGGAATCTGCACAGACTTCGCCACAGCCTCGCCATTTACCACAATTGGACCGCGATCTTTTTCCGCCGCATGCAGGAAAGTGCGCGTATTTCGCCCATCCGCATTCAACTCTGGAGCCGCCCAGAACTGCAAATAGGTAGAGGCCAACATCAACGAAATCACCATTGAGAAGGCAACTAAGAAAAGCTTGCGAATCTGCGGGTTCACGCGACACCCCCAGACCTAACTGAAACCTTCTTGGGTTTCTCTGCGGTATCTTCACTGACCGGAACCGGCGTAGGGCGGCGCGCAGCATCTGAAATACGTAGCAAAAGCGCGATTGCCACCCACGAGGAAACCATTGAAGAACCACCCTGAGCTAAGAAAGGCGCCGTTAACCCAGTTAGTGGAATCAGCCGGGTAATACCACCCAACACTACGAAAAGCTGAAGCGCCAAAGAGAAAGAAATACCCACTGCCAGCAGCTTACCGAAACCATCACGAACCCCAATGGCAGCGCGGAAACCACGCTCAATGAGAATCAAGTACATCAGCAAAATCGCCATTAAACCGGTTAAACCCAGTTCTTCGGCAAGGGACGCCAAAATGAAATCAGAGTTAGCGAAAGGCACCAAATTTGGGTATCCCAAGCCCCAGCCAGTACCGAATAAACCACCTGACGCCATTCCGAACTGGCCCTGCACCACCTGGTGAGAACCACCTGCCATTTCGTAAACCACCGGGTCATAGGCGTTTAACCAAATATTCACGCGCCGACCCACGTGGCTAAACAGTTTCGTCGCAATAACGGCGGCGGGAACGAACAGCAACCCACCTAAGACAATCCAAGAAGTCCGGTTCGTCGCCACATAGATCATGGCAACGAAAAGTCCGAAGTACAGCAAAGAAGTACCCAGGTCGCGTTGCATAACCAAAATGACGATAGAAACGCCCCAAACTACCGAGATTGGCCCTAAATCACGCAGGCGTGGCAGGCGAATCCCAAAAACTTTCGGTCCCCCCACCGCTAAAGAATCGCGATTCGCAACCAGGTAGCCGGCAAAGAACACTGCCAAAGTGAGTTTCACAAACTCAGCTGGTTGAAGTGAAAACGGACCTAATGAAATCCAAATCTGTGCGCCGTAACTGGCTTTACCCAAACCGGGTACAAAAGGTAGCAGCAACAGCACAATTGAGAGGAACATAGCGGTAAAAGTGAACTTACGCAGCACTCGGTGGTCACGCACCACAATTAAAACTACGAAAGCAGCCACTAAACCAACGCCCACCATAATCAGCTGTTTAACGCCAGTTACCGGCTCGTTAGTGATAGCGTAAGCCAAATCTAACCGGTAAATCATTGCCAGACCTAAACCGGTTAAACCCACTGCTAACGGCAAAATCACCGGATCAGCATGCGGCGCGAAATAACGCACCAGTAAAGCACCGGCAATCCCCACTCCCAGCAAAATTGCGATATGCATCCCCAAATTCGCAGGAACTGTGCCCGTACGGTTCAAGGAAGTTAGCACATAGCCGCCAATCCCAATCGCTAAAGAGAGGATCAGCAGAAAATACTGGAAAAATGGGTGTGCTTTAGTAGCTGAAACAGTTACCGTCGCCATTAATTACCCCCAGATTCTGAAGACTGAGAGTGGCCAACTTTTTGCTGCTTTTCTAACGTTTCCAAGTAGCTATCGATTTCAGCGCGGCTGGAACGACGGACCGGTTCTTTCAGGCGTTCAACTTCAACTGGGCGCAACAGTTTAGGATCCACCTTAGAAACACCCACAGGATGTGACAGTTCAAGTGGCCCAAAATTCTGTGGAATCCCCTGGTAAATGAGGATCTTATCGTCCTTTAAAATCGCATAGTACTGCTGCTGAGACCAAGCGTATCCAGCCCAGACGCCTAAACCTAGAACCGCCGTGACCAAGAGCGTCAGAAACGGGGTTAACCAAGTGCGTTTTGGAACTGGAGAGTGTGGAGCATCGTCCTCGTAAGGATCAGAACCTGCCAGCGGAGAAATCGAAGCCGCCTTACCAGCCGCCCCGTCGGAACCGCGCGTCGGGCGGAACCGGTCAACTGCCACCGCACCCACAATCTGCGGAGTCTGCTCAACCAGCGTGCCGCCGGGAACCACATCCGCTAAAACTACCGTAATGTTATCGGGGCCGCCCGCGCGTAAAGCCAACTCTAAAAGAACGTCGGCACATTCATTAGGATCCGCATATTCTTGCATCACCGCAGAAATAGTGCTGGCTGAAACTACTCCCGATAAGCCGTCTGAGCACAGTAGCCACCGGTCGCCCACGATTGCTTCGCGTAAAGACTCATCGGGCGTGCCGTCTATTTCAGTAGAAGAAAGGACTTTCAAAACCACGTTGCGTTGCGCGTGAGTTTCCGCTTCCTTCTCAGTGATTTGCCCGGTGTCAATCAAGTACTGGACGAAAGAATGGTCAGAAGTAACTTGCGTGAGGACTCCGTCGCGCAGCAAGTAGGCGCGGGAATCACCGACGTGAACCATTGCCAGCTTGTTGCCGCTACGCATCAGGGCAATGCAGGTGGTGCCCATCCCTTTTAACTTAGGGTCAATCGCTGCGCGTTCTAAAAGTTCCGAGCGGGTCTCAACTAAAGCCTTCCGCAAAAGACCCAACATGTCTTCAGCAGGGTGCGAATCGGTATCCAGGTGAGCCAGATGACCAACTACGATTGAGGAAGCCAGATCGCCTCCGGCAGAACCACCGACACCATCAGCTAATACCAGCAGATGCGGCCCGGCATAGCCGGAATCTTGGTTTGATTTACGGATTAAGCCCACGTCAGAGCGGGCGGCGTAACGAAACTCTACGGTCATTGGTTCACCAACTCGAAGGTAGACTGGCCAATTCTTAAGATTTCCCCAATATTTAGCGGCCGCGGATAGTCAATCCGTTCGTCATCTAAGTAGGTGCCGTTAGTGGATCCCAGGTCTTCTACATACCAAACGCCGTCTGCCTTATAGATGCGGGCATGGTTGGAAGAGGCATAGGAGTCATCTAAAACTAAAGTCGCTGCCGGAGAACGCCCAATAATCACTTCGGAGTTTCCCAGTGCCAGGGAGGTGCCAATCAAAGGGCCGGCAGTAATTAGCAGCGCGGGGTTAGCTGGCGTGGTTTTTCCAGCTCTGCGGCTGGCGCGCTTCTTTTCTTGAACTTCTTTAATGGCTCGGCCTTTGCCCCGCGGGGTGACTACCGTGCCAAAAATATCTTGGCGCAGCACTGAGATAGTTCCTAAGACAACAGCCCACAGTAAGAACAGGTAGGCGAAACGGAAAACCGTGAACGCTAAATCCGAAGTCATGAGTGTTGTCCTTGAAAACTATGGGTACTGTGTTTGTGGATGAAGGGTAGGGGCGAAGAACTAATAGTCTTCGTCAGAAGTGCGGAAGAGAATCCGGGTCCTGCCGATCACCAGCTGGTTGCCGTCGACTAAAGTAGCGGCATCTACCTTGTGCCCTTCAACAAAAAGACCATTGGTAGAACCTAAATCGGTGGCGATTACTCCGTCGGGAGTTTTACGAAGTTCCAAGTGGCGCCGAGAGATCCCTGAATCAGCAATTGTAATATCTGCCTCAGTGCTTCGCCCAATAACGGTTACTGGTTGGGTAAGCATCCAGCGTTCACCTTCGATGTCGATTATCGGGTGGTCGCTGGTGGCAGCTTGGCTGGTGGCAGGGGCAACGGGGCCGCGTTCAAGTTGAGAACTGATTTCTAACTGGCCGGTGAGTTCGTCTGTTCCCAGTTCAAAGTCTACTGAGACTGGGCCGAGTAAAGAGTAGTCGTTCTCTTCAGCGTAAGCCATGGCAGTGTTTTCGATTTCTGCGGCAATGGCGTCAATGCCGATTTCTTCAAGCTTTTTGTAGTCCGAGTGGGATACGCGCACCGTGAACCGATTGGGGGCGACGATGTGATCGCGCGCAAATTCTTGGACGTCTTCTTCCATGCGTTTACGAACCGCAGAAGTGATGTCTACAGGTTTGAGGCTGCTGCGAAATACTTTAGCGAAAGTTCCTTGCACGCCTTTTTCCATGGCGGATTCAAACCGACGCAGGAAACCCATTTTGGCTCCTTCCATAAAACGCGTGATTCCCTTTATTTTTCGTGCTGTTTTCTAGTCTACCTCAGGAGGAGGAAATCTGAATTTGCGTCTGGGAAAAATTCTGGTTAAACTGATTTAGTCTTGCGCGGGTGGCGGAATAGGTAGACGCGCACGGTTCAGGTCCGTGTGCCCTTGCGGGCATGGGGGTTCGACTCCCCCCTCGCGCACAAGATAAAGCCTCAGAACTTCGGTTCTGGGGCTTTTGCTTTACCCGGTTTTCGACTGTTTGGGGGCCGGGTTTTCTGCCCGCGATTTTTCCCGAGGGCGCCCGGCAAACTCTCAATTCGCACGGGAAACGCGTTTCCCGTGCGAATTTAGGGGGTTGGTCAGCTGGATTCGCATACGAAAGGCGTTTCCCGTGCGAAATGGAGGAGAAGGGGTAGCACGAACTCGACAACTTTCTGCTAACAAACCTTTCCTTCCCCCCCTGGGTGTTACTCTGAAAGCAGCTTGAGTTCTAGGGATCGTTGCAACGCTGGCCTTGGAAGGGGTTGGTTGTTG
>JAUNKY010000006.1:0-58814 GCA_030532515.1 Actinomycetaceae bacterium
TACAGAACAGACTATTAAAATATTGAACCATCAATAAAATCTGTCCTATAACCCCGAATTGAGGGGGTTGCCGGGCTGAATTCGCACGGGAAACTCGTTTCCCGTGCGAAATGATGAGTTTGGGGGGGCAGGAAAACGCTCGAACCGCGAACTCGTGCTTAATTTGAAAACTTTAAACTGCACATCTGTGCAGAAGCGTGCAAAGATTTTCTGACAGTTAGAAATAAACGCTAGACTAAAACCCGGTATTCACATCAAATGGTGCAGCAAACCAGCATAGACACCGGTAACAAAGGAGTTCCCATGGGCTTTTTCAAGCGCAATGGCTTCCATAGCCGAGAACAAGTAGCCGCTTTCTTAACTGTCGTATTTTCTGGCCAAATCATCTACTCGGCCTTCGAATCATTTAAGATTCCTTTCTACCAACGCCTAGTCGAATATTACGGACTAACTGACACCCAGTTCGGCCTATTATTCACCATGCTCGGCATCGCCGTCTTCTTCTATATCCCCGCTGGCTGGGTGAACAACCGTTTCAACACGCGCACCATCCTCATGGCCGGACTGGCCTACCGCTGCGTCACTGCCCTCATCATGATCGGCTTAAAACCGGCTTTCCCCATCATGCTGGCTATCACTTTCACCTGGGGCGTACTGGACGCCATCTTCTGGCCCGCCGTGGTTAAAGGGGTAGTACTCTTTTCCTCCCGCGAAAACAAAGGCTTCGGGCTGGGCACCCTCACCGCTTTCCGCGCCGGCGGCGAAGCCACCCTCAACGGCATCATGATTGGCGTAATGGCGCTCTTCCACGGATCCATGCTGGCTTTCAAAACCGGCATGATGATTTACGCTTTGCTCACCATCCCGATGATTTTCCTCATCAACCGCTACGTACCAGCCGACCCACAAGAAGACGGCAACGTTTCCGCAGACGCAGAAGTTGTTGAAACCAGCAACAAGGAAGCCTTGGAAGGGCTGATTCACACCCTCAAAATTCCACGCGTCTGGCTCGCCGGCTTCGCTGGCATGACCGTCTACTGGGTCTACACCACCTTGGTTTACACCACCCCATACTTCGTGCGCGTCTACGGAATGGACACTGAAGTAGCTGCTCTCTATGCCACGGTAAACGCCATCATCCTGGGCTTAGGTGGCGGTCTGATTGGCGGTATCGTCGCAGACAAACTCTTCAAATCCTCTGCCAAGACCCTGGCAGTCACCTTAGGCGTAGCTTCCGTCTTCTTACTGTTGCTCACCCTAGTCACCAAGCAAAACGGCAACATGTACCTATCCTTGGTACTAATCTCTATCTTCGTACTCTTCACCATGATGGCAAAGGGGATCCAACAAGCCCCCGTCGCAGAACTCCACCTGCCTAACAACATCATGGGCTCAGCCATGTCTGTCAACTCTTTCATGGCCTTCGCCTGCATCCTCTGGGCAACCACTTTGAACGGCATGATCCTAGATGCTTATAAAGAGTCCCCAGAAACTGGTTTCAAAGTGATCTTCGCTCTGATGGCTCTGGTAGGTCTGATTGGTGCCGCTCTCTCAATGTGGCTGGTTGTTCTAAACCGCAAGCACGACCAGAAACAGGCAGCAACTACGCACTAAACCCACGATTAGTTCTGTTAGGCAAAAGCAGTTGGTAAACTAAAACCACTCAAATCACTAACAGAAACTAAAGCTTAACCGCAGGGGGCGCCAGATGGAACTAGACCGTTCAACTGGCGCCCTCGTGCATAACTTCGCCAACTGGCTAAAACACAACCGTGGATTTTCTGACCTAACCATTCGCGCCTACGAATCCGATATTCGCGCCGCCTTACAGTTCACTTGCGGTGCCGCCCCCTTCAACTCTGCCGACTTCAACGCCAGCGCGCTGCGTGCTTTCCTCTCCGCCAGAGTTAGAAAAGGCGATGCCCGCGCTTCGGTTGCCCGCTACGCCGCCAGCTTGCGGCTCTTCGGACAGTGGCTGCTTAAAAACGGCTTCATCGACACCGACCCCACATTGAAACTCCGCGCCGCTAAAGTCGATAGCCACCTGCCACAGATCCTCTCAATCGAGCAGATTAACCGGCTTTTCAACTACCTCACTGAAACCGCAAAAAGTGGGGAAGCGGTTGCCATTCGCGACTGGGTAACTTGTGAACTGCTCTATTCATGCGGTATTCGCGTGGCAGAGCTGGTGGGGTTGAATCTCACCAGCGTTGACGGTGCTTCACGCAGCCTGCGAGTGCTTGGAAAAGGCAATAAAGAACGAGTTGTTCCCTATGGGATGCCCGCCCACGAAGCTCTGCGCCATTGGCTCCGCGACGGGCGCGCCCAGCTGGCAAATGAACGCAGCGGACAAGCCCTATTCCTGGGCGAAAAAGGCGGGCGCGTCGATCAGCGGGTTATCCGCGACCGGCTGGAAAGAGCCTGCCAGTTGGCGGGCGTGCCAGTTCTCAGCCCCCACGGACTTCGCCACTGTGCGGCTACCCATATGCTCGAGGGCGGTGCCGACCTGCGTACTGTACAAGACATGCTCGGCCACGCTTCGCTGGCCACCACCCAACGCTACACCCACGTTGATGCAGTGCGCCTGAGTCAGATTATGCGCCAAGCGCATCCCCGGGCGTAACCTCAGATTCCCGGTAAGACCAGGTACACTAGCATGAGTAAGTAGTTGCAGTTATAAGGTATTACTGTGAAGAAACCGGATGTAAAGAATCTGCATGCCACCGCGCGAACCCTGAATTTACGGGTTTTCTTAGGTGCTTCGATTAGTATTTTGTTAATCGCTTCAGTTGCCATTTTCTACCCTCAGCAGGTGCACGCGATTTTTGGGCACGCGGTGGGTTGGATCAGCCGTTGGCTGGGATCTTTCTACATCGGGTTAGCTGGCGCCATCTTTGTTTTCGTCCTGGTACTGGCGTTCTCACGGTTTGGCAACGTGCGTTTAGGTGGGGTAGATGCCAAACCCGAGTTCTCCACATTTGCTTGGGGATCCATGCTTTTTGCCGCGGGCATTGGCACAGATATCATGTTCTTCGCCGTAGCCGAACCCATGTACCACTATCTGCAACCTCCGCAAGGAGCCCCGCGCACCAGCGAAGCAGCTCGCGAAGCGATTACTTGGACTCTATTCCACTACGGGGTAATCGGCTGGGGCATGTACGCGTTGATGGGAATTGCTTTAGCCTATTTCGCCTATAACCGGAACCGTCCGTTGGCAGTTCGCTCTGCACTGGCACCTCTGCTTAAGGATCGCTTAACCGGGCTTCCCGGCGATTTAGTTGATATTGCTGCTATCTTAGGGACAGTTTTCGGGGTGGCAGCCACCTTAGGCATTGGCGTCGTTCAGCTGAACGTAGGTATGCAGATTCTCTTTGGGAACGAAATTGGTCTCTATACGCAGATTGGCCTGATTTCTTTAGCCGTCGTAATGGTGATTATCTCAGCCACTACCGGTATTGAAAAAGGCATTCGTTTCCTCTCACAGTTGAATATTTGGCTGGCACTATTGTTGGCTGCTTGGGTTTTCATCACCGGTGAAACCGACTGGCTGATCCGTAGTCTCACTCTCAACATCGGTGATTTCCTGTCTTCTTTCCCCAGCCGCGTGTTGAATACTTTCGCCTACGATAATTTAACTGAGTGGGTGAGTGACTGGACGCTATTCTTCTGGGCTTGGTGGATTGCCTGGGCATCTTTCGTAGGACTCTTTTTGGCTCGCATTTCCAAAGGACGGTCTTTACGCGAGTTCATCTTCGGCACCATGTTTATCCCGTTTGCTTACGTGCTAATGTGGATTTCCATCTTCGGTAATTCGGCTATTTCCTTGGTGAATGCCGGTGATGAGAAATTCGCGGACGCGGTTTTGCAGTCGCCGGAACTGGGGTTCTATCAGCTTTTAGGACACGTGCCGTTGGCACCGGTTGTTATCGGTTTAGCTACTTTCGTGGGGCTGTTGTTCTATGTAACTTCCGCTGACTCGGGAGCTTTGGTGATGGCGAACCTTTCTTCGAACCTGCCGGATTCTTCTGCTGACGGGCATGCGCTGGTAAAGATTTGGTGGGCTGCCGTAACTGGCGTGCTGACTGTCGCAATGCTTTTAGTGGATGGGATTCCAGCTTTACAACATGCCACGATCATCATGGGGCTGCCGTTCAGCCTGGTACTGATTGCGGTGATGGTAGGGCTTTACCGAGCGTTGAATGCGGAGTACCCGGCGCCGCCAATCTACCCGGCACAACCGGTGGAAGATCCGGAAGAATAAACCATTTTTACTGTTTGCGCATCTGTAGCGGTCTACGGATGCGCAAACAGTTTATTTTGCCGTTTGGCGCACCGGTTCAGACCACGGCAGTAGCCGGGGGCGTCCCAGTATGAACCGTAGTGGATTTAAATAATTACCTGCCGGGGTGCGCACGCCCCAGTGCAAACAATCCCCGTCATGACCGGGTACAAGTCGTCCCAAAACTTCACCCGCCTGCACAAACTGTCCTTTCGTAACCTGCACCTGCAATGGTTCAAACGAAGTGCGCAAACCATTTGCCAGCTGGATTGACACTAAATCTCGATCGTTTAACCTACCTGCATAGATGACTGTACCCGCCGTGGGTGCCCGAATTTCAGCTCCTACACCGGGACACAGATCAACGCCGCGGTGTCCGCTCAACCAGTCATGTGCTGGTGGTGCAAAAGCCCGCCCAACTTTAAGCGGTGGGGGAGTTGGCAACAGCCAAGGACTACCGCTTACGGACCAGCTTGTCACCACCGGGTTGGCATAGTCCAGGCTTAGACTGGTCCCGGCGCCTACCAGCCCCAGTAAATATCCGAGGGCGATTAACAAAACTTGTTTTAGCTTCATAGGTTAAGAGTCAGTAAAAGCTTCTGAAAAGACCAGTGGGCGCCCTCGGAAATGTGGAAAACTTTCCCTGCTGCCAACCTGTGCACAAAGTCATAGTCTGCTGCCTGTGAAAAACCCTTTGCCCCCTGCCAAAACCGCGGAAAATCCGCTATTCTGAGAAAGGCGCTTTTTATCTAAAGCGACTATCGCGCGTCTGGGCTGGCAGAAAACCTGCCAGAAAAGTACAGCGCAGTCTTTTGCAAGCGGGAAAACCCGTGCAAAAGTGCTGAACTTTAGACGCTAGGAGCCGTCTCGAACCCGAGTCGGTTAAGTAACTAAACTGAGAAGCCGCGAGCTTCTCCTGAAAAGAACACCTGCTTTAAGGTGTTTGAAAGGAACACAAGTCCATGGCACTAGTAACCATGCGTCAGCTCCTCGAAAGTGGCGTACACTTTGGTCACCAGACCCGTACCTGGAACCCAAAGATGAAGCGCTTCATCCTGACCGAACGTAACAACATCTACATCATCGACCTGCAGCAGACCGTTGCAGACATCGATCGCGCTTACGAATTCGTGAAGGAAATCGTTGCACACGGTGGCAACATCCTGTTCGTCGGCACCAAGAAGCAGGCACAGGGCTCCATTGAAGAACAAGCACAGCGCGTTGGCATGCCATACGTTAACCACCGCTGGCTGGGCGGTATGCTCACCAACTTCAACACCGTATTCAAGCGTATCCAGCGCATGAAGGAACTGGAACAGATCGACTTCGACGACGTAGCATCCTCTGGTCGCACCAAGAAGGAACTGCTGATGATGCGTCGCGAGCAGGAAAAGCTGGTTCGCTCCCTGGGCGGCATCCGCGACATGCAGAAGGTACCTTCCGCACTGTGGATCGTTGACACCAAGAAGGAACACCTGGCAATCTCCGAAGCTAAGAAGCTGAACATCCCAGTTATCGCAATCCTGGACACCAACTGTGACCCAGACGAAGTAGATTACGGTATCCCAGGCAACGACGACGCAATCCGTTCCGTTGGCATCCTGACCCGCGTAATCTCTGACGCTGTTGCAGCTGGTCTGGTTGCTCGCTCTGAAAAGCGCAACCGCTCTGGCGAAGCAGCTGAAGCAGAGCCAATGGCTGAATGGGAACGCGATCTGCTGGCAACTGAAGAAGCTCCAGTAGAAGAAGCTGCACAGCCAGAAGCTGCTGCAGAAACCGAAGAAGCCTGAGTTTTTCAACCTGTAGATAAGGATAAAAATGGCTAACTACACTGCAGCCGACGTAAAGGCTCTGCGCGACCAAACTGGCGCAGGCATGATGGACGTTAAGAAGGCTCTGGAAGAAGCTAACGGCGACAAGGAAAAGGCACTGGAAATCATCCGCCTGTCCGGCCTGAAGTCTCTTGCAAAGCGTGAAGACCGCGTAGCATCCGCTGGTCTGATCGTTGGCAAGGTTATCGACGACAAGGTAGGCATCATTGTCGAAGTTAACTCTGAAACTGACTTCGTAGCAAAGAACGAAAAGTTCATTGCTTTCGCTAACACCATTTTGGACGCAGCGGTTGAATCCGGTGCAGCTGACCTGGCAACCCTGCTGGAAGCTCCAGTTGAAGGTGGCAAGGTTTCTGACCTGGTTGACAACATGGGCGCAGTTATCGGCGAAAAGATCGAAATCCGTCGCATCGTGCGCGTTGAAGGCGATCATGTAGCTCTGTACCTGCACCAGACCTCTGCTGACCTGCCAGCACAGGTAGGCGTTCTGGTAGCTGGCTGTGAAAAGCTGGCTGGCCTGGGCCGCGACGTAGCAATGCACATTGCTGCATTCTCTCCTGACTTCGTAGACAGCGACAATGTTCCTGCTGAAGTTGTTGAGAAGGAACGCGACACCCTGACCAAGCTGACCCTGTCTGAAGGCAAGCCTGAACACATCGTTCCAAAGATTGTTGAAGGCCGTCTGGCAGCATTCTTCCAGGAAAACTGCCTGGTTGAACAGGACTTCGCTAAGGATCCAACTAAGAAGGTTAAGGACGCTCTGGCAGAAGCTGGCGCATCCGTTAAGTCCTTCGCTCGTGTACAGGTTGGCGCCTGATACTAAGCAGTAAATAACCCCGCTTCCCATTTTGGGTGGCGGGGTTATTTCTTTCCCGAGGGCGGTATCTGAAGCTCCCATATCGCACGGGAAAACGCCGTTTTCGCATACGAAAGCCGTTTCCCGTGCGAATTGGGCACCCAAAGTCCTCAAATTCGCATACGAAAGCGGTTTCCCGTGCGATTTGGGAAGGTGGAGTGGCTGAATTCGCATACGAAAGCGGTTTCCCGTGCGAAAAAATCGCGTAATCCACCGCCACCAACAGGGAACGAAACAAAACTACCCGGCGACCGGTATTATAGAAACGGTATCAAAAAGCAGAACCTCACTCTGCCCGCCAAAAACCACCTATACTTAACCAAATCAATACGTTGGAGTAAACATGAGCGTAGAACCCACCAAACCACGTCGCGTCCTTCTCAAACTCTCAGGTGAAGTATTTGGAGGCGGGTCGATTGGTCTTGATCCCAACGTAGTACGTTCGGTAGCCGCACAGATTGCTAAAGCAGTAAACCAAGGCGTCCAGGTAGCCATCGTGGTTGGTGGCGGTAACTTCTTCAGGGGTGCAACCCTCTCTCAAAACGGTTTAGACCGCTCCCGCGCAGACTACATGGGCATGCTCGGCACCGTAATGAACGCCCTGGCTCTCCAAGACTTCCTGGAACAAGAAGGCGTCACCACCCGCGTGCAAACCGCCATTACCATGGGACAGGTTGCCGAACCATACATCCCCCTAAAAGCAATCCGACACATGGAAAAGGGGCGCGTGGTAGTCTTCGGCGCGGGCGCCGGCTTGCCATACTTCTCAACTGACACGGTTTCTGCCCAGCGTGCACTGGAAACCCGCTGCGACGAACTATTGGTAGCAAAGAACGGGGTAGATGGCATCTACACCGACGACCCTCGCAAGAACCCAGATGCAAAACGCATTGACTTCGTCACCTACGCAGACGCACTATCACAGGGACTGAAAGTCGTAGACGCCGCAGCTTTCTCTCTCTGCCAAGACAACGCTTTGAATATGCGCGTATTCGGCATGAACGAACCCGGCGCAGTTACCGCAGCGCTGCTTGGGGAAAAGATCGGCACCCTGGTTTCTACTGAACCGCAAAACTGAGTAATCCCGAAAACTGGTTTAACCCGGAAACAAACTGAAACAGTAAAATATAGAAAACGTAAAACTAAGGAGAAAAACATGATTGAAGACGCATTGCTACAAGCTGAAGAAGGTATGGAAAAAGCACTGGCCGCCACTAAGCGCGAATTCGTAAACATCCGCACCGGCCGCGCTAACCCAGAAGTCTTTAACAGCCTGCTAGTAGACTACTACGGTGCTCCAACTCCACTGCAGCAGCTGGCATCCGTGCAGGTACCTGAAGCTCGCATGGTGCTGGTTAGCCCCTACGACCGTTCCGCCATGGCCACCATCATCGCAGCCATTCGCGAATCCGATCTGGGAGTAAACCCCACTGACGACGGCAACGTAATCCGTTGTACTCTGCCAGCCCTCACCGAAGAACGCCGTAAGGAATACGTAAAGCTCGCTAAAGCAAAGGCAGAAGACGGACGCGTTTCCGTTCGTAACGTCCGCCGCAAGGCAAAGGAAGAACTGGATCGCATCAAGAAGGACGGCGAAGCTGGCGAAGACGAAGTAGAACGCGCTGAAAAGGAACTGGAAGCTCTAACCAAGGGATTCGTCGCCAAGATCGACGCTGAACTGGAAGCTAAGGAAAAGGATTTGATGACCGTCTGAGCGGTTTCAACTCCCACAACCCAGTTAAGGCGCATTACTTTGGACCTGCAACGCATCTATCGCCCCGGACCAACCGAAAATCACGTTCCACTGCCGTCCTCGGGCAGAGCCGGACGAAACCTGCCGGCAGCAATCACCGTCGGCGTCACGCTTTCGGCAATTTCCTTGGGCTCCCTGTTCCTCTCACATACGGCGTTCCTAGCCCTAATGTGTATTTTCGCAGTGGTAGCCCTGTGGGAACTTGCCGGAGCCTTTGCCCGCAAGGGACATGAAGTGATTCTTCCACCTGCCTGGGTTGGAAGCGTTGGCATGATCATCTGCGCCTGGACACTGGGTCTTGAAGCAGTACTAGCCGCCCTCTGCCTCACAATCATGGCAGCTTCTATCTGGCGCATCCTGGACGGAACCGGAGACAGCGCCATGATGGACATTATGGTGACCACTTTCTCCTTAGTTTATGTGGCTTTACTAGCCTCATTCGTAGTGTTCATCCTGGCGTCTCCCCACAGCATCGCCGCGGTAATCCTCTTTATCGCCCTGGCAGTTGCAAATGACCTGGGAGGCTGGGCAGCTGGTATCAGCTTCGGTAAACACCCCATGGCCCCTAAGATCTCTCCGAAGAAATCTTGGGAAGGTTTCGCTGGCTCAATGCTCACTTCCATCGCCGTGGGCATCGGCGGCATGACCTACCTGGGGGCTGCCTGGTGGTGGGGGATTATTCTTGCGATCTTCACTACTATTGCGGCAACTACCGGGGATCTGGTGGAATCTTTGATCAAACGTGACGTAGGCTTGAAAGATATGTCGAACCTGCTACCGGGACACGGCGGAATCATGGACCGCATGGACTCGCTGTTAATGGTAGCTCCCGTTGTCTACCTTGTATTGCGAGTCGCCCTACCATGGTGAAAGTTCCAGTTACCTTAGGCCGCCCCAGCTCACCTGAGCGCCGCGGCCGACAGGTAATGCCCACCGACCAAGCTCCAGAAGGCGCTACTAGTCCCGACGCGAAGCCAGTTCTACAGTTCACCGCAAAACGCCGCGGGAAAGCCCCTTCACACCTGGCTGACCTAAACCTCGCCGGACGCAAACAGGTCCTAAAAGAAGCTGGGCTTCCAGCCTTCCGGGCAGATCAACTTTCCCGACACTACTTCGCCAACTTCGAAGCCGACCCTGCAAATATGTCCGACCTGCCTAAAAGCATGGTCGACCAAGTACGCGAATCACTAATGCCCCCACTGGTTACCCCCGTGCGTACCCTGGAAGCAGACGGCGGCGAAACAATTAAACACCTCTGGGAACTATTCGACGGCTCCCGGGTAGAATCGGTGCTTATGCGCTACCCGCAGCGCACCACCCTCTGTATTTCCTCCCAAGCGGGCTGCGGCATGGCCTGCCCATTTTGCGCCACCGGACAGATGGGCTTAACCCGCAACCTCTCGACTGCAGAAATCGTAGAACAAGTACGCCTGGCTGCAAAAGCCTGTGAAGAAGGCGCACTTAAAGGTGGTCCTACCCGCTTAACTAACATTGTTTTCATGGGTATGGGAGAACCCCTGGCTAACTACAAAGCCATCACTGAAACACTGGACCGCTTGATTTTAGACTCGCCCGAAGGCTTTGGTCTCTCTGCGCGAAATATCACAGTCTCTACCGTGGGACTGGTACCTGCCATCGATAAGCTTGCGAAATTAGGACATCCCGTCACCCTGGCGATTTCCCTACACGCACCAGACGATGAACTGCGCGATGAACTAATCCCCATCAACTCACGTTGGAAAGTTGGGGAGCTATTGGACGCAGCTCGGCGCTACTTCGTAGCTACCGGCCGCCGCGTCTCAATCGAATATGCGCTGATTAAAGACATGAATGATCACCCGTGGCGCGCGCAGCTTCTAGCAGATGAACTAAACCGCCGCGGACATGGTTGGGCACACGTCAACCCCATTCCGCTAAACCCTACTCCCGGATCGATTTGGACCGCTTCAACTAAAAAAGCTCAAAACGAATTTGTCGAAATCTTGCGTAAGAACGGGATTTCCACCACGATTCGTGATACACGTGGATCAGACATTGATGGTGCCTGCGGACAGCTGGCCACCACAGTTGCAAAGGAAGAGGAAACAAAATGAAGGGCAAGTTCCCCCGCGTCCAGTTCTACAAAAAGGGCTACGAGACTGCAGCAGTAGACGAATTTTTCGACTTCGCAGAACAGGCGTACACCGGCGGACTCCCAGCTTCTGAGTTCTCTGCAGAACAGGTGCGTCGCGCCATGTTCAAACTGGTGCGAGGCGGCTACGATCCATACACCGTGGATGCCGCCCTGGACCGCATGGAAGGCGGTTTCATCCAACGCGACCGCGCCAACCACATTGCGGTAAACGGCGAAGCCGCCTGGCTTGCCCAGGTCGCTGACCGTGCCACCACCCTCTACCCACGCCTATCGCGCCCCGAAGGCGAACGCTTCGCGCACCCAGAACCCGGCCAGCCCGGCTACTCTGCAGAAGCAGTAGACGAATTCCTAGGGCGTCTGGCAGACTTCTTTGATCAAAATGCGCCACTTACCGTGGGCGAAATCCGTTCTCTAACCTTCCCTCCCGCAAAAGAACGCAAAGCCTACGTAGAAGGTGCCGTAGACGCCTACCTGGCACGCGTAATTGAAATCTTGCTATCTGTAGAAGGCTAAACTAAATGACCAAGCGGAAGCTGGTACTACTGGGATCTACCGGTTCCATTGGCACCCAGTGCCTAGACATCGTTGACAAATACCCACACCGCATCGAAGTCTACGGCCTTGCCGCCGGCGGTGGGAATATTGACCTCCTCTTAAAACAAGCGATCCGCTACCGCCCTCGGGAAATCGCCGTCTATCACGGAAATGCAGCGGAACTAACCGCTCTTTTCAAAGCCAACGGGGTAGACGCGCAGGTTAACGTTGGGCCAGAAGCCATGACCGCGATCGCCGGAGCGCTGGATGCGGACGGGATCGTCCTAAACGGGATCAACGGGGGAGTCGGCTTAGAACCCACTTTGGCAGCATTAAAATCCGGGGCAACCCTAGCATTAGCGAATAAGGAATCCCTGGTCGTGGGCGCTCCGCTGGTAAAAGCTGCCTGCGTCCGCCCCGGACAAATCATTCCGGTGGATTCGGAACATTCCGCGATCGCCCAATGCTTACTTTCCGGGCGCCACAAAAAGGGCCTCACCGTGCCAGAGGTAGACGGCACCAGTGAAGTCGCCCACCTGATTCTCACCGCTTCCGGCGGGCCATTCCGCGGCAAAACCCGCGCCGACTTGGCTAAAGTCAACGCGAAAGAAGCATTGCAACACCCTACCTGGAGCATGGGGCCGGTAGTTACCGTAAACTCATCCACCCTGATGAACAAAGGGCTGGAACTGATCGAAGCCCACGTCTTATTCGATATTGCGCCGCAAGACATTAAAGCAGTTGTCCACCCACAGTCCATTGTGCATTCGATGGTCACTTTTAAAGATGGGGCGACCATTGTGCAGGCTTCGCCTCCAAGCATGCACCTGCCCATCGCCCTGTCACTTTCCTGGCCGGAGCGTTGGGATGAGATTGAACCCGCCTGCACTTGGGATATGCCAACCAGTTGGGATTTCGAACCGGTTGATAACATTACCTTCCCAGCATTGGATTTAGCCCGCTACTGCATCGAACAATCGCATACGCACCCGGCAGTTATGAATGCGGCAAATGAGGTTGCGGTGGATGCTTTCTTGAAAGAAAAGTTGCCGTACCTGGCAATTTTGGATACCGTTACAGAAATCGTTAGCCAGCACGAGGGAATTAACCAACCTACGCTGGAAGAAACTCTGCAAGTGCAGGAATGGGCCGTAGCTTTAGCAACGGAAGTGGTTAATAAAGCGGTAGTAACTGTTTAAGATCCCGCCAAGCCACTGTAAACCCGGATAGAGGAAGGACTTTTTCGTGTACCTACTGGGAATTTTGGTGATGGTACTGGGAATTATTATTTCAGTTGCCATTCACGAACTGGGGCACCTGTTGCCTGCGAAAAAGTTCGGTGTTTACGTACCTGAATATATGGTTGGTTTCGGCCCGAAGCTTTGGTCTTTCAAAAAAGGCGACACCGAATACGGTGTGAAAGCGATTTTGCTGGGCGGCTACGTACGTTTGGTGGGGATGTTCCCGCCGGCTAAACCCGGTACTAAGCTTGTTAACCGCCGTGGCCAGCAAACTTTAGCTGAAGAAGCCCGCCAGCAGTCGCAGTCAGAAATCCCGCCGGGGAAAGAACACCAGGCTTTTTATCGTTTAAAGACCTGGCAGAAGCTGATTGTTATGTTCGGCGGCCCGTTTACTAACTTGGTTTTGGCGGTTGCGGGGTTGGCTGTGGTGATTATGGGCGTGGGACTGCCGCAACCGGTGCCAACTGTAGAGCGTTCGCTGAGCTGTTTGGGAACGTTGGAAACTACTTGTTCTGCGGAAAATCCTGTTTCTCCGGCGGTAGCTGCGGGACTGGAACCGGGCGATAAGGTGATTTCTTTAGCGGGGCAGCCCGTAGAGCGCTTTGGGGATTTGGGGCAGATTCTGAAGACTTTACCCGTTGATTCCGCGGGTACTTTGGCTCCGGTAGAAGTGCGGTTTTTGCGCGCTGGGGTAGAGCAGCAGGCGCAGATTACGCCGGTGATGTATCAGGGGGCTCCGAAGCTGGGTATCATTGGCCGGATTGAGCGAGTGCAGGGTTCGTTTACGGATGTGTTGACGCAAACTTACGAAGCGTCAAAGCAGACGGTGTCGATCTTGTTTGTGCTGCCGCAGAAGGTTTGGCAAACCGCGGAAAGTATGGTGACGGGGAAGCCACGGCAGCCGGATTCGGTTTTGTCGATTGTGGGCGTAACTCGTTTGGCTGGAGAGGCAACTTCTTTGCCGGCGGAGGCGCCGGGGGGTCGTGAAGTTACTTTTATCGATCGTTTTGCGGTGCTTTTGAGCCTGTGGTCTTCCCTAAACTTGGCATTATTTATTTTCAATATGATTCCTTTGCCGCCTTTGGATGGTGGGCATATCGCGGGCGCTCTTTACGAGGGCGGCAGACGCATGCTTTATCGTTTACTGGGCCGCCCTGACCCAGGACCTGCGGATACGGCTCGTTTAGTGCCTTTAGCGCAGGTAATGGTAATGCTTTTAGTGGGAATGTCGGTGGTTTTGATTGTGGCTGACATTGTCAATCCGATTCGATTAGGCTGACGGTTTCTTTAATAACTTTAGTTTTGGTAGCTTCGGGTTGTGTGGGAGGTCTGCTTGGATGAGTAGCTCTACATCTGACGCGTCACAGAAGCTGGGAAATCTGCCTTAGAGTTAGGCGTTTTTGCTCATGCTTTGCGATAATGGAAAGCGTGAGTGAAATTTCTTTAGGTATGCCTCGGCTGAAGTCAGCCGAAGAATTTACGGGCTTTCCACGCCGCCAGACCCGCTTGATTCATGTGGGAAATGTGCCGGTGGGCGGGGGCTCTCCAGTTTCAGTTCAGTCGATGACTACCACTAAGACCACTGATATTGGGGCGACTTTGCAGCAGATTGCAGAGTTAACGGCAGCGGGCTGTGACATTGTCCGGGTGGCCTGTCCATCAGCTGATGATGCGGAAGCTTTGCCGATTATTGCCCGTAAATCTACGATTCCGGTGATTGCCGATATCCACTTCCAGCCGAAGTATGTGTTTGCCGCTATTGAAGGTGGCTGTGCAGCGGTGCGCGTGAACCCGGGGAATATTCGTAAGTTCGACGACCAGGTGAAGGCGATTACCGCAGCTGCAAGAGATCACGGTACTTCTTTGCGTATTGGCGTTAACGCGGGCTCTTTGGATCCGCGTTTGCTGCGCAAGTATGGGAAGGCAACTCCGGAGGCTTTAGCTGAATCGGCGATGTGGGAAGCTTCTTTGTTTGAAGAACACGATTTCCACGATTTTAAGATTTCTGTGAAGCACCATGATCCGGTGACGATGATTCGCGCCTACGAAATTTTGGCTGATTCTGGCGATTGGCCGCTTCACTTGGGCGTTACCGAAGCTGGCCCGCAGTTCCAGGGGACGATTAAGTCGGCTACTGCTTTTGGGGCTTTGCTACGTCAGGGGATTGGCGATACGATTCGGGTTTCTTTGTCGGCTCCGCCGGTTGAGGAAGTTAAGGTCGGTATTGAGATCTTGCAATCGCTGGGGCTACGTGAACGTACTTTGGAAATCGTTTCCTGCCCGTCTTGTGGTCGCGCTCAGGTAGATGTTTACTCTTTGGCAGAACAGGTTTCTGAGGGGTTGAAGGATCTGAAGGTGCCGTTGCGCGTAGCTGTGATGGGTTGCGTTGTGAATGGTCCTGGGGAAGCTCGCGAAGCTGACCTGGGGGTTGCTTCTGGTAATGGTAAGGGGCAGATCTTCATTAAGGGCGAGATTGTTGCTACGGTTCCGGAAGATCAGATTGTGGAAACTTTGATTTTGCACGCTAATCGTTTGGCAGAAGAAATGGGCTTGGAAGCAGGCTCTGGAGAAATTGATATTGTCGGCTGAGTTAGCCGATTTTTGAAGGTAAGAGGTCAAGATATGTTGAAGCATATGTCCAGCTACTTCGTGCGTACTTTGCGCGAAGATCCAGCTGATGCGGAAGTTACCAGCCACAAGTTGCTGGTTCGCGCCGGTTACATTCGTCGTACTGCTCCAGGTATTTACACTTGGTTGCCTTTGGGCTTGCAGGTATTGAAGCGAATTGAAAAGGTTGTCCGTGAAGAAATGGATGCCTTCGGTGCTCAAGAAGTTCACTTCCCGGCATTGCTTCCGGCTGAACCTTACCAGCGCACTAACCGTTGGGAAGAATACGGGCCTACCCTCTTTAAGCTGAAGGATCGTAAGGCGGGCGACTACCTGCTGGCTCCTACCCATGAAGAAATGTTCACCCTGTTGGTTAAGGACATGTACTCTTCGTACAAGGATCTGCCTCTGAGCATTTATCAGATCCAGACTAAGTACCGCGATGAGGCACGTCCTCGTGCAGGTCTGATTCGTGGCCGCGAATTCGTGATGAAGGATTCGTACTCTTTCGATATTGATGCGGCCGGTTTGGACGCGTCTTACGAGGCTCATCGTCAGGCGTACCAGCGTATTTTTGAACGTCTGGGGCTAGAATATGTGATTTGTTCAGCTATGTCGGGTGCTATGGGTGGTTCTCGCTCGGAAGAGTTCTTGCACCCTTGTGAGATTGGTGAAGATACTTTCGTACGTTCTGCGGGCGGTTACGCCGCTAATGCGGAAGCGGTAACTACGGTGGTTCCTGATCCAGTGGATGCTTCTAACGTGCCCGCATTCTCTGTGCAAGAAACGCCTGGGGCTAAGACGATTGCCGATTTGGTGGACTACTCTAATCAGCATTATCCAAAGGCTGAGGGAGAGTGGACGGCTGCGAATATGCTAAAGAGCGTAGTTGTGGCACTCACTTACCCTGATGGTAAGCGTGAGGTTGTGGTCCTGGCGATTCCTGGTGACCGCGAAGTTGATATGAAGCGTGTGGAAGCCGCATTTGCCCCAGCAGAAGTTGATATGGCAGCTGCTGAGGACTTTGCAAATCACCCTGAACTGGTGCCAGGTTACTTGGGGCCACAGGTTTGTGGGCCAAATAATCCGGCGCGCGTTGTTTCCGAGGACGGTGAGATCAGCGGTTCTGTTCGCCTGCTGGTGGACCCTCGCGTGGTAGATGGTACCGCCTGGATTGCTGGTGGTAACGAGGTTGATAAGCACGTTTACAACCTGGTGATGGGCCGTGACTTCGTTGCCGATGGCACGATTGAGGCTGCGGAAATTCGTCAGGGTGATCCTGCGCCTGACGGCTCTGGTCCTTTGGAACTGGCTCGTGGTATCGAAATTGGCCACATCTTCCAGTTGGGTAAGAAGTATGCTGAAGCACTGGATTTGAAGGTTTTGGATCAAAACGGCAAGACCCAGGTGGTTACCATGGGTTCTTACGGTATTGGTGTTTCCCGCGTAATGGCTGCTTTGGCTGAATACTATAACGATCAGAACGGCTTGGCTTGGCCAATGGTAGTTGCTCCTTTCCAACTGCAGGTATTGGCTACCGGTAAGGGCGAAGAACTGTTTGCGAAGGCAGAAGAACTGGCTAAGACAGTTTCTGACGCTGGATTTGATGTGCTTTACGACGATCGTCCTAAGGTCTCTGCTGGCGTGAAGTTTGCTGACGCGGAGCTGCTGGGTATGCCTTATGTGCTGGTAGTTGGCCGTGGTTTGGCAGATGGTGTTGTTGAATTGCGTGATCGTCGTGCGGGCACTTCGGTAGAATTGCCGGTAGCTGAGGCTGCAACGAAGATTATTGCTACTTTGGAAGAGAACCGGGAGTCTAACCGATGACTTATCGTGAGATCCGCGTGATTGGTGATCCAGTGCTCCGTACTCCTTGTGAGTGGATTACTGAGATTGATGACAAGGTGAAGAACCTGGTCGAGGACCTGTTGGAAAACGTCGATATGGATGGGCGCGCCGGTTTGGCAGCTAACCAGATTGGCGTGGGGTTGCGAGCTTTCTCTTGGAATATCGATGGCGACATCGGTTACGTTCTGAATCCGAAGCTGGTTGAGGCTTCGATGGAAGAAGAATACCAAGATGGTGACGAGGGCTGTTTGTCCGTTCCTGGCCTGTGGTTCCCAACTAAGCGTGCTTGGTATGCGCGAGTTGAGGGGATTAACATAGATGGCAAGCCTATCGTCGTTGAAGGTGAAGAGCTGATGGCACGTTGTTTGCAGCATGAGTGTGATCACCTGGAAGGTATGCTTTACTTGGATCGTTTGGATCGCGCTATACGTCGTAAGGCGATGAAGGAAGTTCGCGAAAAGATCGGCTGAGTTTTTAGCTATTGAAAAAGGTATGCGGGATTTGTTTCGCATACCTTTTTTGTTTGCAGTTTGATGGGGAATAGCTGGCGGCTTGGTTGGGGTGCTGGTTTGGTCAGAACTGACAGCTTGGTTGGGGATGCCGGTTTGGTGGTTTGGTTGGGCAGGTTAGGTTGGTTACGTGTTTGCGCATGGCTAGCCGGCTACGCATGCGCAAACAGGATCGTTTTCGGGTTTTTCGCACCGTTTGCGCATGGCAAGACCGCTACAGATGCGCAAATAGCACAGTTTTATTTTCCCGAGGGCGGAAGACGAAGCTATCTTACAGATTCTGCTGGTCTTGACTAAGCATCTATGCCAAGGCGGCTGCAGTTAATTCCACTAAATCAGCTAGAGTACGTGCCTGCTGCACTTCAGTATCTTTCAGCTTAATCTTCAGGTCTTCTTCAATCCGCGAAACTACCGCGTATAGAGCGATCGGATGCAGGTCAAAATCAGCAGCTAACTCTAACTGAGGTTGATAATTTTCGGCGGGAAGGTCCGAGACATCCAACATTGCACTGACGACAGTTTCCCAGATTTTATCTGTGGCATCCGTGGTCTCTGCCAAGGTACCTTGCGAATCCTCCTCAGTAGTTTCCTCATCTGGGAGCAGAAAGTCACTGCCCAAAAGATCTGCAAAAGAGTTCGACATTTATTTAGTTCCTTTGAAAATCAGCTCACTTGGTGAAGCCAGCGTACGGCAACGCCGTCTCCGGCTTTGCGGAAAGTTTCTAACTCATCATCCCACGGTTGGCCCATGGCAAGTTCTAAAGCTGCCTTGAGGTCGGGTAGTGAAGTAGCTGATGATAAAGCGGCGCGGATTTGATCTTCTAAGACAACTTGGTTGCCGCAGACATCCATAGGGGCGTGGAAAATTCCCAGTGAGGGAGTGTGACACCAGCGCGCCCCATTAGAACCGCGCACAGGTTCTTCAGTGATTTCATAGCGTAGATGCTCCCAACCGCGCAGAGCAGAAGCTAGTTTCGCACCGGTTCCGACTGGACCGACCCAGGCGTATTCAGTTCGAAAAGTGCCAGGTTGGGCAGGTTGTTCAACCCATTCCAAGCGGACTTCGCAATCTAATACTTTTGAAAGACTCCACTCCAAATGAGGGCACAATGCGGGGGGAGTTGAGTGCACAAAAACTACACCGCGCGTGTAAGTACCGGTCATGATAGCTCCCATCTGTTGAGGACCGTCTTCCCCTACGACCTCATTTATAGAGCCAACCAGGCGGGCGATGTAGTTCCATTATGCCTAAGAAATCCAGATAAAACCAGTGGAAACTGGCAATAAAAGCGCAGAAGTCGGCATTAAACCTGCTTCCAAAAAGTACCCGGGAGCCTTTAAAAGACTCCCGGGCATCACCTATTTCGTTTTAGAGGGATCGCTCTTTATTTTTGTAACCAGAGCTCTGCTTCAGGGCGCTGCAGGCGCTGTGCGATTTCTGCTTTCACGGCAGTGGAGGCAGTACGCTCAGAAAGCTCTAAAGAGGCTGGCAGGTCGGCGTAAAGTTCCCCAGTTACTGGGTTGCGCTTGGTTACCCAAATGCGGCGTACGTGGTAGATGAAGACAGCGACGTTAAATAGTAGCGACGCTGCGGCAAGTACGAACATAGCCGTGGGAGAGTGACTAGGGCGGTGCGCAAACATCGAATCATGCATAAATGCTGGGAACGTAAGCACTACCGCAGACCAGTAGGTGAGGGTGTAAGCGCGGTATTGAATCCAAGAGCCTTTGCCAAAGGGTAATAGCGCTGGAATAGTGCAGGCAAGCAGTAGCGCGACCCCAGAGTACCAGGCGCGATCTGATAGACAGTTGTATACGTAAGAGACGTTCCAAAGGTCATAGGCAATAATCCACCAGACGGTGAGGTCAGTCCAGATAATCGCTTTACTCTTATCGTTAGCGACATAGATACCCACCCAGCCGCTAATCATAATTAGGTTTAGAATCCCGGCGGCTGCGTTCATTAAGTTCCACGGTCCGCCGTAAGTCCACAGTCCACTGACTGGGTCGGCGCCATGAATGAAGTAGCATTGGATGTCACGAATTACTGCTTCAAGAATGTTAATTGCCAAAATAAGTGGTGGCAGGGTTAGGTAGGCTTTTGATTTTTGTAGCTTGGGGAAATACTGCAGGGCTACTAAAGAGAGCGAACCGGCCAGGGCAGAGTACTGTTTTACAATCGCGAACCAGCCGGCTGAATGGGTGCCAGCAGTAGAGTAGGGCCACCAGAAGATGGTGAGCAGTACTGGGACAGCAATGAAAGTGGTGAGGGCAAACCACTTGGATCGTTGGGCCAGCCAAGCTGCAAAAGCAAGGGCTACGATGACGGTGATTAGCATCGCGTAGTCCCACCATTCGCCTACTTCAAAGAAGAAGAGGGTAGGGTAGTCGACGTCCATGGCAAAACTCCTAAATACGAGCCGTTTGCCGCGCTTAAACTTACTGAGGCTAGTTTAAGCGCGGCAAAGGATTAAGCGGTTAGTTTTCTTTACCCCAGTTATCTAGGTAGGTGCGTTCCATCTTTTGACGGATTTGTTCGTTCCAGTCGAACTTTGGTTCAGTCCATCCGGTGAAGTAATCGGCATCGACTGTATCTGCCCAAGGGGAATCAGGGCCGGTAGGTGGCCAGTTAGGATTGTCGGTTACCGGTGGGCGGATCTCTGCGACCGCAGGACTTTGGCGTCCAAAACGCATCCACTGCGTGTAGGTTTCTTCGAACAGTGGGGTACCGTCCCAGCGTCCGGCAGGGGTCTTAGACCAGAAGCGTCCACCTAAGACACCGCGCATGAACTTGCCGTGCCACTGTTCCTTCTTGCGGAATTCTGCTACTCGTTTCACGTAGAGGTTCTGCAGGTGTGCCATGCATCCGCCGATAAGTTCGATGTTGATCCAGTTAATGGCGGCAGCTGCTTTGGTGTCAGGATCGAAACCGATTCGCCAGTGGTTGATTAAGCGGCAACGGTTGCCTTTCAGCGGCACGATGTAGAAGCACCAGGCGGCTGCATAGTGGGTCATGAAGGGGAATCTAAAGGCGTAAGAGCCGGGGGCAGCAGGTGGGTTCTTGGTGTCTACCCACTGGACCAGATATTTGCCGGGAACTACGTCTGCCCATTCCATGGTCATACCGTGGAAGTCAAAGGCGGCTACGTCACCAGGGAGAAGTGAATCAGGCTGTTGGAACTCTTCTTGGATCTCGTACGAGTTGAAGAAGGGGAGGCGGGCGAAAGTGCGTTCTAAGAACTCGGATGAGAAAGAGCCGGACTTGTCGCAACCGATTTGTTTGAAAATGCGGTAAACCGCGTAGGCGGGTGCGTCGATATCGATTGCGTAGGTTGAGGAACGCCCATTCTTATAGTTAGCGTCAATAATATCGTCCGCAGGGTAGCGCCATTCTCGTTCAGCTTTAGTGGCTTTACCACTTAGTTGGGAGAATCCGATCAGTCCGGATAAGCCGGCAACGCCGATGAGGCCGGCGGCTTTAGCAATCGCTTTTGGATTGACGTTAATTGTGATTTGTTTCGTCATTGTACAACTCACTTATTTCAGGATTTAATAACTTTAAAACTTAAAGATTGTGGGGCGTTCGCTTTTTGAAGCCTCAATTTCAAGGTATCAGCATATATGTGCAGATGGAATGAGAATATTCCCAACTTGGAAAAGTAGGACAAAATAAACTTGAAAATAATTAAATAATTAGGTCTTTGTGTCTAGATGTGACCGTCAGAACCTGACTAGGATTAAAAAGAACAAGCAATTCACCTTAATAAATAAGTTCAATGACGAATCGTAGGTACAAGACATGGAATCGCTGTTTCTTTGGGAATTAGGTAGCCCCCGACTCTACCTCATCTGGATCGCGGTATTCTTAGCCCAAATCGCTGTTGCCGAAATAAACCGGCGCTGGAACTGGACCATCTTCGCCCTCTGGACCGTTGGCGGCATAGCCATGATGCCCTATGCAGCAATCCACGGCACTCCCATGGTCGGCTGGTTCCCCTTCGGTAAATACGCCATCATGGTAGCTACCGCCACTATGACCGGCGCCCTCTTAGTCTATGGCAAACGCAACCCGGTAAAAGCCCACCGCTATGCAATCTGGCTGGGGGTAGCCCTCTGGATCGGCCTGGCCGTCAACATTATGGAAGCCAACATCCGCGACATCACCATTTTCATGGAAGCCGATACCTACTACGCCTGTGGTGCCGACCCTCAGTGCCTGCAAAGTATCAACGACTCCCGTCAGGGAATCGACATGATTAACGGACTGCCCGAAACCCGCGGAGTAACCGCACCACTACACTCACCTGAGTGGTACCAAGCGGTAGCCGACAACTTCAAAGCCAACCACGTAGGCATTGACCCAGCAACCGGCTTCCGCACCATCGGCGGTTACTGGAATATCCTCTCTGCTATCGCCGGAGTCCTCAACATCATCACCATCACCGGCCTGGGCAAAATCGCCATCACCTCACCCGGCAAACAAAAAGTACGCGGCCTTATCTGGACCGACATGGTCTGGCCTTGGGTAATCGCCTACGACCTGTGGAATCACGCTTTCCTATACAACGCTCTAGCCGACTACACCTGGTACTGCACTTTAGCCCTCTTGCTGGCCTGCACCATTCCTGCCTTCACCTGGGCGAAAGGGCAGTGGATCTGGTTCCGCTGCTTCACCTTAATGTTCTGGATCGCGGCGAATAACCTGCTGCCTGAACTACTGGTTCCACCGGCACATATGAACAACTTCGCCACCATGAACCCAGTTGCAAATATTGTCTGCGCCGTAGCAGCCTTGGTCTTTAACATCGGCCTGTTCATCTACTGGCTCTACAAGATCATCACCACCAAACGTAACCCAATTACCAATAACGTTTACTTTGAACTAAAGGAATTCCGCACAATCGTCAACGAACACTTTGACGATAAAGACAAGTACTTCCAAACTGACCTAATCCCCGAAACTCCGGCAGACCTGGGCTTCAACCCCGATTCCCTCAACCCGCCAAAAGACGGTTTTGTGGGGTGGATGCCTTGGTGGAAGTCCGACAAACGCTATCCCAAGCCGCGCACCCCACTGAGTGCAGACCCCGGCTTGGTAGCAAAAGGGATTGCTACTGAAGAAAAGTGGGCAGTGAAATAGTTTAACAATTCCCGAGGGCGGTGAATAAAGCCTAAATTCACCGCCCTCGAAAAATTTAAAAAAATCTGGGATTCGCCGGCATGTAAGCAAATAACAAGGTAGGCTAGAAGAGTAATACAAACCCTACCTGAATAAAGAGGTACGTCAAAGATGACTCGTGTCGAAGAAGACTTGCTGGGCCCTCGTGAAGTTCCCGCCGAAGCCTACTGGGGAGTTCACACCCTCCGCGCAAAAGAAAACTTCAACATCTCTGGTATTCCCATCAGCCACTTCCCAACCTTTGTGCGCTCAATGGTGCAGGTGAAAAAGGCCTCGGCCATTGCTAACGCCCGCCTGCACGTAATGGCAGAAGACGTCGCTGAAGCCATTGTGGCAGCTTGCGATAAGATCCTGGACGAAGGCGTCTGCATGGACCAGTTCCCCGTAGACGTTTTCCAAGGCGGCGCCGGAACCTCCGTTAATATGAACACAAACGAAGTAGTTGCCAACCTGGCGTTGGAACTGCTGGGCTACGACAAAGCCCGCTACGACATCATCAACCCCAACGACGATGTTAACAAGTCACAGTCCACAAACGACGCTTACCCCACCGGTTTCCGCATCGCCGTCTACCAGGAACTACAAGATCTCACTAAGCAAATCGAATTCCTGGCAGAAGCCTTCGAAACCAAGGCAGAAGAGTTCAAGCACATCATCAAGATGGGACGCACCCAGCTACAAGACGCAGTGCCCATGAGCCTAGGTGAAGAATTCCGTGCCTTCGCAGTCACCCTGCGCGAAGACATGGCAATCATCAACACCGTCTCAGACCTGCTGCTGGAAGTAAACCTGGGCGCTACCGCCATTGGTACCGGCTTGAACACTCCAGAAGGATACGCTTCAGTCGCCGTAGCCGCTTTGGAAGAAGTCACCGGCCTGCCAGTACGTCCTGCTCATAACCTGATTGAAGCCACCTCTGACACCGGCGCCTACGTGATTGTTCACGGCGCTTTGAAACGTCTGGCCGTGAAGCTCGGGAAAATCTGTAATGACCTGCGCCTGCTCTCTTCTGGTCCCCGCGCTGGCCTGGGAGAAATTCGCCTGCCTTCGCAGCAAGCAGGTTCCTCCATCATGCCAGCTAAAGTAAACCCAGTTATTCCAGAAGTAGTAAATCAAGTTTGCTTCAAAGTGATCGGCAACGACGTAGCCCTCACCATGGCTGCTGAAGCCGGCCAGCTGCAGTTGAACGTAATGGAACCAGTCATTGCACAGTGCCTCTTCGAATCCATGACGCTACTGGAAAACGCCGCCTACACGCTTGGAAAGAACTCTGTTCCAGGCATCATCGCAAATGAAGAAGTCTGCCGCGCGCAGGTGCTGGGTTCGGTCGGTATCATCACCTACTTCAATGAAATCATCGGTCACCACCACGGCGACATGATTGGTAAAGAAGCAGTAGCCACCGGTGCTAACGTTGCCGACCTGATTGTAGAACACGGTTTGCTTACCCGCGAAGAAGTCGATGCCGTGTTGAACCTAGAAAACCTGGTTGCACCTAAGTACGCCGGGCGAATCTGGGCCACGGGTGAAAAGGGACTCCCACAAGAGTAAATCCGGCTTTAAGCTATAACGGAACTTAGCCCCGCACCAAGGTTTTGGTGCGGGGCTAGACCTTATGCCAGACGCCCTCGGGAAGAAAACGCAAGCTACCAACTTCAGGAATTTCGTGACTTGGTGTCACGAAAACTCTGCAGAAGTTCCCCGCCTCCGTCATACTTAAACTAACTACCAAACAGGAGGAACAGTGTTCTTAGCCCTGCGGGAAATCCGTCACAGCGCCTCGCGCTTCATCCTTATCACCACGGTAATCTTCCTAGTTAGCTACCTGGTGTACTTCCTCACCGGGCTGGCCTACGGACTGGCCTCGTCCTATTCAGAAGTAGTAAAAAACTGGCAGGCAAACTCAATCATTATGAGCGAAGCCGCCAACTACAACATCACCGGCTCGCGCATAACCAACGAACAAGCCGACACTATCCGCGCCGAAACCGACCAAGCCATCCCCGTCTCAGTTTCGCCGGTAGTCATCACCTTGCCTAAATCCTCAGACCAAACCGAAGCGGACAAAGCCGAACGCAAAAATGCCTTCATCTTCGGTCTTGACCTGCAGTCCGGAATCGCGCCAGAACTGGTAGAAGGTAATCTGCCCAGCAGCGAATACCAAATCCTGGTCGACATCGACTTCCAAAAACGCGGGTTCAAGTTAGGTGACACCGTAAAACTCCCCGTTCCCCAAGCGACTGACGAATCCGAAGTCGACTGGGAAATCACCGGTTTCGTAAAGGAAAAGTTCACTGCCGCCCCCACTGTTTTCGTAGATTTCGACTCTTACCAAGACCATTTGCTACCCGTACAAAATCCGCAGACTGAAGAAAAAGACCGTCTGGCAGCCAATGCAATCCTGCTTCTTGAAGAGCCAAACCAGACTCTGCAGACCTTCGTGAAAGATGCCGAACTGGAAGTAGTCTCACCGGACGAGTTCATCAACAACCTCCCCGGATACCGTGCGCAGGTACTCACCTTTGGACTGATGATCGGTTCGCTGATTGGCATTACGGCACTGGTGCTGTCGATTTTCATCTACGTCCTAACCGTTCAAAAACGGCAGATTTTCGGGATTATGAAAGCTCAGGGCATTTCCACCGCCTATATTATTCGCGGCGGTGCAGCGCAAACCTTCACGTTGGCTGCACTGGGGGTTGGCTTAGGATTTGGAGCGGTGGTGCTAACTTCCTTGGCAATCGGAAATAACGTGCCATTTAAGATTGAGCCCACTCTCTATGCCGCCGTAACGGCTGGGTTCATTATCTTCATTGTGATGGGCGGCTTGATCCCCACGCGGATGATTAGCCGGATTGACCCGATTGAGGCGATTAACTAATGATTAAGCTAAAAGACGTATCCAAAACCTTCAAACAGGGCGATGAAGAAATCCACGCCCTGAAAAATACTAACTTCACCGCAGGTACAGGCGAGTTCATTGCTGTAATCGGCCCCTCTGGCTCTGGGAAATCCACTTTCCTGACAATTATCGGTGGGTTGCAATCGGCCACTACCGGAGAAGTAACTCTAGCGGGAGAAAGAGTCGATAACGTTAGCGCTCGACGTCGCTCACAGATCCGCTTTGAGAAACTGGGATTTATCCTGCAAGCCTCATCACTGGTGCCATTTTTGAAAGTTGAAGAACAGCTGCTCTTACACGCCAAAGCAGCCGGTAAAAAACCTGATTTAGAGCGGCGCGCCCGCCTTTTAGAAGAACTGGGCGTAACGAAACTAGCGAAGAAATACCCGGCTGATCTTTCCGGTGGGGAACGCCAACGCGTTGCCATTGCCACGGCTCTAATGCACGAGCCGGATGTGATTCTAGCCGACGAACCAACTGCTGCCTTAGATACTGAGCGTGCTTTAGATACCTGCCGTCTGTTAAGAGACCTAACCCATGAATATCAGCGGACCACAGTGATGGTTACTCACGACCGGCGTTTGCTGCAATACTGTGACCGCGTCTATGAAATTCGCGATGGGGTACTTGAGGAAAAACCAGAGCTTGCGGGTAAATAAGCAGCAAGAAGTTAAACTAGAAGCATGTTTATGAATGCTTTAGCCGTAGGGGTAGGCGGATTTGTAGGCGCGGTGATGCGTTACCTGCTATCCGTGGCGTTCCCATACCGCGGTGGTTTCCCGTGGACTACTTTCAGCGTAAATCTGCTGGGTACGTTTTTGCTGGCATTTTTAGTAGAGGTATTTGCTCACAAAGTTGGGGTATCTGAGTCGGTTAGCCTCATGCTTAGAGTAGGTTTATGCGGTGGTTTTACTACGTTTTCAACGTTTAGCGTAGAGACTTTGACCTTGATCGAGAATGGGCAGTGGGGGATAGCAGCTGTCTACGTAGTTGCCTCAGTTTTGGTGGGGTTGGCAATGGCAGTAGCCGGTACTTACGCTGCGCAGTTGGTGTAGTTTTAGCCGGTAATTTTCTTAAAAAGCCCATTTCGCACGGGAAACGGCTTTCGTATGCGAATTGGGCCGGTTTGCCCCCTGAATTCGCACGGGAAACGCGTTTCGTATGCGAAAGAAGGTATTTCTACCGCCCTCGGAAATAAAGAAGCGGGGTACCAGACCAACTGCCTGGCACCCCGCTAAAAGCTACAAAGCTTACTGAGCTGCGTTCACATTGTGCAGATCGTACTTGGCGATAGCCTGTGCAACCACAGAACGATCCAGCTGACCAGCGTCTGCCAGTGCCTGCAGGGCACGGACAACAACAGATTCAGCGTCGATCTTGTAGTGGCGACGAGCCGCTGGGCGAGTATCAGAGAAGCCGAAGCCATCCGCACCCAGAGTGTAGTACGCTCCTGGTACCCAGTTGCGGATCTGGTCTTGCAACAGGTGATCCCAGTCAGAAGTAGCAATCGTAGGACCGTCGATACCAGACAGCTTCTGGGTTACGTAAGCAACCTGTGGCTGGGCTTCTGGGTTCAGGTAGTTGTGCTTGTCAGCAGCCAAACCATCGCGGCGCAGTTCATTCCAAGAAGTAACCGAGAAGGTAGCGGCATCTACGCCCCAGTCATCAGCCAGCAGCTGACGGGCCTTACGAATCCATGGCACACCAACGCCGGAAGCCAACAGCTTCACAGTTGGGCGACCGCCCAAGACGTGATCCAACTGGTAGATACCCTTGACGATGCCTTCGACGTCAACGTTTTCTGGTTCAGCAGGTTGCTGGTATGGTTCGTTGTAAACGGTGATGTAGTACATGACATCACGGTCACGACCCTTTTCATTTGGACCGTACATGCGTTCCAAACCATCGTGAATGATATGACCGATTTCGTAAGCGTAAGCAGGGTCATAGGAAACTACCGCGCTGTTGGTGCCAGAAATCAGGTGCGAGTGGCCATCCATGTGCTGCAGACCTTCGCCCGCCAAGGTGGTACGGCCTGCCGTAGCGCCAATGATGAAGCCACGTGCGAGCTGGTCGCCAGCAGCCCAGAACTGGTCAGCCGTACGCTGGAAGCCGAACATCGAGTACAGGATGTAGAACGGAATCATCGGCTCGTTGTGAGTAGCGTAGGAAGTACCTGCTACCTGCATAACTGCAGCAGAGCCGGCCTCGTTAATGCCGGTGTGCAGAATCTGACCTGCTTGAGCTTCCTTGTAAGAAAGCATCATGTCAGCGTCAACAGAGGTGTAGTTCTGACCGTGAGTGTTGAAGATCTTCGCAGATGGGAAGATCGCATCCAAACCGAAAGTACGAGCTTCGTCAGGGATGATTGGAACCAGGCGGTTACCAATGCTCTTATCCTTGAGCAGGTCCTTGAACAGACGTACCAGAGCCATCGTGGTAGCCACTTCTTGCTGGCCAGAACCCTTAGCAGTAGCCAAGAATGGCTTTTCTGCAGGCATTGGCAGGACCGGATCCTCTTGGTGGCGAGAAGGCAAGAAACCACCCAGTTCATGACGGCGGTTAATCATGTACTGCAAAGCTGGGTCGGATTCGTCTGGACGGTAGTAAGGAGGCATGTATGGGTTAGCCTCAATCTGTTCGTCAGAGATTGGAATTCGCAGCAGGTCGCGCAGCGCCTTCAAATCGTCTACAGTCAGCTTCTTCATCTGGTGAGTAGCGTTACGGCCCACGAAGGACTTACCCAAAGAGTAGCCCTTAATGGTGTGTGCCAAAATAACGGTTGGCTGACCAGTGTGTTCCATAGCGGACTTGTAGGCGGCGAATACCTTACGGTAGTCGTGACCACCACGCTTCAGAGCCCAAATCTGGTCGTCAGTCCAGTTTTCAACCAGCTTCGCTGCGCGAGGATCGCGACCGAAGAAGTGTTCGCGTACGTAAGCGCCATCATTTGCCTTGAACGTCTGGTAGTCGCCGTCAAGGGTTTCCATCATGACGTTCATCAGAGCGTGTTCTTCGTCAGCTTCCAGCAGCTGATCCCAACCACGACCCCACAGAACCTTAATAACGTTCCAGCCAGCACCGCGGAAGAAAGCTTCCAGTTCCTGAATGATCTTGCCGTTACCGCGAACCGGGCCGTCCAGACGCTGCAGGTTACAGTTAACTACGAAAGTCAGGTTATCCAGACCCTGCTGCGCTGCCAGCTGCAGCATACCGCGGGATTCTGGTTCGTCCATTTCACCGTCGCCAAGGAATGCCCAAGTGTGCTGCTGGGAGGTGTCCTTGATGCCACGCATGTGTAGGTAGCGATCGAACCAAGCCTGGTAGATTGCTTCTGCTGGGCCCAGCCCCATAGAAACGGTTGGGTATTCCCAGAAGTCAGGCATCTGGCGAGGGTGTGGGTAGGAAGGAATGCCGTGCTCGGTAGAAACCTGCTGACGGAAGCCATCCATCTGTTCTTCAGAGAGGCGACCTTCCAAGAAAGCACGTGCGTAAATACCTGGGGAAGCGTGACCTTGGAAGAAGATGTGGTCGCCGCCACCGGGGTGGTTCTTGCCACGGAAGAAGTGGTTGAAACCTACTTCGTACAGAGTGGAAGAAGAAGCATAAGAGGAAATGTGTCCGCCGACCTTAACGCCGGGACGCTGTGCGCGGGTCACCTGAACCGCTGCGTTCCAACGGATCCAACGACGGTAAGCGCGTTCGATCTTTTCATCGCCAGGGAAGTGAGGTTCTTCGTCAGCTGGGATAGTGTTGATGTATGGGGTGGTCAGTTCCAGAGGGATCTGTACGTCCTTGCGACGAGCCTGATCCAACATATGGAGCAGGATGTAACGTGCGCGTGGGCCACCCTTTTCATTGATCAGTGCTTCAAGTGAGTCAAGCCATTCACCGGTTTCACTTGGATCATTGTCCGGTACCTGGCTGAGGATGCCGTTTACCAACGGGCGGATTTCGTGTTCGGTCACGATTTCCCTCTTTCTCTGAAAGCGACGAAGAACGTCGCACAGCTATGTGCATACTCTCCTATTTTCCACTATTTTTAACGCCGTGCATACCGAAAGGGGACAGAAGCCCCCATCTTGTTAATAAGTACACACCCGGCGGGAAAACTCCCCTGTGACCGCGCGGGAAATGCCACTGAAAAAGACACCTATTTGTTGTGCTTTAAGAGGTTTAAAGTTCGCGAAATATTTGTAGAATGTATCTTGTGAATGATATTTCTTTGTCTGCTGAGGCAGGCTCTAAGGCTCCCCGTAGCCTTGGGTTTAAAACGGGACAGGTAGTCCAAGAGTTTTACTGGGATACTGACGTTGACGCGCAGCTGCGCGACGACATTATGGAAGTTACCGGAGAAGACCTGGTTGACGTCGAATATTCGGATGTTGTTGATGGGGTTTTGATCTGGTGGCGCGCTGACGACGCCGAGGAAGAAGACTTGGCTGACGTACTTCTGGATGCAATTACTAATCTTGATGATGGGGGAGACATCTGGGTGCTCACCCCGAAGATGGGAAGTTATGGGCATGTGCGCCCAGCTGACATCCAAGACGCTGCGAAAGTGGCGGGATTGAAGCCCACTTCGGCTTCTAAAGTTGCCCCTGATTGGGCGGGAATGCGTTTAGTCGCTTCCGGCCGCAAATAGTTTGTCCGATTTGTAAACCGCTGGTTTTCGTTGAAAATCAGCGGTTTTTCTTTTCCCGAGGGCGCCGCATAGCTGTAATGTGTGCCACTAAATGCCGTTTTTGTGGAATCTGATTTTGCACTTTAGAAACTGGTCTGTATAGTTATATATGTGCTTGAGAGAGCACAGAGAAAAATGAATACGGGCCTATAGCTCAGTTGGCTAGAGCAACTGGTTTACACCCAGTAGGTCGGGGGTTCGAGTCCCTCTGGGCCCACCAAAAGGAAATCCTGAAGCGAAGCGCTTCAGGATTTTTTGTTGTCCGGTTTTTGTTTTTCATTTTGTTCTGTTTGTACCCTCTCTCACTCATGCGGGAACGCCGTTTCCCGCATGGGTGAGAGGGTGAGGGTGTGCCCTTCGATGCGGGAAACGGCGTTCCCGCATCGAAGGAAGGCAATACAATACGAACAAAGCCTCTATGTAAGAAAATAGGAAAGGTACCGCGGAGTACTTTAAAGCGATTACAGGAAGAAAAATGTAATTAACACTAATCAGAGAACCAAAACCTCTGGAAGCTCCAGTGCTAAATCCTCAGATAACTCTGCGTCCCCTCTTAGAAACAGATAGTGATGCACTCGCACAGCTTTACGTCGACGCTTACGGCAGCGACGTATTTGCTTCCCTCGAAGCAGCACAAAGAGAAATCTACGAGACGTTCCAAAGTGATTATGGCAAGCTTATTCCGGCAGCTACCTTAGTAGCTACCCAAGCAGATGAACTAATCGGCTGCATCCTCACTGTGAGCAGCCCTCCGTGGGAAGATGTTTCCCACTTAGTCTTTGTTATCGACCTATTCGTTCATCCAAAATACCGTGGAAAAGGTATTGGCCACGCCCTCTTGGCCAGTTCCCTAAACGCCTGCCCAACCGGAAAACAAGTTGGATTGAGAGTAAGCTCTGAAAACCACTCGGCTGTGGCGCTCTATCGGAAAATGGGTTTTAACTAAACTAGCGTAACCATTGTGGGACTGTAGCTCAGTGGGGAAAAGGACGCTTAGTGGCGCCCTCGGGAAGAAAAATACGGCTGCAAACGAAAAGAAAACGCGCGGCAGCAAAAGAAAACGCGCGGGAACTGGAGAATCTCCCCAGCTCCCACGCGCAACCTAGTTTTCTACCCGCTTAAGAAAGCGGCGAGAACTCCTCAAGGCTAAAAACCGACTCAACCGGCACCTCAAAAAACTTAGCAATTTTGAGAGCCAACATTAAAGAAGGAAAATATTCGCCTCGCTCTAAATACCCGATCGTCTGATAGTGAACGCCCAAAGCGTCGGCCAACTCTTTACGACTCACCTTCCGGTCAGTGCGCAAAACTGCGATCCGGTTATAAACGGCTTCTTTTTCATCACTCATAATCAAAGCAATTCTAAACTACATGCCCAGCTGTGAATCAATCTTATGGCGGCGACTAATCAAAACCGAAGTCGTCTCTTTCTTAAACGACCGGCGAATCGCGAATGCAGCCAACGTGAAACCAACTACGATCCACACCAACAGCACCAACAAAGCCAACCAGTTATAGCCCGGTACGTCTCCAAAGAACGTCCGCGTCTGCTCATCTAAGAAAACCGCGCGGCTGAGGTAAGAACCCCAATATCCCGGCGTAATATACGGGAACCAAGCCAACCAGTTAGGCAACAACGCTACCGGAAGTGCCACCCCAGAAATTGCGAACAGTCCCATCATCCCCAGGTAAACCAGCGCCGTGCTCCACGTGTCGCGAGTTAACGTGCCGAAGAGAAACGCAATTGGCGTATTAGCCACCAGCGAAATCAGCAAAACCAACAACGCCAGCAAATACTGCGTGGTAGAGAAGCTGAAATCAGGCAGAACAAGCGCAGAAGCGAACATAAACAGCAGTGTCTGGGTAAGTGAGAAAAAGCTCAGCGAAAGAGCTTTCCCAATCATCCACGCAGGAATCCCAAAAGGCAGGAACTTGACGCGCAGCAAAGTGCCGTTTAGATGTTCGATATACATTTCTTGCGGAAGCTGAATCGAGGTGTAAGCAGCAAAACCGCCGATCATAGAAGCAGCCAGCACAGCGCCAATCGCGGTAGAGACAATTGTTGTATCTGGTCCGCTGATGTAGCGGAAGAGTCCTACGAAAAACAGCGGGAAGAAAATGAAGCTGAGAATGCCGGTACCTCTTAGCTGTGGGCGTAAATCGGCTTTAGCTTGCAAAAAAGCGGCTTGCAGAATTCTTTTAATCATTTTATTGTCCCATCAAATCTAGGTAAGCCGATTCCAAAGTTGGACGCGTAATCGTTAGGTCGCTAATCTCGCGCAATGGCAGTTCAGCTACAAATTCCTCAACGCGATCGGTTGCATGTACTTGGATATTTCCATCTGCGTCGCGCCACGAAATCTGCGCCAGGGGAGTGTTTCTAGCGCGCAGCTCATTCACAGTTCCATCGGCAACGATATGGTAGTGAGTTAGAACGATGATGCGAGAGGCCACTTTTTCAGCCTCGTTAAGGTCATGCGTGGTCATTAAAACGGTAGCGCCGTTCAACGTAGCCTGATCCAGTAGCTGGTGAATTTCGTTGCGTGCGGCTGGGTCTAAGCCGGTAGTGGGTTCGTCCAGAATCAGTAGCTTTGGATTCCCCATTGTGGCTACTGCAAAATCAGCGCGGCGACGCTGTCCGCCCGAGAGCGTCGTCAGGGTTTGGTTTGCCTGCTCAGTCAGGCCGACTTCTTCCAAGGCTTGTTCGACAGTTTTTGGCTGTTTTCCGGCCGCCAGGTAGAGGGAACGGATCCATTCCAGTTGGCGTTTTGCCGTCCACTTTGGGTGGTCGCGCCAGTACTGTTGGACGATGCCGATTTCTTTCCAAAAGTCGGCAGTTTGATTGTACGGAGATTTTCCGAGGACGGAAATGGAGCCTTTTTTGGGGGTGAGCTGCCCCAAGATGAGCTCTAGCAAGGTAGTCTTGCCAGCTCCGTTTGGACCAAGTAGGGCCACGACTTCATTTTCGGCGATCTGTAGGCTTACTTCATGGAGGACTGTAGTTTCACCGTATGAGAAATTAAGCCCAGAAACATCAATTATCATTTCTGCTCCTTTATGTAATGTTGCTGATAATAAATGTATAAGACCTACTATATTCTGTCAAGTTGGTGCGTTGGGAACGTGGCGGAGTACGGTGAGGAGGTGTGGGATGTCTGGCAGGGGAGGGTACGGAAGGACGGTAAGACGGCGTAGTAGTTGGGCTAGTTTGTGACTGGGCTAGTTTGCGTTGGTCGGTTGGGGTGGGTGGGTGGGTAGGCGGGGTGGTTGCGGTGGTTTGATGGGCTTGTTTGTGGCTGGGCTAGTTTGTGGCTGGGATGCCGGTTTTCGATGCGTTTGCGCATGGCAAGACGGCTACGCATGCGCAAACGGTTGGGTTGGCTGGTATTTTGACGCGTTTGCGCATGGCAAGACGGCTACGCATGCGCAAACAGTTCCGAGGGCGCCCTCGAAACTATCTTGTCAGCCAAAGGAAAACTAAAATCCGGGTCCCCAGCAACACCAAATGTCGTATAACCCGGAAAACTAAAAGCCGTAGCAGACTATTTAAAGACGAAACTTATCCAAAATAAGGACCGGCCCGCCAACGGCAGACCGGCCCCGAAACGATAAACGAAACCAGCAACGATAAACGAAACTAGAAACTAAACGAAACGTCTCAAACCAAAACTACTTTTCTAAAACTGCACGATCTAAAATCTTTTCGCGTGCCGAAACGATCACTGCCACAACCAGCTGGCCAGCAACATTCAAAGCTGTACGACCCATATCCAAAATCGGATCGATAGCCAGCAGCAGACCGACTCCTTCTAAAGGCAAACCCAAGGTAGAAAGCGTCAAAGTCAACATTACAGTAGCTCCAGTTAAACCAGCCGTCGCAGCAGAACCCACCACTGCCACAAAAACGATTAGCAGATACTCTACCGGCCCCAGCTCGATCCCAAAGAACTGCGCCACGAAAATCGCGGCAACAGCTGGGTAAATAGCGGCGCAACCGTCCATCTTCGTAGTTGCTCCCAAAGAAGTCGCAAATGAACCGTAAGCTTGCGGAACCCCCAGATTCTCAGTCGCCACATGCTGGGTGACAGGTAACGTCCCCAAGGAAGAACGAGAAACGAATGCCAGCTGAATCGCCGGCCAAGCCCCCTTATAGAAGGCAAGGGGAGAAACCCCATTCAAACGCAAAAGAACCGGGTAAACTACGCCACCGACAATGAAAAGCCCCACGTAAACGGCCAGTACAAACCACCCTAACGTGCTGATCTTTGCCCAACCGTGGTGGGCAACCGCATAGCCAATCAACCCGGCAGTACCAATCGGAGCTAAACGAATCACGCCCCAGAGAATCTTCTGCAAAATCTTCAGTGCAGATTCAGCAAAAGCCATGAACGGCTCAGCCGCTTCTTTAGCTTTCAAAGCCGCTAAACCAGTGGCAATACCGATAAACAGAATCTGTAAAGCGTTAAACTTCAACCGGGTGGAAACCGAGTCCCCATTCAAAGAAGCAGAAACTTCTAAACCTAAGAAGTTAGAAGGGATAATCCCTTTCAAGAAGTCAGTCCAGCCGCCCACGCGGGTTGGTTGCGCTAACTGCTCAGAAGTTACTGAAGAGTACAAGCCAGGTTGGAAAAGAATCCCCAAAGCAATGCCAATCGAGACCGAGATTAACGCGGTGATGGCAAACCACAGCAGCGTTTTCCAAGCTAAAGACGCAGCGTTTGTAACGCCACGCAGGTTATTAATCGACACCACCATAGCGAAGAAAATCAGTGGCGGAACTAAAGCAATTAGTAAACTAACAAAGCTAGAACCCACCCACTGCAAAGTTGCTTCCAACCACGGAAGGGCATGCTTCCCATCTCCGAACTGGATGGCTACAAACCCCAGGGCAATACCAATCGCCAAACCTAAGAAAATCTGCACGGTGAAAGAAGGCAACCGGAGCCATTTACGCGCCGGGCGGATAGCTTCCACAGAAGCGGTTGATTGTGTCATTCCAATCCTAGCTTTCTGGTAGTTATAAAAAACATCAACATGAAAATAAACAGCCTTTATAGGAAGAATATTCCCAGCTGACTTAGATGAGGGTTACATCACCTTACAAAAAGTTTGGGCTTGCAAAGAATCTTTGCAAGCCCAAACTAAACACAGACTACTTATCTTGGGGGATTGGCCCACCGTAAATCTCATCGATTACGTCTGCGAACGCCTCGTGTACAGCGCGACGCTTAACCTTCATAGAAGGAGTTAAGAAGCCATTCGCCTCACTGAAATCAGTGTCCAAAACCTTAATCTTACGGATCGATTCAGCCCTGGAAACCGCTTCATTAGCGCGTTCAACCGCACGGTGCAAAGCATGCATAACTTCCGGATGCTGGGTAGCTTCTGAAACACTCATCGGAGGTAAACCGTGATTAGCCAACCAACCGGGAAGCATTTCCGCATCAAGGGTAAGCAAAGCTGCAATGAAAGGACGCTGATCGCCAACCACCACTACCTGGGAAACCAGCGGGTGCGCGCGCAACGGATCTTCCAAAGCTGCCGGAGCCACATTCTTACCGCCAGCAGTAACGATCAGCTCCTTAGCACGACCGGTAATGCGCAAATAGCCATCGCGATCCAAGTACCCAATGTCACCGGTCTTGAACCAACCCTGCACAAAACATTCGTCGCTTTCCACTGGCATATTGTGGTAGCCACTGAAAACGGAAGGACCCTTCACTAAGATTTCGCCTTCATCGGAAATGCGCACGCCTACGGTAGAAATTGGGGGACCAACAGTCCCAATCTTAGACAGGCGAGGAGTATTAACCGACAGTGGACCAACCGTTTCAGTAAGCCCATAACCTTCCAAAACGGTAATGCCTAAACCACGGTAGAAGTGCCCCAGGCGCTCACCCAACGGGCCACCGCCAGAAATCACGTACTTACAGTTGCCCCCCAGCAGATCCCGTAGCTTTCGGTAAACTAACGCATCTGCTAACCGGTGCTGAGCACGTAAAGTCTTAGAAGGCCCCTCTTCGGTATCCAAAGCCTTCGAATACGCAATGGCAGTTGCTGCAGCCCAACGGAACGTCTTTAACTTCATCCCCGAAGCCGCGGATTGTTCGGCTGAGTTATAGATCTTTTCCAAAACACGTGGCACGCCCAACAGGTAAGAAGGCTTGAAAGACTCCAAATCAGTCAGCAAGTTCTTAATATCAGGCGTATGTGCCAAAATCCCCTGTCCGGTGAGCTGGAAAACTTCCAGGAAACGCGCGTAAACGTGGGCAAGAGGCAAGAACAAAAGTAGACGAGAACGCTTATGAGCGGCAATCTCACCCATCCAAGAATGCCCGTTTTGCGCCAGAACCGTGAAGTTCCCGTGAGAAAGCTCCGCGCCCTTAGGCTGGCCCGTAGTTCCAGAAGTGTAAACGATCGTTGCTAAATCCGCGATGGTCATTTGCGAAATGCGTTCTTCAACCGCTGCTAAAGGTACGTCGTGGCCGGCCGCGTTGATCTTCAACAGCGCCGAGTTATCCAAAGAAAGCACCTTCAGACTCCCCGCCGCACTGGAACGCGCCGCCTGTACCAACTGTGCCAAAACCATCGTTTCAACAACTACCAGCTTCACCTGGGCATCGTGCAGAATGTGGGAAATCTGTTCAACTGAAGAAGTTTCGTAAATCGGCACAACTACCAGGCCCGCAGACCAAGCTGCGACATCCAGCAGCGTCCACTCATAGCGAGTATGCGACATAATCGCTACCACGTCGCCACGTTCTAAGCCCATACCGATGAAGCCACGCGCCAGATCATTAACTTCGTCTAAGAACTCGGCGCCACTGATGTTGCGCCAGTTCGCGCCCATCTGCGTCTTTCGGGCAATAATCGGAGCCTTCGGAGACCGTTCAATGCGCTTGCGAATCAACCAAGGAATCGTCATATGCATTTCGGTTTTTTCCAATACTGGACCGTGCCATTCGAGCACTTCAGTAGTTGCTTTCGGCTGGTCTACGTCCGCATCCACGGCGTGTTCCATCGTTTCTTCCACCATAAAATCCTACTTTTCCCAGATACGGGTGAGTGGGGGAGTCTTTCCCCAACAGGTACTATACACCTGCGAGCTGAAAACTGGCGGGTTTACCCGCTTTAGTTAGGTTGCCGAATAATTGGCAGTTTAGTTGAGAGCTAGCATTTCCGCCCTCGAAAATTTCTTCCCGAGGGCGGACGTGCCAACTATCCGCAAGCTGAAAAGCCTACCGGGACTGAACCCTATGCCTTCTGCTTGGCGGGAGCTTCTCCCAGCGTGTAATCGCTGACGGTTACTTCTTCTGAAGCTGAGGTAACAATCGTGAAGTCGCCCTGAATGTGGGTGACGCGGGCCAAGTCTTCCTTCGAAGCCTCTAGCAAACCGACCAAGGCTGCCGGAGCTTCCAAAACCACGTGCAGGTAAGGAGTACGTGGGGATACCTTTGCTTCGGACTTTACGCGGCGCAGGCGAACCAGAGCCTTGGAAGCGGCGTCCAAAATCGCTGGGTTGCCAGCGGCTGGCTGCAATGAATCAGCAGTTGGCCAAGCTGCTTGGTGGACCGAACCAGGACGGTACCAAGACCAAACTTCTTCCGTAGCAAATGGGAGGAACGGCGCAAATAGGCGCACCATGGTGTCGACAACCAGGGCCAGTGCGGAACGGGCTGATAGGGACTGGCCGGCGCTCCACTGTCCGTCGCGGTTGTAAGCGCGTTCCTTAACCAGTTCCAGGTAGTCGTCACAGAAAGTCCAGAAGAAGGTTTCGGAAACTTCCAAAGCACGCGTGTAGTCGAAGGCTTCAAATGCGTTCGTAGCGGCTTCGATTACCTTAACCAGTTCGCCGATGACAGAGCGGTCGAGTTCTTCGGTGACGTTTACTGGGTTCAGATCCAGGTCGGCTTCAGCGCCCATCGTGAGTGCGAACTTAGAAGCATTCAGCACCTTAATGGCCAGGCGGCGGCCAATCTTCATCTGAGATTCATCGAAAGCGGTGTCGGTCCCCAGGCGTGCTGAAGCAGCCCAGTAGCGTACTGCGTCGGAACCGTGGGTTTCCAACAGACCCATCGGAGTAACTACGTTGCCCTTAGACTTGGACATCTTCTTACGGTCGGGGTCCAAAATCCAACCCGACAGCAGAGCATGCTTCCATGGCAAACCGTCGAACTCAAGGTGAGAACGTACTACGGTAGAGAACAGCCAGGTGCGGATGATGTCGTGGCCCTGAGGACGCACGTCCATAGGGAAAACATTCTTAAACAGCTTTTCGTCAGACAGCCAGCCACCGGCAATCTGCGGGGTTAGGGAAGAAGTTGCCCAGGTATCCATAATGTCAACTTCGGCGGCAAAACCACCTGGCTGGTCACGCTGATCTTCAGTGAAACCTGGTGGCACGTCGATAGTTGGGTCAACTGGTAGCTGGTCTTCAGTTGGGGTAAGTACCTGGTCGTAGTTGATGGTGCCATCAGCTTCAATCGCGTACCACAGTGGGAGCGGTACCCCGAAGAAACGCTGACGGGAAATCAGCCAGTCAGAGTTCAAGCCCTTCACCCAGTTGTCGTAGCGAACCGCCATGTATTCGGGGTGGAAATTGAGTTCTTCCCCGCGGGCAACCAGTTCGTCGCTGAGGTTCTTCAAAGCGCCGGGGCGGGTGAAGTCTTTTCCGCCGTTGCGAATGTACCACTGGCGTGAAGTCACGATTTCCAGTGGCTTATCACCCTTTTCGAAGAAGTTGGTCATACGCTGGGTGGGGGTGGGGTCCCCAATCATTTCTCCGCTGGCTGCCAGGGCTTCGACGATGGTCTTGCGCGCGGTGAAAGTGGTAGCTCCGGCGCAGGCAGCGTAGAGTTCGCGGCCCTTTGCGTCGGTGATCCACTCTGGGGTTTCAGCTTCCAGACGACCGTCCTTAGCCAGGATGGAACGCAGTGGCAACTGCAGTTCGCGCCACCACTGTACGTCAGTTAAGTCACCGAAAGTACAGCACATGGCAATACCGGCACCCTTATCGATTTCCGCAGCAGGGTGTGCCAAAACTGGTACTTCAACGTTAAAGGCGGGGGAAGTTACAGTGGTGCCGAAAAGGTGCTTGTAGCGGGCATCATCTGGGTGTGCAATCAAAGCTACACAGGCGGGAAGCAATTCAGGGCGGGTGGTTTCGATAACTACGTCAGCGCCATCTGCAGTGTGGAAAGCTAACTTGTGGTAGAAACCTGGGTATTCGCGGGCTTCCAGTTCCGCCTGGGCAACGGCAGTTTGGAAAGTTACGTCCCACAGGCCCGGAGCAGCTGCCTGGTAGGCTTCGCCGCGAGCCAAGTTACGTAAGAAAGCGGCCTGAGCTACTTTCTGAGCCTTAGTGCCGATGGTTTGGTACTGGGTGTTCCAGTCTACGGACAGCCCCAGGCGACGCCACAGTTCTTCGAAACCTTTTTCGTCTTCTTCAGTGAGCTGCTGGCACAGTTCAATGAAGTTTTTACGGGAGATTGGCTGCTGGTCCTTGTTCTTAATGGAGGTAGCCGAACCCTGGTGTGGAGGAACGAAGGCTGGGTCGTATGGCAAAGAAGGATCGCAGCGCACGCCGAAGTAGTTTTGGACGCGGCGTTCAGTTGGCAGACCGTTGTCATCCCAGCCCATGGGGTAGAACACGTTCATGCCGCGCATACGCTTGTAGCGGGCTACGGTGTCGGTGTGCGTGTAAGAGAAAACGTGTCCAACGTGCAGAGAACCAGAAACCGTTGGAGGAGGAGTGTCGATTGAGAATACTTCCGCGCGGGTAGTATCTGGGTTGAAAGCGTAGACATCAGAGTTCGCCCAGTTTTCGGTCCATTTAGTTTCCAGACCGTCAGCGCTAACTTTTTCCGGTACGGTTGGCGCGGGGAGGCGAGTTAAATCGCTTGCGTGAGAGGTCATCGAGTCCTCGTTTTCCTTCTACTTTGGGGTGTCGCTTCCACCGCGGACAGTTGCTTCCCGCGGGTGGGTGCAGGCAAAAACTATACATCATAGAATTTACCTGGATTTAAGCAACTTTCCTAACCCATTTTCAGGAAAACGGCTGGGCGTGAAAGAATCCACTTTTTTGCCTGCGCAGTTTTCTTTCTCCGAGGGTGGCAGACCCGGCTTTTCTATTTAACTAACGTGCAAACTCAGTGCGCGTTTTCGGCATTTGCTTCTGCGGTTAACTGCTTGATTACGCGCATATTGTGGGCGCGGCAGTAAGCTTCGATTTTGTGGCTGGGAGCCTTCGCTTTAATAAGCTTTAAGATTTCTGCGTGTTCGGTTACTGAGCGCACGCACCATTCTAACGAGTAGCCGAAGTTGGCCAGGCGCTGAATTGAGTGCTGGTTCCACTCTTGCTGGAGGTGTGCTAACAGCCGCGGGTTTTGGCATTTAGAAGCTAGTAGTAGGTGGAACTGCGCGTTTAGAACTGAGAAAGCGTGCGGGGTGAAGTTGCGGCGCACCACCGCGCGCATCTGTTCATTGAGGTCTTCAGCTTGGCGGATTTCTGCCGGTGAAAGTAGGCTGGCGGAAACACCGGTGACATAGGCTTCAATCACCGCCAGGGTTTCGATTGAATCTAAGAGATCTGTTTCTGAAACGGGAGTGACAATCGCCCCTACGTTGCGTTTGAAGTTAACTAGCCCTTCAGCTTCTAAACGGCGGATGGCTTCTCTTACCGGCACGGCTGAAACGTCGTATTTGCGAGCTAACCGGTCTAATACCAGACGTTCTTCAGAAGCTAAGACGCCGCTCAGAATTTCATCGCGCAGATGCTGGTAGACAAACTCAGCTTTGGAAACTCCGGGGTTTTCAGAAAAACCGGTGTTCATTTTTGGGCTCCTAATTCCTTATCGCGGTTAATGCAAGCATCTACTGCGGCGGTGATTGCGGTTCCTGCTGACGCAGAACGTAATGCTAATAGACCGGCGATGGTTGTTCCTCCCGGGGAACAAACTTGGTCGATCAAGTTATTTGGAGTTAATGCTTGAGACTCAAGTTTATTCAAAACTAAGCTGGCACTGCCAATGAAAGTCTGCGCGACGATTTGAACGGCTTCAGTTTTGGATAGTCCGTTCTTTACCCCAGCCATGGCAAAGGAATCGATTAACTCAAAGATCCAGGCTGGGGAACTACCGGCTAACGCGGTGAAAGTTGACATGTAAGCTTCGTTGATTTCCAGACAGTCGCCGAAGGTTTCTGCAAAAGCAGTGGCTAACGCCCGGTGTTCTTCTGAAGCATGGGCGCCTACGCAAAGCGCGGTTACGGATTTACCGATCGAAGCATTCACATTCGGCATAAAACGGATGACGGGAACGCCCGGACCGGCGACGGTTTCTAAGTCTGCTAAGGAAGTGCCGGCAGCTAAGGAAATTACCAGGGGTTGGCGTTCTTGTATGATGTCGGAAATATCTGCCAGCACGTCTAAGATGACGTTTGGTTTAACTCCCAGAATCAGCACGTCACTTTGCTGCGCTACCTGGTAGTTGTCGGTGAGGTAGGTTGCTTGTAAAGCGGCGGCAAGTTGCGGTGCGCGCCGAGCGGTTTTATCTGTGAAAATACAATTTTCAGGGGTGAGGAAACCAGCATTGAAAGCGCCTGTTGCAATGGCAGAGACCATATTCCCAGCCCCGATAAAACCAAACATTTAACTCCGTACCTAACTCTCAAGTTGCCCGTAACTGTGCACAGGTGCATAAAAGAAAAAGTTATCCACAAAGCTACAAAGCTAAGCGGGCAAACAGTTTTTCCTACTTCGCATAATAGCAAGATGGAAGCACTTACCAGGCCAGAACAGCAAAAGAGATTCAAAGCAAAGCTCACCCAGCTAAGCTCAGCCAGCCAAAGAATTCGCGCCCAAATCTCTCCGGGCGCAGCCATTGGTTTAATCCTCATGCTCGCTTTAATCAGCCTGGTATCAGTCTGGAATCTGACACGTGCTAAACCGCAAAACCCGTATCTCTACGACACTGAAAGCAGCTTTTCAAAAGCCGTCACAAACCTAGAAACCACCTTAGAAGAACCCGCAGGGAACGCTGCGCCGCCGGCTGCGGGGGTAGATCTACCAATTTCCAAGGCAACCAGTAAAAACGCAGAAACAAGAATTACCATCTATATTTCTGGCGCAGTAAATGTGCCTGGACTCTATGAGTTAGCGCCACAGGCGCGGGTAAATGACGCCGTGAAAGCAGCCAAAGGACTTACCGCAGAAGCTGACCGAAATGCCATAAACTTAGCCACTTTTCTAACCGACGGAGACCACGTGCACATCCCGACCCAAACTGAATCCGGGGCGGCAAAGCCATCTGGTTTCCAAATCAACAATCAAAGTGGGGTGGAAACGAAAAACGGTCAGGGGCGCCCTCGGGAAGAAAACGGTACTGCCCCCAGCCTTGGTTCCTGCATAGATATTCGCACAGCAGATGAAACCCAGCTGCAAACCCTGGCGGGAATCGGACCAAAAACTGCCGCCAACATTGTGCAATACAGAGGAGAAGTGGGCTTGCGCGTTCCGGAAGACCTGCTACAAGTGCGGGGGATTGGTATGAAAACTTACCAAAGATTGGTGCCGCAACTATGTCCGTAAACCTGCGGGCCGTAGACCTATCCTTGGTAGCGCCGGCGCTGGGAACCTGGGGAATCTGCTTGGCTGCATTACACGGCATGTCACCCCTGGCGCTTGTAAGCTTACTACTGGTCTTAGTATGGATAAGTAGCCTGCTGATAAATCAACATGTGCAGCGACGCCCGCGCCATGGGCAAAAACAATCGGGGTCGGCTGTGCTACTTACCGGCGTTACTGCCGTAATCTTAGGAATCGCCGCGCTACAAGCACACCTGCATTACCGCCACTATACAGAGAATGACTTAAGTGGCAGCTGCCTGAGTCGGTGCGAACTTGAAGTTGTACTGGGGCGCGCTGCCACAGCTACCAAAACTGGCTACAGTGCGCCGGCGACTATCGTAAGTAGCGGCAATCAACAGTTGATTTTGCAAGGAAAAGGGCTTAAATCCTGGAAGACAAATGATCGATTGTGGGTGCGCGGACAGTTAAAAACCGGGGCAGATGCGCCGAATCTGGGGATTTTCCGCGTTGAAACGCTTGCGGTTTTAGAAACTAGTTTTGCCCATCAGGTAGCTACGCAGCTTGAACTTGCGACCAGTTCTACGCAAAGTGGAGCTTTGATTAAGGCAATGACGCTGGGTGATCTATCGGGACTAGACACTGATACTCGAGCGCAGATCCGCGCGGCTGGCGTTTCCCACCTGGTAGCTATCTCGGGTCTGCATTTGGCCATCATCCTGGGGATGTTTCATGCGTTGCTACCCGGACGCCCCCGCCATAAGATTGGGGCAACTTGGCTGGGAATGCTATTGGTTCTGGCAAGTGTCGGCTGGCAGCCTTCCATCGTGCGCGCCACCACCATGTTGGCAATCACGACGGTGGGGACATATTTGAAGCGGCATTCTCAGGGAGTTAACTCGCTGGCAGCTGTCATCCTAATTTGGTTGATTTATGACCCTTGGTTGGCGCGTTCTATCGGATTCTTACTTTCTGTTGTAGCTACGCTCGCGGTTTTAGGGGTCTCTATTTCGGCGCAAAACCTGGAGCATTTTGAAATGGAAAGAGCGGGGCGGAAGTTTTGGTTGGCTGCGCGCCCGGTGCTTCTAGTGCCTGTGTTTGCGCAGTTAGTAACCAGCCTCTTTACGGTAAGCCAGCTGGGGACATTTGCAACCTACGGGATCTTCACGAATCTATTGCTTTCCCCAGTTATTCCACTGATTACTGGTGGAGGGGTGATTATTTTAGTCACCAGCTTACTTAGCTTGCAGTTAGCGACGTGGGTTAGTTACGCTGTGGAAGTTTTTGCTGGGCTTAGTTTGGATTTGATTACGTTTGTGGCGCAGTTACCGGGGGCTTTTTTAGAAGGTGCCGCTGCCTGGTGGGGGTTAGGCGTGCAATACCTGCTGGCTGGGATTAGTTTTATATGTTGGCGGGGTATGAGAAGCTATTTACATGGCAGTTAGATCTAAGCCCGCTAAAAAACGTTCCGCAGACGATTCCTTTTTGAACTGGAGAAAAATCGTTCCGGCACCGCTAGTCTTTTTGAAAGCTGAAGAACCGCTGTTTGCTGACCGTGCAGTAGCAGCGGTGCGTAAACAGATGCTTGCGCAGGATCCGGCTACCGAAGTAACCGTCTTAGACGCTGCCACCTATGAACCGGGGCAACTTAGCGTAGCGGTATCACCCTCGTTGTTTTCAGAGAGCCGGTTTGTCTACATTCCGCAAGCAGAACAAGCCCCGGCAACGCTAGTTGCTGACATTTTGGCTTACCAGAAGAATCCGGAACCGGAAGTGACGCTCCTGCTTCGCCATAATGGCGGAAATGGGGCGCGGAAGTTACTTACCGATTTGCAGGCCGCGCAAGTTCCCTTTTATTTAGCGCCAAAGTTAAATAGCGATGGGGAACGCATTAAGTGTGTGTTAGATGAAGCAAGAGCATTAAAAGGCAGAATCGATAACGACGCAGCGGCTTTGCTGGTAACTGCCATGCGTTCTGAACTGCCGGAAATTCTTGCGGTAGTAAGCCAGTTGATTACTGATTATCCGGGGCAGGTTATTACCTCTGAAATTGTGGAAGAATACCAGGCGGGTAAGAAAGAAGTTGACGGTTATGAAGTGGTGCAAGCTGCTATTGATGGTGACTTAGCGCGGGCACTGACGGATTTGCGGCATGCTTTAGCCTGTGGGATTACGGGCCCGGCAATAACTGGGGCAATGGCGTTCAAACTTCGCCAGTTAGCGAAGGTGTCTACGATTCCTACGCGGGCTGCTTCAACGTTGGGAATGCCTGGTTTCGTTATTGACAAGACGCGGGCTTCATTGCGGACATGGTCGGAACACGCATTGGGGGAAGCGTTTATTGCTTGTGCAACTGCGGATGCTGAAGTTAAAGGTGAATCCCGCGACCCAGTTTATGCGTTGGAAAAGTTGATGATTACGGTAGCAACTCGAGCTCGGAACCTTTAGCTTTAAGAAGTTTCATATGCGAATTGAGCCGGGTGATCCCCTCAATTCGCACGGGAAACGGCTTTCGTATGCGAATTGAAGGGGTTGGGCATCTCATTTCGCACGGGAAACGGCTTTCGTATGCGAATTGAGCTGGGTGGGCGCCCTCGGGAAAATTTTCGAGGGCGGAAACTGAACTGTTTGGCAGATGCCAACTTCTTTTAAAAAGAACTTGCCCGCACGAAACTAAGGCAGTCTCGTGCGGGCTTGTCTGTTTTGCGCGACCGGTCGTTAGGCACGGCGGAGCAAAGGCGTATTAAGCGATAGCAACGCCGATAGCACTAAGAAAGCGCCGGGGACGACTAACAGTAAAGCTTCGAACCCGAAAACGTAGCCGGTGAGCTCGAAGACTGCCAGCACAACTAAAGAGGCGATTGCCGCGGCTAAGAGCATCGAGTAAACGATAATCCAAACCGCTACTTGAATATTTGAAGATTGCTTCAGGTAGATTGATGCAATTGTGTAGGCAGCTTGGTCGGCAATGAAAAACCCTGCAAGGGTGATGAGCAGTAGCTTTAGGTTCCAGTGCGCGCCTTGTATATTCGCCAAGTATTCAACTGCGAACAACATTCCCCACAGCAGCAGGTTGAACGCGATCAATCCCAAACCGATTAGGCGCAGGGCCAGTTTGCTGAGTTTTTCGGGAGCTCCTGCCAAAGCGATCAATTTTGGAGTCATCAAATACATTGGGGTATGGATTGCCAAAACCGAGATAAGCGCAGTTGGCGCCCAAGTTTCAGTCAAAGTTGACGTCTGTGCGCCGACGTCAAAGGTCCTCACGATCATTGAAACGAAAGTGTTTATAACAAAAATCGTGACGGGGATTAAGAGAAACTTTCGATATTGATCCAACCCGACTTTAGTTAATTGCCAGACGGAAGGCTGAGGTTTCGTTTGCATGATTAATCCTTTGCCAGTTGCGCCACGAAAGCATCTTGGAAAGAAAGTGGCTGAGAAGTAAGAGTAGGGAAGTCGTTTAGGTTAGGCAGACCTGCTGCGGGGACATTAACGACCAGTTCGGCGTAGCTACCCAACGTCCGGGAGGAGCTGGTTTGTAGTTGCGGGTGTGCTACTTGGAATTTTTCGATATCAGCTAAGCTGCCTTGGATAGAGAGGTATTTTCCTCGTAAGGCTTCCGTTGAATCGGCGAAGACTAGTTTGCCGCGATCGATAATTTTGACTTCTTCGCAGAGGGTTTCTAATTCTTCAACCATGTGGGAAGAGATTACGAAAGTGCGTGCCGGGCCGGTCCCATCTGCGGTGCGGGCGTTCAGTTCGATAATCGTCTCGTATAGGCGGTAGCGCGTAGGTACGTCCAGGTTTGCTTGGATTTCATCCAGCAGTGTAACCGGCGCTTCAGATGCCAACGCGAAAACTGCCATTAGCAGGTTACCTTCTCCGGAAGAGAGTTTTTTGAAGGCCTTTCGCAGGTTAGGATGCAAGTTAAAACGGTCTAAGAGCTGCTGATAGAGGGCTTCGTTCCAGTTTGTGCGTAGGCGTAAAAATGCCAGTAAATCTCCGATCGGATATTCAGCGTATTCAGAGGCATTTCCTACATAGATAACGTCTTTCGAGAGTTGGTCCAGGGAAGCTGATTGGTTGTTAAGTTGGATTTCGCCGCTGTGGTTGCGGATGCGACCGGCCAGCAGCTGCATCAGGGTGGTTTTTCCAGAGCCGTTAGGTCCTAGCAAAGCGGTGATGGTGTTTACGGCGAATTCGGTAGAAATACCGTGCAAAGTGGGGGTAGAGTTCCCGCTGTAGGTAAAGCTTAGATTTTTGGTTTTCATGGCTTTGCTCTTTCTTAGTGCTTTAGGTACTGCGTTACGTATGCCAGGATTTCAGCTTCACTTAGACCCAGGTCAGTGGCAGTTTTTAAGGCGGGTTTTAACGTGGTTTCAAAGTAAGCGTCTCTGTGCTTTGCGACAATGCGTTCTTTGGCATCTTCTGTGACGAACATGCCGATACCGCGGCGTTTTTCGATTAGTCCTTCGTCTAAAAGCTGTGCGAAGGCTTTACCAGCGGTGGCTGGGTTAATGCGAAAAGCGGTGGCGTAGGCGGTAGTAGACATGATTTGTTCACCTGCTTGCAATGTTTCAGAGAGAATCTTTTGGCGGATATCTTCAGCGATCTGTAGATAGATTGGTGTCGAGCTGTCGAAGTTCAACATCTGTTCACCTCCTTCAGTGGTTCATTACATAACTAATTAACCACTTAAGTGGGGAGGTTGTCAAGTGGTGCGCCAAATTCGCACGGGAAACGCGTTTCGTATGCGAATTTCGGGGGTTGGGAGGCTGATTTCGCACGGGAAACGCGTTTCGTATGCGACGGATTGGTTAGGTTGACTGGACACACTGTTAGCGTTGAGTTTTTTCCTTGGCACTACTGAAAAGGTAAATTCGGATGAAGATAAAGGACTACTTTGACATCCTTCGCCCACAGGGCACAGTCGAAACTTGAATCTACGTGCTTGAAATAATTGCTAACCCAGTGGCAAGTGGTGAGATTTGGGAAAATGGCTAGAACCAAGCGGCTTTAGTAAGCACTACATTCTGATAGTTCCCAGAGCAACTATCGTGCCGTTTTTACTAATTGGAATTTCCAAAGTTTTTTTCGGCCACGCTACGTCTCTTATACAGGGCAACTCTGCTTGGGGATACTGTTGCCAATGCCGATCTTTGTCTTAGTTACCGCGGGGCCACTTGTTGGTGTAGCTTCTATAGTCTTCAGCATCAGTAGCCTAGGAACATCTAACAGCGCGGTAGTATCTGCTGCAATAAAAAAGTGTGGGGTGGGAAAACAAATATTTTCCCACCCCACACTTAAATAAGAGAAGAAATCACATCTTCGCGATCTGTACAGCCAGCTTGGACTGACGGTTGCCAGCCTGGTTGCGGTGGATCACACCCTTGGAGGCAGCCTTATCCAGCTTCTTGCCAGCCAGACGCAGAGCTGCTTCAGCAGCTTCACGATCGCCAGCAGCGATAGCTTCACGTACGCGACGGATGTAGGTCTTCAGTTCAGACTTAACAGCCTTGTTGCGCAGGCGACGCTTTTCGTTGGTCTTGATGCGCTTCATCTGGGACTTGATATTTGCCACAGTATTTACTCTCTTTTGTTAGATTAACAGGGTCGGTGAGGGCTTGTTGGGTCTAGACAACTCAGTGGGGGACACGGAGGTATGGCAAACGACCCAACGCGGTCCCAAGCCCGACCAGGCTTGAATCCACTGTTAATACTATCAGGAAAACCGCCTAAAACAACGGGGACAACCACCCGCAAAAGGTGAAGCCCATCACCGGCTGAACCAGCCCGGACCTCACCCACCAAAAATCAAGACGAAGAAAGACAAAATCGCCGTAAAAATCATTACCGGCATTGACAAAAACGCGCCCACGAAAAACACGATTGTGGGGCGCAGATCATGATCTAACCAGCTACCTTCAAAAGCGCCCCCAGCCAACTGTCGCAATGCCCGCTGGCTTGCCTCAATCCGCGGCATAAACCGAGCTGTTCGCGTATTAAACTCAGCTCGCACCGCCGCCACAGACTCGCCTTGCCTACGCGCAAATGCCTGCCAATCATCTTCAGAACTTGCCGACTGTAAAACCACCTGCGCCCCCGCTGACGAAATTACCGTCGCCTGCTCTGTCGCAATCCGCTTCAATAAATCCTGGCGACGCCACGCAAAGCCCGCTACAAATACCATCGCGACCAAGCTGAGCACCAAAGAAACTTTCCACCAACCGGAGCTAAACTGCCACAGCCCCAGTAAACTCACGGCAAACACTGAAACTGCGGCTAAAAATCCCAGCTTAATCAGCAGCGCCCCAGGCGTATTAATCACCAGTTGCAACAGCCGCGCCGTAGTATTAACCGCCGAAGACTTCGCGCTCGATAGCTTTTCTTCAGCTACCGCTGAGTTAAATAGCTCTCCCGCATCTTGCGTGAATTTAACCTGGAAAGCCGGGTCATCAAAAGGATTAAACTGTCCTTTTTCGGTGCTCATTAGGACCTCCTGAGTGCTAAAAATAGCCACCGGTAAACTAAACTGTTACTACCTACTTTATCCGCCGCCTGCAACTGGCGCGCGGGCAAACTTGCCACCAGGCCCGGGGCAAACCCGCCAGCCCCAAAACCCGCCAGCCCCAAAGGAGTATCCATGGAAGAAAATGATTATATCGGCATGCCTGCCCTGCGCTCGGCCCTAAAAATCATTTACACCCCGGGAATCACTCTCAAAACCCCCATCGGCCTGCGCAACGACCCCCAGGCTGCTCTGATTTTAGAAAAGGGTCGTGACCTGGATGAGCAATTCACCCAGGCAATCCAGTACCTGGATCCGTTTGACCGCCGCGACTACCTTGCCTGGCTTGAAACAGGCGACGGAATGGCTTTCACCGCTTGGAAGCAGCGTGCTTTTGCGCTGGCAGCAGCCTTGGAAACTTTAGAAACCGGCTGGGAGCAAGACGAAGTGGAAGTGAAAAGTACCCAGGTTCCCCAGCAGGTGCAGCAGGCGGTTGACCGAGCTTGGGCGTGGGATCACGGCCGCCACTGGTTCTTGGTGATTGGAGCTGTGACCCTTACCGCTGCCTTCATGACTACTGGCCCCGATATGAGCACTTCCACTTGGCGGCTAGTTCAAGGGTTGCTGGGCTTAACTGCCGGTGCGTTGGCAGGATACGCGGCATCGTTTTGGCCGCGTTGGCGCCTGCGCAAGTTGGCTAAGCAACACGGGATTGCTTTGGAATACGAAGAAGTAGTTGAAAAATCGCAGCCGGCGGCGGTTCCGCTTTGGGATCTTTCCGAGGACGCCAATGCGCCTCTTACCAGCGCAAAAATCCTTAACTTCGCTAACTGGGTGATGTTGGCTTTGCCCAGTAAAGAGCAGTTTCTTGATTTAACTCCGGGCACGTTGAATTCTGCCGTAGCTAATTCTAGGCAAGAGAAAATAGTTGCTACCGCCGCAGGATGGATTGCCAAAGAAACTGCGAAACGGCAACGGTTAGATCAGCTTCGCGGACTTACAGAGAATGAAGATAGCACAGAGAACTCTGGCTGACTCTTAGAAAGAGAAGCTTACCTAGTAAACCAGTAAATCAGCCCGGCGCTTACGCCTACGACCAGAACTGCCACCCACAGGGGATTGATTCCTAAAGGAAACGAGCTCGAAAGCTCCTTGGTTATCTCTTTATTCCGCTTAAAAAGGTTGTATCTAAAGATTTTGAACCGGGAGTAACCTGCCTCAAGCAGACTGCGGATCTCAGCGACGCGTCCAAAAGCTACGAGTCTGCGCGCATGCTCATCAACTCTGGAGTTGCTCTGCCGAAGCCGGTTTAAAAAACGCTTATCGCGAGTAGCCAGTGCCTGCATGAACGCGCCTTTACTATCTGATGAACTAATATCAGGGTCGGCTCCTCGATCTAAGAGGAGTACAAAACACTCCCAAGACTCATACATAATGGCGATTTCAAGGATGAAAAGATCCACCATATACCAAGAATAGACGTGGTCGGGAGAGAGCCCGTTATCTAACAGCACTGCTAAACAGTCTGCCTGGTTCCGTCTGATTGCCAGCGCTGCCAAACCGTGTTCTGCGGGAGCTTGGCTATCTTCTGCGTGGAATTGGAATTTCTCTACCTGTTCTAACGGTAGACCCTGCTGGAAAATTTCTGAAAGTTTAGCTGCATCCCCTTGGTAGATGGCGTTGGCGCAGGCCAGCGCAAGCCGATCTATTTCTGTTTCAACAGGCTTAAGTGGCTGGCAAGGTAAGAGATTATTTTCCATAGGAAGATTATATACTTCGGATACTTTCGCAACGGTGAAAAATCTGGTCGAAGACTATGGTTACGCGGAATCTACCACAAAGTTCCAGATAAATTAGCTCTTATTTAGGGAACATGCGAAAATTGAGGTAAGTATTTAAAATCGCCGTGACTATATTTTTTGAAGGGTAGGTTCCCGTGTCGCCAGTTGTGAGTGACGCTCAGGCTAAGTTTATTCAGCCGGCCGCTACTGATCCAGCGTTGATTCGTAACTTCTGTATCATCGCCCACATTGACCACGGCAAGTCCACCCTGGCTGACCGGATGCTCCAAAAAACCGGGGTAGTGGCCCAACGCGATATGCGCGACCAGTACCTGGACCGCATGGATATCGAACGCGAACGCGGTATTACCATCAAATCCCAGGCAGTGCGTATGCCGTGGGAACTTGACGGTACCGGATACGCGCTAAACATGATTGACACCCCCGGACACGTTGACTTCACCTATGAAGTATCCCGGTCCCTGGCAGCTTGTGAAGGCGCTGTGCTGCTGGTCGATGCCGCCCAAGGTATCGAAGCCCAGACACTGGCGAATCTCTACCTGGCAATGAGCAACGACCTGGAAATCATTCCAGTGCTAAACAAGATCGACCTTCCCAGCGCACAGCCAGAAAAATACGCAGCAGAAATCGCTAACTTAATTGGTTGCAAAGAAGAAGAGATTCTGAAAGTTTCCGGTAAAACTGGCGAGGGCGTTGATGAACTTTTAGACGAGATCGTTCGCCGCATTCCGGCACCTAAGGGTGAGAAAGATAAGCCTGCTCGGGCGCTGATTTTTGACTCCGTTTACGATATCTACCGCGGGGTAGTAACCTACGTGCGTGTAGTAGACGGCACTTTGAACCCCCGCGAACGCATTAAGATGATGTCCACCGCAGCTTCTCACGAAGTGTTGGAAATCGGTGTGATTTCCCCTGAACCTATGGCTACTAAGGGCTTGTCCGTTGGGGAAGTAGGGTACCTAATTACCGGGGTGAAAGACGTACGCCAATCTAAAGTTGGTGACACGGTTACTACCGCGATTCGCGGCGCTGAAAATCCCTTGGCTGGCTATGAAGAACCTAAACCAATGGTTTACTCAGGGCTTTACCCAATCGACGGCTCTGACTTCCCGAACCTGCGCGAAGCCTTAGAAAAGCTGCAGCTAAACGACGCTGCACTGACGTTTGAACCAGAATCTTCGGCGGCTTTGGGATTCGGCTTCCGCTGTGGCTTCTTGGGACTGTTGCACTTGGAAATCGTTCGGGAACGTTTAGAACGCGAGTTCAACCTGTCTTTGATTGCCACTGCGCCAAACGTAATCTACCGCGTGATTGCCGAAGACCGTAGCGAAATCATCGTGACGAACCCGTCCGAATATCCTTCTGGGAAAGTTCACGAAGTTCGCGAACCAGTAGTCCGCTCTACCATTTTGACCCCGAAAGAATTCGTCGGATCCGTAATGGAACTATGCCAAGCGCGGCGCGGCATTATGGGCGGTATGGACTACATTTCCGAAGACCGCGTGGAACTACACTACACGTTGCCACTGGCAGAAATTGTCTTCGACTTCTTTGATGCTTTGAAGTCCCGCACCCGCGGATACGCCTCTTTGGACTATGAACCAGCTGGCGAAGAAGCTGCCGATTTGGTGCGCGTCGACATTTTGCTAAATGGTGAACAGGTGGACGCTTTCTCTGCGATTGTGCATAAAGACGCCGCCTACTCTTACGGGGTGAAACTAACTAAGAAACTTAAAGAACTTATCCCGCGTCAACAGTTCGAAGTGCCGGTACAGGCAGCCGTAGGCTCGCGCGTAATTGCCCGCGAAACCATTAAGGCACTGCGTAAAGACATGCTGGCGAAGTGTTACGGCGGTGACATCACCCGTAAGCGTAAACTGCTGGAAAAGCAGAAGGAAGGTAAGAAGCGCATGAAGTCCATTGGCCGAGTAGACGTGCCACAGGAAGCTTTCATCGCCGCCCTGACTTCCGAAGCTCCCCAGGGGAAGAACTAGTACTGAGTAAAGATAGATGACTGAAAAAACTTTCGATCTGCCACAGGAAGCAGATTTTCTTTCCGAGGACGCCCAGCCAGCGCCCTCGGAAACAGAAAAAACTCCTTTCATTGCCCGCGTAAAATCCTTCACCCGGCGCGGTAGGGAACTCAACCCGGGAATCCAGCGCACCTGGGATGCCTATGCTGACCAGTATGTAATCGACGTACCTCGCGCCGAAGGCTACACCACAGTGGCTGACGGATTTAGATTGGATTTGGAAGCAACTTTTGGGCGCGTTGCGCCGCTGGTAGTAGAAATCGGTCCCGGTAATGGGGAACAGATTGTGGCTTACGCAAAGGAGCATCCAGAAATGGATTTCCTAGCGTTCGAAGTGTACCGCCAAGGCATTGGAAAAACGATTGCTCGGGCAGTGGCTGCGGGCGTTACTAACCTGCGTCTAGTAGAAGCCGATGCGGCGCAGGCGCTGCCAATTATGCTGGCAGACGGGGTGGCCACCGAAGTGTGGGTATTCTTCCCGGATCCGTGGCGGAAAGCTCGCCACCATAAGCGCCGGCTGGTAAGCCCCGCTTTCGCTATGGAAGTCGCGCGCCTACTTAAAGATGACGGCATTTGGCGGATGGCAACTGACTGGCAAAACTATGCTTGGCAGATGCGTGACGTGCTGGAAGGGTGCGACCAGTTTTTGAACCCATACCTGGGGGAACGCCCTGACCCAGAAGAGCCTGAACCAACCCGAGGCGGATATGCCCCTCGTTTTGAAGGACGCGTCAAGACGCACTTTGAAAACCGCGGAGACCGCCAAGGACGCGAATCCTACGATATTGTAGGTATTCGCCGCCCTCGGGAAAACTAGGAAACTGCCGGTGGCACCAACTTTGCCAGACGGCGTTGCTTGGCCGGCAGACGGGGTGCTTGACCCTGCGAAAGTGGGGCGCACTTCCCGCAATCTTTCGCTTTACATGCACGTCCCGTTTTGTACGGTGCGCTGCGGATACTGCGATTTCAACACCTATACCGTGGGGTTTGGGCCCGGTGTTGAGCCTGCGTCATATCATCAGAGTGTCTTTCGAGAAATCGACTTAGCGGCCGCAGTTTTAGCACCCTACCAGCATCAGCCGGTGCAGTCGATTTTCGTAGGTGGGGGCACCCCAACTTTGTTGGCTCCGCAGCACCTGGGGCAGATTATTGAGTATGCGGCGCAGCGTTTTGACCTGGCGGAAGACTGTGAAATTACTACGGAAGCCAATCCGGATTCTGTTGATCAAAAGGCTTTGGAAACCTTAGCGGCAGCCGGTTTTACTCGGATATCATTTGGTATGCAGTCTGCCGTGCCTCACGTACTGCGCACCCTGGATCGCACTCACGACCCGAAGCGGATTAACCGGGTGGTGAAGTGGGCAAAACAGGCGGGATTAGATACGTCCTTGGATTTGATTTATGGGACTCCCGGTGAATCACTAGCGGATTGGGAGGTGTCTTTAACGGCGGCGCTAGCAGCGGAAACTAACCATATTTCCACTTACGCGCTGGTGATTGAAGAAGGCACGAAAATGTGGAAGGACGTGCAGCGGGGGAAGCTGCCACTTCCGGACCCGGATGATGAGGCTGCTAAATATGAGCTGGCAGATAAGTTGCTCACGGAAGCGGGATTTGCCTGGTACGAGATTTCTAACTGGGCGCGCCTAGAACCTGGCGAACAGGCTGGCACCACGGCTTTGCAGCATGCGTCGGTGCATAACTTGGCATATTGGCGTGATGACGACTGGTGGGGGATTGGCCCGGGAGCGCATTCCCATTTGGGGAACCTGCGTTGGTGGAATCGCAAGCATCCGCGCGCGTGGGCACAGGCTTTAACCAGCGGCGGCGTTGCTGGTTTTCGCGGTGCTCAAGGCGGGAGTGGTTTTGGTTCGCCAGCGCAAGCCGGAGAGGAACTGTCGGCTGCAGATCGCGCTTTGGAACGCTTCTTACTGCAGATTCGCACCGCCGATGGGTTGGCAGTTTCCGAGGTGGATCCGGATTTACGAGGGCGTATTCCCGCGCTTATCGGTCAGGATCTGCTGTCTATGGAAGGCAACCCTAACCAGGGTGAAGCTGTTATTACATTAACTTTGGCGGGGCGTTTGCTAGCCGACTACGTTACTCGAGAGCTCACTGTTTAACGGTGTAGGAGATGGCGGGATAAACATGCGGGAGTTGGTGAGTTAAACATGCGGGAAACCGCGTTCCCGCATTGGTTTGGTGGGGTTTTCCAGGGGTGTTTGTTTGGTTTGTTAGTGTTCCGATCGATGCGGGAAACCGCGTTCCCGCATTGGTTGAATGAAAAACTAAGTCTGCCTTTCAAGCAATTTTCTCGAGGGCGCCCACCAACCTTCTTACGAAATATGGATCTTGGGCTTCTTCCCAACTAACCCGGATTACTTTAAAACCTAATTCTTCAATATCCGCCTGTCGCTGACGTTCATGAACTTTATCAGGATCTAGAACATATTTCCCATCACCATCGCACTCAAGGATTACGCCAATAGAGCGTAGGTAAAAATCAGCGAAGTATTTTCCGCCCTCGGAAAGAATCGGAAACTGCTCAATGAAATCCTGGATTCCAGCGGAAAGTAGATCGGCGCGTACAAGTGATTCCAACGGCGACTCTGCCAGCGGACTCAATAATGCCAGGTTCTCACTAACCAGCTGCGCTAGAGGAGCTTCAAGATACCGCTGTGCCAGGATCTGTACTTCTCGTTTCAAGGAAATGAACCGGTCTAACTGGTCCTGAGATAACTGGCGATCTGCCTGTAAATATTGGCGCACTAGAGCATCACCCGTAACTAAAACGGTACGTAAGTCACGTAAACTACAAAACTCAAGCAAAAGATAGGGGACGGACAGCACTGGAAGACCATCCACCTGACTGATTGCTTCTGCGGGATAGGGACGGCGAAAACGATGTACCGGGATACCACCTCGGCCATGCATTACCCCGACCTTAGTAGCGCACCGCGGTTTTTGATCAAAAAAGATTAGCTCCAAACGCATTGGCAGATCCCAGGTTGGCAGATCATTTGCGATCGCAGCGATTTCCATTGTGTAAGCAAATGGAGATTGAGTTCGCTGGGCAGTGCGTTTCGCTAGCGATAACATCATCTGGCGATATATCTCCCAGGATGGATAGTTCGCGGGGTATCGGAAGCTAAGTCCTCGATGGATTGGTTTTTCTTTAATATGTGGGACATTATTGGAAAGCAGTGGATTCTGGGTGGTTAAATTTATCGTTTTCATAAGTCGAAAATAGAGGAATAACTGAAAGAAAGTTAGCTGCCTCCCTCCGCGCTGTGGATAACTTTCTTGGAAATATAGCTGGGGACAGAAAATCTTCGGCTTGGTTTCTTTACTAAAATCGCTTACTAATGCGGGAGTTGGCTTTCCCGCATTGGTTTGGTGGGGTTTTCCACGGGTGTTTGTTTCGTTTGTTAGTGTTCCGATCGATGTGGGAAACCGCGTTCCCGCATGCGAAATTGTAGGCGGTAACAGACCAAGCAACAGACCAGACGACAAACCATGCAACAGACCAGGCAAGTGGCCAGGCAACAAACGATTCTCAGGTCAGGGTGAGAAAAATGTATGTTCAGCTGGCTTGGAACAATGACAAATGTCATGCCTGAAAATAGGTGAAAGCATACTTCAAGAAAAGCTCCCACGGGCACAAACTTTAAGTATGCACACAAACACTAACGAAACCCCAGCTGCTCTAAAAGTAGCTGGCGTAACTAAACGATTCGGCGCAGTTACCGCCGTCAACAACGTGGATTTGGAAATCCAGCAGGGCGAAATCGTTGCCCTATTGGGACATAACGGCGCGGGTAAAACTACCTTGCTTGATATTGCTCTGGGCCTGCAGATCCCAAACCAAGGTCAGGCTGAGCTCTATGGGATGAAGCCCATCGCCGCGATTCGCCGCTCTTTAGTGGGTGTCATGCAACAGACCGGGGGACTGCTGGAAGAGTACAGCGTGCTCACTTTCCTAAAAACCGTAGCTGCCACCCACCTAAACCCCCTGGACTTAGACGAGGTCTTGGAACTAACCAATCTAACGAAGTTCCGCCGACAAACGATTTCTAAACTCTCGGGCGGCGAAAAACAGCGAGTCCGCTTCGCCGCGGCGCTGATCGGCAACCCGCAGCTACTGGTCTTGGACGAACCCACGGCAGGAATGGATGCGGTGGCTCGGCGCGAATACTGGGAACTGATGCGAAAGTTCGCCAACGCTGGCAAAACCATCATCTTCGCCACCCACTACCTGGCTGAAGCTGAATCCTTCGCGCAGCGTACGGTTATCATGAAGTCCGGAAACGTGATCGTAGATGATGATACCGATGAGATCCGCCGCGCAAACGAACGGCAAGTTCTCTCTATCACGCTTCCCAAAGAACAGTTAGAAACCGCTTCAGCCCACCTGCAGCGCCACTTTGCAACGCAGATCATTTCCACATCGGTCGACAATCACCGGCTCACCCTGGTGGGGAAAGATTTCGACGCTGTGGCTCGTTACCTATTAAATATCGAGGGCGCCCACGGACTGGAATTAACTTCAAATAGCCTCGAAGACGTCTACACCGAGCTGGTTGGCGCAAACGGCGCCCTCGAAACCCAGGAATAAGAGGATTGAAATGCAAACTTTACAAGAACTAGAAGCCCTACCAACTTCTAACGGATTCAAAGGTTTTCCATACATTTCAGCGGTTGCTTTTATTAAGATCGTTGCTCATCCGCTTAACCTGGTGTTCTCAATCGGTTTGCCGGTAGTGATGTACCTGATTTTCGGAGCGAACCAAGCATACACGCAGATTGCGCTGCCGCATGGCAATGTCTCTGCTCAGATCATGATTAACATGGCTTTCTATGGGGCGATTGTAGGTGCCAGTACGGTTTCAGTAGGTACTTCTTTGGAACGAGCCAATGGGGTTTCCCGTCTATTTGCTACCACACCGCTCTCTGCATTGGCGTTCATTTTTAGCCGCATGGTTGCGTCAGTTGGGGTGGTCGTGATCGCGATTGTTGCAACGTTTACAGCCGGTGTGCTGAGCGAAGCTAGAATGGATACCCACGTGTGGGTGATCTCTGCAATCCTCCTGCTATTATCTTCGGTCCTTGCTTCACTGCTTGGTCTTGCTTTTGGTTTTCTGTTCCGTTCAGATGCGGCCTACGCCGGGGTATCGGGAATCACGGTGGTTTCGGCATTCCTTTCGGGAATCTTTGTCCCGTTAAACCAAATGTCGAGTTTCTTCCAAGAATTAGCGCCGTTCACTTCTTTCTATGGGGCGCTGATGTTGATTAGTTCACCGATGTATGACGATCCGATTAAGTGGACTTGGGTTTTGAATGTTGCGGTTTGGTCCGGAATTTTTATTGCCATTGCGGTACTCGCACGCGGTTCGGATACGGGGCGCTAAATAGCTATGTAGCCGTTTAGGTTCGTTGAATCTGGTTGGTGTCGATGCGGGAACACGTGTTTCCCCCAACCACCCCAACCCAACAAAAAAAAACAAAAACCCCAGGCCCAATACACCAT
>JAUNKY010000006.1:58824-86667 GCA_030532515.1 Actinomycetaceae bacterium
TTGGTTTTGGGGGCGCAAATTAGATATTTAGCGTTTTTGGTTCTTTTATTGTGTGTGTTGACGTGGGGTGAACAGGTGTCCCCGCATCGACACCCACCAGAACAAAACATACAAATAGCCGCAGGCACTTAACCGATTTGTCTGCTTTGTTCCCTTCATTTTCGATGCGGGAGTTGGCGTTCCCGCATTAATATGGCGCGGCCAATGCGGGAACGCCAACTCCCGCATCAGGAAGCAAAGAAACAAATAAGACAAGCGAAGCTAACAAGATCTGAACAAAATCTGCTACCTAGAACGCGGTAAACTTTAAGAAAGAAAACGGGGGACAAGATGACAAAACGCTGGCAACTACAAGCAGACCCAGACCAAACCTGGAGAGTCTTAGGCCACAGCGCCCCCTTTTTAGTCTTCTTATTCTTCCCCTTCTATGACGCCTATTTAAAAGGTTTCCTCTCAATAATTGGGCTGCAGATTATCACCAGTACCCTCATCTTCGCTGCCACTTACCTGCTGACAGCAATTGCCGTTCCAATTGCTCCCCAAAACCCACAGCTGACAAAACGATTTATCGGTTGGCACACCCTCTTCTTCACAATTTCGATCAGCTACTTCACCCTCATCTACTTAAACGGTGGGATCGGCGTAGTTTTCTACATTATGTACTGGATGAGTCTGTGGATTTTGCAAGCTCCCCGCCCCTACATCGCAGTTGGGGTAAGCGTCAGCATCATTGCAGCCACCCTCCTTTCCTTCTTCATGCCCGGTGAGTTCCAAATCGGCGTCGTAGCCGTAGCCCTTTCAGGACTTAGCATTTGGATGTCCCGTAAAAGTATCGACGACGAACAAACCAATCTGGAACGCGCCGCCAAGGACCTGCTGTACGCCCAGGAAAGAGAACGTAACCGCATTAGCTCAGACCTGCACGACACTTTAGGACAAACTCTCACCGCACTCAGCCTAAAAGCAGAACTAAGCCAAAAAATGCTTGAAGCAGGCAAAACCGAGCTGGCCACAGAACAGCTTGCACAGCTGCAGGAACTTACCCGCAAAGTCCTCACCGAAGTTCGCTCAGTCGTAGCTGCCAACCGCTTCCTAGACTTAGCGGAAGAAATCAAAGCCGCCGCGGAACTGTGCCAAAGCGTTAAAGTCAGCTTCCAAGTTGATAGCCAAACAGAAGAACTCACCGCCGAACAACGCACTATCTGCGCCTACGTCCTGCGTGAATCAGTAACTAACGCGCTAAAACACAGCACCCCTACCTGGATTAAAACCCAGATCACGCCGGAACAAATCACCATCAGCAACGACATAAACGCCGCCGCTAATAACCGCGGTAACGGCCTGGGCCTAGAATCACTGCGCCAGCGTATCGGTGACTTGGGGCAGTTAGACACCAGACAAGCAGACGGCATCTGGTACTTAACTGTCACTTTCACTGAAAAGTTAGCCGCCCAGTCGAACCACAAGCAGGCTTAAGAGCAGTAAGGAACCGCAGATGATCAAAGTACTTTTGGTAGATGACCAAGTAATGGTCCGTGAAGCTTTAGCCGCGCTTTTAGAAATCAGCGGCGCTGTAAACGTGGTTGCGCAGGCCAGCAACGGCGTTGAAGCCTTAACACAGTTACAAACCCAAGCCCACCAGGTCGATATTGTCCTTACCGACATTGAAATGCCACAGCTGGATGGGCTTACTTTAGCTGAAAAAGTCCGCCAAACCTATCCGCAGTTGAAAGTCTGCGTGCTGACAACTTTTGGGCGGGCCGGCTACGTGCAGCGCGCCCTGAGCAGCGGAGCCTGCGGGTTCTTAGTTAAAGACGCGCCCTCGAAAGACTTGGTTTCCGCCCTCGAAAAAATCCAAAGCGGGCTGCGGGTGGTGGACCCGGCGCTGGCCTTGGATGCCCTGTCCCTGCCCGCCAGCCCCCTGACAGAGCGGGAAAAAGAAATCTTGCTGGCATTTGAAAAGTTGGGGACTGTTTCCGAGGTCGCCGCAAAGCTATTCGTTTCCGCCGGAACTGTCCGCAACCACGTCTCTAATATCATCGCCAAAACGCACGCTAAAAATAGAGCAGAAGCCACCCGCATCGCACGCGAAAACGGGTGGCTGTAAGCGGCTACAAAACCAGGTAGCTAACCGGAGACGAACCTAATCTTTAGGCAAAAACTCCTGGTATTTGTCTTCATTAAAGACCACGTCTAAACTGCCGATATAGTGCATTCCCGCGTGGTCGCCACAAATCTTGCGCTTAAACTTGTACATGCCGCATTCGTCAGCATTCAAAGCATCTACGCCGCCCATATCGTACTCGGCCAAACCAAGCGACAAAGCGTACTTAATCGCCTCAAAGTTCATCTGAATATTCGGGTACAGATTGCGCTTTTCATTTGAAGAAGCCGCCGCAAAATAAGCCATCTTCCGGTTGTAAATAATCAGCACCGCCGCAGAAAGGGCAGTACCTTCCTCATCGCGGGTAATGGACAGGCGCGAAGCCGGGTAAAGTTCCAGCATCCGCCGGTAGTAAGGCTTGGGACGGAAAACGAAATCCTGCCGGGAGCCGGTAATATTCATCAGCTCGTAGAACTCATCGTAGGCGGCTTCGAAACCTTCTTCACCAAAGGCGTAGAACTGGGTGTGAATTCCACTGCGATAAGACTTGGAAAGCTCATTGCGGAACCGCGCTGAATGGGCGGTAACCGCCGCCTCATCTTTGCCAACCAAATCCAATACCACCGCGTACATCATCTGCGTGAAGTGGTAGATATTCTCAATCTCCCGCGAGCGGAAGTTATAGCCTAAAGCCCGGTAGGTTTCGACCAGCTCATCGTCGATGCGGTGCGCTGGTTCGATCCGCAGCAAAAATGGGTTGCGCAGGGCTATGGCGGGTTGTGCTTCAGCCAGCAGCGCTTGCACAGTGGCTACGTCTGCAAAGTCTGCTACTGGGCCACGCGGAACGTACATGAAAGAGGTTTCTCCGCCGTCGTTAGAGATCGACAGGATCGTCATAGCAGCGGTGATTTCACCGGCAGCGTCAGTTAAATAAACTAAGTCAGCGTTCCAGTTATTCTTTAGCTCTGCCCAGTGGATCGACTGCATGTAGTTGCCGTATTCGCTGGTGGCTACAAACTCTTCGTAGGCGGCTAGTTGCTTCGCAAACTCGGGAGTTTGCGCAAAAGGAGTGCTCAACACTGGCATGGTTAGAAGTCCTTCACCACAGTCACTTTATCGGTATCGCGAATGTCTTCCGGGAGGAACTGGCGGTAGCGGGATTCTTCGAATACCAGATCCAAGGCGCCAATCCACTGCACCATGCCGGCTTCACCACACAGATCGCGCTTGAACTTAAACAGTGGGCAACCTTCGTTATGCATCTTTACACTACCCATATCGTAGTGGGTCATGCCTTCTGCAATCGCGTTCTTAATCGCTTCCCAGTTAGTTTGCGTAGCGGGGTAGAGGTTGCGCTTTTCGGTGGAGGAACCAGCGTAAACGTAGTGGGCTTTATTGTTGTAGTTCACCAGCAGGCAGCCAGCCAGAGGCGTGCCTTCTTCATCGGAAGTGAGAATAATTTTCCCCCCGGGGAATGCCCGCACCATGCGGTCAAAGTATTCGATGGGGCGGGTGATGGCACCTTTACGGTCCAAAGAAGTCTTCACCAGCATGTGGAAAGTCTCTAGCGCCTGCGGGTAGTCTTCATCAGCGGCAGTGTAAATGCGTGAAGAAATCCCGCTCTTATAGGATTTACGAATTTTGCCGCGGAAACGGCTTGAGAAATCAGCGAAGACTTCTTCTTCGCTCTTACCGTTAATCCAGCGGATCATGGTGTAAACACCATTAGAGAACGGCTTGTAGTTATCTTCCGCGGAAGAGCGGAACTGGAAGCCCAGCGCCCGGTATTTTTCAACCAGCTCTTGATCGAAGGGGTGCTCTGGTTCTAGGCGGAGCAGGTAGGGGTTGCGTGCCTTGATAGCCGGCTTAGCTTCTTCAAGTAGGCGCATAACCAGGTCCACATCAGAAAAATCGCAGACCGGGCCACGCGCGTACATCAGGGAATATTCGTCGTTAGCAACGGATAAGAGGGTGACTGCGGCGCAGATTTTGCCTTCTTCATCGCGCAGATATACAAAATCTGCATTCCAGTTGTTTTTAACTTTCAGCCAGTGTACGGACTGAAGCATATGTCCGTGGGGGGAAGTCGCAATAAAATTTTCGTATTCTTCCAGCTCGGCTGCCGCATTTGGAGAGTTGGTATCAATGATTGGCATTTGTGCACCTTTCTTAGTCAATTTCAAGAATACCGAGTTTCGGTTTTGCTTGCTGAGTATCGCTGGTGTGTCTGGGGACATCTGGCAGACGGTTTCCTTCCCGAGGGCGCCAGGTTGAATGTGAGATACCTCTTTGCGCGCGAGTTCTTTACCAACTCTTGGTATGTTGGAAGAGACCTTATTCGCAACTTTTAGGTATTTATGTCGTTATTAAAAAAGAATTCTGCTAAGTCTGTTTTCACTGTTCCGGGTAAGGAATCTGCGCGCAGAGCCGCCCACATCCTAAAAGACCTGGACGAGTATCCGCACAATATTCACCCCGCGCTGGTGCCGGGCGTATCCATTGACGATCAAAAAATCCGCTACGGGGTGGACAAACCCTTGCTGATAGCGGTAGCCCTGCTAATCTTGGGGTTCATCACCTGGGGTATAGTTGCCCCCGACTCAGTTCTCAGCGTCTCTTCTGCCGCGTTGAACTGGACGATGGAAAACCTGGGGTGGGTTTTCAACACCCTGGCTATATTCCTCCCCATTTTCCTTTTAGCCATTGGGTTCTCCCGGTTTGGGAAAATCCCCCTGGGGTTAGACGACGAAGCGCCCCAATACTCCACGCTCTCTTGGGCGGCCATGCTTTTTGGTGCGGGCATTGGGATTGGAATTATCTTCTTTGGCGCCCTCGAACCCCTCACTTTCTATCTGTCTCCGCGCCCAGGTGCTTACGAGGCAGCTTCCGGCCCGGCAATTAAAGGGGCATTAGCCCAGTCAGCGCTGCACTGGGGACCTACCGCCTGGGCCTTCTACGGGATCATCGGCTTAGCGATTGGCTACGTATCTTTCCGTAAGGGTCGCGTGCCCCTCATGTCCTCAATCCTCACCCCAGTTTTCGGCGGTGAATCCACCAGTTTCTGGGCCCGCCTTGTAGACGGCATGGCGATTATCGCCACTCTCTTCGGCACCGCCGCGTCTTTAGGGATCGGCGCGATGCAAATTACCTCAGGTGTGAAACTGGTAACCGGCTGGTCTGATCTGGGCAATACTTTCGCAATCGGGCTGATCGTGCTTCTCACCATTGGCACCATCGTCTCAGCCGTGTCCGGAGTCGGTAAAGGCATCCGGCGCCTTTCTAACATCAACCTGGCGCTCGCGGTGATTTTGGCACTTTTCTTCTTCATCGCCGGCCCCACTGTTTTCATCATCACCATCTTGCCGGGGGTAATCGCCGAATACGTGAACCAGCTTCCAGCTATGGCTGGCGCCACTATGGTAGATTCACCTGAAACTAAAGCCTTCCTCTCCGGTTGGACCACTTTCTACTGGGCGTGGTGGGTTTCCTGGGCGCCTTTTGTGGGGATTTTTACGGCAAAAATCTCACGCGGACGCACCATCCGCCAGTTCGTGCTGGGAGTCCTGCTTATCCCTTCGTCGATTATCGTGGTTGCCTTCACGTTCCTAGGGGGGACCGCCATTTTCAAGCAGCGTGAGTTTGGGATGTTGGCTCCGGGGAACGAAGTGGCTGCTTTGCCGCCCTCGGAAGAAGTCTTCTTCAAAGTCTTGGAATACCTGCCCGGCGCGGGACTCATCGCCCCGGTAGTAATGGTGATGCTGGCAGTTTTCTTCATCACCTCATCCGACTCTGCTTCCTTGGTGAACTCGCAACTATCCCAAAAGGGAAACCCCGAACCCAACCGGTGGATCACCGGCTTCTGGGCCGTCCTGATGGCCGGTATCGCCGTGGTCATCCTGCTAATGGGCGGAAAAACCGCGCTCTCTGGCCTGCAAAACCTGGTAACCATCTCAGCGCTACCCTTTAGCGTCATTATGGTGCTAATGTGCTTTGCCCTGGTTAAAGAACTGCGTAACGACCCCATGATGATCCGCGCCCACTACGAGCAAACTGCGATTGCCAACGCCGTGCGCTACGGTATTGAAGAACACGGCGACAACTTCGAACTCTCTATCGAAGCAGTGGACCCGGATTCCGAACGCGGCGTGGGCAACGACTTTGATTCCACCGCCGAAGAATACACCGACTGGTATGTGCGCACTGACGAAGATGGCAACCCGGTTGAATACGACTACGAACAGGGTGCTTACATCGATCCAGAAACTGGAGAACCTGAAGTTAAAGATAACTAAATGGTAAATTTGGGTTGGTTCCAAAACCCGCCAACGCGGCGCACAGGAACCAACCCAAATACTTTTTGGAGGCAGACTTATGGCCAACCTCAAAAGCCTGCTGGCCCGCAACCAGACAGTGGCGTGCAGCCAACAGGTGAGTATCGACTGCAGTGCCACTACCCGCACCCGGCTCCTTAACGCCGGTCAGCAACCAGAGCTGATTTTGGTTTCCTGCGCGGATTCCCGAGTCATTCCTGAAGTCATCTTCAACTGCGGACTGGGCGATATTCTCATGACCCGCGACGCTGGAAATATGATCGGAGACGCCGAATACGCAACTATTCACTACGGTGTCTTCTCTTTGGGAGTCACTACCATTGCTGTAATGGGACACTCCAACTGCGGGGCAGTCACCGCCGCTCTAAGTGAGAACAACGACCCCTACCTGGCCCCAGTCTTAGATAATATCCGCGCCAGCATTAAAGCCGAACAAAAAGACTATTCCGAGGCGCAACTTGACGTAAACGCAGCCGCAAAACTAAATGTAATCCACCAGGTTAACTGGCTAACTGGTCACGAAATCCTGCAGCCCCTGGTTAGCAGTGGGCAGATAACCGTACATGGGCTGTATTATGATCAAGAGACTGGATTAGTAGAAAAACTCATCTAATAGGGAAAAATCATGCTACAAATCATCGGCTGTAACAACCACTTAGGAGAACAAGCTCCCGGCTTGGCAGGAAACCTTACCCGCCTCCAGGAACTTGATCCGCAGCTGGAACTCATTGCCGTCCCCGAAGAAGTTCGCGAACACGTCGTTAATGACCCGCGTCTGCGCAACTTAGAATCCGTGATTGCCACTTCCGAAACACTAGCTAAAGTAGCCCAAACCCAACTGGAAGCAGACCTCATTCCGGTTAATGTCTTGGGCGACCACGCGGCTTCAATGGGAACTGTAGCTGCCACCTCCACCCAAGTGCAGACCCTGGGCGTGATTTGGATTGACGCGCACGCGGATCTGAATACGGAAAGCACAACGCCCTCGGGAAATATCCACGGAATGCCGGTAGCTGCCCTGCTGGGGCTAATGGAAACCGCGGAACTGAATAACCTGCACTTTGCCGGACCAAAGATGAAACCCGAGCACATGGTTTACATCGGGCTGCGCGACGTAGATCCCGGCGAAAAGATCCTCTTAGCCGAACACGGTATCTTGCACTTCTACTGGGAAGACGTGGTGGCTAAAGGCCTTGACACCTGCTTGGCAGAAATCGTCGCTCGCTTCCAAGAAGTAGACAAAGTACACGTCTCTTTAGACTTAGACTCGATGGATCCGCAGCTGATCCCCGGCGTCTCCGTACCGGTCGCTGGCGGTTTCACCCCGGCAGATACCCACCATATTCTGCGGGTGCTGCTAGAGAAAACGCCAGTGGGGGCAGTGGATCTGGTGGAATACAACCCGGCGCTGGACCGTGACGACATCACCGCCCAGTATGTGCTGGATACTCTTGAGCTGCTGAAAGAATACTTGTAAACGCAGCAGCCATTTAGCAGTATCTGCGTAACGAAAACCCCTGTTTGCCCGCGGCGAAATCCGCCACCGCGCAAACAGGGGCTTTTTGTCAGCTACAGTCCTAGAGCCTGCTTAGTAATTTCTACATCTGAAGGGTAAGGCACCGCTTTTCCATCGATCTTATGGGTAGTCTCGTCCCCCTTACCGGCAAAGAGAATCACCGTTTTACCGTCTACCAAGCTAAGCGCCTGCGCAAAAGACTCAACCCTATCATCCACAATCGAAACCGGAGTGTCTTTTACGAACCGGGCAATATCCGCAGAAATCTGGGGGACTGGCTCAGCATTAGGATCTTCCATCGTTAAAATAATGTGATCAGCATGCGCATCTGAAACCTCCGCCAAATCCTGCCGGCGGTTATAAGCCTTATGCCCCGGGCAACCGAAGATAATAATCTTCTTATACCCCGGATATGACTCATCACAAGACTGGAAGAGCCGCTCATATGAGAGGCGATTGTGCGCATAGTCTACAATCGTCACTAAATCAGGATTAGACCCAACGAAAACTTCCATACGCCCCGGCACCCGGATAGTGCGCAACGCAGCCTTAATTACCTCAAAAGAAATCCCATAGTGGCGTGCCACAGCAATGGCAGCCAACGCATTTTCAACGTTGAACAAGCCGGAAATCCCCAGATCAATCAGTTCATCCCCAACTTGGAACTTAATAGTGTGCCCATCGGTCGTAATCTGCGTAGCAAAGAAATCTGCCTGTGGATCGCTCGCGGAAATAGTGGTGTATGGGGTACCTGCGGGAATAGCCGCGAGAACTTCCTCTAAATGCGCGGTGTCTAAGTTGATTACCAGGTGCTTCGCCTGCTTAAAAAGCAGCAACTTAGAGTGGAAATAGTCGTCAAAATCCGGGTGTTCAACAGCTGAAATATGATCTGCGTCGATATTTAAAAAGACGCCCACATCAAACTGAACCCCGGCAACGCGGTGGTACTTCAGCCCTTGGCTGGAAACTTCCATTGTTACGTAGGGGAGCTGTGTCTGCGCTGCGTTGGCGAAGTGCGCATACAGTTCCAATGCTTCGGGTGTCGTTAATGCGGATTCTTCATCAACCACTCCGTCGTAGGTGTTAATAGAAGAGATAATGCCACTTAACTTCCCCGTCCCAGCTAAAGCCGTGTCAAGGATTTTTTGTAAGAATACCGTGGTGGTGGACTTACCCTTAGTACCGGTGATGCCGGTGAGTTTGAAAGCATTGTAGGGGTGGCGATAGAAGGCGTCGGCCAGGCGTGGCATGGCCTGGCGAATATCGGCGACTTGGAAGCAGGGTAGATCGACTGGGTAGATTTCTTCGCTTACGTATCCCAGTGCGCCCGCCCGAGCTGCTTCTTCTAAGTAGGCGACATTGAACTTTACGCCTTTACAGATAAAGAGGGCGCCGGGTTGGGTGGCTTTCGAGTTGTAGGTTAGTTGCGTGAAGATTGTGGCTTGGGTGCCAAAATTGTCGCTTACTAGCAAGTTATCGAGGGCGCCACGGACCTGGGAAACATCAAATGAAAAAACCATATGTCAATGGTACTACTGTCTTACCCAGCAGTACCTCAAGCTACAGGTTTTGCGTTTGGGAACGGGCGGCTTTTAGGGGGCGTAAGTTGTTTGGAGGTGGGAGATGGGCGGATGTCGCGGGTGAAGAGTGGGGCGAATGCCGCGGGGGAAGAGAGGGGCGGATACCACCGGGGGAAGAGTAGGCGGGCGTAATTCTCAAACTCGTATCAAAATCCTATTTTGATACGAGTTATCCCTAGTTTCTGGTGCTTTCTACGCAAAACTCGTATCTAAATCCTAATTTGATACGAGTTTTGATTTCCTGGGGTATCAGGTAGCTCATCCTAGCCTTAGGACTTTGCTTAGAGGCGCTACCGAGGAAGAGAAGACAGGCGCGCTATGCTAATTAGGTTAACTAACCCCCCAACCTTCTAAGGCAGCAACGTGATCGACCGCTACGGCAGTGATATTTTCAAACAAGACCCGCACCGGCAAGGCAACTTTGCCCACCGTCCTGTCAGCCAGAAAATCCCTGCTGAACCGGGACTGGTAGTGGAAGACCCTACCAGTGGTTTTGTGGGAGCGATTATTCGCGTAGAAAAATCCGGGGGAATGCACTTGGTGGAGCTGGAAGACCGTCGCGGAAACCGCCGTTCTTTCCCCTTGGGACCCGGTTTTTGGGTAGATGGTAAACCGGTGGAACTTACCGTCTGGCACGAACCAAAAGCCTCGGCGAAACCGCAACGTACTGCTTCTGGATCACGCGCAGTCAGCGGTGTAAAACCAAAAGTTGCCAAGCTTTCCAGAATCTTCGTAGAAGGTACTCACGATGCTGAGTTAGTTGAAAAAATCTGGGGAGATGACCTGCGAATCGAAGGGGTATTGGTTGAATACCTGCAGGGGATTGACCACTTAGAAACGGTGCTGGCAGAGTTTGGACCAACCCCGAGTGTGCGGGTTGGTGTGCTGGTAGACCACTTAGTTCCCGGGTCTAAAGAATCGCGAATTGCTCAGGCGGTGATGGCTCGCTGGCCGGACAGCGTAAAAGTCGTGGGACACCCTTTCGTAGATATTTGGCAGGCAGTGAAGCCCGCGCGCGTGGGCTTAGCTGCTTGGCCACAGATTCCTCGGGGAACCGATATTAAAGTTGGCTCCTTGCAAGCATTAGGGTTGCCGGCCCGTACGAAAGAAGATATTGGGCTTGGCTGGAAGGCAATTTTAGGGCGGGTGCGCAACTATAAAGACCTAGAACCTGAGTTACTAGGGCGGGTTGAAGAACTGATTGATTTTGTGACTGAGCCACAAACTCTGTGAAACCACCCCTAAAGTTAGCAGTCTCAAGCCCAGAGTGCTAGATTTGACTAGGAAGTAGTAACACGCGAAAGAGAGGGAAAATGAGCACAGCCGACCGTCGCTTAGACGTACTACGCGCCATTGTTTCCGACTACGTGTGTAACCGCGAACCAGTCGGCTCAAAAATGTTGGTGGAACGCTATGACCTGGGGGTTAGTCCCGCCACCATCCGCAACGACATGGCAGCTTTAGAAGAAGCCGGCTTAATCTACCAGCCCCACACTTCCGCCGGACGCGTTCCCACCCCCGCTGGATACCGCCTTTTTGTAGACAAACTTGCCCAAGTAAAACCGCTTTCCGCTCCGGAACGCAAAGCCATTGAAACATTCTTAGCAGATGCCCTGAGCGTAGATGAGGTAGTGGAACGCACTGTGCGACTCATGGCTCAACTAACCCGCCAAGTCGCCATTGTACAATACCCGCAGTACAGTCACACTAAAGTACTTTGTGTTGAACTGATCGAACTGGGTGCCGGACGGCTGATGCTCGTAGTGATTACCGACGACACTAACGTGGAACGCCGCACGCTTACGGGGATTGAAGCTACCAGTGAAGAAATCGCCCAGTTTAAACACCTGCTTAATCAAGTCTGCGTGGGCCAAGACCTGGCGCATCTACAAGAAAGCCTGCCCCAGCAAGCCGCCCATTGGCAGCGCGCCTACCAGCAACTGATTACCACGGCACTTTTAGAAATCACCACCGTAGAGGCTGAACAACGGTTAGTTATCGCTGGTACAGCGAATCTGGTGCGCGCCGAAACAGACTTCCAACACAGTATCGTGCCGGTATTAGACGCCCTCGAAGAACAAGTTGCCCTGCTAAGACTCTTCTCAGGGGTAAAAACCGACCAAGTCCGCGTCTCAATCGGCAGTGAAAACCACCACGACGGGTTAATCGAAACTGCGATTGTCGCCGGAAAATACGGAACCGAAACGACCTCTGCTCACCTGGCAGTGGTAGGGCCCGTGCGTATGGACTACGGTGCCGCCATGAGTACTGTCCGCAGCCTCTCAAACTATCTATCGCACTACTTTAAGAAGTAAATCAGAAAAGAAGAAGAAAACAGTGAACGAAGATTACTACGAAATCCTGGGTGTCTCTAAAGACGCATCGGCAGACGAAATTAAGAAAGCCTACCGCAAACTCTCTCGCAAACTGCACCCAGATATCGCCGGTAAAGAAACTGAAGAAGAATTCAAGAAAGTCACCGTCGCCTACGACACGCTTTCCAACCCTGAAAAGCGTCGCGCCTACGACATGGGGGGTACCCCCGGCATGGGCGGAATGGGTGGCTTCGACTTTGGCGACATTTTCGAAACCTTCTTCTCAGCAGCTGGCATGGGCGGGATGGGTGGCATGGGCGGCCCAACTCCACGAGGGCGGCGCGGCAAAGACATGCTCACCGGGCTGGAACTTTCCCTTTATGAAATCACCTTCGGCACCACCAAACAGCTGGATCTCAATACTTACGTGAAATGTGATAGCTGCCAGGGAAGCTGCTGTGCTGCTGGAACCAGCCCCAAGACCTGCACCAACTGTAACGGCGCGGGCATGGTCCGCATGCAGCAACGCACCATCCTTGGCTCGGTAATGACTACCGCCCCATGCCAAGCCTGTGAAGGACACGGCAATATCATTCCCACGCCTTGCCCTGACTGCAACGGACAGGGGCGTCAACGCACTAAAAGGACCATTAATGTGGACGTTCCCGCCGGCGTGGAACACGGCACCCGCATTCGTCTTTCCGGACAATCTGAAGCCGGCCCCGGGGGCGGCCCGGCCGGAGACCTCTACGTGGAAATCCACGAGCAAAAGCATCCGATTTTCACGCGGGTGGGGGCAGATCTGGTTGCTACCGTGACAATTCCTTTTACTGCCGCGGTTTTGGGCACTGAAATTGAGTTAGAAACTCTGGATGGTCCGCGCGTTTTGGAAATCCCTGCCGGGAGCCAACCTTTTGACGAGATTGTGCTTGAAAATCTGGGCGTAACCCGCCTGCACCGCAATTCTCGTGGGGCTTTGCGCGTGAAGCTACACATCGAAACCCCACGCAAACTAGATGAAGAACAAAAGAACTTGATTCGCCAGTTCGCTACACTTCGCGGCGAAGACCGTGTGGAAGCCAAACCAGTGCAAGCCACTTCAGGGTTCTTCGCTTCGTTGAAAGAAAAACTAGCCAACCTCTAACCTTTAAAGGGACATGATATGACGGCGCCTGTATATTTCCATGAGCCCCTCACCCCGGTTCAGGAAGGCGAGCTCTTTACCTTCACCGGGAAAGAAGCTCACCATGCTACCGTGATGCGCGTGCAAACCGGCGAAGAAATCCACCTAGTTGATGGACAGGGAACGCGACTACGCGGTGAAGTAGTATCCACCGCAGACAAAAGCGTAACCCTGCGCGTGCGTAGCGTCGTTTGTGAACCTCAGCCATTCCCACAGGTCACGCTGGTACAAGCACTGGCTAAGGGCGGGCGCGACGAACAGGCTATTGAAAGCGCCACCGAAGTAGGCGTTGACGCGGTAATCGCCTGGCAGTCCCAGCGCGCTATTGTGAAATGGGAGGGAAAAAAGCAGGCGAAGAACCTTGAAAAATGGGAAAACCTGTTGAAAGCTGCCAGTAAGCAGGCGCGCCGTAGCCGGATCCCTACCGCAGACTATGTCGAAGGAACTAAACAGCTCTTGGCCAAACTGGGGCAAACAAAACTGCTAGTTTTACATGAAAGCGGTGAGAAAACGCTTGACCAAATCGAGCCCAGCTGGTTCGCAACTGAGCGAATTGCGTTAATCGTAGGCCCCGAAGGGGGAATCACGGATGCAGAACTGGTTGCCTTCGGTGAAGCCGGCGCGCAGATTGTCCGCATCGGTAACACCGTGATGCGCTCATCAACCGCAGGTACCGTAGCCCTTGCCCTCGTGAATTATCTCAGTGGACGGTACAATCAGAACTAATGAGTACCGCACAAACACCCGAATTTTCACTAGAATACGACCAGTCTGTAACCACCACCGTCACCATCCCCACTAATTTGGATCCGGTGACAGTTTTAGGTGCTTCTGACCAGGTTTTAGCCAGCTTAGAAAAAGGTTTCCCCGGCGTGAAAGTACACGCTTTGGGGCATGAAATTACCATTTCTGGCAGCGCCAGCAACGTCACTACCGTAGCCGACCTGGTACGCGAACTAATTTCCTTAGCACGCTCGGGACAATACCTGAATTCAGATACGGTGGACCACGCGATTGGCCTCTTAGCAAAAACTGGCACAGCGCCCACCTTAAGTGAATCAATTTTGAATGTCCGCGGGCGGGTTATCCGCGCAAAAACTGCCGGACAACAACGCTACGTTGACATGATTGAAGAAAACACGATTGTTTTCGGAATCGGCCCGGCAGGTACTGGTAAAACCTATCTGGCGATGGCAATGGCGGTCAATGCTCTGCTCACCGGTCAGGTGCGACGCATTATCCTCACCCGCCCGGCAGTAGAAGCCGGGGAATCTTTAGGATTCTTACCCGGTACTTTAACTGAAAAAATCGACCCCTATCTGCGTCCCCTCTATGATGCGCTTAACGACATGGTAGATGCAGAAGCCCTCCCACGCCTGTTGGCTGCCGGAACGATTGAAGTTGCCCCCCTAGCGTATATGCGCGGGCGTACCTTAAACGATGCCTTCATCATCCTAGACGAAGCTCAAAACACCACCCAGGCACAGATGAAAATGTTCCTCACCCGCTTGGGCTTTCGCTCTAAAGTGGTGGTCACTGGCGACTCCTCTCAAGTGGACCTGCCCGGAAACACCAAATCTGGCTTGCAAACCGCTTACGATATTTTGCAAGGAATCGACGGCATCGAGTTCTGCGCTCTCTCTTCAGCAGATGTAGTGCGTCACCGCCTGGTAGGGGATATTATTGATGCCTACCAGCGTTGGGATGAACAGCATCCACAAACCGAATATCGCGCTTCCGGCAGAGGCGCCTACCGAAGGAAATCATGAGCATCGAAGTAGTTAACGAAACCACTGAAACCATTGATTTAGATGAGTTTCGTGCCGTAGCTGAATACGTGCTAGCACAAATGCACGTCTCTTCAGAAGCAGAACTGGCCATCATGTTCATTGACCCAGAGCCGATGGAAGAACTCCACTTAAAGTGGATGGACCTGCCTGGCCCCACCGACGTAATGAGCTTCCCTATGGATGAGCTACGCCCTGGCCAACCCGGGCGAATCACCCCACCGGGAACGCTAGGCGACATTGTTATTTGCCCTCAGGTAGCGGCTAAACAAGCCCTCAGCGCCGGACATGCAGCGATTGAAGAAATGCTGCTCCTCACCGTACACGGGATCTTGCACCTGCTGGGCTACGACCATCTGGAACCCGAAGAAGAAAAGGTAATGTTCGAGCTGCAGCGTAAACTGCTCCTCACCTTCTTAGCACAGCGCCCGGGTACTATCACCATTGATCCGCCACTAACTGGCGGCACCCACGAGTAAACGAAAGTAAACTATCTGCATGGACAGTACACCCCAGGGGTTCCTGATCATACTTTCGCTTATCGTGATGGTCATTGCCGGCATTTCAGTTGCTGCCGAAACTGCGTTGCAAAGACTTTCCCGCGCCGCCGTTGACGACCTTGTGGAAGACTCACGCCCGCGTGCAAAACGTTTAGAAATCCTGGTAGATGATCGGAAACGCACGATCCTAACTACCCGGTCATGGCGTTTAGTCTTCCAAACTCTCTTCACTATCGCCACCACTTTAGTAGTTGCGAGTTTCTTTACCGCTTGGTGGGCAATCTTAGGCATTGCCATCATCATCAACTGGCTCTTAGTCTCACTCTTCGTTTCTTTTATCCCCACCCGAATCGCCCTGCGTAACCCGGCAGCGGTAGCCCTGCTACTAACCCCCTTGTTAGAGATTTACCTAGCTGGGTCAAAGATGTGGGATCCACTGTTTAAAGTGTTCGCGAAGCTCCTGCCCGCCAGTGAACAAACTGATGCGGAAGCCCGCGCTGAAATGGTGGAAGAAATGCGTGAGGTAGTTGACGAAGTAGGAGAGACTACCGGTTTTGAAGAAGAAGACCGCGTCATGCTGCGCTCCGTCTTTGAACTGGGGCACACGCTGGTACGTGAAGTGATGGTCCCGCGCACGGAAATGGTCACCATCGGCGCAGAGGCTTCCTTAGATGAAGCCCTGGATCTTTTCGTTACGTCAGGCTATTCACGCATTCCCGTAGTAGAAGACGATATTGATGACGTAGTGGGAATTATCTACTTCAAGGATGTGATTTCCCGGCTTCGTCGCCGCCCAGATGACCGGAGCGTACCGGTTCGGAATGCTTGCCGCGAACCAAAGTTCGTTCCCGAAATGGTGCTAGCCGATGACCAGCTACGACAAATGCAAGCAGATCGCGTACACCTGGTTTTAGTTGTCGATGAGTACGGGGGAATCGCCGGTCTGATCACGATTGAAGACCTGCTTGAAGAAATCGTGGGCGAGCTAACTGACGAACATGATCGCAACGTGATGCAACCTGAAGAGATTGCTAGCGGAGTATGGCGCGTGCCAGCGCGCTTCTCACTTTGGGAACTCGGAGAGCTTTTAGGGATTGAACTTAGTGATGAGGACGTTGATTCAGTGGGCGGCCTGTTAGCTAAAGTGTTAGGAAAAGTTCCGCTTCCAGGTGACCGCGCGGAAACTGCGGATATTGAAATTATTGCTGAAGAAGCTATGGGACGCAGACGTCAGGTGGGCACTGTAGTAGCCAGAATCCGACATACTGACGCTGAAAATGAGACTATAGAAGCAGCTGAACCCGGGGCAGAAAGTGAAGGAAAATAATGCATTTCCCCTCTGATGATGAACTAATGGCCGGCCCAAATGCGTTGGACGACTTCGACCTGGATTTCGATGATGCCGATGTAGAAAACTATGAAACTACCGGTGCGTTACCTGCCGGCGCTAACGCAGTTGCCGGTAGCTTAGTTGATGCCAGCTACCCAGAAGACTTCCGGGCTGGTTTCATTGCAATCGTGGGCCGCCCAAACGTGGGTAAATCAACGCTCACTAACGCGCTGGTGGGATCGAAAATCGCGATTACTTCAATGCGTCCAGAAACTACCCGTCACAATGTGCGCGGCGTGGTACACGGCGACGACTTTCAGCTGGTAGTGGTCGATACCCCCGGATACCACCGACCTCGCACTCTCTTAGGGCGACGCCTTAACGAAATGGTGCGCGAATCCTTAGCAGAAGTTGATCTCATCGTATTTTGCCTGCCGTCGGACCAAAAAGTGGGTCCGGGCGACGAGTTCATTGCCCGGCAAATCCGGGGGCTGCGCTCCCCAGTAGTGGCTGTAGCCACTAAAGCAGATAAGGTGAAACCAGAGCGGATGCTTGAGCACCTGCAGGATATTGATAAACTGGGGGACTTCGCTGCAATTGTGCCGGTTTCCGCCCATAAGAACCAACAGATTGACGTCCTTACCCGCGTTTTGGCAGACCACATGCCTAAATCGCCGCCGCTGTACCCACAGGATATTTACTCTGACGAACCACGCGACGTGATGATTGCAGAACTGATCCGCGAAGCAGCTTTAGAAGGGGTTCGCGACGAACTGCCTCACTCGCTAGCAGTACAGGTAGAAGAAGTTGTAGAACGCCCCACAAAGCCGGGGCAAAAGTATCCTCCAATGTTGGATATTCACGTGAATCTCTATGTGGAACGCGATTCGCAAAAAGCAATCATCATTGGTAAAGGCGGATCTCGGTTGAAACAGGTGGGAACGCGCGCGCGGATCGCCATTGAAGAAATGTTGAAGCGCCGCATCTATCTTGACCTGCATGTGCGCACTGCAAAAGACTGGCAGTCAGATCCTAAGATGCTGGGCAAACTGGGTTTCTAATAGTGAAAACCTACCGGGATGAAGCGATAGTGCTCCGCACCCAGAAACTGGGCGAAGCCGATCGCATTATCACAGTTCTTACGCACCACCACGGGCTGAAGCGGGTGGTTGCGAAAGGAGTTCGCCGGACTTCGTCAAAGTTCGGTGCCCGGCTGGAACCATTCACCATTATTGATGCGCAGATCCACCTGGGACGCAACCTTGATGTCCTTAACCAAGTGGAGGCAATCCGCCTTTACGGTATGCAGATTGCCGCTGATTACGATAAGTTCACTCGCGCTTGTGTAATGGTAGAAGCCGCAGAAACACTCAGCGAGGATGATGCCAGCCCACAAATGTACCTGCTACTTTTGGGAGCACTACACGCGTTGAGTACCGGCCGGTACCCTACGGACCTGGTGATGAACTCTTTTCTGCTGCGGGCCATGGCATTATCGGGGTGGGCGCCTTCTTTCTGGGATTGCGCTTTATGCGATGCGCCCGGTCCGCACGCGCATTTCCATGTGCAATCCGGTGGGGCAGTGTGCGCTGACTGCCGCCCTCCGGGATCAACGGCTCCGGCTTCCCAAACGATGCTGCTATTGGGTGACTTGCTTTCCGGAGACTGGGCAAGTGCGGTGCAAAGTGAAGAGTTTACGCGCCGCGAAGCTGCGGGAATCGTGGCTGCCTGGGTGCAGTGGAATTTAGAGCGGCGGATTATCTCTTATACTTCCTTACAGCGCGGATAAGGTAGGCTAAATAGCATGAGTGGATTGATTCTTCCTCCCGGTGACGGGGCTTCTAAAGCACCGCAGATTTCCGGTGTACCCCGCCACGTTGCGATCATTATGGATGGTAACGGCAGGTGGGCTAATGAGCGAGGACTGCCGCGTACAGAAGGGCATAAGCAGGGCGAATTAGCGCTGCTGGACACTATTGCTGGAGCGGTAGAAATTGGGGTTAAACAGCTTACTGTCTATGCTTTTTCGACTGAGAACTGGAAGCGTTCACCGGCTGAAGTAAAGTTTTTGATGGGGTACTCGCGCGATGTGATTCGCCGCCGTGCAAGTGAGTTGAATGATTGGGGAGTGCGCATTAACTGGTGGGGGCGTCGTCCCCGTCTGTGGAAGTCCGTAATCACCGAGTTGGAAGCAGCCCATCAGTTGACGCGGCACAATACTAGGTTAGATTTCAATATGGCCGTTAACTATGGTGGGCGCGCAGAGATCACTGACGCGGTGAATGAAATTACCCGTGAGGTGGCAGCTGGTACGTTGCAGCCGGGGCATATTACCGAGGGCGGTTTTGCAAAGCGTCTTTACGGAAACGGCCCTGACGTAGACCTGCTGATCCGCACCGGGGGAGAACAGCGTATCTCTAACTTCCTACTTTGGCAGTGCGCATACGCAGAGTTTATGTTTAACCCCCTGCCTTGGCCAGAGTATAACCGGGAAGCCCTATGGGACGACATTTTAGCTTTTACCGGTCGTGAAAGGCGTTTTGGGAGCGCGCTGGATAAGGTAACGGGAAACTAAAGCTATTAATTAACTCTTCGGGAAACCGCGCAGAGATTAGGGGCTTAGACTTCGTTTTGGCTGATTTTCAGCTTCGCTGCTTTAATGCGACGGATCACCAGGAAAATCACGATTAGTAAAACTGCGAAAGTGGCTGCCAGCGCCCAGGTTTTTCCAAGTACCGCAGCTTCACCGGTTTTAATAATCGAGAGGGTGACCGTGGCGTAGAGGAAACCCCAGGCAAAGTAGCCGGGAATTGCGGTGAGCGTGTAAAGCAACCAGTTGAGCTTCACCACGCCAGCGCCTGCGTGAATAATCGTTTGAATCCCGATGGTTAAGAAAGAAAGTGGAATAACGATCAGGCCCCAGCGGTCCACGATATCAACCCCATGCTGGACGGAAGCGCCTTTTAACCAGCGGCGGACTTTTTTGAGGAAGAGGTTTTCAGTTCGCGCAGAGCCTTTAATGACGCCCTCGGTAACTAAACGTGCCAACCAGTAGGTTCCCTGGGAGCGGAAACAGACGACGATGGCTAAGAATGTAACCAGAATTGGGAATGGACCTTCGGAAATAAACTGCGGAACGCCTTGCATTAAACTACCTAATCAGCTGACTTACTCAGAGCAAGCAGCGCATAAACCAAAAACTTCAATTGAGTGTTCTAAGTCGGTAAACCCGTATTCTTTACCTACAGAGTGAACCCACTGCTCAACAATCTTTGCTTCAATTTCTTCAGAGCGCAGGCACTTGCGACAAACCAAGTGATGGTGGTGATGCCCCTGCTCACAGCGACGGTAGAGGGCTTCGCCATCAGGGCTCATCAGCACGTCAACTTCTTTTTCTTCTGCCAACGCACGCAAGTTACGGTAAACCGTTGCTAACCCGATTTTGGCGTTAGTTTGCAAAAGCTCTTCGTGGATGCGCTGTGCAGAACGGAAGTCAGTGCGACCTTCTAAAATCTGGATCACTGCCTGCCGCTGTTTAGTTACGCGTTTTTGTGCCTCGGCCATCTTACCCTCTACTTCTATAAGACATTTCTTAGCATAACCTAAATTCGCCTAAATAGCCCCCTCATAATATGCGCACTGGCATAGAGGGCAATGGTAAAGACCACAATAGTTGCGCCGGGGGAAACATCGAAGAAGTAGGTGAAGATAAGTCCACTGACACTGACTACCGCGCCAATCAGCATAGCTAGGGAAAGTGTTTTCTTAAATGAGTTGGTGAGAACCTGTGCGGTTGCAACCGGTACTATCATCAGTGCAGAAATCAGTAAAGAACCTACTACGCGCATGGAAATAGCTACGGTAAACGCGGCTAATACGGCGATTAACAGGTTGAGGGTGCGCACTGGCAATCCCGAGGCTTTGGCGAATTCTTCATCGTTACAAACTGCATAAAGCGCTGGGGAAAGACCTAAGCCAACGGTGAGGATTACCGCAGCTAACCCCAGGGTGGTCCACACGTCAAAAATAGAAACTGAAGCTAGGGAACCAAACAGGTAAGAGTTAAGCTGTGAGGAAGTGCCTCCGGCAAAACCGATCAGCAGTACGCCACCGGCAATTCCGCCGTAAAACAAGATTGCTAAGGCAACGTCAGATTCGGTTTTGCCACTGAGCCGGATGACTTCTAAGATTACCGCCCCCACGATGGAAACGGCCAGCGCCCCGGGAATAGCCAGGCTCTCTGGGGTGGTGAGGTTTAAAAAAGAGCCAGTTAACCAACCTAGGGCCACACCGGTAAGGGCAACGTGTCCAATCCCATCGCCCATCATGGCAAGTTTGCGCTGCACTAAGTAAGTGCCGATAACTGGCGCGCAGACCCCTACTAAAGCAGCTACCAACAGGCCGCGTTGCATAATGGGGCTGCTTAGCATGGTGGAAATTGTGTCGAAGAAACTAGCCGAAAGCAGCGGGGCAGGTTGATTAATCATCTAACTCTCCTGGAGTCCACGCAGTTTTATCCGCAACGATGACTCCTTCTTTTATTCGGATGACGCGGTCTAAAACTGCCTCTAGCGGACCCAACTCATGTAGCACCATGATGACGGTTTTCCCCTGAGCTTTTAAAGTACCAACCAGTTCAGCTAGGCTTTGCGCACTTGCTAAGTCAATCCCTGAAAGTGGCTCATCCATAATCAGCAGTTGGGGGGAACGCACTAAGGAACGGGCGATTAAAACGCGTTGCTGTTGACCGCCTGAAAGCTGTTTGAAAGGGGAGTGTAGGCGGTGTTCCATACCAACTTCAGCAAGTTTTTGAGTGGCAAGCTGTTTAACTTTACGGGGGAAGAATAGACGCCCGGCAGCTAGAGAACCTGAACAGACTACTTCTAAAACAGTGGACTGGACTCCAGGTTGGATGGCAATTCGCTGGGGAACATAAGACAGGCTATTCCAGTCCCAGTCGGGTTTTGCCTTGCCAAAGACAGTTACCTCACCCTTCGCGGGGATGATATTTAAGATGGCTTTTAAAAGCGTGGATTTACCCGAGCCGTTGGCCCCGGTAATTGCCACAATCTGTCCGGTAGGCACCGTGAAGTCTAGCTGGTGGATGACTTCGTGGTTACCATACCGAACAGATAGGTTGTGGACGCTTAACGCGTTTACTGACAATTTTGTCCCTTTTTAAGTGTTTCCAGATTCTTACGCATCAGCTGGAGGTAGTCCATAGCTGGATCGTTCTGCGTTGCAATGGGATCTAAAACGGCAACTTCAATCCCCAGGTCTTTTGCAAGGGCTTCTAAAACGCGAGGGGATACGTTTACTTCAAGGTAAATCGTCTGCACCCCTTTTGCTTGGATAACCTGCTTTACTTCTTCAATCCGGGCTACAGAAGGAGTAACTTCTGGATCCAAGCCGGAAACACCCACCTGTTCTAAACCGGTTTCTTTAGCCAAGTAACCAAAAGCTTCGTGGGAAACTACGAAAGTCTTAACCTGGCACTTCGCTAAGCCAGTGTGCATTTCTTCGCTTAGTTCCTCAAGGTCCTTTTCCAGTTCCTTAGCGCGATCTTTGTAGGTTTCGGCATTTGCGGGGTCGATTTTAGCGAAGAAGTCGGCAATGTTATTGCCCGCTTTGATCATTTGGTGAGGGTCTAGCCAGAAGTGAGGGTCTACCGCATGCTCGTGGCCGTGGTCGTGAGCATGATCGTGGCCGTGGCCATCTTTGCCGTGTGATTCTTTAGCGTGCTCATCCTTGCCATGTTCTTCTTTACCATGTGCTTCTTTGCCATGTTCGTGGTCATGGTCATGAGCGTGACCTTCCAACAGATCAAGGGCGTGGGCAACGTCAAGGATTCGGGGGTTATCCGATTGAGCGGTGGCATCATCAACAGCATTTTGGAAGCCGCTTAAATAGATAACTGCATCGGCCTGCCCCAGTTCGGCAACTGTTTTAGGGGAAAGCTCTAAGCTGTGCGCATCCACGCCGGGACCGGTTAGGGAAGAGACATTCAGCTTCTCTCCAACGATTCGCTCAACTAAATACTGAAGTGGGTAGATTGAGGTCTTTACGTTCAGGGCTTGGTTCGTATCGCGGTTAGCAATTGCCTGGGCCTTTTCTACCGTGTGGGTATTTTCGTGGCTGTGCCCAGGTTCGTGGGCATGGTCATGTTCGGGCTTCTCAGCTGAGGTTGTGCAGCCTGCTAAAGCCAGTGAGGCTGCGGCGAAACCGGCAATTAAAGTGGACTTTAAAGAATATTTCTGCTTACTCATAATGACAATCATTGTCGATAAGGGGGCTGAATGCAACCGGAATATACAATATTTGGACAAAACGTACCGCAAATCGCACAAAAGCCCCTCAGGTCACAGGGAGTACTCCAAGGAAGTGCAAAAACACCTGGTAAACTTGAACAGAAATCCACATCAGCCAGATGTGGCCGGATACTCTCAAAGGAGCATAAACGTGGCAGGTGCACCATCTCGCCTAGATGCAGTTATTAGCTTGGCTAAACGCCGTGGTTTCGTCTACCCCTGTGGTGAAATCTACGGTGGTACCCGTTCAGCATGGGACTACGGACCACTGGGCGTCGAACTAAAAGAAAACATTAAGAAGGCATGGTGGTCTCGCGTTGTACGCCAGCGTGAAGACGTCGTCGGTTTGGACTCATCCGTCATTTTGCCTCGCCAGGTCTGGGAAGCTTCCGGTCACGTAACTGCCTTCACCGATCCACTAACGGAATGTCTGTCCTGCCACAAGCGTCTGCGCCAAGACAACTTGGTTGAAGAATACGCTGAAAAGAAGGGTATTTCTGAAGAAGAAGTATCCATGGACGTAATCGCCTGCCCTAACTGTGGTACCCGCGGACAGTGGACTGAACCACGCGCATTCTCTGGGCTACTAAAGACCTTCCTGGGTCCAGTAGACGACGAATCCGGCCTGCACTACATGCGTCCCGAAACCGCACAGGGCATTTTTGTAAACTACGCAAACGTAATGACTTCTGCACGTAAGAAGCCACCATTTGGCATCGGCCAGATCGGTAAGTCCTTCCGTAACGAAATTACCCCGGGTAACTTCATCTTCCGTACCCGTGAATTCGAACAGATGGAACTGGAATTCTTCGTAGAACCAGGTACCGATGAAGAATGGCACCAATACTGGATTGACGAACGTATCGCTTGGTACACCGACCTGGGAATCGATCCAGAACACCTGCGCCTGTACGAACACCCGCAGGAAAAGCTTTCCCACTACTCAAAGCGTACTGTGGACATCGAATACACCTTCGGTTTCCAAGGCTCTGAATGGGGCGAATTGGAAGGTATCGCAAACCGTACCGACTATGACCTGAGCACCCACGCGGAAGCATCCGGCTCTAAGCTAGACTACTTTGATCAGGAAAAGAACGAACGCTGGACCCCATACGTGATTGAACCATCTGCAGGTCTAACCCGTTCCCTGATGGCATTCCTCATCGAAGCCTACACTGAAGACGAAGCTCCTAACGCAAAGGGCGGTGTTGACAAGCGCGTCGTCCTGAAGCTGGACCCACGTTTGGCCCCAGTTAAGGTAGCGGTCTTCCCTCTGTCCAAGAAGGAAGAACTAACCGGACCTGCTAAGGAACTGGCTGCTCAGCTACGCAAGCGTTGGAACGTGGAATACGATGACGCTGGAGCAGTTGGCCGCCGTTACCGTCGTCAGGACGAAATCGGCACCCCATTCTGCATCACGTACGACTTCGATTCCATTGAAGATGGCGCTGTCACCATCCGTGACCGCGACACCATGGAACAGGTTCGCGTGAAGCTCGACGAAGTAGAAGATTACTTGATCAAGCGCCTCCCACTGGTCTGATTACAGTAACTACCCAGGAAAAGATTAAAAAATATGGAAACTAAAACCACCGGAAGTCTACAGATTGGTCCTTTAAAGCTGTGGGCTCCGGTGGTTTTGGCTCCCATGGCCGGGGTAACTGACGTGCCTTTCCGCCGTCTTTCCCGTCATTTCGGAGAATCCGGTTTACCAGATTCCCTAAAAGTGGATCTTCCAAACGCTACACCGGGCATTGATGCTCCGGCAGGTCTGTACGTTTGTGAGATGATAACCGCCCGCGCGCTGGTAGAGCGCAACGAAAAAACTATGCATATGGCCAAGCCAGATCCCACTGACCGGGTGCGTTCTTTGCAGCTATATGGCACTGACCCAGTAAATCTTTATAATGCCACCCACATTTTGCTGGCTGACGATTTAGTGGATCACATTGATCTTAACTTTGGCTGTCCCGTCCCTAAAGTAACTAAAAAAGGCGGGGGAGCAGCCCTGCCATGGAAACTCGACCTCTTCACCGACATTATGACCTCAGTGATGCAGGCAGTTAAGGAAACGGGCGCGAATGTTCCTGTGACGATTAAGATGCGCGTGGGAATCGACGACGAACATTTAACCTACCGCGATGCAGGGCGGATTGCTGAAGACGCCGGGGTAGCAGCGGTTGCTTTACACGGGCGCACCCAGGCGCAGCACTATTCCGGTCAGGCAGATTGGGATACTATCGCACAACTGAAACAGGACCTGTCAGTGCCGGTTTTGGGTAATGGCGACATCTGGGGCGCACAAGATGCGTTAGATATGATGGCGCATACGGGCTGTGATGCGGTGGTTGTGGGGCGTGGCGCGCAGGGACGCCCGTGGCTTTTCCACGATCTGGTAGCTACCCTCACCACGGGGACGTTAGCTGAGTTGGCTCCGCGCCAAGGCCAGGTAGCGCAGATAATTACGCAGCACGCGCAGTTAATGATCGAGAATTCTCGGAGTGAGAATGAAGCGATGCGGAATTTGCGCAAGCATATTGGCTGGTATCTAAAAGGCTTTAAATTAGGCGGCGAAACCCGCTTGGCATTTTCCCGCGTCTCGACGCTGGCCGAGCTGGTGGAGTTACTTCAAGCCCTTGACCCTGAGGTTGAGTATCCTCCGGCTGCCCGCGGAAAACGAGGGCGGGCCGGCGGACAGAAGAAACCGCATTTGCCATACGGATGGCTGGACTCTCGCTACGTTGATTTGGAACAGCGGCAGATGGTGGCAGCTAATGAATGCGACGGAGACGGAGGATAAGCTATGGAAACCGTGATCCTAGGGGGCGCCGGGGCAGCTTTTCCGGCGGCGAAACCAGTCACGTTGGGGACTTCACCGGCAAAGATTATTTGTTCAGTTGCTGGTGCTGACGCAGCGCAGTTAGTTTCCCAGCTCCAGTCCATCGACTTCACCCAGGTGGATTTGGTCGAGTGGCGGGTGGATTCTTTAGCTTCATTTGACGATGCGATTATTAGCGGGGTTTCGCGTGTAGTTCGGCGCGAATCGGCAGTTCCGTTGCTGGCAACTTTTCGAACCACTTCCGAGGGCGGAACTGGGGACACTAATGCCTATTACCGAGTGTTATCGACGCTGATCTCTTGCGGGGTAGATGCGTTAGACGTCGAGTATTCTCATCCGCAGGCTAAAGAGTTGCTTGAAAAAGCTGTGGTTAATGGGGTGGCACCAGTACTTTCAAAGCACGACCAGTACGCTACGCCAAAGGTAGAGGCGATTATTAGCCAGCTACAAGAAATGCAACGCTTTGTCGCGGAAACGGTTTTAGCTACGCGGGCACAGTTGGGTGAAGATGATCCCAGCGAAGTTGGCAGTGGGGTAGTTAAATATGTTTCGTTTGCGACCTCTGCGTTAGATGCTTTGAAACTGATGTTGGCAGCGCGTCACTTTGCGGACACTGTGCAACAGGTGCCGGTAATCGCCCTGGCGATGGGACAGGCGGGACAAGTCACCCGAGTCTTCCCAGTTACTAGTGGTAGTGCCGCAACTTTTGCAGGGGTGCAGGGGAATTTCACTGCCAGCGGGCAGTTAAATTTCGAGGTTTTTAAACATTTGGATACAGGACTGTAACAGTTAGCTTACAATATTGTGATCTTCGCCGACTTACAGGCTTTTTAGAGCTAAACCTGGTAGTCTGTTTTAGTCAATGTAATTGTCTTGATAAGTAGTTGGTGAATAGCTGCTACCACCTATTGTTCTAAATAGGTCTTAGTAAGTTTCCACTAACTATACTGCAAAGAAGCGCTGGTGCCTGGTCATCCAGCGTTTTTTCGTAGGTAGAGCTTTAAATACCTACATTTTTGGCTAGTAGAAATAGCATTCTAGCTGTTTTGTCGAGAGAAACTTATGAATTTGTTTAAGAAATCAAGTAAAGCATTTGCTACCGCTGCGGTAGGTGTAGCCCTGCTTCTGTCCGCCTGTGGAGAAGCAGCCACTATGGAAGATCACGTTCGTGATCTGAACGATCGTATCGAGTACCAGTTAAACGTTTTCCCTGATGCTAAGCAGGTTATTGAAGAAGCTAAGGCTTCTGCCGCTGATGAAGATACTATCTTGGTCGAAGTTAAACTGGCGAACAACCCAGCAATGGAAGGTTTCGTCAATGACTTCATTAAGACTCAAGGCGATGGTCTGATGGAACAGGCTAACGTTGAAGTTCAGAACACCATCGGCACTTCTGAAATCGAGTCTTTGGATGTGCGTCTGAAGGTTGTGAAGCATGATGGTCAGGTAATTTTTGACCAGACTACCACCAACGCAAAGGCAAGCGAATAAAAAACGTTTGATAACGTTACATAATTCTCATGTTTCTTTAAACTTTCGTCGCTATACTTTCGGATGTAAGAACACCCACCTAAAAGTAAGGTAAATGTAATGGCAATGTCTAAGACCCGTCAGGTACTAGTCTCTATGGCTGCTGGCTTGGCACTGATTCTCTCCGCTTGTGGTTCTTCCAACCCAATTCAGGATATGGTCAGCGAGTTCAACGCAAACGTACAGAGCCAGATTGAAAAGACCCCACAAGTTAAAGACTTCGTTAAGGACATGAAGGCTGCTGCTGAAGGCACCGACACCTTGGTAGTTGAAATCACCCTGAGCGATAACCCACTGATCAAGCAGTCCGGCGAAGCTTTCGTTAAGCCAATGGGCGACGGCTTCGGCAAGAGCTTCCTGCCAGCCGCACAGACCGAAATGAAGAAGCGCGGCATTGAAAACGGCAAGGTACGCGTTATCTTGAAGGATTCTGAAGGCAAGGAAGTTTACAACGAAGTTCACAAGTGAGGGTTATTGGACAGTTCTTATTGATTTTGTTTGGGTTTTTCGTTGTTGTGGT